>CAMYJD010000092.1 GCA_947258655.1 uncultured Gammaproteobacteria bacterium | reverse complement strand
CGAACTTATGAAGGCCAATGCCAGAGCTACTACCGTTAACGATAAAGATCTGCAGTCTGTAAAAAATGATAAAAATCTTGATCAGGCGCATCAGGATCTAGCGGAAAGCTTTCGTGACACCCCTGCCAAGGTTATAAATTTCCCCGACGAATAGCGAGCCGACTATCACAGTAATCTGCGACTGGCCCTGTCTGCAGGATGGCGTTTCTGTTCAATCCGATAATAAGCCAGTAACAAATCCGTCTCAATATGCAACAGCCGGCGTACATCGTCCACATTCCACTGCATATATTGTGAATAATCCACGTCGGCAAGATCATCACAATCTGAAATATATCCCAGACGCACGGCATCCTTGAAGATCTGGATGTCCTCATCATTGAATTTATAGGGTCCCGGGTACAGGTACTTTGCCGCAAGTGCATATAATTTCTCTTCGGTGCTGCTGACCCGGTTTGAACTGCCCATCGTAAAACCGATGACAAAGGCTTCATCCTTCGCCAATAGACCGCGCCCCAGTAACGCGTGAATGCAGTCATGGGTCTGCAGGTCGACCGCACCATTGAACAGCGTAATGCCGGGAATATCGAAGCGTAATGCCGGGAATATCGAATTTGGGATTTTCGATCATTTGGATAATTAACGGTATATCATCCGCATCGGCCGCCAGGTGGGCCGCACTATCGATTATTTCCTGCAACGTGACATCATTCCTGGCTAACGGAACATGCCAATCTCTCCAGGTTATGGACTTATCCTGATCTGTTGATTCCATATTAACTTAACCCGTTCCTGTAAATTTTTCTAACACATTTACCTCGAAATATACATAATACATGTACCATTGTCATACTAAGTTTCCAGACAAAAAACAATTTGGATACTTGCATAATGATCGATTCCGGCGTACCTGGAAGGTTATCGATGTGCTCGTATTTTTCTTATGACTATACCAATAATCAGCGGGATACCCGTGATTCCACCAAGCAGTAAAATAGTTATCAACATACCAGATAAATCACTAGTTACCATTTCACTACCGAAATGTGCGAGCAGAAAACTGGCCGGGATAATACCCAATAAGGTTGCCATTGCAAAACGCAGGTAACTCAATGAAGTCAGTCCTGCCGCATAACTGACGATATCAAACGAAATAAAGGGAATGAGTCTGGATAGCCCTACTACAAGCATCAGATGAGTATCGGATTGAAGCCATTTGATCTTTATCCTGTCGCCAAAACGCTTTTGCATGGCTTCGTAACCAAGCATGCGCGCAATACTGAATGCGATTATGGCACCCAATTCAGCACCGATAAGGACGTATATCGTCCCCCAAAAATGCCCATATGCTGCACCAGAGGCCAGTGCAATCGGGGCGCTTGGTATCGGGCTCATTACAATGGCACCACACATTAATATTATAACCAGAAATGGTCCCCAGAAATCTAGATCTTCGATTATTTTATGCAGTAATTGTTGATCCAGTAATATTTGCAGTGTGGACGTTGCATGTAGATACAGATATAGACCAGCAAATAAAATGACCAGGATAAAACCTGTGATGAATTTCATTGTTGTTGCAGGAATTAATCGCCAGACAATATTTTTCTAAAAATACCGTCTGACCGATTAACTCGTTATAGCTTGAATCAAGTAGATTAATTTTTTTGTATAAACACAACCTCTTCCGAGTCATTTTTGTCAGATTCGAATATTTCAACACTGATTTTGTAGACGCCTTTTTCCGTCATGTTAAAATAATTACCATATGTGATAGCACCACTGGTAACCATTTTTTCAAGCGGTTTTCGTATTTTGTTTCCGCCTAATAATTTCTTGTGCTTGATTTCACCAATAACAGTAGCATTCAATACGCGTTCATTATTGTCTTTTCTGAATACCGAAACCATTACGTGCTTGCTGCCACTGGATTGTTTACTGATCCCGCCATGCAAGGTCTTGTCACGATCAATCAAATAGGGTTGTTTCTTGATCAGACTGGAAGAAACCAGGCCGAGATAAACCTTATATGATTCTGATTCCTCATGCCAACTGGAATCAGCAGCATACAAACTGGTTACGCCAAAAAGAGTAATAAAAGCTAATATTAAATTAGTTAATTTAAAAAGTGATTTCATTTTGATTCCTTAATTGTTGAGTCAGATAGATGTAAAGTATTTCTGATTATTCCATCATATCCATCATTGATTCGTGCATGTCAAAGGTATTCATCATATGGCTGTGCTCACCTGTATGAGAACCATGATGCCCCGCTAAACCTGCACTCTGTTTTGCATCTTCCATCATTTTCCTATGTTCTATAATCATTTTTTTCCGGGTCTGCTCATCTTCCTCATTCACTAATTGTTGCCAATGGTTCTCCATTTTCTGGATAATATCCTCATTAGCTGCACTGGCATAGGTCATGCCTGTCAATGCCAATACT
>CAMYJD010000091.1 GCA_947258655.1 uncultured Gammaproteobacteria bacterium | reverse complement strand
GAAAAACGCGCTGGACTTCTCGGTATTATTGCAGGAAGCGGGTTTGAGTATGACATCGATGCCCGGCTTCAAGGAGATTGCGCCTGCCAGGGATGAAGTACTGTCGTATGAATATGCATTGCGTCACGAAGATGACTTGATGGAGATCAGGTATAGTATACGCCCGATCAAGCGCATCAAGGTCGAATATGAAGATCCGCATAATAATGCCCCGGAGCCTAATCACCTATTCAATATGATGTTTGAGACAATTATTGAGCAGTTGTCAGATGGCGGGCATAGTCCGCGTAGGGAATACCCGACTGATCAGTCCAATCAGCTTTTTAATGCGGGCTGGGCCGCTGCCGCAGCGTTTGATGTAAATGATAGTTACTCACAAATCTATCGTCAGGCCTTGTTGTTAACTTTGCATAAAGATAATCATGCCGATGCCTACATTGTGTTCTTATTCAATGACTATGCGAAGGTGAAGGATATTCTCAACGGCAGTTTGTCGGCGTTACGATTTAAATAACAATATTAAATTAAACAGAGAGGAAGGGCTTGGATATGAAAACCATGTACAAGAAGACTGTAATAAATACTGCCCTGATGTTGGCAATGACGGCATCGACTGGGCTGGCGACAGCTGCGGTCAATCTGGATAAGGACGGCAATGTAAAACTGTATGGCGACTTTCGTCTGCGTGCAGAATATGATGATCAAACGAGATCGACAGGTGAGAGTCGGAACCGTGACCGTTTCCGTTACCGCGCACGTCTGGGGCTCAGCTACAAGGTGAACGAGCAATGGTCGGGGGTAATGCGAGTGGCAACCGGTACCAGTGCATTGAATTCACCGCATATCACGTTCGGGACCAATGACGGCTCGAAAAACGCCGATATCGGTTTTGATCAGGCCTATGTCGCCTACAAGCCAATGTCGAATCTGACCTTTCATGCCGGTAAAACACCATTGAATTACTGGCAGTCCAGTGAAATGTTCTGGGACAAGGATATTAATCCGGATGCCTTCGCCGTCGTTTACCAGGCCGGACCGCTTACGCTGAATGGTGCCTATGCAGTAGTCAATGAAGGCTCCTGGAACGACGATGTCGATGTGCTGTTATACCAGGCTGTCTATAAAGGCGAAATAGAAGGCATGAAAGTCAAGGCAGCCCTGGGTGGCGCGATGCTGGATGCACCGGCAGGAACATACCAGGCCGAAGATCATTTTATGATCAATGGTGAATTAAGGACCGGGCCATGGCGCTTTGGTGCGGAATACCTGAAGAGTGATGCCAATTCGGAAGATACCGCCTATGTACTTGAGGGGCGTTACAAGGTTAATGATACGATAGGCCTGCGACTGTATTACTTCAATGTCGAGGCGCATGCGCCACTGGGAGATGGTGACTTCTCACAGGATGATTTTCCCAACCCCGGCAGTACCGGGGTATCTAACTTTGATGGTTTCAGGTTGCAGCTTGATTACAAGATCGCAAAAAGGATCAACCTGGATATCCGTTATTATGACATGGAAAGGATTGTTGATTTATTATGACATGGAAAGGATTGTTGATACTGCAACATTGGCTGCCAGCAACAGCGATGCGCGATTCAATGACCGGGACCGCTACCGCATCCAGGCGAACCTTAACGTGAAATTCTAGTTCAGGCATAACCAGGAACAGCCCCGTTCGCTAATAGAACGGGGCTTTTTTGTATTATGTATTGAGCATAGCAAATCTGTTCATCATTTGAGTCCTGTATTATCTGGATGGTATGGACAAGCGACGGTTAGCAATATTTTCTATTTTATCGCGGCTATTGCAGGCGACTTACCGACACTGACAAAAAAACTGAGGCTGTGCCTCATCGAAGAACAGTTTGTGATCATTTATGCTATTGTTGTTTTAATCAGGCGTTTTTAATAATTATGAAATCGCGACCTTATCCTTTTGTTTATAAATGATATTTAATATATGAGCGTACACGAGCTCCGCCCCGATACCGACAAATCCTGTGAACAACTGGAGTTGTTAACAACTGTTCTGCAGGAATTTTCCACAACATTGGATATCGATGCGACATTGCAGCATGTTACCAGTCTGGTTAAACAATATCTTGATGCTGAAGGAGTCTCACTTTTTCTACTCGAAAAAGACGAGCGTGAACTGGTGTGCCGGGTGTGCGCATCTGCTGCAGATATAACCGGCGTCAGGCTGTCTGCCAGTGACGGTATCGTTGGACGCACACTGCGTGAAAATGAGATACAAATGGTGCGAGATGTCGGCAGGGATCCGGATTTTTACGATGGAGTAGACAGCAGAAGCGGGGTAGTGACACGCTCGATTCTGTGTGCGCCATTAGTATTGAATGATGAACGTATTGGTGCGCTGGAAGCGATCAATAAAAACTCTGAAAGCGGTCTGTTTGATGAGCATGATCGAAATCTGTTGAGCATTCTCGCTAATATCTCGGCCATGGCGATACATAATTCACGTATGGCTGAAGAGCTTGTTTTTCAGGAACGTACGCGACGCGAGCTTGAGCTGGCGCGTGAAATTCAGGCAGCCTTATTACCATGTCACAGTGAGAAATACCCTGTCTATGGATATAATGTTCCTGCGCGGATGGTGTCGGGTGATTTTTATGACCATTTTCAATTGGAAGATGGCCGTATCTGTTTTGCTCTCGGCGATGTGTCCGGAAAAGGTATCAATGCATCACTGTTGATGGCCAAGACGACATCAATATTCAGGTGTCTCGGCAAGCGTATACCATCACCATCAGAGCTGTTATCAGTGATCAATAACGAGTTATATGCAAATGCCACGCGTGGTATGTTTGTGACGATGGTTGCCGGTATATATGATCCAAAGCAACAGGCGCTGGTCATGGTCAATGCAGGTCATCAGCCACCTTTGCTGCGCACTTGTGATGGTGATGTGGCTGCGTATGAAATTGCGTCTCCACCGCTGGGTATTTTGCCAGACGTAGGCTACGAAGAATATCAGCTGAAGCTTGATGGCGGCGACCTGTATATATTCACAGATGGATTGACTGAGTGCTGGATTGAGCGCAACAGGCAATTGGGTGATAAAGGTGTGGTTGATATGATCAGCCGTTTTTCAGATGTGAAGGCAGTGGACCGTTTGCAGGAAATAGTACAAACGGTAACGCGTTGGAAGCGAGAACATACAGGCTATCTGTTTGATGATATTACCATGATGTTGATTTTAGGTCTCTCAAAGGAGTGTCCCAATGACAGCAAAACGTAAGCCCTATAATACTTATACAAAAGAGTTTAAGCTAGAAGCCATACGCCTGATGGATGAATCAGATCGTCCAGCCAGTGAGATCGCCATGAAATTAGGCATCCGGCGCAACCAACTCTATAAGTGGAAAGAACAAATGACTAAAAAAGGTGATGTGCCTACAGCCACGCGAGGTAGGCCAAAGAAAGAAGATCAATCAGAGTCATCCAGACTCAGGCAAGAGAACAAGCGCCTAAGAGAGGAGAACGAAATCCTAAAAAAGGCCGCAGTATTCTTTGCGAAGGAACTGGACTGAGATACGAGTTTATTCGAAGTCATCGCAAAGAATACAAATTAATACGGCTCTGTAAGGCATTAGACGTGTCACCCAGTGGATATCATGACTGGCTAGATCGCCCGGAAAGCAACAGACGTCGTGAAAATAACGCATTAACAGAAAAGATCAGGCGCTCTCATCAACAGTCACGAGGAATCTATGGCTCACCCAAGATCCATAAGGATCTTATAGCAGAAGGTGAAAGCTGCAGTGTGAACCGCGTAGCCCGCTTAATGAAAGTGGCCGATATCAAGTCGAAGATGGCACGTAAGTTTATCGTGACAACCGACTCGAAAAACACGATGCAACCTGCACCTGACCTGCTGGAGAGACGATTTGAAGTGGATAAACATGACAAAGCCTGGGTATCTGACACAACGTTCATAGGCACCAGAGAAGGCTGGTTATATGTTGCGGTTATATTAGATCTGTTCTCACGGCAAGTGATTGGCTGGTCGATGAGCACAAGAAACAATACAGAGTTGGTACAAGACGCTTTAACGATGGCCCTTTGGCGACGTGGTAAAGTGAATGATGTCATCGTGCACTCAGACCAGGGAAGCACCTATGCGTCAGGCAGTTACCAACAGAAACTGAGCGATAACAAGCTGCGGTGCAGCATGAGTCGAAAAGGCGAATGCCTAGATAACGCGGTTGCAGAGAGCTTCTTTGGTTCATTAAAGAACGAGCTTGTTTATCATGAAGATTACCGAACAAGAGCAGAAGCAAGGCAGAGTATTTTTGAATACATTGAAGTTTTTTATAACAGAAAACGCAGGCATGCTTTTTTAAACTACATGACACCTGTAGAATACGAAGAGAAATATGCC
>CAMYJD010000090.1 GCA_947258655.1 uncultured Gammaproteobacteria bacterium | reverse complement strand
TCGCTGCTATACAGGAGCCAAAATCGAATAACAATTATTTATTATTCAACTACTTATACGATAACGCATAACAGCAGACAAATTGCGCCAACATCATGCTAGCCGCGTAGATTCAATGTAACTTATTGTTTTATAATTAATGCTAACGCGATGATACTCTGACTAGCGACACTCTGACAGCAGCTGTTCTGCCATGCGCACCGCCTGGCTACCATAAGAACCGCCAAACAGATTATAATGATTCAATATATGATATTGATTATAAAGTGTTTTACGTACCCCATAGCCGGCATCCAGAGGCCAGGCCTCATTATAACTAGCATAAAAACTCCCACTAAAACCGGAAAATAATTCAGTCATTGCCAGATCGGCCTCACGATCACCGAAATAACAGGCCGGATCAAATATGACCGGCTCTCCACTGGCATCATAGGCCGCATTACCGCCCCATAGATCACCATGCAGCAGACTGGGCCGTGGCATATAATCGGTAAAAAAATCACCCAGACTTTCTGCCAGCCGCTCGCACACCTGTACCGCATGCCGACCTATGCCCCTGGCCTCTGCCAGGCGGATCTGATAACCCAGGCGGTGCTGACACCAGAATTCAACCCAGTTATCCGACCAGTCATTGATTTGCGCTGTTGCACCAATGGTATTGTCACGGTGCCAGCCGAAGCGTTGTGCCTGGTCGCCATGCATTTGCGCCAGTTGCGCACCCATAGCCGCTGCATCGCCACTGCCATGCAGCGGGATGTATTCCATGACCAGGAAGGCGCTGGAACCACTGCTTCCACTGAGCAACGGCCGCGGCACACGAATACTATGGGTCTGATACATCGCATCCAGGCCCGCATACTCCGCCTCGAACATGTCCAGCATCGAGGCTGCGTTGAGCTTGACAAAATACTCCTGTCCGCAGCCGGTGACGTGGAAGGCCTGGTTGATACAACCTCCCCCAAGCGTCTTTTTATTGTCAATGACAAATCGTTTACCGACATGCGTACTGATCATTTGTTCCAGTTCTGCCCAATCCATACTAGAACTCCTCCATCAAGCGTGCGAACCGTGTTGTCAGACCCTTGCCGATACCCAGTGACTTGAAAAACCGTTGTGTTTTGTTGAAATCTGGCATCCATTGCAGGTCGTCCAGTTCAACGCGTAATTTCACATCACACTTGATTTCACTGAGCTGCCTGGATAGATAGGCCATATCACGATGCTGCTCAAGCAAACCATGTATGCGTGCGGCAGCGCGCATATCCATGTCCGGCACCTGTTCCAGGCCGTGGTATAGCTCATCAAGGTCCTGGAAATGGTTCAACAATCGCTGCGCGGTCTTTTTACCAACGCCCGGCACGCCTGGTATATTGTCAACACTGTCACCGGCCAGGGCCAGGTAATCCGCCATCTGCTGTGGGCGCACACCAAAATGATCCGTCACACCCTGACAGTCCAATTCACGATCGTCGGCAAAATCCCAGAACAGGTCCTGATCGCGCAGCAACTGTGCCAGGTCCTTGTCTCTCGACACGATAATAATCTGTTTATTATCCCCGCGAAACCTTTGTGCCAGACTGCCAATCAGGTCATCCGCCTCATAACGCGCGCTGGCCATTTCCCTGACACCAAGCGCACGACATAATTTACGACAAAGCTGGAATTGCTTTTTCAGTTCTGGCGGTGCAGGCTCACGATTGGCCTTGTATTCGGGATATATTTTGTTGCGGAAAGACGATGTCAGGCTTTCATCGAATAACGCTGCGATATGTGTAGGCCGTTTCCGCTCAAGCAACTGGGCAAGAAAATGCGCAAACCCAAACACCGCATTGACCGGATTGCCCTGCTCATCAGTAATGCTATCGTCCATCGAAAACCATGCACGAAATACATAAATGCTGGCATCTATCAGATACACTCTGTTCATCGAACTTACCCTGCCATTCACTATGGACTACTGCCTGTGTGACACTGCGATATAAACCGGACTAACGCGCGCGTATCAATATGGCAT
>CAMYJD010000089.1 GCA_947258655.1 uncultured Gammaproteobacteria bacterium | reverse complement strand
GGTATAGAAGGCAATTTCCATCTATTCTGGAAAAATATTATTTCACGGCCCGCTACCGCCACAGAATACTGACAGGTGAGGCTACACCCTATTATATTTTTCATCCGCATGTGGCAAGTCGCATTAAGTCTGCTTTTCCGAACGCAAAAATAATAATAATGCTTAGAAATCCTATTGACCGTGCATTTTCACATTACCGTTATCATGTCAAACTCGGGAAGGAGATCCTCACGTTCAAGGATGCAATACAGGCAGAATCGGAGAGGCTGCAGGGTGAGTATGAAAAGATGCTCGCGGATGAGTATTACTCGAGTGGCAACTATAAATTATTTTCCTATCTAAAACGCGGTATATATATAGAGCAGGTGAAGCGCTGGTTTGACCTGTTTCCTGCGAAACAGGTCCTTGTCCTTAAGAGTGAAGAATTTTTCAGTAATACAGCATCCAGTTTCGATATTGTGCTGAATTTTCTGGAATTGCCAAAGTATGAGTTAAGCGCATATAAAACATTTAATATTGGCAAAGATGTTGCGATGGATCAGGATATGAGGAATTATTTAGTAAACTATTTCAAGCCTCATAACCAGGCTCTATATAGTTATCTTGGCCGGGATTTTGGTTGGGGTGAGTGATATATATCAGGTGGCATGGATTGTCATTGATCATATGCATGATGCGGGTTTTTCAGTATCCGAATTCGATGGGGCGAGATTATAAAAAAACATTAGTGGTAAAAATTCACGCGCGGTAATATATTGTTGGCATTGTGCGTCTTTAAAAAAACATGAGGCTGTTTTTGTTATTGGAATTATGGCAGAGATGGTGAACAGTGAATATTTACTGCAATACGATGATGTGGCTCGAAGGATTCAATAATATATGTGCGCTGGAGTTCATTTTTCGGAGAGATTGGATTGATCAATAATGCTAAAAAATTACTGATGCGCATAATTGCGTTTGCTCTCGTGATTCCGATTCTTGCCATTCTTTTTCTGTACTCAAGGCTTACACCGTCACTGCAAAATACGGATGGATTTGAGGCATTGCCATTAGATATAGCGTATTTTGGTCTGTTTGACCTGGGGATTGCCGACATAAATCAGGATACTGCGCTGGATATTTTTACCTCAAATCACTCGGGTCCACAAAGTGTTCTTGTGAATCAGGGGAATGGTGGGTTTAAAGATGAATTCCCGGCAATGCAACTTGATCAGGATCCCGTGTTTCCAGGGCTTGTGGTTTTGCCCGAAGAGGTGCGACTAACAAAGCCGGGTGTGTATATTAGCTGGAATGGACCTGCGGTTACTGTCCGCGCCTATAAGACTAGCCTGGCTAACGGAATTTCCGGTAAAGTTGTCATAAAGTCGTCGTTAAAGATCGTACATAAAGAGAATGTCAAGACGACTATAAAGCGTGAAACGCTCGCCAAAGGAGTCGAGCGCACAGTTATCGATTTTAATCTGAAAGATGACGGTTCTTTTTCCTTCAAGCCTTATCTTCATGCCTTGCCGATACGTTTCAGGTTTGAGTCCAGTATCTCAGCGGACAGGATATATGTTGGGTCACAATATAAATCTCCAGCAATCCGGGAGTTCAGTATAAACATGAAAGACCGTCATGGAATGGCGTGGGCTGACTATAATGGGGATGGACAAGTTGATTTATTTATTACGCGAGGAGGCCTAAAAGGCTGGATGGGCCGTATGCCGGATCCGTATTGGGACGAGCTGTTTGTCGCAAAAGCTGGTTCATTCCGAAACATTGGGGAACAGCTAGGCATGATAAAAGAGGATTGTTCCGGTCGTAAGGCAGCGTGGGTCGATTATAATGCAGATAACAGGCTGGATATGTATGTCTCATGCGGGAAACCATTTGAGTATCAGCCTAACAAACTGTATGAACAGTTACCTGATGGCCATTTCAGGGATGTGGCTCAGGATGCGGGGATCGACATGACTCCTGAAGGATCATTTGTCTGGGTTGATGCAGATAACGATGGTGACCAGGATCTGTTTTGGGTGGATAAAAAATCATTTTCCCTATATGAAATCA
>CAMYJD010000088.1 GCA_947258655.1 uncultured Gammaproteobacteria bacterium | reverse complement strand
GTCTCGGCCACAGCCATGAACCAGGCCATCGAGGCTTGTGTTCGCGCTAACATCACTCAATACCAGTGGAGTTACAAACGTTTCAAGACACGGCCGGATGAAGAAAGCTCGCCATATAGCATATAAAAAGCCTTGCTGCTGATATCTGAAAACTACCGTGACACCATTACTCATACACACAAGATGTCATTGCGAATGGAATGAAGCCATCGGCCTGATCGCCGCCTATCCAGATTAATTCTTATTCGACTTAAAGGTCGAGAGATAACAGTTACCCGGGGTCAGAGCACCATTAAAGGGGTCGGTGACAAATAATAATACGAATGATTCTCAATTGTCACCGACCCCTTTTTTACCGACCCCTTTTTTACCCTCAACTATATATCAACTCCGACCATCGGTTCTGTTCTTTCATTTCTTCCATCATCCATTTCCAACGCGCGCTGGAGCCGGCGGTCTTTAACATGATGTCCTCGAAGCGTTCACGAGTACGCTCCAGGCCTGCCAGATAGACATGCGTCTTTGGGTCCTGGATCAGCTCCCAGATTTCCTCGGCATTTTCACTGAGCACATCATGCAGGCCATCATCTTCGTGGTGCATCCACGGGCGCTCACTCAGCCCCTCGAAGGCCTGGAAGGTTTTCTGGTCGTAGTACTTGTCGAGGTCGTTGTTGATGTCATTGCGGTACAGGTTTTCGGTGCCGCTGCGCGCGCCATAGAACAACATCATTTTGCCCTGCCAGTCGGACTGGCGCTGATAGATATGCTGGATAAAGGCGCGAAATGGGGCGATGCCAGTGCCGCTGCCGATCATCAACAGATTGGTCTGCGGGTCAGTCGGCAATTCGAACGCCTCGCCATACGGGCCGCTCAGCGTGACTGCATCGCCCGCTTTCAGGTTGCACAGATAATTAGAGGCAATACCGGGCTCCTGTTCGCCACTGAATTCATCAATATAAAAACAGCGCCGCACACACAATTCGATGACAATATCGTCATCCGCGTTTAGTTGCGGGCTGTTGGCGATGGTATATAGGCGAAAATGATTGTCATGCCCGAATGCATGCGGGCCTGGCACCAGCACGCCGACATGCTGGCCTTCACGGTAGCTGAAGTCCGGGTGTCTTATTTTAAATATAATACTGCGCACTTCGGCCACATCCTCGGGTGTGATACGCTCGGATTTTATCACTTCAGCCTGTACTGTGTTCGATGTATCCAGATCACTGAGATAAGTCATGGATGTGATCCTCCTGTTTTAATATCGGAATTTTGTTGCGGGTTATCGAGTGATTGTTTCTTTTTGCATACGCCTTTATTGCACAGACAGCTGCTACCGCAGCCATTGCCTTCTTCACGGGCCGGACCGAACTCCGGGTGTTTTTTTGCATACAGGCGTGACAGGTGCTGTACGATGATCCAGCCAAACAGCAGTAACAAAATGACGCCTATCGCTATAACAATATCAACCATGTTGCACCCCGAGACCGGCAAAACCCATAAAGACCAGCGATAACAGTCCGGCCAGCATCAGCGTCAATGCGGCGCCCTGGCTGACATTGGGCACCTTGGCCAGTTCCAGTTGCTGGCGCAGCCCGGCCATCAACATCAACGCGATCATGAAGCCAACTCCGGCACCGAGACTGAATGCGACGCTTTGGACAAAGTCGTATTCACGCGAAGTCTGAAATAATGCTACACCAAGGATCGCACAATTGGTCGTAATCAACGGCAGGAAGATCCCCAGTGCACGGAACAGGGTCGGACTGTATTTCTTCATCGTCATTTCCACTAGCTGTACGGCCGAGGCGATCACAGCGATATAGCTGATCAGGCGCAGGTATTCGATATTCAATTCTTTCAATAGCCAGTTGATGCCGTAGGCGCAGATCGAGCTGATAAACATGACAAAGATGACGGCCAGACCCATACTCCAGGCCGTGTCACGTTTGGCCGACACACCCAGAAACGGGCAGATACCGAGAAACATTGCCAGCACGAAGTTGTTGACGATCGCAGCGTTCAGAAAAATATAGATGGCGGAATCAGCTGACATGATGATGCGCTCCTGACTGGTCAGGTATGGTTTCACCACGGCGTTGGCGCAACCAGTTAAACAGCAACAGCCATGCGCCGAGGACAAAGAATCCACCCGGTGGCAGGATCATGACGACCCACGGCTGGTACTGTTCACTGAAC
>CAMYJD010000087.1 GCA_947258655.1 uncultured Gammaproteobacteria bacterium | reverse complement strand
AAAGAATTTAGGCCGTGATTAAACTTATCATGGAAATGATCCATCATCATTTCTGATAGTTTAATTCAAGTGACTAAGGCTTAACCTGTTTAAGCAGCAACTGAATATTTACGATTAGATATTAATAATACGATTGTTAAATCGTTCCACCTTTCGTCTTTTATATAATATGTCATAACGATAATTAATGCGTTTTTTCGTTTTTTATCTGTTGTATTCTGTACCAGATTCGATAGACGAAAACAACAATACCGACGACTAATGAGGAAATGAATATCATCCCACCAAGTCGGTAAGATAGTGTATCTCGCGGTGAAATATTAATTACCAGATAGCCAACTAAAAATAAGACCAAAAATAACAACGAAAAGTATCTCAGTGGGCCTAACCATACACCACGTATCGAGGATACAAGCAATAAAATCAAAATAGCGGCAATGATATATTCATTCATTATGGCCAACAACACTAGAGTATTTTTATGTACAGAATATATTTTATTCTACAATAGCATAATGATCCTTACTCGCAAGTTTGTTGTGCTATAACTTTCTTTTCATCTTTTTCACTTTCATTGCAATACGGACACCATGAACCACTTAATATATTACCCGGGACGGCCAGCCAGGTATGCTTATATTTACACTGCCATTGATGTTTTGCCCACATACCACGATATACTGTATTGATTAAAAGGCCTTCTTTTAGCGCAGCATATTTTTGTAACTGTTCAAGCCGTTGGCCATGATACATACCCATTACGGCGATACCTGCGTCGACATACCGCATGATGATGTTGCTTTACCGTATGCAACCCCTTTATCCATATACTTGATAACACACTGCCACTGATCTGCAGCATAATAAGTCTTTGCGCATAAGTGAGCGGCATCGATTGTGGGCGGTGCACCATGCTCAACAAGCATGCGTTTAGTGGCATCCGTACATAATCGCTGTGCATCTAGGTCTGGTTGTGCATATATTAGTGGCGTATGTGATTATTATCTTAACGAGCTTTTGCATTTATAGTTCCCTGTTCTGCGTTTCCTTGTTTTTTACCAATCTTACGAGCAAAGCCGATGGATCATCGTTCGTAACAAACATGACTTGTACGCCACGCGATGGTGCATGATCCACCGCAATATTATCCCATGATGCGAGTCGATGTATTCGGTTGGCTTTAACACCATTCCTTATAAGATATTGATACACGGCATCTGCGCGTTTATGTGCCAGTCGACCCGTACCGACACGACTGGCCCCATGGGAATTACCGACGATCAAAATACGCTGCCCTTCATCGATGGTAACGACCGCATCTAATAGCGCATTCAGATTCGACTTATTGAGCTTCCAGGACTCGTTTGGAAACTCTATGTAGAAGGTTTGAGATACATTCTCGATCAATCGCGACGCCTTGCCTGATTTCAGTGCCGCTACCTCCGTGGGTATTGGCGCCTTGTTGATCACACCACGGTACACTGGTGTAGGCATTACTTTAGGTGCAGCCAGGTTACGGGTGACAACACGGGAATTCATACCATTTTTGTTTATAACCTGATGTGGCGGAGGATTGGTATGCAATAGTGAGCATGATGACAAAATGGCACTAGTGATTCCAACCGTCATTGCTAAAAGCTGTGATTTATATTTAAAAGTAGTACGCTGACCCTTTGCGAGTATAGGCAGCTGTGGGCGTGCACTTTTAATCTTACATCGCCCCGCTGCTCCTACAGACTCTGCATACGCCATATATTCACCATTCTCGAATTTTCTTATTAATTCCTGCTCTTCAGATAATGCCTTCATAATGGTATTTCCTTACAAATTTCCTTCGGTGACAATGTAGTTGCTGCTTGTCGTAATTGAGACAGGAATTGGTCGGCTGCACGCTCGAGATCATTGATTTCTGATTCTATAATACGTAAACGATCGCCACGCTCGACTGCTTTCAATGCCTGTTCTATTTTCACAGGATCGCGTCCAATATAACGCAATTTACGCTCGCCATTGATCATCCTGGGAACAAGGACGAGATAATGCGTATCTTTGTAAATGGCTTTCCCATCAAAGCAGGGTAATTGCCTGATACGCGACACTTCTTGCTTGAGTTCGCTGACCCTTGCATGATAGTCATTAGCCGTATGACTCAGTTTTAATAACAAATATTCCATATCATCCATGCATGGCCTCCGTGCAATCGTATAAAGGGCCTTCTCACTATCTATACCTACAAATCATTTACATAACTAATAGTTATATAAAGGTGAATAATTTATTCGTGATCCGATTCATCATTGTTGCTTGTATCTGTTTTATGTTTCGGTACAGCCAATCCATTAACAGACCAGCGACCCTGGGCAACACGACAGCCTCTGCCCGGTGCATTTTCCCAACGTTTGTTAATACGTGCGGTCACGGTGAAGGACTTGCACAGCGCCTTCTTTTCAAGGTAAACCTCATCGATGGTCATACGATATGAGATTCTATTATTTTGATTGATCCAAGTATGACGACCACGTTTATTATACCTTTCAAGCACAGCAACAACGACTTGCCGGTCATCATGCGTTAAAGTGCGCGCTATTTTATTACCAAACAAGGCATTCGTTAATGAATTGCTTGTATTTTTATTTCTATTTCTTTTACGTGGATCAGAATCTGTACCAAGAATACGGTCTAATGTCTTGTTGAAGCTATCACCTGAATCACTCGCCTGTACAAGCAGGCTGTAATTCATGCTAAAAGTGGCGGTAAGGATTAACAATATCGATATTTTCATTGCAACGGCATCCTGCTTTGCTAGAATATTAATTCTACCGGTATGACTCCTTGTCATATCGCTAGTACCTCGCGGTGAGCGGCTTGCCGTTCCCCTTTTTTATTTGTACATCAGTACAATGAATCCACTGCCCGATCGAATAACTGTTAGAAAATCATGCCTTCCCCCGTGGGCCCACAGGCGCCGCGATGCGGCCCCGCGCTTTGCCTGCGCATTTCATCTAAAGATGCTGCGGCAGTCGCGGGCGATGGCCTGTGGACTACGGGGAAAGCCACAGCGATACCTCTATTATGATTCCACACATGGACCGGCAAGTGGATCGCATACATTCGCTTCTGGCGCGGATCCATAATCTTCGCTGTCTGTACCGATATCGACCTTATAATCCGCCGTCACCATCATCTTCGTAGACGGTTACTTGCGACAGGTCATTGGTGCGAATATAGGTGCGTTGTCCATCGTCCATAATGCTATCTATCTGCGCACCTTCAAGACGCGGGTCCCAGATATTCAAAGCCTCGCGTTCATTATCCAGTACATCGATGACCTCAGGTGTGCAATAATAATCTTCTTCATCGCATTCCAGCGTTTCTGTCCATGTATACTCATCATTGATATCGGCGATATTGTCTGGTGCTTCACTGATTTCCGTTTCAACGTGCAATGTTGCAGCAGCTATGGCATCGTCAATCGATATATTTTCATCGACCAGCGGCGTCGTAACGGCAATCGTTTTAGAAGACCATTTACCACAGACACTTTTTTGTGAAACGGTGACATTGTACGTTTGGCCTGGTACAACCCCATGTCCCCAATGGGACATGCCCGCACCCTTATCAAATATCAGCATCCACCAAGGGACGCTTGGGGTCGCGTCCTGACCATTCATGCTCACGCGTATATCGACCGGTATTTCTGGCGGTATATTAAAATCCCATTCAACGCTAAAGCTCTGTGGATTTTTATCGTCTATATTTAAACCACGCACCGGTGACTCAATTAAACATAGTCTTGAGAATAAGCCAGCATTAGCTGTACTTACTGTTAAAGCAAACAACATAAAGGTGAATACTGCGCGAATCATAGTAGATCTTGGCATGATTGCCTCCTAATTGTCGGCATCATTACGCGGCTGAGCGCGCAATGATGGATTTTCATATCGATTTTTTGGTCCCTGCTCTTCCTCAATGACATCACGTATGCTGTCTGGTGGAACTATCTTTTCTTCAACAACCAATGAGCGCATAACCACCCGTGGGATAGGCGCGTCACAACAATCATCTTTGATAGGTGTAGCTGTGCAACCCACGATTAAAAACAACAGCAATGTTACTAATACAGAACGCATTTACAGTGTCCCCTCCCCTTTAGTAAGCTTGGGCATGCTCTCGAACGATACCAATCGATTATCAGGATCGACCACCAGTCGGTTTTAGCAAGCTTGGGCATGCTCTCGAACGATACCAATCGATTATCAGGATCGACCACCAGTCGGTTATCGCCGCCAATAATGAGCAGTAATGCCTCCTCGATAGAGACAACCCGGCCTAATTGTTGTGTTGCAAGGGGCGATATGGGTGATTTTGCTATTTCCAGGGCATCAAAGGGTGCCGGATGCTGAATGACTAATTTATAACTGGTGGGACGTAATACCCACTCAACCGCTTGTTTTACGGTTCGTATGGCAGGATCAAAGCTCAAACGCGTTCCAAGATGTAATTCGTTATAGGCGGGTGCTTGTGCATTTGCGACATTTATTGTCATAAATAATATCAGTATGCTTGCTGATATCAGTTTCATAGTAATCTCCCTATATAAACAGTTGCAGCTACAATAAAGAAAACAGCTGACATGCTGTAACTAATGTAAAACGGTACGTGGCGCTTGGTACGTTCAATGTTGTGTCGGAATACCGGCCAAATAACGCTTAGCAGGACAAATGTAAACGGACCAACACAGCCCAATAGAAAGCTGGTACGGTCTGTTACAACAAGCAGCATCGCCCAGGTTGTTATCAAGATGTAAAACGGCATGATGATCTGCAAATGGGCCTGTGTCCTACTACATTCGAAATAGCGTTCCTGGATACAGGATGTCAAACGATAATAAGGCCAGATTGAGGCAAGCATAATCAAATATGCGACGACATCAGGGGTTATAATCGTCAAAATCGCGATAACACTAATCGGTAATAAGGTTGACACATACAGTGGCGTTTTATTATCGGTCAGATAGGCGTTTATGACATAAATATCCATTATTAATAGGCACCCGATGTATAAATGGTTTTATCGACGTAATCCCATGGCTTGATATATAGATCATCTTCGACAAATATCTTATAGGGTGTGCCGGCGCGGATGGTGATGGTAGGTACAAGATTCAGATACTTCTGTGCGAAACTACCGAACTGATCCGTTAAACCACCCGTGATATTAGCCAGTGCTTGTTCTTTTGATGAAAGGCCATCACCATCAGTATCCAGTGTTAATGCAGGACCCGCTCCCAAGACCGCGTAGGCTGTCATGCCTAGCAATTGCGCCATGATATGATAATTAACCTGGTCTTTAACCGCAGCCACGCCGGCAGCATCAAGACCAACAGTTTTAGAGAAGTCTATTCTGTTGCCATTGGGTAGGATGGCCCATTTTACACCCATCGCCATACGTGCCTGGATGGGCTCGTTCACATTTTTGATGCGTATGGTACGGCCTGTAATGCGCGTTCCTTTGGGCAATAATATATATTTTTTCTGTACATCATAGACATCACGTACCAACATGCCACGCCATGGTCCATCATAATCAGAGATCAATTCCATATCGAGCACGCCACTCATGACCGTACCGGTCGGTAAAAGCACTTCACCTGGTCGTG
>CAMYJD010000086.1 GCA_947258655.1 uncultured Gammaproteobacteria bacterium | reverse complement strand
TACAACACAACATGAACAAGCCCAGAAATATAGCGCAATAACGGCATGTATAAGTTGTTATGTAATTATGCATTGTCAGAAACCCCGCATGGCTTCCTGCATTCTTGCACGAATATATGTATCAATATACTGAATTTAATATCTTTCTTGATCTACGGAACCTCTGATTAATTCAAAAATTTTTGTCATTGCGAGCCAACGGGCCATACCTTACGTAATCTTAATAGCGGTCGCAGCGCGGCAATCTGTCAAATAGAATCATGTACTTATATGCCGTTTATATATTCCATTATGAATGGCACTTTGGATTGCTTCGTCGCTAAACTGCCGCTCATAGATATTTCAAATGAATGACACTTTGTCCTCGCAATGACTAATTAATCAGAGGTTCTTTACGTCATTATTCTGAATACTGACTTGAATTACACATTGTCAACTGCTGACCTGATATTCAGAATTTTTACATCGCACATCTACCGTGTTCATCCAGAAAATACACAGCATCCGATACAGATCGACTATATCCTGCAGGCAGGCATGATCAGCAAATCGCCCGGGAAGGCAGCGTTGATGGCGCTCGCACACAATCAACTGTGTCTATATTAAACTCCTGATCTGAATTCAGAGAAGCCCCAGGCAAGACTGAATGCGTGACAACAGCAATATCTTCTCGAATGGTTTGGCAATGTAATCGATAGCCCCCTTTTCCATGCATTTCCGGATGGTCTTGAAATCATCCAGTGCAGAAATCATTAATACCGGGGTATCCTTGATGTGCTCGTTATGTTTTATCGAATCCAGCACTTCCATACCATCCATGGCCTCCATCCTGATATCAAGTAGCACCATATCGTATTTTTCTTTATCAAGGAGTGCCAAAGCCTCTACAGGATCTTGCATCAAGCGGGTCTGACATCCGGTATCAGCCAGACAATGGTCAATCAAATCCAGGTTCAGCGGCTCATCGTCAATAACCATGATGCGTGCCAGACAGTCCCTGACTATGTCAAAAGCCTCTCCAGGATTTTTACTGCTGTTCTTCAGGGCACGGTAAATGCGTGATTGCACAAGATTGATCTCGAAGGGCTTGGTCAGATAATCAACCGCGCCCATATCGAGACACTTTTTGATGGTAGGCAAATCATCCAGCGCACTCATCATCATGACGGGCAAGGATTTTAGTTTATCATCAGCACGAATGGCCTTAAGCACCTCGACCCCATCCATACCTTCCATTTTGATATCCAGCAGCACCAGATCAAATTTCTCGATGTGCATTTCTTCCAGGGCCAGTTTGCCATTATCTGCCTCCTCGACAGAAAGCCCCATATCCTGCGCAAGCTTGCGTATAAACAGCCTGTTCAGTTGATTATCGTCAACGACCAAAATACTACCGGATAGAAATTGCATACTTATATATCTTTATTCTGTTAAAAAGTCCTGGGAATTTATCAATAATGTTATCCGGGTATTGCGTAAGTAACATCTATAACCCGCTATATATCATTTCCCGACACCAATTTTGTTGATAAATGATATCAGGAATCAGCCGAATTGAAACTCAGTCCTGAATAAACGTATCATGGACGCAAGCACCAATATCCAGTACAATATTAAATAAATGATATAAATAATTGTTTTTATTGGATAATTATAGATGATTTATTGATTGAAATGTTTAGCGCGAATGGCCTGGAAACCGACTTATCTCCCGCCCACGACCCCAACATGTAAATCATGGCTTAATTATTTACTAATGGTAAAATGAACCGAATCACAACAGCGATCAAGGTATTCCAGCAGATGCACAGACTTCTCATTTTCACTGAAAATCCTATCGAACATATCATTAAGGAAGGTACAACAAGGATAGGCCGTGGCAATGGGAACGATATCTTGCTGACGGATGATACCATCAGTGGCCAGCACGCACAGATAAGCTCTCAAACCGGGGCAGATGGTCAAGCCGAAATCACGCTGACCGACCTGGACAGTACCAACGGCACATTTGTAAATGGCAAAAGGGTAAAGACACACATCCTGAAGGACAATGATCAGTTCGCTCTGGGCACTGTCAAATGTGTTTATCTAGAGAATGAGTTGTAGTAGCTCAAGCCGAATCTGACACATACAAAAATATGATTCATACCTGACACGATAAAATTGTCTGCACTTGAAGGTCTCATACAACCTATGGCAGTCTTTCAGGAATATTTGTTTAACAAGCAAAAACCGACTAGAATCTCACACTCATAAAATTGTCATTGCGAGCTTTGGCCAGGATGGCCTTATGCCGCGTAGGCCATGGATGGCCGAGAGCGGCGTGCGAAGCAATCTGCACAACTGTATATTACAATCAACAGTAAACTCAGCCATAAAACTTAACAGATCGCCGCGTCACAAAAACCGTTCCTCGCGATGACATATTATTTGTTGTCATTGCGAGGCCTTATGCCGCGTAGGCCATGGATGGCCGAGAGCGGCGTGCGAAGCAATCTGCTTAAACCGTATATCACAATCAACAGTGGATTGCAGACATAAAAAAGCCCCGCACAATGGCAGGGCTTTTCAATGCTAATGTCTGATGATTAGATCAGGCAGCTTTCTTCTTTTTCCTGGATACCGCAATGACACCCAAAAGACCACTACCGAACAACCACACAGCGGCAGGAACAGGAACGACCGTTGACCCGGCTACGAAGTCGTTACTGCCTCCCTTCTTAAGTTTCAGGCCGGCAATCTTGGCGGCGAAGAATTGACCCGTGCCTTTTTTCTTTTTTGATGTCTTGGATAATTTTGCATAGTCACCAATAGTGTCGCCATGGACACCGGCAATACTGAAATTAAGCACCTGGGTACCTTTATTCTTTTTACCGAAGCCTGCGAGCTGGAACTTGAACTTGCCAAAACCATCGGCTCTCTTATTGAACTTTTTCTTCCATTTTGGCGGATTATCAATAAGGATATTCTTCTTGGTTACCTTGATACCTTTGCCAAAATTGAAGAAGAAGCTTTTAATACCGAATTTCTTCTTGTTCTTGACAGGAAACGCACCCGGCAGTATCTCAACCTTGAAATCGATATTACCAGCAATAGTGGTACTGTCACTGATTGTGACC
>CAMYJD010000085.1 GCA_947258655.1 uncultured Gammaproteobacteria bacterium | reverse complement strand
TATATGATCAATGCTTCTCATTTTGACTATTTCTCATTTCTTTTCGCTTCCTGGCGGTGAAACTTTCTGACATCCATATCATCCAGACAAGAAAAGCGCCCAGCACTATTAAACCAGCGATTGTCCACATAATGTATTCTCCTTAATATAATAATCACCGGCCTATTTAGTAGGCCAATGATTTGTCACGCACTTTACAGACTCTTACCTATGTAATTACATCTGTTGTGTTGACTATATAGATATCTATTCAATTCTCTTTTGCTTCTCTGCGATTTCGGCAAATGTTTCAATACGTGTAATGCGTTGTGCATGATTCAAGAGGATGTCGTCAATACGCTCCACTCGCTTAGCGAGCTGCTTTACTTCTGCATCCAGAGAGATCATGCCTTGCATGGCCTCTAAAAACTTATCCGTTATCCCCATGCATTAACTCCTTGTAGGATTTATCCAGTTTTTTATTTAATTTACGTACGACCTGGGTCGTTTCTTTTGTCGATTTAATGATGCCATCTAACAGCGTATTTAAGATTTCATCATTATCTGTTTTTGCATTCGGATCATATTCCATTAAAGCCCGGCGCACTACTTCGGCAAAGGAAACGCTACGTTTTTCCTGCTCGCTAGCTTTTTTGGCCATCTTCTCAATCTCTGTGATCAGCGTTGGGGGCATCAGGATCGGCTTGCGCACCATCGGCTCGTCGTTAAATTTGTCAGCGGGTCGGCTCATAATTTATCTCCAATAACTGCATATAATATAGCACATGTGCCGGACATGTGCCATGTTATATCTAGTATATTATTAATAGGGTATTTACGCAGTCCTTTTATATCCAACACCATCACCACGTATCTGCTGAGCTATAACTGATAGATGTATGTCTACTTGAGCGCCTTTATTTTAAATAATCACATTTAATGCGGTATTTTATTTAAGGCCTCGATTGAGGCATATGTAAGCTGTATTTTTTCCATTCGGCAATGCAGTATTAAACTAAATGAGTACTGATTGGGATTTCCGAAAAGTCTCGATATCCAGATCGACTGGATCACTGAGTAACCTGTTGACCAGGTAGTTCTGATACATGCCCTTCAATCGACCTTTCAGCTGCCCCTTGTCGATATAGATCTTTTTTTCATCCTCGGTCAAACCCTGCTCAAAATCCGCTCTTAACTTGAACTGCTCATCCTCACTCAGACCGGACAGTTCTTGCTCTACCCTGCCCTGCTGATGCTGAGCAAACATCCGGCCGATATCGACGGTGCCCGGGTCACCTGAACTCGCTTTTGTCTGGTGAGATGGATGCGTCGGTTGCTCTGACTGAATATCCATATTTTGACTCACCAACACAGTCTTTAAATAGCCTGCGACAGACTTCTTGATCTGGCCCTTGGCTTGCTTGTCCTGCACATAGTCGATGACTTGCAAGATATTGTCCGCTGACCTGAATGTTTTGACCTGGTCGATCAGGTCATTAGCGGCACTGGCCGTCATACCAAAGCTATTGGTCATTTTACTGATCACCGCGGCATAGGCACTATCACTACCCTGCCCTACTCCCGGTTTGGACTGTGTCTGTTCGAGCACCGGCATCTCTGCCTCATCCACTGCACCATCAAATTCCTGTTTGCGTTTGATTTCGAAGCGGATGCGCAACGCATTGCCCTGCCCTTCGAATTCCTCTTTGACCTGTAACGTGGTCAGCTGGTTGATCTCCTCGATGGCGGGCTTGATCACGTAGCGTTTCAGATCGTATTTCTTGTCATATTTCTCGGGCGCAATGCCCATCAGTTGTTTGAACACGGCAATATTGACGAACTGGGTTTTCTTGTAATTGGCCTTCGGATGGATCTGGCCGAGCAAGATTTCCCATAAGGCCAGGCTGAATTTCTTTTTGAACTGATTGCCCAACTCAATATCCAGCCGCGCATAGATGGCCGGATGCCGGAGGACCGAACGCATCTCTTCGTGGTAACGGTATTCGAGCACGTAGTCACGCGTGATCCTGGCATCCTGCAGCAAGGTCCATTCGGCCCACAGGTATTTGTTGTCTGGATCGAGGCCCCTTGCTGACTTCGGCAATCGAGATTTCATGCCAGTCGCGTGTCTCCAGATACGGGAAGGCCCGGTAGAGCAGCAGATTGTAAATCTTGCGCTGCATCAATCCCAATGCCCCACTGGCATTGACCGGAACGATATGTTTGATTAACTCCGCCATGGCTTATCCTGCCCTACTCAGTTTTTTGTTGTTGCACAAATCTTTCCGCTGCTTCACAAATGCTTCCGCCCTTGTGTCACAAATCCTTCCGCAATGGCACAAATCCCACCGCTCTGCTCACAAATCCTTCCCTAGTCCCTGCACAAATAACACCGCTGTATGCACAAAAGTTTCCGTTTATCATGAATTAATCCTTTAATTATCATCATGTTACATAGCCCTAACAATAAACACTAAAAACTACCTGTAATAAAAACAAACCTGTTTGGTCTTTTTGATCATGTTGTCTTGAATCACAAATCTTTCCGTTGTTTCACAAATTCTTCCGTATTTAACGTCTATATTATTTATTAAATTCATTAGCTTAGTGAGCATCACAATTCTTTCCGGTTATAAAAGCACTGGATGTATAGACATAATTTTCATGCAGCCCATAAAAAAAAAGGACAGTTACCCTGCCCTATCTGAACCTACCCATGTCACGTTTTATGTGTTTACAACGCCGTAGTTGCATTTGTATTCACTCACTCATCCATTCAAACCGGTTTTATCATGTATATTCTCAAAAAATCTTGCCATAAGACTAGCTTAAAACGAACAACTTTGCAATATAGTGCTATAATTCCAGAAATATGGAAAGTGAATGTAAAAATCAAAAACTTTGTAAAGGTGAAAATAATGTCGGAGAGTGTAGAAACTATCAATCCATCGGACGATGAAATCGATGTTTATAGCGAATCCATAGGCCTTACTGAAATTGAGGCCATCGAAGAGAGCACCTACCAGATTATAGAACGTCTGCGCGAAAAAGTCTTCGCTCCGGACAAGACCAAGGTCCTCAACCTGCGCTTCAGTATTTCCGAGGCGTCCAATATGATTGGCCGCTCGCCCACGGCGATCCGTGATGCCGAGGCCGATGGTCGTCTGCCCGAAGCAGCCAAGAGCAGTAAAAACCGACGCATCGGTTATACGCTGGCCGAGGTCAACAATATGCGCAAGGTGTTCGGCACCCTACCTTGGCGCAATACCGATACCGATGATCCGTTGATTATGGCGATCCAGAATTTTAAGGGCGGCTGTGGTAAGAGTACGCTGACATGCCATATCGCCCAGGGCCTGGCCCTGCAAGGCCTGCGTGTCCTGGTTATCGATGCGGATTCACAAGGCAGTTCGACTATCCTATTCGGGCTCAATCCCGATGAGGATATCGACCCGGATCATACCCTGGCGCCCTTCCTTGAGCATGGCGGCCCGACCTCACTCGATTACGCCATCCGTGATACTTACTTCGATGGCATCAGGCTGATCCCGGCCAACCTGCATCTGTACAGTGCCGAATACACGCTGGCCGCCAAGGTCTCCAACGATGCGACGATGTTCAATCGCCTGCGTGAAGGGATCAATACCGTGGCCGATCAATTCGATGTGATTCTGATCGATCCACCGCCATCCCTGGGTATGATCTCGCTCAGCGTATTGCGTGCGGCCAATGCCTTGCTGGTGCCGATCCGACCTGCAGTCGTCGACTTCAGTTCCACAGCGCATTTCTTCACCATGCTGGTCGAGGCCCTCAGCCAGCTGGAAGGTTTCGGCATGAAGGCGGAATACAAATTCATTCACACCATTTGCAATGACATGGACGAGGGTAAATCGGCGCATAAGGAAATCACGCGCATGATGCAATCGATCTACGGCAATATGATGCTGGATACGATCCTGAAGGATTCAGCTGAAATCGACAACGCCTCCAGCCGCATGATGACCGTGTTTGATCTGGACAAGCCGATCACGTCACGCGAAACCCACAAACGCTGCAAGGCCTACCTCAATTCGCTGGTCCAGGAAATGATGCTGATTATCCGCAAGACCTGGCCCAGCCATCGCCATGAACTGCGTAAAGAAGGTTTGATTTAGGAGAACTATGATGAGCAAGAATACAGGATTATTTGATGATGTTGTCAGTGGAGCCAAAACGGGCGATAGCAAAGGTGTGCGTAAACGCGGGGCAGGGGTGATCCCCAGTCGGCAGGCAACGATGAAATCCATTGTTTCCGGTGACAAGCTGGAGAAGAATCACTATCTGGTCGATCCCAATATCTGTCGAATGTGGTCTGAACATGACCGGGATTATTCACTGCTCAATGAGCATAGCTGCCATGATCTGATCGAGGGGCTGAAGTCACAGGGTCAGCAGGAATTCCCGGCCATTGTGCGAAAACTCGAGAACGACCCGGAGTATGAGTATGAGGTCATTTGTGGCGCACGTCGGCATTGGACCGTGTCCTGGCTAAGGGATCATAACTATCCGCAGTTTAAATTTCTGATCGAAGTGCGCGACCTGACCGATGAGGAAGCTTTCCGCCTCAGTGATATCGAGAACCGCGACAAGGAAGACATTTGTGATCTGGAAAGGGCACGCAAATACGCGCGAGCACTCGGACGTTATTACAAGACCCAGAAGGACATGGCGGCACGCCTGGAAGTCAAAGAAGACTGGCTCAGCAATTACCTGTTACTGGCCAAGCTCGACGAGCAAATCATCGCGGC
>CAMYJD010000084.1 GCA_947258655.1 uncultured Gammaproteobacteria bacterium | reverse complement strand
TTTCCAGGGCATAGTCAGATCCTCCTGACTCATACTCTAACTTGTGTAAACCATGTGCCCGGTTTATTTTGTAAACGATGTTACCGGTTTGTACCCCCAGGTCCCCCCTCCTCCAAGGAGGGGGTTAGGGTGGTGATATAATGTGTTGTCTATAATTGAGTATTTTTTCCTTACAGCCTGGTTATCTTTTTGATCAGCAGTGCGATCGCAACCAAAATAACGACGCCTAGTATTTTTTCCATCGTGCGCGCGGAGAATCGCGTAGAACCCAGGAACGACCCCATTGTGCCGCCTATCAGCACTGCGATGATCAGTGGTATGTATTGCTCCAGATCGATGGCGTTGTACTGCAGTCTGGATACCAGGCCGGAAACAGAATTTAGCCAGACGAAGATTGCGCCACAGGCCGCCGCCTCCTTTTCGGAACCGAGCCCCAGGATAATAATCAGCGGTACCAGATAGATACCGCCGCCAATGCCGACGATACCGGCAATCAGTCCAAGTAGCGCTCCTGAACATAATGAAATCAAGAGCTTGGAACGTTGTGTCAGTCCAAGGCTGAACGACGTAGTGGTCCAGAAATAGATACGGTAGGCGACAAATAGCAGCGATACCAGCAAGACCCAGTAAAATAATTCTTTCGGCAATGTTAGTGCTCCACCGACATATGCCATTGGAATGGAGCCGACAAGGAAGGGCACAATCAGGCCAATGCGGGCATGCCTGTTGCGAATAAAGTTAAAACTGCCCACCGTAGTAACGAGTACATTTAACACGAGAGAAACCATAGGTATGGCAAGCACATTAAAGCCGATAATGGCCATCAAAGCCGTATATGATGAACCACCACCCAGACCGACACTGGAGTAGGTAAAGGCAACAACAAAAAACAGCAGGGCGAGGTAATACGGTTGGGCTAGGAGTATATCCACAGTCTGACCTGAGTATCGATTCGGAGCGTGTATTATATAACTTTACAGTGCTGATGCTCAAAGCAATGCCTTGAAAAAAATAGAAATTATCAGGTATTGGCATTGTATTTTTAACTGTAAATCCAGTATTCTTTCTTAAGTTAATGTTGGTAAAATCCGTAATGGAAATTGAAATCATTATTCTCGCTGCAGGTCAGGGAACCCGCATGAATTCGGCCAGGCCCAAGGTTTTGCATGAACTGGGTGGCAAACCGATGCTAGCGCATGTCATATCCACAGCACAGCAACTGACTGCACATAAAATTCATGTCGTCTATGGTCATGGTGGCGACCAGGTGCATGAGCAACTGGGTCATCTCGATGTCGACTGGGTAGAACAGCCACAGCAGCTGGGTACGGGTCATGCCGTGCAACAGGCCATGCCCGGCGTCGGACAGGACAACGTCATATTGATACTCTACGGCGATGTGCCACTGATCCGAACTGAAACCCTGTCTGAATTGATCGCTACGGTTGATGATCGACACATGGGACTGTTGACGACGACATTATCTGATCCCCAGGGTTATGGCAGGATTGTGCGAGATGATAATGCGCAGGTAAGCAGGATTGTCGAGCACAAGGATGCCAGCGACACGGAACGCGCAATAACAGAAATCAATACAGGTATTATGGCGGTACAGGCACGTCACCTGCATCAGTGGCTGGAGCAACTGGACAATAATAATGTGCAGGGTGAGTATTACCTGACCGATATCATAGAGATGGCCGTCCGCGACGCCATGACTGTAGTTGCTACCGTCACTGACGATGATATCGAAGTTACCGGTATAAATGACAAATTCCAGTTACAGACCATGGAAAGGGCCTATCAAACCAGACAGGCGAATACATTGATGCGCAACGGTGTGACGATGGCGGATGCCAGTCGCTTTGATTTACGCGGCACTTGCGAAACAGGTAAAGATGTAAGCATGGATGTGAATGTGGTCCTGGAAGGACATGTTGTACTTGGTGACCGGGTCACAATTGGTCCGAATGTTTTCCTGCACAATGTTACTATTGGAGATGATGTCAAGGTGCTGGCGAACAGTGTACTGGAAAACGCCGAGATCGGTGCCGGTTCACGCATCGGCCCTTTTGCAAGGATACGACCCGAAACCGTACTGGCAGAAAATGCCCATGTAGGTAACTTTGTCGAAATCAAGAAATCAACGGTAGGGACGGGTAGCAAAATCAATCATCTGAGTTATATCGGTGATGCCGAGATCGGCAGCAATGTCAATATCGGTGCAGGTACGATTACCTGCAATTATGATGGTGCGAACAAGTTCAAGACCATTATCGGTGATAATGCCTTTATTGGTTCGGATACTCAGTTGGTTGCTCCGGTAACTGTGGGCAAGGGCGCGACGATTGGTGCGGGTTCGACCATTACGCGAGATACGCCGGATGTAAAACTGACCCTGAGTCGCAGCAAGCAGATAACGATCAATAACTGGCAGCGGCCGAAGAAAAAGAACTAGCGAATTAAACTATGTGTGGAATAGTCGGAGCAATAGGACAAAGGGATATCAGCCAGATTCTGGTCGAGGGTCTGAAACGCCTCGAATACAGAGGTTACGATTCCGCTGGCGTAGCAATCTTAAATGACGACAACCTGATTGCACGCATCAGAAGGATCGGCAAGGTCAAGGAACTCGATGCCGAACTCAGTGGCAATGCACAGGGCAGTATCGGCATTGCCCATACGCGCTGGGCGACCCATGGAAAACCGGCAGAAATCAATGCCCACCCGCACGTCTGTAACGATCAGGTAGCGTTGGTCCATAACGGTATCATAGAAAATCATGAAGCGCTGAGGGAACAGCAGATACAGCAGGGATATCGCTTTACATCCGAAACTGACACCGAAGTCATTGTGCATCAGGTTCATCATTATCTGGACAAGGGTCAGGACCTGTTCACGGCCGTGCAATCCACGATCAATGACCTCGAAGGTGCGTATGCCCTCGGTGTCATCAGCCCCAGGGAACCCGATACCCTGGTCGCCGCGCGCAAGGGCAGCCCGTTGCTGATCGGTGTCGGCGTCGGCGAATATTTTATCGCCTCGGACGCCGCTGCATTAATACCAGTCACGCAACAGTTTATTGTGCTGGAAGAGGGCGACATCGCCAAACTGACGCGTGATGGTGTGCAGATAGTGGACAGCGCGGGCAAGACCGTAGATCGGGCCATGCATATCTCCGAATTAAGGGCCGATGCATCCGAGCGTGGCGAATACCGCCATTACATGCTGAAGGAAATTCATGAGCA
>CAMYJD010000083.1 GCA_947258655.1 uncultured Gammaproteobacteria bacterium | reverse complement strand
TCTGTTTTAGCGCCTCTAACTCGGTTTTTAACTTGTTGATGTCTTCAGCCGCCATTGCACTGGTTAGCGGGATACCCGCAACCAGAGCAGCCATTAATGTTCTATACAATTTATGTTTTTGTATATTCATTTCCTTCCCCCTTGATCTAGGTTTACGATAATTCAGGATTTAAAGCTCTTTTACATCATGAAATAAGTCGATATGAAATATACTGATGTAAATCAATTAAATCATTATTTTATAATAAAATCATAAAGATAAACCTTAGGCAAAGGTTAATGTTCTGCATTTAATTTTTTTATAATGAATGATATTTGTTTCGCCAGGTTGAGTTGTGTCCCTAGCTGTCTGCACTTGCCCTGATCGCGTATCTATCTCTCCTTAATCAAAGGGTTTTCGCGCAAAACAGCAAGCGTTGCGTTGCTTATCCCGGCACATGGATAAACGCATCAGATAGCAGCAGGCTCTAGCATTAGCATGAGGTGGAAGAATTCCGGCCCCTGCTGACGGCGATCAGTAATTCGTTCCGCATAAGCAGCAAATGGCATGCAAACACTGTGGCCCATTATTCGGCCTGTGCAGATAAGGTGCGTCTGACCCAGGGCCAGATCCGCAAGATCGACCGTGCGATCAACCGGTATCGTCGCGAGGTGCAGAAGCAGATGCACAAGATTGACCAGGAGATTACCGCCAGTCGGGATGCGACACGTTCGACGATCCAAAAGCATGAGCACAAGACCTTGATGGGCCTGGCTGAATATGAAGATCCGCAAACGGGCAGGCGCACAAATCTGGATTTCGGTTATGAACGCACCTTTACGAATGGTGACGAAATCATCCAGACCAATGACTGGCACTTTGAGCCGTCGCCGGACTATCGGCCCATGAAAGAGATCTGGAATACAGACAAATAAGCTTTTCCTGCTTTGTCTTTTGTTTGCATTGCTTCGCAAGCAGCGTGCATAACAGTCGCTTGCTACCTGCCGCCGCGCCGCGTTCTTGATGAAGCGGGTCGCTGTAATCCATAGAGCCTGGTGTGACATTCGCCAACAGGACATGTAAATAAATACCAGTCCTGGTCGCTAAATTGTAACGAAGCCAGTTCCCGATCAATTACCGGATAAAATGTTGACTTTTTAGCATTTAAGTATATATATTCTTGTATCTAGTTGAATAAAAAAATAAAACCTGTTCCATCATATATACACATTTCCCTGGGATGACGGGATTCAGGACATAAGGCATTGAATGCTGTAGATAAAGATGCAACATGGATCTCGTGGCGCAGGTAATTGGAGCGAAATCCGGGTGATGATGGGTAGAATGAAGGCAAGCACAACTATTTATAATAAATTACTAGATGCGGTGACAATCTCATTCAGCCGCGAGCCCTTGTTGCGGAACCTCGTGAACATGTTATCGACCTCTCTTATACCCGGGAACTTGCATGATTGCCCGACATGTAATGGCGGAAAACAGATTGCATTAACAACATATCATAAAATTTATCTATTTATATATAGAAGAAAATGGCAGTCAGGCAGGGATGTTGCGGTTCTGACTTCGCTACATATGCAATACCTTGTACCGCAAAGGGAATGGGCTATATCCCGTTCATAGGTCAAATGGATTGTACTCATTGACATACGCAGAGCATGCTGACGCATATCATGAGTATGACCAGGATACTGTTTTTATGAAGTATGGGCAGGTAGCAAGTTGATCAAGCTTACCAGGAGTTATTTTGCAGTCGCGATCGTTCTGGTCATAGGGCTGTTGTTTACGACCCTGATTTTCCAGTTCATGCGGGACCATGATCGAAAATCAGCCGAAGATGATTTCAGGGCCAGGGTTACCGAGTATGCGTTATTGCTGGACAGGTATATTTCGTCTGAACTGGCGATATTAAAATCGGTAGTAGCTCTGTTCAATGCCTCGCATAGTGTTGAGCGGGATGAATTTCGCAGCCTGGGCGAGACAGTCCTGTCCGGCAATCAGGGTATGCAGGCAATTAAATGGGTTCCACAAGTCTATCATGCCGAACGCGCTATCTATGAGCAGGCCGCGCGAGTCGATGGCCTGAATAGTTTTCGTTTCACCGAAAAATCTGCCCAGGGCAGTGTGGTCAGCGCTGCGCAAAGAGAGATCTACTATCCCGTCTATTACCTTGAGCCTTCCATGGGCAATGAAATGGCCCTGGGATTTGATATGGGTTCCAGTGCCAAACGTCTGACCGCGCTTGTGAAGGCACGTGATACAGGCAAGATGGTAGTAACTGATCGCGTGGATCTGGTCCAGTTGGGGGGTAATGAAACGGGCGTTCTCGCCATCTTGCCGGTCTATCACCAGGGCGCAGCCAGCGACACCGTGCAACAACGACGGCAGAATCTGCGCGGATATGCAGTGGGTGCTGTGAACCTGTTACGTCTGTTTGCCGCGGTAGAGCAATGGCTGGATACAAGTGTGCTGCAACGCTATCCCGATGCCGGGTTTTATCTTTTTGATACTTCGAGTGAGGAGGCCGAACGCAGGCCGTTTATTCTGCGCCAGGACCCCCAACAGGACAACCCCTCCGTGAGCCTCGACAAGTTGCAGACCGCTGTGCATATATCGTATCCCTTTATGGTCGGAGACAGAAAATGGCAGCTTGTCGCTGCCACGAAAAGCATGGATGCGAGAACCTTTACTTCGATGCAAAGCATTTTATTGCCGCTGGCGAGCCTGCTCATCACCATACTGATGTGTGGCTATTTACTGACTGCCGTGCGCGACAAGCGTGCTGGTGATGTGCAAGTCCAGTTACGTTCACTGGAACTCGATCTGGCCACGAAGGAAGCGCAGGACCGCGAAGCGCGTATCCACGCCATTGTCGATACCGCGGTCGATGGCATTATCAGTATCGATGAAAATGGCATGATCGAAACCTTTAACCGTGCTGCCGTGGAGTTGTTTGGTTACAGCGTCGATGAAGTAGTCGGCAATAACGTCAATATGTTAATGCCGGAGCCCTATGCACGTGAACATGACCATTATCTGGATAACTACAGGAATACAGGAAAAGCCAGGATCATAGGTATCGGTCGCGAAGTGATCGGCAAACGCAAGGACGGCAGCACATTCCCGATGGACCTGTCAGTAGCCGAGGTCGCACTCGGGGATCGCCGTATTTTTACAGGTATCGTGCGTAACATTACCGAGCGTAGACGGGCGGAAGACGATCTGCTGAAGGCCAAGGAAGAGGCTGAAAAGGCAAACCGGGCCAAAAGCGAATTCCTGTCACGCATGAGCCATGAGCTACGAACACCGCTGAATGCGATCCTCGGCTTTGCCCAGTTGCTCGAACTTGAAGACCT
>CAMYJD010000082.1 GCA_947258655.1 uncultured Gammaproteobacteria bacterium | reverse complement strand
ATGAGCGTTATGATTCCTGGCTATAAAGCCATTCTCGTTGTGAACTATCAGGTCTTTCGCTACACCTACATCGAAGGCAATAACAGGCACTCCACACAACATTGACTCAACCAGCATCGCGGGTCCCAGGTCCTCCGTGGAAGGTGAAATAAATATGTCGGCCAGATTATATGACAATGCACGCTCATCTGGATCATGTTTGGGGCCCAGGTGCTTATACGGAAGATCTATACCATACTCATGCAAATCAAGTGGATGCGACCCTATCGTTAGCACAACAATATCATTAGCTTCATATTCTGACTGATAATAAAGAAGCGACTTAATGAAATATTCAAAACCCTTCCTCTTCTCATTTGTGCGCACTGAGCCGAACATAATTCTCAGCTTATAATGCTTTATATCCAATTCATTCATATCTTTGGCAACATCCTTGATATTAAAGGTGTCTTCGTCAAACATCGACGGAACATAAAACAACTCCTTCCCATCAAGCAATGGCGCACCACGCAATAGTTCCTTCATCCATGGAGTTGTATAGATCAGTCCCAGTTTTAGCTTCGATAATGCAGATTGCTTTCTGATGAAGTTCGCATGAGGCAAGTTCTTATACATAAATTTAGCAGCCGGACATTCTCTACATTGATCTAGATAGCCGCTACAACTCTGCACATAGTGACATCCACCAGTCATTGGCTCTTTATCAAATACCCACCAATATACTTTCGCACCATATAACTGTTGCAATTCAAGTATTGTTCCCAGACTCACAAATTTACTAATCCAATAGACAAATATTACATCTGGCGTCTCTTTTATATAGGACTTGAGCTCACTTGCATTACTAACAGCATACCTTCCACGATTGAAAAAATAATAATCCGGATCAAACATAGGAATCCAGTTCTGGATTTTTTCTATAATCCTGTTTATGTATTTCCTTGGCTTGCTTATAAGCACTTCAGAAACCGAGTCGTCATTCATCCTTTTATTCATGACAAGCATAGTAGACGACACACCCGCATCCAATACACCTCTATGGACCTTGTAAGCCGCCCCTCCTGCACCCTCGGAGTCTCGGGTAGAAATATGCAGAACATTCATTATTTCAAAACTGTTACACAATAGCCATAATCAAACATCTGAAGCTTCCTCATGATTATGCATTACCACTTTTATTTCCTGTCGATCCAACACAGCCATCACTTCACAAAGTGTCCTCCTGATCAAATCAAATGGCGTTTCTTCAAGCGTTGAAATTTCAGATGAGAAATACATTTTGCCGGAAACTTTTCCAAAATCAGAACCCCATATATGAATGGTTTTTGGGGAGAACAGCAGAGCGAAACTAATTGATGTGATTAATGAGCCAAAGCCAAAGCCAACCGCCCTTTCAGGCATGGCAACGAAATTTTTTGTATCCCTTGTTTTCGCTATCAATCCGTATTCAGGAGAAAATTCACAATCAGGCGAATAAATATATTTTATTGTCTCCAGTATGGGACGCTTCATATGAAACAAATGTCCTGGCACTAACACTGATGTGCACTTTTCCAGGCAATCAATTTTACTATCAATTACCTCGCCAGCCCTCACCGGATCAGCAGAAAAAAAGAATCGTTTGTTTTTACGGAATAAATCGGAGTCAGCCATGCCTACCGCATGGTTAATAAAAACAAGTGGCGCATCAGGCTTAATGTCTTCACTTTCTATCATTGTCGCACTGGGACCAGGGCATACAATATGTATTTCCTCACATCTGCCTGACGGGACATCCTTTACCTCTTCAGTAATATTCCTGTCCTTGTTGCGCCAATATAGCACGGTATACCAGTAAAGTGACTGTAGATACCTTCTGAAACGTTTGATTGCTTCTTTTATTTTTCCAATCATACTCACATGCTTAGATCTTTAATCTGTTAAAAATACTCATACTCTATTTAAATGCGCGCTGAGGAATATGACAGAACTATCTTATCCAGGTGTCACAGCAAAGGAAAATCAGAATGCATCAGCCAACTGTTCAACATAACCGATATTATTGGTCCGACAATATTCAGGCCAGGCAGAAAACTCGGTCCACTTGTTCACAAAGATGAAATCAAGACCTGCGCGCACAGCTGCTTCATGATCGTACTGACTATCACCAATAAACAAGGCCGGTTTGCGTAATTGACCAATCTCTATCTGTTTTGAAAGAATCTCGTCTTTTGTATCAGGACTTCCATAGATTCCACCATTAAATAGCGTCAACAAGCCTCGCTCGGTGAATACACGGCGCAACTCTTGCTGATCACCGCCAGATACCACCATCCACGACAAATCCGGTGTTGCCTCCCGCAAGTCTTCGAGGTTTGCTGCAACTTCACATTCAAGCAGGTGTTTATAAACACATTCGCCATAATCTTTTGATAGATCGGCGACCTCCTCCGCATCGGCTGTGCGTTGCAGAATGCTTTCCAGTAAATACTCGAATTTGAGATATCTCGAAATGCCGCCATGCTGAACATGGTATTGCACGAGTGCATCCGCTGCTGCTTCTCCAAATCGCCTGGCCACTTCTCGAAAGGCCTCGGTTTTAATGCGATTTGAATTGAGAATAACCCCGTCACAGTCAAACACTAATGTATCGTATTGCATTGCTTTACCAGTCACTTTCACTCCAGACCCAGTAGCTTGATTGTTGACTCCGCTCTTGCCACATCTTCCGGTGTATCAACAGCGACTGATTGGCTGCTCATCGGGATCATGCGCACTTCCCATCCAAGTTCGAGAAAACGCAGTATTTCTATATCCTCTATGGCCTCAAGCGGTGTTTTTTCCTCGACTGAAGAAAAGGCAGCCAGTGCGTCCTTCGGAAAAGCATAAGCACAGACCTGACGCCAACATTGCACCATGTCGTGATTCTTGCTGGTCGGTATGGCAGCTCGTGACATATACAGCAGGCGCCCGTCTGGCCGCACGACCACCTTGGGTATACTACCGCTACGAAACAATCCCTCCTCCTCGATTGGACAGAAACCGTTAATGACCTCTTGCGGGTGGGCCTGTGCTGTACTGATTAAAGCCATCAGATCTTCCGGATTGAATACAGGTTCATCACCCTGGATATTAATATAGGTTTCAGCTGACAACTGACGGGAGACTTCCGCAATTCGGTCTGTCCCCGTCAGACAATCCGTTGATGTCATTACTACACCAATCCCTTCGGCCTCACACGCCGACCTAATCCTTTCATCATCAGTCGCTACGTAGACAAGATCCGCCGGCACCGCTTTGACACACTGCTTGTAAGTGCGGACAATCATCGGCACACCGCACAGTTTTCGCAGCGGTTTGCCAGGAAGGCGTGATGACTGATAGCGGGCAGGAATTATGACAACATACTGCATATGAGTCCTTATAAAGCATAAACCGAGGTTGATTGAATCTTGTATCTTGTCGGCGTTATCGCTACTAACGGCACAGCAGCGTCTGTACGCCCGTAAATTTCCAGCAATTCATCAATTTCAATCGTACGTGGATCATCCGCGCCATAGCCATCGAAGCCGGCCAACATAATCCTCGATGCATTACCACTTGCCGCTATC
>CAMYJD010000081.1 GCA_947258655.1 uncultured Gammaproteobacteria bacterium | reverse complement strand
CTCGTTTCCAGTCCACTTGTGCAGACATAACATTGAAAGCAATCCCTTTACGCGCTTTGGTATAAACTACACGGATCATTGACTTGAAATAATCGAGCATAGCCTCGTAAGTCAACGAGCATTTTTCGGTAAACACACCGTTCATGACAACATAATCGAATTCGGGTAATCCCGCTGCGTCCTGCAGAATATCGAGACAATAGTATCTAATATGCGGGTATTTCTTCTGACACAGAGCGATGAATTTCTCTGATACATCCAGCCCGGCATAACCAATATCTGTAAGTTCGCGCTGCTGCATATATCCATATAAATGCGATGCGCCACAGCCGAAATCGAGTAAACTTGCTTCTCGATCAGTTTTGCGAATCACATCCAGCATTATGTCATAACGCTTAAAAACGTCCTCTTCCTTAGGCCAGTCTACGCCCAGGTGAGTATCGCCATGTTCCTCCAGACAAGCCTCGTAGTGTGAGACTATCTCCTGAAAATCACTCATTTAAGCATCCTTTTGATGGCAGCAGCTTCGTTATGCATCAATACATCAATTATGGAAAGTCCTGGTTGAAACAGGGTGGAAAACTGTTTATAAACAGAAAGGTTTGGCTCGATGAAGGCCAATTCGATACCATCATCAGCAAATGTCCCGGGATCATACAAATCTCGCCCACCAGGCAGATTATAATAAACCGTTGCCCCTTCACGGCAACAAATATCGCGAATTAGCGCCTCACCTTTGAGCGATTGATTATTATACGCAGTGGAACTCCAGACATACTTGACTGGTAATTCCAGATAATCAGTCACCGCAACTATGCTTTGCTTTGCCATTTCTGATATTAAAGTCTCGCCATCAAATAGTACTTTAGATACCATAGCATAGACAGGATCAAAGTAAGGTGCCTTGCCGTAGGATAGACGAAATGATTTTTCCAGCTTTTTTTTCCAGCCTTCATCACTAGCAACTTGTATATCGCATATTCTTACATTCTGACTCGCTGACATGAGCGGAACCGTAAAATATTGCACGCCGCCAGAAAAAAGCAGACGGTTTCGATTAACCCAACCACGCTTGATATAATTAACGCTGTCCAGAAACACAAACCGCTCAACTGCGCTAATCAGTTGAAAGTATCCGATATAGGGAAACAGATACGGTTGCATGATTGCGACCTTCATCTAGTGACCCCGTATATTGTATTTTCTTTTGTCATTCAGGTACTCGCAATGATTTGTGTGATGGTATCTATTTGCTCGGCTTCCAGCTCCGGATAAATAGGCAAACAAAGTACCTTGTGCGCCGCATCCACCGCATTCGGGAGGTTATCGGGATGAGCGGAAGACAAGCCACGATATGTTGGGAATTCAGAAATTAACGGATAAAAGTATCGGCGAGGATGAATATTTTCGTCTTTTAGCAGATAATAAAGCTCATCACGACTGATACTATAATCCCCTTCAACCAAAATAGGGAAATAAGCGTAATTGGAGAACTCTCCTTTAACAGCCTGTAAACAGCGTATCCCCTTTACATCTTTCAGACGTTCACGATAAGCAATATCGACCATCTTTCTATGCTCTAGCACCTGCTTGATGTAGTTCAATTGCAATAAACCCAGCGCCGCATTGAACTCACTCATCTTGCCATTGATACCAGCCGCAACCACAGTTGTTTCATCTTCGATTCCAAAATTTTTTAATCGATCAATCAGCAATTTTGTTTTAGCGTCTGGGCATATAATTGCTCCACCCTCAAAAGTATTAAACACCTTCGTCGCATGAAAACTGAGTACCGACAGGTCCCCATGCCTAAGCAAACTTCCTCCTTCATCCTGCACACCAAAAGCATGAGCTGCATCGTAGATGACCCTGAGATTATAGTTATCTGCAATCTGCTGAATAGCATCGACGTCACATGGATGCCCATAACAATGTACAGGTAATATGGCAGTCGTTTGTGGTGTGATGGCTGCTTCGATTTTTTCAGGATCGAGATTGAGAGTATCCGGATCCACATCGGAAAAAACCGGCTTAATACCATTCCAGTGCAGTGAATGGGTAGTAGCAATAAAGGAATAAGGTGTCGTAATCACCTCGCCTGTGATGCGCAAAGCCTGCAGGGCAGTTATCAAGGCAATCGTTCCATTCGCAAACAATGCGATGTGTTCGACTCCCAGGTATTTACACAACGCCTCCTCTAATTGTTTATGGAACGGACCGCCGTTAGTCAGTACACCACTTTCCCATATTTCCTGCAAATATGGAATGAACTCCTCCAGTGGAGGCAGGTAAGGCTTGGTAACATAGATGGGTTTTTTCATTATAGGAAAACTACTCTAATAATATAGTATCAGAAAATCAACTCAATAGAATCTGCAAACATTACTATAATGTTATCTTGAGCATATTAGAACTTATCAAGATAATGCCAATAAATTTTTATGCTGCCTGAGTCAGCAATGGCCAACACAGGAATACTGGCTTGCAGCTTACCTGGCACTTACTTGCCCTGAGAGCATCTCATAAAAGCTATATTCAGGCACCACATCACGTCTCATAATTATGCATGATAATTTCTATTTTTTGCCTGTCCAGGACAGCTATAACTTCACATAGAGTCCTTCTGATCAGATCAAACGGGGTTTCTTCAAGCTTTGGAATATCATTCGAGAAATACATTTTCCCGGAAACCTTGCCAAAATCAGAACCCCATATATGAATGGTTTTCGGGGAAAACAACAAGGCAAAACTTATTGATGTTATTAATGATCCAAAACCGAATCCAACTGCTCTTTCAGGCATGGCGACAAAGTTTCTTGTATCCCTTGTTTTGGCAATCAGCCCATATTCAGGTGAAAACACACATTCAGGCAGATAGACATATTTTATCTTGTCTACAATACGGCGCTGGAGATGGAATAAGTGCCCGGGCATCAACACTGACTCACATTTTTCCAGGCAATTAATTTTGCTATCAATTACCTCGACAGCCCTCACTGGATCAGCAGAAAAAAAGAACCGTTTGTTTTTACGGAATAAATCAGAGTCAGCCATGCCTACTGCATGGTTAATAAAAACAAGTGGCGCATCAGGATTAATGTCTTCGCTTTCTATCATTGTCGCACTGGGGCCAGGGCACACAATATGTATTTCTTCACATCTGTCCGACGGGACATTCTTTATCTCTTCATTAATATTCCCGCCCTTGTTGCGCCAATACAGCACGGTATACCAGTAAAGTGATTGCAGATACCTTCTGAAACGTTTTATTGCTTCTTTTATTTTTCCAATCATACTCACATGCTTAGATCTTTAATATATCATGAATGCTCATACTCTAACTTATACGAGCGCTGAGGAATATGGCAGCACTATCTTATCCAGGTATCTCAGCAAAGGATAATCAGAATGCATCGGTCAACTCTTTAACATAACCGATATTATTGGCCCGACAATATTCAGGCCAGACAGAAAACTCGGTCCACTTGCTGATAAAGATGAAATCAAGACCTGCGCGCACAGCCGCTTCATGATCGTACTGACTATCACCAATAAACAAGGCCGGTTTGCGTATTTGACCAATCTCTATCTGTTTTGA
>CAMYJD010000080.1 GCA_947258655.1 uncultured Gammaproteobacteria bacterium | reverse complement strand
TTCCTTCCGACCGTCATCCCCGAATGACTTTGTCGGGGATCCATTCTTGCGGTTTAATAGTTTTTACGCTGACCCCAAATATTCTACTCACTACTCACCCCAGATAAATGCTATTTCGGATGACCGGAGTGTATCCGTCAATGTCTGTCCGGGCCTTTTGGTCCGGTATCATACGGATTAGTGTCCTGATATTTGAACAGGATAATTTTCTTCCCAACTTTCGTTATTTACACTCCGGCGATAATTTGCTTTACTAAATAAAATCAGGTGCTGGGCATAATGCGTATATTCCCGCGCTTGTTATATTTTATTTGTATGTAGTAAACGATTTCTTAACGCCCTGGCTTGGGGCAAAAAAATCTCTTATTGAAGGTATTTGCATTTCATAGGTGCATAAATGCCTTTAAAAGTGCAATATTCTATGGCCTGAAACTTGCTCCGTATTTATCTATCAGGATTACCGGAATAGGGTAAAAGCAAGAGAGGTGATGAAATATGTCTGCAGCTGCTATTGATTATGGGTACTTGCATACAGGTAAGTACATTATCAATCACGATATTATGCATTGTACTGCCGAAGGGGTGGTCGGGAATCATTTGTACTCCGGCCGCGCCCTGGGAATGTCCGAACCATGGGATATTATCCAGTTACATCCGGACCTGAAGCCGTTATGGAAAAGTATCACGGACCATTACCGGCGTATCGACCTTCCGCATAGCGAGAATGTGATCTGGGGGCTTAACCTGAGAGAGCTCGGTTCCCATATCGGTTATCAGCCATCGGTGTTTTTTTTCGGTCCAAATGAATGCAGGTACTGGGGAGACCAACAATGGCTCGAGACCGTTGACTATATCAATTCCAAAAACAACTTTATGGCACTGGCCGCGGAGCTCGGTATCGATGTCCCGCAAACATTATGTTTCGAAAATGTCGGTGCGATAGACACCGATATACTAGAGGATATTATCTATCCATGTTATCTGAAGGCGGCCGTGTCGGTTTCTGGGGTCGGCATATACCGTTGCGAGAATGAGTTCGAGATGCGCAACGCGATCAGTAGGTTCGAGGCGGATGTACCGGTGCAAATTCAGGAGGAAGTCGTTTCTGACATTTTCCTGAATATGCAATACCGGATTGTGGACAAGGAGGTATACAGGCTGGCATGCAGTGAGCAGATTCTCGATGGATTCGCACATCAGGGCAATCGCATTCCTGCGCAAAGCGAGCCGTGGGAAACGGTTGATGCGATGGCGCGTTGGCTTAAAGATCACGGCATGAAAGGGATATTTGCCTTCGATGTTGCCGTCGTCGAGACGGACAGTGGTGTGCGTTTTCCGGCAATTGAATGTAATCCGAGATTTAATGGCGCAACCTATCCGACCCTCATCGCCCAGAAGATGGCCATCCCTGAATGGAGTTCCATCACCTTAACGACCCGGCACAGAAAATTGTCAGACATTGATCTCTGCGATATCGAGTTTGACAAAAAGACCGGTGAAGGCGTGATTATCGTCAACTGGGGCACCGTGTTAACAGGCAAGCTCGTCGTCCTGCTGGCAGGTAACCGGGAGTATCAGGACGCGCTGGCAAATGAGCTCAGGGCACGTATGTGAAGCAATTGTTATCAAGCTTGGTTATCTGTATAGTTCAGTTTAACTGAGAAGAAACTTCGCATATGGATAAAAATAATAACTATTCACTAATGGTTCATGGTGGTGCCGGAGCGCTTGATAATATCAAGGATGATAAAGTGGCTGTGCGCTACCTCGAAAGCATCCGTAGCACCCTCGAATATGGCCGTGAGATCCTTGAGCAGGGCGGATCTGCCTTACAGGCCGCCGAGACCTGCGCCTCATTCCTGGAGGATGATCCTATCTTCAATGCCGGTTGTGGATCGGTCCTGAATGAAAATGGAAAGGTCGAGATGGATGCCGGCATCATGGACGGACGCGATCTGTCTGCCGGTGCTGTTGCGGCTGTTGATAATATTCCCAATCCGATCCAGCTGGCACGTCTGGTCATGACCGAGAGTGAACATGTCATGCTGATAGGCGACGGCGCCATGCGCTTTGCCGATCATTGTGGCGTAGAACTCGCGCCGGAAAACTATTTTTATACCGAGGACCGCATCGAGCAGTTAAATCAGGCGCGTTTGAAACATAAGATCATGCTTGACCATGATGATACCGAAGAAGACAGCGAAGACCAGAAATACGGAACCATCGGCGCGGTTGCCTGGGATCTCGAAGGCAATCTCGCTGCGGCCACCTCCACGGGGGGCATCGTAAACAAGCGCATGGGCAGGGTAGGTGATTCACCCATCATTGGCGCCGGAGTATATGCCGATAACGAAACCTGTGCCGTATCGGCAACCGGTTATGGCGAAGATTTCATGCGCTCGGTTATATCCAAAACGATTTCAGACTTTATTTTCATGAAAGACATGGATGCCGAACAAGCAACGCTTGCCGGTATTGAATATTTATCCCGCAAGGTAAAAGGTCGTGGCGGCGTTATCGTGATTGACAAAGACGGCAAATGCTCCAGTGGCTATACCACAAGAAAAATGATCCATGGCTGGATAGAGCGTGGTGGAGATATTGTCGCCAAATTTTGATCTGCAGGAAAAGTAAAACCTGGCACGGTGTTATTCAATTTGGGGTCGGGATCATACTGCTCAACACGGCGCCCGACAAGTATTGCAATTCAGAAACAGGGCTCTTATTCTTTCTCTATAAACCCCGTCGGTGGTTAAAAGCCCAGGGCATCGATACTTCATTAACAATCAGAATATGACAAAAGTGCACAACAAGCCACGGCAACATAACGTCGTCGGTATAGTACCAATGGCTGGTCTGGGAAAGCGGCTCGGTGATCTGGGTTGTAGCAAGGAAATCTTTCCCATCACAGCAACGATGAATACAAGTACAGGCGATATGTCACGGGTCGTCTGTGAGCACCTCCTCGAAAAAATGCAGTGCGCCGGCATCAGTAGAGTTTATATAACATTACGAGAGGGCAAGTGGGATATACCTGCCTTCTTAGGTGATGGTTCGCAACTGGATCTGCATCTGGCGTATCTGATGATGGGTTTGCCTTATGGTACCCCTTATAGCATTGATCAGGCTTATCCATTTATTCAGGACAATATTGTCGCCCTGGGTTTTGCGGATACACTATTTGCAGAAGAAGACGTTTTCTCAACGCTGCTGACGTATCTTGATACAGTTGATGCCGACGTTGTGCTGGGTATGTTTCCAGCCGATCGGCCGGAAAAAACCGACATGGTAGAGTTGGCAGCTGACGGTAAGGTGAACAGGATTATCGTAAAGCCAACGCACACAGATCTGAAATACTGTTGGTGTATTGCGGCATGGACCCCTGCCTTTAGCCGCTTCATGCACAATTACCTGGCCGAACACCAGCACGTGGCAGCAAGCAGTCCCGAGCTATTTGTCGGGAATGTCATTCAGGCAGGTATTGAATCAGGTTTGAGTGTGTATGGAATTCCCGTGTCGGAGCAGCCTTTTCTGGATATAGGGACACCTGAAGACCTGCAAAGGCTTGAATTATTTTTGCAAAACACTAGACAACCTGAATAGGACGAGGAAGAACGCAATTTTCGCT
>CAMYJD010000079.1 GCA_947258655.1 uncultured Gammaproteobacteria bacterium | reverse complement strand
TTCTGATGCCTGAGTCGCCAATTTGTTTGCCGCTACCACCGCGAATTGACTGCCCCAGATAATAGCCAATTCGTTCAATATCCGTGACTTTGTGCTCATCATTGCCGCAAAGGTCGAAGATAGCGGTAATCAGATCTTTCTCATTATCGCTGAGATTTTCATCACAGGTGAACGCAGCAAGGGCGTCAAAATCGTTCTCGCCAATGGTAAATAAGGGTGGTTTTCTTGTGGCAATATCGACAGGTGTGGTAAAGCCACACCCGCCCTTATTGTTAACATATCCCTTTGTTTTTATTGATTTATTAGCCATTTTTATTTATTGCATTAATTACACAAAAAATCCATATTTTCACGGTAAAAGCCCCTGGTAGCCTTGTATTTACCTTATTATATGCCAATACTTGAATTAATGTTGAATCTAGCATACTGTATGATGAAGAATTAATCCAAGGAAACTACATGATTAACGAAAATGCCGTCCAAGTAAACCATGCAGAGATGTATAATGGTCTAAAGGTATTAGCCGTTGCCATGCGAAAGGGTGGGGTAGGCAAGACCCTGATTTCTGTTCTGTTGGCACAGTATTTTGGTCATATATCCAACAGCAAGAAAAAGGTCCTGATGATCGATCTGGATACCCAGCAAAATGCCTCTGAAACCTTGCTCGACATGGAGTCGGCGCCGCACATGTCAGATCATAAATTGGCCCCGATCCATCCAGACTACGACCCGGAGGATCCGGACCAGGCGGGATGGGATGGCCGCTCAACCAGTGCCGATATTTTCTACGAAGGCATTATTGCGCCATACCCCACAAATTTTGAAAACCTCGATGTATTGCCGGCAGCAGGTGATGCATTGCAGGCAGTCGAACTGGTGCGCAAAGAAGATTTGAAACGAGAAATCTATGATCGTTTGCGCCATTTCTTTGAAGACCCGGATGTGCAGAAAGAATACGATCTGGTGATCGTGGATACGCCGCCCAGCCTGGGTGCAATCAACCGTTCCATGTTACGGGCGGCAACCCATGTGCTCTATCCGGTCGTACTCGAAGAGAAGCCGATGAATGGATTAATCCGCATGATCCGATTTGCGGAACAGGAAAATCGCCATCGCGAAGTGCCCATCGAGGTAGTAGGGGTGGTACCTAATATCGTCAACATGCAAACCAATCTGCATCGTGAAAATCTGGAGGCACTCAAAAATGACAAGATAGCCGGCCCCTATCTGACCGATTTTGTCATTGGCAAGCGCATTGATTTTGCGGCGGTCGATAAACCCGATGCTACCCCAGATAATATATGGAAATTTTCCGGAAATAATGCCGCACGTGAAGATGCTTTTCGCCTATGTGAATTTGTCGAACACCGATTATTTGAGAGCTGATACCCATGGCCCTACTAAAAAAACGGAAAACTCAAACAACTCCCGCTGAGTCTCAAGCGCGACCTGCTGAAGAAGAGAAGGTCGTACGCGATAAATTGGGTACCCAGGCCATTGCGTATTACAGTAATCGGGAGCGGGGTAGGGCGAACATCGATTTCCTGCCGATTTCTGAAATTGATCCAGACCCAACCAACCCCAGATCCAAGGGCATCACGGATGTCGGCCCACTGGTGCAGGTGCTCACCGATTTTTTGCATGACCGGGCGCAGGCAGGCCTAGATAATTTCCTCGTGATTAGCCCCAAAGAGGATGCTTATGATGCCGAGGTCATTGACAGTTTTGATCAGCAGATGGCGCGCGCGATCGCGTCCTTCTGCATGACCGAAGATGGCGTCAACGAAAACTGGCATAAACTGTTTAAAAACCTGGAGCCACTCCGGGAGAATATTCGTTTACTGGGCGTCAAGCAGCCGATTGAAGTGATCCGTACCGGCAAGCGCTATCGGGTGACCTTTGGACATCGACGACTGCTGGCCTCCATTCTTGCCGGGGAGAAAAATATACCTGCCAATGTCCTGGCAGAGAATACCCAAGGTGGCAAGCATACGCAGGCCTCAGAAAATCTGCTGCAAGAGGGATTAACCCTGGACCAGCGACTGGATACCATTGAAGCGGCCCTGGCAGAACTGGGCCTGGACGTTACCTCGAATCGAACACATGCCGCGAAAATGCTTGGATTGGAGCGCACCGTGATCGCCCGATGTATGAATATTCTTGAAAAAGGCAGCCCTTTGCTACGCCAATATATCCATGAAGGCATCGTCACGGATATCAAAAAAGCGGCGTCATACATAAAGCTCTCTGATGCAGAACTACAGGTTGAACTCGGTCTGGAAAAGCCCATAGAAAAGAAAACAGATGCCGGCAAAAAGCGGGAGAAGGGCAGGCCGGCAGTCTATATTAAAACCCCCAAGATCAAGGATCCGAAAGTGATCCAGCTGATCATGGATAAATTTGGCTATACTGATAAAGTCAATAACTGGTTTGATAAGGATGAGATCAATAAGGCCTGGGCTGCTCTGGTCGCAGAGCTGGAAAAACAATGCCAAAAAGGAGGGTAGGTTTTCGCATCTCTGAGCCCCTTTTGGTTGATTTGAAAATGATGATGAAAGAAGAGGGCTATCGGCAAAGGCAAAAATCACAATGGGTCAGTCAGTCCATTGAAAAGCTGTTACAGCAGGATGCCAAGGCCATCCTCGAGAAGGGCGTATTTACCGGTGACAGCCTCAATCGTAATTCGATAGGTGAGGTCGTATCATTGGACGAGGATTTACTCGACGAGGTGACCTGTAAGATTATTGAACTCCGTCACCAGGATCCTTTACTGGAGGACGTGCAATCGATGTTGATCAGGGCTTCCATCAAGAGTCGCATAGAACAGGTCAAGGCAGGGCAATGGTAAAAATTGTTGGAAAATCGATGCCAAAAAGCCCCTTGTCTGCAAAACAAGATGTGCCCGAAATTAAACATGATAACAGGGAAGAGAACGAGCATTATAATAAATTACTGGAGTCCCTGGGCAGGACAGACGACCAGTTGACCCACTATGGCCTGACCTATATCGCTACTGCAAACCTGCAGCCAGGTCTTTATCAACCCAGAAAATCATTCGACGAAGATGATCTGGATGATCTGGCAGAGTCCATACGATCACAAGGCGTTATTGAGCCACTCATCGTTCGCACCGTCTCAAAGTATCAATATGAAATTATTTCAGGCGAACGACGTTGGCGTGCAGCCAGATTAATGGATGTGGACGAAGTCCCTTGTATTGTTCGCGATGACCTCGATGACAAAAGCTTACTGATCATTGCATTAATCGAAAATGTACAACGTGAAAATCTGAACCCGATGGAAGAGGCGAGGGCATATCGACGGTTGGCGAATGACTTTTCTCTGTCTCACCAGGAAATAGCGCTTTCCGTTGGCCGCTCAAGATCGGCCATATCCAATTTAATGCGTTTTAATGACCTGCCAATAACCATTCAAGACGCTATAGATAATAAAAAAATCGAGGCAGGGCATGCGAAAGCCATTGCATCACTGGCTGAGGACAAACAGATAGCAATGGTTAATAACATTATTATGCATGCCTGGTCGGTAAGAGAAACGGAAAGGGCAGTGCAAGCCTTGAAGCAGATACCTATAACAGAAAAGGCCAATGCGCTCTCATCCTATACGGAAGTGCAGATGAAAGCCGTAAAATCACAACTAAATGAACTCACCGGTAAAGATACATCGATCCGGGTGAT
>CAMYJD010000078.1 GCA_947258655.1 uncultured Gammaproteobacteria bacterium | reverse complement strand
TGAATTCAGATCAGGAGTTTAATATAGACACAGTTGATTGTGTGCGAGCGCCATCAACGCTGCCTTCCCGGGCGATTTGCTGTACATGCCTGCCTGCATGATAAAGTCGATCTGTATCGGATGCTGTGTATTTTCAGGATGAACACGGTAGATGTGCGGCGTAAAAATTCTGAATATCAGGTCATCAGTTGACAATGTGTAATTCAAGTCAGTATTCAGAATAATGACGTAGATCAAGAAAGATATAAAATCAGTATATTGATACATATGTTCGTGCAAGAATGCAGGAAACCATGCGGGGTTTCTGACAATGCATAATTACATAACAACTTATACATGCCGTTATTGCGCTATATTTCTGGGCTTGTTCATGTTGTGTTGTAATTATGCAGTATCGAGCCATGCTTCAGGGCCAATTCAGAATGAGCTCAAAGCGTATGATGTTTTGTTTAATGCAGCAGATTATGCGGGTGCACTGGCAGGCTATGAGCGGGCCCTGCAACAGGCCAGGCAGAACGGCTGGATAGATCTGCAGGGTGAGCTGCTAAATAATATCGCCGCGGTGCATATGGCGACACGAAATTACAGCCTTTTCCATAAATACTTCAAGCTTGCAAAGAAGAATAAGCAATCGCAGATGGCAGTCAGGGGATTGACGCCAATGAGGTCATCATCACAGGATAATCTGTTGATCAATGGGGGGTTTGAAAAGGGTATAAGTGACCCCTGGGGTACCGGGCACTATGAACGTCCCAGACCCGATCAAAAATTCAGTTTTGGTTTATGGTGGAACAGTAGCAATGCCAGGGCATTTATGAAAACAGATCATGATGTCGTGCATTCCGGTAACGGTTCATTACGCATAACCAACTACTCAACAGTCAAGCCTCATGTATTTACGACCTTGTCACAGCGAATATCCGGTTTGCAACCAAATACGGTATATCATATCTCATTTTATGCCAGGGCGATGAACCTTGAGCGTGGGGCAGTAACATTTTCGGTCGATGCGGCCTGGACCAAGCGTTTGTTAACGCTTCCTGGCGGCACGCATGAATGGAAGCAGTTTAGTGGTTCGATTAATATCGGTCATAATGATTATATCGATTTTCGTATTATTCATCAGAACACGGGTACGATCTGGCTGGACGATATCGTTATATCAAAAGCCGATGATAAGAAAACCGGTGATTTGTTTCAACAGGTAGAAAGCCTGTATGACCGGGCAGACTACAACAAGGCCCTGGCTTTGATCAATGACAAGTACCGCGACAAGCATGCGAAAATTCCAGCCATGTTACGACTGCAACGCGGGCGTATCTATAAGGCCCAGGGGAAGTACGATCAGGCACTCGACGAATTCAATCGACTCATAGACCAGAAGCTGTCTTTGGCATTAATTGAATCGGCAGACCTGTATCACCTGCTGGGAGACCATGAACGTGCCGGACGGCAATACAATAAGGCCTTGAAGGCCTATAAAGGTGATCAGGGTACATATGCACTTATTCTGAACAAGTTGGCAGATAATTACCTGGCCCAGGGAGATTTTAATCAATCCCTGCAGACTCAGCAGCGTTCTCACAGAATACTCGCGCATATTGATGACAAGCATGGTCAGGCACGTTCCCAATATTCGATGGGTGTTATATCTACACTGAAAAACTTGCATCAGACATCGTTCAATTACTACTTAAAAGCAAGCGAACTGGTACAACGCCTGGATGACAAGAAATTGTATTCGGACATACTGAGCAGTCATGCCGATTCTGCGTTTCAGGCAGGCAATATTACTGAAGCTATCAAGCTTGTAAATAAATCCTTGTCAATAAAACGCAAAATCAGGGATAAAGCCGGCTTGATACAGGCGTTGCATCTTCTTGGCCGTATATTGGCAAATAATGATGATGACTTATCTGCGTTGGCTGCCTATCGTGAGGCGGTCGCTCTCCTGGAGAAACTGGTCGGTGGCCTTGGTTCGGCACCAACACAGACCAGATCCACCTATCTGGGACAGTTCTCTGAATTATACAGAGAGTATATAGACCTCCTGCTGAAGCTCTATATGCGGGACAAGACCAAGGGATATGATCATGAGGCCTTCACGGCCGTAGAGCAGGTGCGTTCACGCGTATTCTCCGAGATGATCAGTGAGACGCGTGCAGCCAGGGTATTTGCAGCAAATACCAGTGATAAACAATTTGCGAAGTTGCTGGCCAGTGAACGTGATGTGCTGCTCAGGGTCCAGTCAATCCACAGAATACGAGAGCGATTACTCCATCAGCAACAAAGCAGAAAGACACAAAATGATATCCTCGACATCGACAAACGCCTAGCCGATGCCGAAAAGAAATATCGGATGATCCAGTCCAAACTGGCAAGGAAATACCCGCGCTATATGGACCTGAAAAAACCCTCGCCTATAAAAACAGCGCAGCTTAGAGAGTTATTGGGCGAGGATGAAATTATTTTAAGTTACTTTGTTACGTCACAACTTATGGGTATCTGGGCGATTGATAGACAGGGTGTGCAGCTTGCAGTATCGCAATTTGGCCGACAAAAGCTGGCACAGGATACCCTGGGGATACGCAATATGGCGCGTGCAGTGACTGATTTATTCACGCGGTCTGACGGCGCAATCAGTCGTGATGATATTGTCCAGGCATTTGGCGTATATGACGTGGCTATGGCAAATAGCCTGTATAAGCAATTGATTGGCCCTCATCAATCATTACTGCGTAACAAAAAAACGCTCTATATAGTCCCCGATGATGTGCTGTACAAGATTCCGTTTGAAATCTTATTGACAGACGAATTTGAAGACAAGAGTACGAATGTTGTTGCAGGTTCATTCAGGAACGCTCCATTTCTGGTGAATCAATACGATACTAATTATTTACCATCGATTTCGGTGCTGCGCTCATTACGGGAAATGGGCAAAAGTCGTGACCTTACCCAGAAGCCTTTCATCGCATTTGCCGATCCGGTCTATAGCACCGCCTTGAAGGAGGAAAATAGTAAAGTCAAACAACGCGGTCGGCTCGTCAGTCTGCTAGGCAGGAGTGGTGCGATCCGTGGCGGTGAACTGACACAACTGCCGGATACCCGTGATGAAGCCTTGTTCATCGCTAAATTACTACAAGCAGGGAAAGACAATGTTTATCTCGGTACGCGTGCAAGTGAGTCGAACGTTAAAAATTCGCCTCTGCAACAATTCAATAATGTACTGTTTGCCACACATGGCCTCCTGGCAGGAGAATTTAAACCTGGAGTACAACCGGCTTTGGCATTGAGTTTTGTCGGTGATCCGGCCAATGATGGCTTGCTGGAGATGGGGGAGATTCTGGGTCTGAACCTGAATGCGAATCTTGTTGTCCTGTCTGCATGTAATACCGCGAGTGGTAGCGGCAAGAATGACCGCGGTGAGGGTTTTGCCGGGCTCACACGCAGCTTCATGTATGCAGGGGCAAAGTCCCTGTTTGTAACCTTGTGGAGTGTTGAAAGCAGTACAGCAAAAACGCTGATGCAATCGACGTTTACACGTTTAGCATCTCTAGGGAAGTCGAGATCGCTTGCCGCTGCCAAACGCGCCATGATTACTTCACCTAAAAAGCTAAGATTGCTGCGTAATTTATCTGTTTCTACGGCCCATCCGTTTTTTTGGGCGCCCTATGTCCTGGTCGGAGAGGCATACGAACACTGAACCACATTCATGAGAACGATCAGTTCTGTTATTCATTACAATTCGCATACATCACTTTATCTGCTTGACTGGTCCATCGGAAGACCTA
>CAMYJD010000077.1 GCA_947258655.1 uncultured Gammaproteobacteria bacterium | reverse complement strand
AATGGAGCGCGCACGCGCCCTTAATGAGCGGGGTGTGAGTGGATCAACACTGGTCCATTTCCTGGAAATAGCACCCCGCGTTGATATTAATCAACTGAATCCTTTTGGCTTTATCAAGCATGGCTTGCAGTCTTTTACCAGTGGACAAAGTCGCAAGATATTTCTGAATTACTTTTCTGATCGTGGCGTCGTCTATGTACAACGTGAGGAACTGGAACGTCAGGCTCTGGTGTTGTCGGATGCACTGGATCAGGTTGTTGCCAAATGGTCCGGGGTCATGGATGCAAAGATTCTCACGCCGACTGAAACCTGGGCGCAGATGCGTTTTCTGGCAACCCTTGACCCACGCTATTTAACGGATGCGGTCAATGAGCCGGTGCCGGATGATGATCTTGATCTGGCATTACCCTCAGGCGACATTATACCGAAGATGGTCGGGCCGCTTGATGTGTTGAAGTTCCATGGTCCAACGAACCATTATGCCCGTATTGCCGCAGTGACTAAATTCGGCAAGCGTCCACGGCCTGGTTTATGGGGTTATGGTGAACAGGCACCCATTCGCACCAAGGGCAGCTATTTGATAGCAACACGTTGGGTGCCGATGAGCGAATTTAGACGATCCAGGCTATTTAGTAAGAAACAAACAGAGCTGGATCGTGCCAGTCTCGATTTCTTTTCGATTATGCAAGGTAATGACCAGGCTTCAGCGGATCGTAGCACGACCATGAAACCGGCCATTAAGTCAAAAATGGAAGAACTCGGTGAGGCCGAGAAATTGGAGGAAGTATGGGGGGAAAGCCATACATTCGCAGTGGCCTTCAATCATGACGTAAAAGCACTGCGCAATACTTGTGTTGAGCTTGATCGCTCGCTCACCAGTCTGGGTGCGAGTCTATCTTGGGAAAGCGTCGATATAGACAACGCCTTCACAACGATTCAGCCAGGCGGGGCGAGTAAAAGTATTCGTAATCTTACTGTACCGTCGCCACTGATGGCATCGACGGCCTTAATCTATAGAAGCTCGGTCGGTCAACCGACGGTTGCTGATCTGGATGGTGAAGAAGCGCAATATATACTCGAAACCTCCGGCGGCGATGCTTTCTACTATAGTGACTATGTCGGCGGGCGTTCCTTTGTGATTGGTGTTGGTCCGATCCGCTCCGGTAAAACCTATTTTAAAAATACACTCAGTAGCCACTTCCTGAAATACGGTGGCTTGTTATACGCCGCTGATATAGATCCTGGCACTGAGACATTAGCGCAGATGTTCAGTGAGCAGGGCGGTATTTTCCGTGTAGGGCAGGGACAGAATGAGGGGCTCAATCCATTTGTGACTTATCGTGGCGAAGGCGACCGTGCTTTTACCGTCCATATATCGCAATTACTGATGCAGTTTTTACAAGCGAATGATGATCCGGCTATGCGTACGCTTGAGCCCCTGGAACAAGACGAAATTGATCGCGCTATATTAAAGACGCTGCAGCTTCCTAAGCATTTTCAGCGTCTCAGCACATTGATTGCCAATATGCCGGATAACTTACAGCGTAAATTCTCACGTTGGATCTATGGCAAGGATGCTGCGACTGCTGGTCGCTATGCACCTTTATTTGATTCGCCCACCGATTGTATCGGCGATCTCAATAAACGTGTCTCTGTGTTTAATCTGCAACATATACGTGATGATGAGCATGCCATGAAGGCTACCTTTATGGAATTGTTCTATCGCATCACACAAGCCTTTGAGGATCCCGCGAACCGGCATTTGCCGAAACATTTTGATGTGGATGAAGCGAGGCATGCCCTGGCGATACCCTATGTACGCGAATTCATTACCAGTAAGGTCTTAACGTGGGGTAAGTTTGGCGGCGGTATTACGTTATGGTCGCAATCACCAGAGCACTATCTCAATGTCGATGGTTGGGATGGTATACGAACCGCTGCCAGTACCTTTGTATTTTTGTCTGATCCAAAAATGGATGAATCACTGTATAAGAAAACATTCAAATTAACATCCGGTGAATGTGCCGCTATTCGTGCATTGGTGCCACGGCGCGAGGCATACATTGTTCAGCCAGAATTGGGTGTTTCCAAGCGGGTTATATTAGATACGGAACCGGTTCAAAACGTAGTGAATACCTCCCATCCAAAGGAAGCGTCATTACGCGATAAATTGATTAAAGAATACGGTTTTGAAGAGGGTGTTAAAAGAACCATTGAATCTCTTGAGCGTCGCGATAAAGCGAATAATACGGCAACGCTGCGGCAGACTACAACAGAAACAGAGGATACCTATCATGAAGGCAAAACAGTTACGTTGTAATTTGATGAGTGCAATACTATCCGCCGCTATTATTACTGTGCCTGTTACTCAAGTACGTGCCAGTGGCTTTCCTGTTGTGGATGTCGCGAATCTGGGCCAGGCACTGCAAGACTTTATTACCCAGAATTCACAATTGGCCGAGCAGATTGCCCAGTACCAACAGATGCTGACCGACTATCAGCTGATGATCGATAACCTGCAAGGCTATGCGGATGTAGATGCATTAAAAGCCCAGCTTATCGATACCGTGAATACTGAGTTTAATGAAACACTCAATGAATTGATCAGTCTGGATCCCAATAGCGGATCATTTGAAGAACAAGTAGGGATTATCTACGAAGATTCATGGGGCGCTGCGCCTCCAGACGAGTCTACTGTGAACACCGATTATAGCAATGTTTTTGATAACGAGGATATGGCCGTTATTCAAGCGACCTATGATAAAGATCGTCAGAGACATGATCGATATGTCGAAACCTTTGAAGCTGTCGCACGCAATCGGGAAAGGGCAGAAGATCGAAAAGTTAGTATTAATCGATATTCAGACCGCACGGGTGGTTTAGGACCTAATGATCAAATGAAGGCCTTGCAGATAACGGCATTACAAATGAACCTCATGTTGCAGCAGATGGAGGCCTCGATAGCGTCACAAGACCAGATGCTCGCACGCATGGAAGAGGAACAGCGCGAGGCCCTGGAGGCACGACTGGATGAGCGCAAACGTGAGCTTGACCGTGTGAAACGACAGACTACGGCGGTCCATATTGATTATGACATGGACACCTGGTTGTTCTAAGGAGATAGAGTATGCGTCATTTAACTTTTTTATTATTACTCGCACTGCTTTTACCTATGTTTGTAGAGGCCGATGAATACTCGCAACATGTGGACGCGTCATTGGCAAAAATGAATGACGAAGCAGAAAAAGCATGTGCGCATATCTGGAATTATCGACAGCAAGATCTTTGTATTGAGAACATAACAAAACGGCAGGAGGCAACCGGGGACCGGCGTGCGACAGAGGAATACTGTAAAAAACATTATTTTCCATTGGATAATAAGGCGCTGGAGGAAAAATATAATGAACTCGCAACTTTACGCCGTACTGCACGTGCTGTAGGCGACATACGCAGGCCACATAAAGGTGAAATGACTCAAACCTCCTATGCTGTCGAGGCCGGCTGTGTTGCAAGAGAACTAAAACGTCGCGGTGTAAAGACGGGTTATGAGCGGCGTTATTAAATGAGAAGGGACATGATAAGGACATTATTATATATCGCTACTTCCATCTGCATAGTGGCAACCATTGGGGCCTGTGATCGTGCACCGCGTGACCGAGAGTATTACATGGCTCATCCAGACGAGGCAAAATCGAAGTTAGACGCATGTAATGAGGCCATGCGCAAAAGCATGACAGCAATGGCAGACCCGGAATGTGCAGCAGCGGGCAATGCCCTTGAGAGTATTGCAGAGAAAGAGCGGGTCAAACGTCAGAAAAGCCAGAAACAAATCGATTTTCCTATGGATAGTTGGAACAGGTGATGATGTCATGATAAATCCTTTGACTATCCGTTATATTCCACTATTGGCGCTTACGTTGATAACGATCTTGTGCGTGCCGCAGGCCTTCGCTGCACCCGTTGATCCTGGCGATTACAATTCCATGGTCCAAAACCTGCAAGCATTTACAACAAATGCGCAGAACGCTGTGACAAATATCACGGGCTTTGGTCAGTATCAAAGTTTTGTGGACACACTTTATTTGTTCTTTGCCATCATTCTGGTTGTTTTTGCCTTCGGTAAATATATTAATGGTGCATTAGCCGTAGGGGATATTCTAAGCCTTGTGATCGTACTCCTGATGACACGTTTATTGATAACAGAGTACGACGCGCTAACAAGGGCATTATGGGGTTGGTCGCAAGGCTTTGGCGGTGCTATTCAACTGGCGG
>CAMYJD010000076.1 GCA_947258655.1 uncultured Gammaproteobacteria bacterium | reverse complement strand
TGCGGCCATTACCATTTGCGGGGTCAACAGGCCGGCTGCGGCGGCTACCCCTGCCATGCCAGCCGTCAGGCTGCCCTTTAATAGGGTTCTTCGTTTCATCAAGTATTACTCCTCAAAATTCTTTATAACTAATATGTTTTTTACAGTGTATGAACATATTCTGTGATCAGGTCGATTTCCTTGTCGGAAAGGATGTTGTGTCGCCCGAACGGAGGCATCGACGAATTCGGGTTCGCCTTGGTGGCATCCCAGATCTGTGCGCGTAATTTTGCCTTGTCAGGGAAACGTGCCTTCATCGCGACCAGTGGTGGTCCCATATTACCGGTCATGCTGCCGCCCGCAATCGAGTGACATGCCAGGCAATTGCCTTTTTTACGGTTGAATGCGACTTTCTTACCTTGCTCAACAGGGGTTAACTCTGCAGCTGAAGCTGTGTTGATGGGCGCCAGGGCGAGGCTTCCCATCAGCGCAGCAATGGCTGTTGCTGTGGAAATGATCTTCGCGGTGTTCCGCATGATTTCCTCCTCATTCTTATAAATTTATAAGTGGTGATAGGTTAATTATGTACCAATGTGCACCTGTCAGGGTGAATGGTATTGTGTTTACCTTTTCATTATTTCACTGCCTAAAAAGGTACAGCTTGTGGCTTAGGATACTGATCTCTTTGCAGATAGCAAGAAAAAAAACAATTAAAGCAATATGTTAGAAGTCACTAATATTAGAGCGTACTCACTTATTCGAATAAGCGTTATTTTTCGAGTAATGCGATTTGCTTGTATTCTTTCAGTTTTGCCTCAATTTGTGCGGACAAATAATAGTCATTGCCTTTAATGGCGGCGGCGGTATTCAGGTGAGTGATGGCAGATCGTGTATCACCATTAAGAAAATCATGTTCGGCTAGGTATAGATAGGCCTCGGCAGTCCTGCCTGTGTTACTGGCAGCCTGCGACAACAGATCCAGTATCAATGCATCACTGTCGCGATTATGACGATAGTCCTGTAGTAATTTGTATGCGAGCGGGTATTGCATGCTCAACAACAGGTTCCTGGCATAGTGCACCGTGATTGGATAACTGTACGGATACAGGTTTAACAGGGTTCTGAAATTCTCACGGGCTTGCCTGTCCTGACCCTGTGCCTGCTGTATTTCAGCCTGGGCAATACGGTACAGAATGCTCTCGGCGTCGCTATTGATCAATGGTGTTATCGCTATCATCGCCTGCTCGGCTTGACCTGCCTTCAGATATGCGATGGCCTGTGTATATTGATGCACCGCTTTGTCAGTAGCGGATTTTTGTGTACGTATACTGTCGCGGATAAACTGCTGTATGTCGGTTGCCTTCTGTACTTCGATGCGTGCCTTGATGAATGGATACAGTGAGTTACTTTTGCCTGGTTTTATATCTGTCGCGCGTGCACGACTGCGTGATTCGGCAATACGGTTCACGGTCACAGGATGAGTGCTGAGAAATTCGGGTAATGCAGTTCCGTATAGCTTGCTGGCCTTATGCATGCGCTCAAAGAAGCTTGGCATTCCCTGTGGGTCAAAGCCCGCATTCGCCAGCGTGCTGATACCGATATAGTCAGCTTCCTGCTCATTGGCACGGGTGAAGTTGATTTGCAATTGTGCATTTGCAGCTACAGAGGTAGCGATTGCCGCTTCTGTCAGTTGATCAACATTCTGCCCAATCAGGATAGCGGCAAGTAACGCGACGGCAGTGGTCAGTTGCTGCTTTTTCGCCGATTCATAGGTTCGTGCCAGGTGTTTCTGGGTGATGTGGGCAACCTCATGTGCAAGTACCGCAGCCAGTTCACTTTCGCTTTCCGTGGTCAGGATCAGGCCTGTGTGCACACCGATAAATCCTCCGGGTGCGGCAAAAGCATTGATACTGGGGTCCTTAACGACAAAAAAGCTGAATGATCCGCTTGAATTGTCGCTGTTGGCGACCAGTTGATAGCCCAGCGAATGAATGTAGGAGCGGATCAGGGGGTCTGTCACGATCAGCTCATTGCGTCTTAGCCAACGCATCAGGTTCTCACCCAGGCGGTGCTCCTCATCCGGGCTTACTTCCGTCGACGAGGGATCCCCCATGTCCGGGAGGGTGATGGGATCTGCGCCATGGGAAGGGGTGATTGACAGCACTAGCAGTAAAACAGCGTACATGCTGCGCGCTAAAAAATTCAATAATTTCACAATGGTCCGCTTGTGCGCAGACAGTGCGCAGTGTTGATCTGTGCCATGGTGCACTTGCATTAAAATATTCATTGTACCAGCTTGTTGACAGACTATCGCAGGCAAAAGTTCCTGTATGACGCATACGGGCATGTGTCAACGCGTATTAAATGGAATTTACCAGCATTTGTAAACACAACGTATATTCAAGCACATATTGGCTGCATCGGTCATGCAAATCAGGCCGGATGCGCCGATATTGATATTAATATTTAAAATATTATAATATGCTAAATATATTATGGTTTAACATGAGGTGAGTGCATGTTTGGTATTAATGAAATCGATAGTCAGACGCTGATGACCTGGAAGGAGGATGGTAAGACCGTCCGCTTGATCGACGTCCGTTCCCAGGCTGAGATTAGCCAGGGTATCATCAAGGACGGTGAAGCCCTGCCATTGAATCTGTTACCGCTCAAGACCAATGAGCTTGATAGCGAAGATGAAATTATCTTTTACTGTCGCAGTGGTGCGCGCTCGGCGCAGGCCTGCTATTACCTGATGCAGCAGGGATTTGAGCGTGTCTATAATCTGCGCGGTGGCATCATTGACTGGGTGCGCTCAGGTAATACCGTGGTTATGCCTGCCTGACAGCTAAAAGTCCGAATCATCAGGTTTTTTTCATCAGAAATCATGCCTCTATGCGCGCTTTGATGTACAGGAAACCGGTGTTTTCGAGGCTGCCAGCATGAGTATTTATTGATCCAGGTAATTCCTACTAAATATGTATAGATATTAGTGAAAAACTTGCCTTTCTGCCAGAGTTGGCATATAAGTGTAGGCTTCATTACTAATATCATATTCACGAACTGGCATCGATCGATGCCAGTTTATTTTTTACAACTAAAATGAGGTATAACAATGGCTAATTTCGATACAGAATTGGACGCATCAGGTCTGAACTGCCCACTTCCTATCTTGCGTGCAAAAAAATCGCTGGCTGGCATGCAGTCTGGTCAGATCCTTCATATCATTGCTACTGACCCGGGTTCGGTAAAGGATTTCGAGGCATTTTCCAAGCAGACTGGAAATGAGCTGATGGAATCAAAGGAAGAAGGCGGCAAGTTCTTTTTTCTGATCAAGAAATCATAAGTCCGGTCTTGCCGGTTTATGATCTCTTTTCTCTCTAGCTTTCACAACGAGTGAGGTTTCCCGATGTCGGAAGAAAAGAAACTCGCGATAATCGCAACCAAGGGGACCCTTGACTGGGCCTATCCTCCCTTCATTCTGGCTTCAACAGCAGCAGCTTTAGGATACGAGGTGCAGATATTCTTCACCTTCTATGGTTTGCAGTTACTGAAGAAAAAACTGGGTTTGAAGGTTTCCCCGCTGGGTAATCCCGGTATGCCCATGCCGATGGGTATGGATAAATGGTTCCCTGTGCTGGGTACAGCCATACCCGGGATGGAAGCCGTCATGACTTCCATGATGAAAAGTAAAATGAAATCCAAGGGAGTGGCAAGCGTAGAAGAGCTGAGGGATTTATGTGGTGAGGCAGATGTCGGCATGGTTGCATGTCAGATGACCGTTGATCTGTTCGATATGCCTACATCAGATTTTATTGATGGTATTGACTTCGGTGGTGCAGCTACCTTCTTCGAATTTGCCGGAGAAGCCGATATTACCTTGTATATCTAGCGCATTCCGAATCTGTTTTCATCAACAAAAAAACCAATCCTCCGGGATTGGTTTTTTTTTTGCGCGCCCTTCTATATTGATGCGAACGCAGTCCAGTTTGCAGTTACTGTGGTTATTTTAACGCACTGTTTTCATGGTTATGTGTCGTCCCCCGTGTAAGCAAAAAAATATCTTAATCTGGCGTACCTAGGCGAGTGGCGGTGCTATATTATTGTATTGCAAAGCATTAGAAAGTGTCTGCCATGCCGGGCAGGATTACGCAGAAATTAATTAATAACTGACAGAATATAAATATATTGACATATTGCAATTTGCCTGCAAATATTACGTCACAAACAATTGCATGTTGTCTTTTTGCAACTATACGGCTGCATTTTGCAGCCTCATATCAGGAGTCAGATTAATGAAATACATGTTCAAGAAATCGCTGGTACTAGCCATTAGTGCCGGACTTGCCGGCCTGTCATTCCAGGCACAGGCAACCAATGGTTATTTTGCTCACGGATATGGAA
>CAMYJD010000075.1 GCA_947258655.1 uncultured Gammaproteobacteria bacterium | reverse complement strand
CAAGACCGTAGATCGGGCCATGCATATCTCCGAATTAAGGGCCGATGCATCCGAGCGTGGCGAATACCGCCATTACATGCTGAAGGAAATTCATGAGCAGCCGATGGCTATCAGCGATTGCCTGGAAGGTCGCATCACCGTTAACAACGTGCTGGAACAGTCCCTGGGGCATGATGCCAGCACATTACTCGATGGCATCCAGGGTGTCATTATACTGGCCTGTGGCACCAGCTACCATGCAGGCCTGATAGGAAAATACTGGCTTGAATCGATAGCCGGTATAGGGTGTAATGTCGAGATAGCCAGTGAATTCCGTTACCGCAAACCGGTAGTACGCAAGCATTCACTGGTCATTACCTTGTCACAGTCCGGTGAAACGGCCGATACATTAGCGGCCCTGAAGGAGGCTATGCAACTCGGCTTCGGACGTTCGTTGGCCATCTGCAATGTGCCGGAGAGCTCGATTGTACGTGAATCCGATATGGTACTGATGACACGCGCAGGGCCTGAAATCGGTGTCGCATCGACAAAGGCCTTTACGACCCAGCTCGTGTGTCTGATGCTGGTGGTGTTATTGCTTGGTCGCCGGCACGGCATGTCGGCGGATATCGAAACTGAAATTGTCAGGGAATTACACACACTGCCAAGAAAGGTTGAAGAAGCATTGCAGCTCGATGATGCGATCAGGGAATTGTCCGAACATTTCAGTGAAAAACACCATGCGCTGTTCCTGGGGCGTGGTGCACAATACGCATTGAAGCTGAAGGAAATCTCCTATATCCATGCCGAGGCATACCCGGCAGGGGAATTGAAGCACGGCCCCTTGGCATTGATCGACGAACACATGCCGGTCGTGGCCGTCGCCCCCAATAACGAGCTACTGGAAAAACTCAAGTCCAACCTGCAGGAAGTCAGCGCCCGCGGTGGAAAACTGTTTGTGTTTGCCGATAGTTCGGTATCGATGCAACAGGACGATGATATCGAAATCATCCAGGTCGCTGCGATCAACGATCATATCGCACCGATGATCTTTACCGTGCCCCTGCAACTACTTGCCTATCATGTCGCGGTACTGAAAGGCACCGATGTCGACCAGCCAAGAAACCTGGCAAAATCTGTTACCGTCGAGTGATGATGGGCAGGAGGAGAGCCAATTCGGGTATAAACCCGGATATGTGTTCGTTGGCGATAATGTTCGCTTTGTTTGCACGAAATATACGTTAAAACAGTCTATACTGATAACATTGTGATTAATAAAGCTTTATTTTACAATGCAGAATGACATCATGTCTGTATCATGAAAACGAGTCCGGAAAGCCTGGCATGGCAAACATAGAAATCAATTATAAAAACGACATATGCCAGATAGAATGCAGCGGTGGATGGACCCTGGATAGTGTCGCCGAAGTAAGTCCGCAATTAAAAAAAGCCTTGTCTGCTATCGGCGAAGCCAGCGATGTTATTCTGGATATCACCTCGGTAGAGGTTTTTGACAGTGCTGGCGCGATATTGTTATTGAATTATGCCGATAAATTCAAAGGCAAGGGTTATCATGTCAATATAACCGGGGCGAGCGAAGAACAACAAAGAATGCTGGCCATGTATCGGCAGCAATTGGCCACGACCACTACGGAAACGCAACTAAATCCCCGCTCAATAGCTGCCAGGCTGGAGCATCTCGGTGAAAAATCAATCAACTATGTCCTTGGCACTGCCCATTTTTTTGCTTTTCTGGGCGAGACCTTCAATGCCCTGATCTATTACTTTGTCCATCCTTCCTCGATCAGGTTCAGGGCAATATTCAAGAATATTGAAGAAGCCGGTGTGCGTGCCCTGCCCATAATAGCACTGACCGCTTTTCTGATCGGCGTCGTGATTGCCTACCAGAGTGCCGTGCAGCTGGAGAAATTCGGCGCCAGTATCTTCATCGTCGATATGATAGGTATAGCCGTGACCCGGGAACTTTCGCCGCTGATCACGGCCATCGTCGTGGCCGGCAGGAGTGGATCATCATACACGGCCCAACTCGGTGTCATGAAGATTACCGAGGAAATCGATGCAATGAAGACGATGGGTTTTGATCCCTATCGTTTTCTTGTTTTACCAAGAATAATAGCTTTGATGATTGCTATGCCACTGATGATTTTCTTTGCGGACCTGATCGGAATTCTCGGTGGTATGTTCATAGCCAACGTGCAGCTGAATATGTCATATTCCGAGTTTGCATCACGCCTGCAGAGTGTGTTGGATATAAAACATGTGTGGGTGGGAATTATCAAGGGCCCTTTCTTTGCCGGTCTGATCGCGGCGGTCGGATGTTACCGCGGCTTCCAGGTCTCCTATAACACCGAGAGTATTGGGCGCTACACGACTATCAGTGTTGTCAATGCCATTTTTCTGGTGATTGCCTGCGATGCGGCATTTTCGGTGGTGCTGACGGAGCTGGGTATATGAGCGCGGCCGTTGTCAGCATGAGGAATATTGTCACCCGATTTGGCGAAAATCTGGTGCATAATGATGTTAACCTGACAGTGTATAAAGGGGAGATCTACGGTCTGCTTGGTGGCAGTGGGTCCGGGAAGTCGACCTTGCTCAGGGAAATGATCATGTTACTCAGGCCTGAGAGTGGCAGTGTTGAGGTGTTGGGTCATGATGTTTTACACATCAAACATACCGAAGCGGCCGAATTGCGCAAGAAATGGGGTGTATTATTCCAGTCAGGGGCATTGTACACATCATTGACCGTGGCCGAAAATATAGCTATTACTTTAAAAGAGTACACGAGTTTACCGCCTGACTTGATTGATAGTATCGTTATGGCGAAAATCAGCATGGTCGGTTTGCCGGAGCATGCCGCAAGCCTGTATCCTGCCGAATTGAGTGGCGGCATGGTCAAACGCGCCTCACTGGCGCGTGCCTTGTCGATGGACCCGCAGATATTATTCCTGGATGAGCCGACATCGGGGCTGGATCCGGTCGGTGCAGAAGCTTTTGATAAGCTGATCGTCAGTCTCAGGGAGCATCTTGGTTTTACCGTCGTCATGGTAACGCACGATCTCGATTCGATCTGGACCATAGTCGATCGCCTGTGTGTACTCGGCGATAAAAAAGTGGTTGCCGAAGGCAGTCTTGAAGAAGTGATGCAATCGACTCATCCAACCATTGAAAGTTTTTTCAGAGGTAGCAGGGGTACGATCAGGAGCAGAGTGTAGAATGGAAAGTCGGGTAAACTATATCATCGTCGGAATATTTGTTGTGTTGTTCAGCATAGGCATGCTGGCCTTTGCATTCTGGCTGGGTAAGTACGGCGATGAGGATGAATATATTTACTACAAGGCCTATATGACAGAATCCGTATCGGGATTGAGTCGTGAAGCTACGGTTAAATACCGTGGCGTAGATGTCGGAATCGTCGATAAGATAGCTATTGACCTCGAAAATAGTGATCGGATTATATTAATACTCAAGGTTAAGAAACACACACCGATCAAGGAAGATATGCATGTTACGATGAAATACTATGGTCTGACCGGGCTCGCTTTTATCGAGATAGGTGGTGGTAGCAGGGATGCACCCCTGCTTAAGCCCGTCGATGGTGAGATGCCGGTGATCAAGGCATCCCCATCGGTTTATGCTCGCCTGGATGAGTCTCTATCCAGCCTGACAGGAAAACTGTCGCAAACACTTGATAGTATAGATCTGTTACTGAGCAAGGAGAATATCAGCAATTTTCAGCAGTCACTGAGTAATATAAAGGATGTATCTGAAAATATAAAATCCTATCAAGATGAAATAGAGAAGCTTCTGGTAAAAGGAGTTGATATGGAAGAGGATATTATCGCAGCATCCAGCAAGGTATCCGAGGCATCCGACAGGGTTGCGGTGGCCGCCAGCGCCTTTGAGAAAAGTTTTAGTCGCGGTGATTACGACATCAGGGGGATTACAGCAAAGAGCCTGGAAAAATTCGACGACTTACTGGGTAGCCTGAAGGTTTTGACAGGTGAAATAGAAGAGGCGGTAATATCCATTAAAAACAGCCCTGGCGATTTGTTATTCAAACAAACAGAGCAAAATCTGGGTCCCGGGGAACGCATTCAATGATGATGTTTAATAATAAGATGGTATTAGCCGTGCTGATATTGATGACGGCTGCTTGTACGACTACAAAGCTTCCGCCGATCAATTACTATACGATCAATATACCGGCCAGTGATAATAAAAAAGTACATTCACTACACGAACAACAAGTGCTAAGGGTGGCAATGCCAAGAAGTACCGCAGCAATCATGAGCCGTAACATACTCTATCAGGGCGACGGATACTCACTGAATGCCTATGCCTTCAGTAAATGGAGCGACACCCCCAATCGAATGTTGGCCAGCCTATTCCTGAATGTGATAGAAGACAAGTCTGTATTCAAGGCGGTTTTGCCGGCTGATTCCAGAGGCAATAGTAACTATGTTCTGGAAAGTTCTATTCAGCAATTTCATCAGCAAATCGCTGCGGATACAACATCGAGGGCAAGCATACGCATTGGCTTTTACCTGATAGAGGCGCGCAGTGGAAAAGTTATTGCAACCCGGGAATTTGTTTCCACCCATAAGGCGAACAGCACCGATGCCAGCGGTGCTGTTCGCGCATTGAACCTGGGTTCGGTCGATATCAGCTCCGGTTTGATAGAATGGTTGTCATCGCAGAAACTTGATTAATTCACTAATAGCTAAGGAAACTCTGAATAATTCGAAATTTTATGTCATTGCGAGCTTTGGCCAGGACGGCCTTATGACGCGAAACACATGGATGTGCGAGAGCGGCGCAGCGTGGCAATCCAAAGGGCCATTCCTTTGAGATATAATCTCACGGCCTTTCAAAAAGAATCATTTGCTTACATGCCGTTTATATATTCCATTATGAATGGCACTTTGGATTGCTTCGTCGTTACACTCGGCTTTGGCTCCAGGCGTCGCTCTAACGCCTACTTCCGTGTAGGCGTCCTCGCAAAGACTAATTTATCAGGGATACCCTAATATTTCTTAACGATCGGATTTACTGTCATCCTGATCATCTTCAGCTATTAACTGATAATTATCAGAGCGTACGCCCTGCACCAGTAGATCGACGTTTTCCTGTGGTACATTGAGCATCTCCAGGGCGATACCTCCAAGGCGCAGACTGCTCTCTACAGCCTCCGGGTATGCATAGGTTGCGCCTGCTTCGATCAAGCGTCCGCAGGCCTCAAGATCACGTGCGCGTGAGATCACGGGTACATTCGGAAAATTGTTGCGGATATGGCTGACCGCCCGTTCAGCGGTAGGTCCATGATCGATGGTAAGCACAACAAGCGCTGCGTCAGTCAGAGCAGTCCGGGCAAGCATTGTTTGCGGTGGAACGCGAGTTACTGGGATTCGATTCTGCAAGATTAGGCAGCGCGCTCATGCATACCTGGGATTTGCCCGAAGGGCTGCAGCAAACCACCTTGCATCATGTGGATCCACTCAATGCGGAGCAATATATGTTGGAGGCAAGCATCGTGCATATCGCCAAGCAGGTGAGTCGGATGACAGATCAAGACCAGGTAACCGATGCGTTTGTGATGGATGATCAGATTTGGCAGGTGGTCGGTTTGGATTCGGGTATTTTTGATTCGGTCTGCGATGAAACCCAGCGTAAGACGGCACAAGCGTTAGATTTACTATTTCCCCGTACTCGCCAATCCGCATAACAATCGAATGCATCGCGTTGTATTTTTATCGCATTTCTACGCGTGCAACTTTACGGATCCAACGGCATAAACAATGCTGGATTGACCATCGCCCGATTTAAACTAACCGACCAATGTAAGTGTGGGCCCGTAACGCGCCCTGTCATGCCTACGGTACCAATCTTCTCACCGTTTTTAATCTTCTGTCCAGGTTTAACCGTAATACGATCTAGATGGCAATACATGGTAATCAATCCTTGTCCGTGATCTAGAAATACCGTATTACCGTTGAAAAAATAATCTCCGGTTTCAACCACCACCGCATCACTAGGTGCCTTGATGCTGGTACCTTTT
>CAMYJD010000074.1 GCA_947258655.1 uncultured Gammaproteobacteria bacterium | reverse complement strand
CGGCCGACAGATGCCATGGACCATGGGGGCCTTTGCTATCGGCGCCATTTCAATGATTGGTGTGCCACCGGCTGCCGGTTTTTTGAGTAAATGGTATTTATTACTTGGTACATACCAGACACAGGAATGGTTTGTTTTTGGTGTCATTATCGTAAGTACGATACTTAATGCGGCTTATTTCTTACCGATTTTATATACCGCCTTTATCGAAAAGGCAGACGGACCCACTGACAACAAGATAAAGGAAGCACCACTGGCGATCGTTATTGCCCTGTGCATGACCGCCGCGCTGACCGTGCTACTGTTCTTCATGCCGGATACGGCCCTGCAGTTAATTAATGAACTGCCTGGAGTGAAAAAATGAGCGAACAACACTGGCTTACAAAACCGCAAACCATTCGTAAACTGTGGATCATCTTGATCGCGGTACTGGCTATCACTGTCATAGCCGGACTGTTTATCGAGTTTCATGATCACTTTGGGATTGAATCGAGTTTTGCCTTTTACGCATGGTATGGCTTTGCTACCTGTGTGCTGATGGTGGTTGGTGCAAAACTGCTTGGCATTTTTCTTAAACGTCCGGATAACTATTACGAGTAGTCCTTATGTTGGGTGAAACAGTTATACATCCTGGATTGGTCTTAATACTCGGCGCAGCCTTATTGCCGTTATTAAAGGGTCATGCCCGTTCAGCCTTGATACTGGGTTTACCTGTTGCTGTATTGGTACTGGTCTGGGCAATACCAACCACAACGACAGTCACCACCACTTTCATGGGGTATGAACTAACCCCGTTACGCTTTCATCCAGCCACGCTGGTATTCGCCACGATCTTTTCCATCATGGCCTTTGTCGGTGGTTTATATGCCTATCGACAGGCACATATCGCCGAACTCAGTGCCGCCTTCGCCTATGCCGGTGGTGCTATTAGCGTTACCTTTGCCGGTGATCTGATTAGCCTGTTTGTGTTCTGGGAAATCATGGCCCTGTTTTCTGCCATGGTGTTATTGATGAACCGGACCAGGGCTTCAGGCCGTGCGGGTATGCGTTACCTGTTCGTACACCTGTTTGGTGGTGTCGTGTTAATGATTGGCATCATTGGCCATATCAATGCAACAGGTTCTGTCGCGTTTAACTTGATGCAGGCTGACAGCTTTGCACACTACATGATACTGGCAGGCTTTTTAATCAATGCCGGAGCACCGCCACTATCAGCCTGGTTACCCGATGCCTACCCGGAAGCCAGTCCAAGTGGTTCGGTGTTCCTTTCTGCCTTTACCACCAAGACAGCTGTGTTTGTATTACTGGTGGGTTTTGCCGGTACCTGGGTGCTCATTCCGATCGGCCTGTATATGATTTTCTATGGCATCATCTATGCGCTACTCGAAAATGACATGCGCCGCATCCTGTCTTATTCCATTGTTAACCAGGTTGGCTTTATGGTCACGGGAATTGGCATCGGCACCGAGATGGCCTTAAACGGTGCTACCGCACATGCCTTTGCCCATATCATCTATAAAGCACTTTTATTGATGACAGCCGGTGCAGTTTTGTATCAAACAGGTAAGCGTAAATGTACTGACCTGGGTGGCCTGTTCCAGAGTATGCCGATTACCACTATCTGTGCCATCATCGGTGCATTGGCCATTTCGTCCTTCCCGTTAACATCGGGCTTTATCTCCAAATCGATGATCTCGCAATCGTCTGCGGATACTCACATGGCATTAACATGGTTCCTGTTAGCGGCCGCCTCTGCCGGTGTATTCCTGCATGCCGGTGTTAAGTTCCCCTGGTTTGTGTTCTTTCAGAAGGATTCTGGTCTGCGTCCACCTGAACCACCGATAAATATGCGCCTTGCCATGTATTTATTTTCTTTCCTCTGTATTGCGCTGGGTGTGTATCCCGATCCACTCTATGCCATCCTGCCCTACACGGTGAACTATGTGCCTTACACGGCAGAGCATGTCATTGCCCAGTTACAGTTGTTACTGTTCTCAGGTCTGGCCTTCTTTGTATTACTACCGATGATGAAGCGAACGCTGACCATAAGCCTGGACTTTGACTGGTTCTACCGTGTGCTGTTTCCGGGAATATGGCGAATGTTCATGCGAATTGGGAATCCTGCCTGGTCAGGAGTAAAGAAACGCACCTTGTCCTTTATTGAATGGTTAGTTGACCTTGTCACCCGGCATCATCAGCCTGAAGGCATACTGGCACGTACCTGGCCGACGGGCAGCATGGTGTTGTGGATTGCCGTATTACTGGGGGGGTATATCCTGTTGTCTTTGTTCGTATAGGCCTGATCATGATGACCAAGATGAGACAGCGGAATTTTCCGTGCCAAGAAAAGGCCTGATAAACAAATGCTCCCGGTTAACTGAAATTATTGGCTATTAATAAAACATTAATATTTGGATTGTTCAGGTTGATCTCGTTGATTTATGTAATCTATTGTTACAAAACAGGATTATCGAGTTATCCACAACCTTGTGTAGGGTGAATACAGGATAAATTCCACTGATATGCTTATTGACGCACACCTGGTTACTTATTATACTGCGCGCCGCAGATATCAATACTAGGTTTTGAACTGTAAGTACCCTCTTGGAGACAGGCTCGTCAGTTGCCCGTTAAGACGTGGCACCACGATTGACATGCTTGTACCGGCAGACTGACCCAGACTATGCGCAGACTACTGATTCTTCAGATTGTATTGGTCGGGCTGGTGACTGTTGTGATGGCTGGACTCTACGATGGACTGGCTGCCAAGTCGGCATTGTTCGGGGGCATAATCGTATTTTTGAATACAGGTCTGATGATACTCCACGAGAAGCGTGCAGCTCATCAGGCAGGTAACGATGCGCAGCGTATTCTGAAATATGTCTACCTGTGTGCAGTGGAACGCCTGTTACTGTCATTGATTCTGTTTGCAGTTGGCCTTGTGGCCCTGAAGTTAATGCCGTTGCCGCTATTACTGGGTTTTATCGCCGGTCAGTTGGCAGCTTTTCTTAATGGTTTAAGTCATTAGGTTTTTTTTTATGTCCAGTGAAATGACATCAGCAGATTATATTAAACATCACCTGACCAATTGGACCTATGGTAAGCATCCGGATGGTAGCTGGGGTTTTGCACACAGCACGGACGAGGCCAAGGAAATGGGTTTCATGGCCATCCATGTCGATACCATGTTCTGGTCTATTTTCCTCGGCGTATTTTTCCTGTGGTTGTTTCGTAAAGCCGCCAAGCAAGCTGAAGCCGGTGTCCCCGGCAAGTTGCAGAACTTTGTCGAATCCATTGTAGAATTCATCGATACCAGCGTCAGAGGCTCGTTCTCGGCCAGGAACGCCCTGGTTGCGCCATTGTCACTGACTATCTTTACCTGGATATTCCTGATGAATTTCATGGACCTGGTACCGGTCGACTGGTTGCCGTCCTTAGCCGCCTGGATAGGGCAGAGCTTCTTTGGTGCCGACCCACATCATGTCTATTTCAAGGTTGTACCGACAACCGACCCTAACGCTACCTTCGGTATGGCCTTTGCGGTGTTCTTCCTGGTGTTATACTACAGCATCAAGATCAAGGGCATCGGCGGTTTCACCGGTGAACTGACCCTGCAGCCTTTCCAGTCGAAGAACAAACTGGTCATGCTGTTGTTCATACCGATTAATTTCCTGCTTGAATTCGTATCGTTGATAGCCAAGCCAATCTCGCTGGCACTGCGTCTATTCGGCAACATGTATGCCGGTGAAATGATTTTCATCCTGATCGCACTGATGTTCAGTGCCGGTCTGGGTATGGGTATTTTCGGTGGCTTCCTGCAACTGGGCTGGGCCATTTTCCATATTCTGATCGTGACCTTGCAGGCGTTCATCTTTATGACCCTGACCATCGTCTATCTGGAAATGGCGCATCACGAACATTAATCATTTTTAACTTTAACTATTATATCTGTCTATTAGGAGATAAATATGGAACTCGCAAATGCATTGTTATACATCGCAGGTGCTTTGATGATGGGCCTTGGCGCCCTCGGTGCTGCGGTTGGTATCGGCGTGTTGGGTGGCCGCTTCCTCGAAGGCGCTGCTCGTCAACCTGAGCTGATCCCGATGTTACGTACTCAATTCTTCATCGTTATGGGTCTGGTAGACGCGGTTCCTATGATCGCTGTTGGTATCGCCATGTATGTTCTGTTCGCGGTTGCCTAAGACAGCGCCAGTAAACATTACCTTTTCAACACATAATGAATAAGGTTGAAGCATGAATATCAATTTAACATTAATAGGGCAATCGATAACGTTCATCATCTTTGTGTGGTTCTGCATGAAGTTTGTATGGCCGCCTATTATGGGTGCCTTGCACGAGCGTCAGAAAAAGATTGCTGATGGTCTCGCTGCCGCCGAACGCGGTCAGCACGAGCAGGAGCTGGCCGAGAAGGCGGCAGCTGAAAAGCTGCATGAAGCCAAAGAGCAGGCGGGTGAAATACTTGCCCAAGCTCAGAAACGTGCCGGTGAAATCGTTGACGAGGCTAAAAATGATGCGCGTACTGAAGGTGAGCGCCTGGTCGCTGCTGCCCAGTCCGAGATTGAACAAGAAGTCAATCGGGCCAAGGAAGCACTGCGTAAGCAGGTCGCAAGCATTGCAGTCGCGGGAGCGTCAAAGGTGTTGGAGCGTGAAGTGAACGAAAGCGCTCATGGCGACATCCTTGACAAACTAGTGGCTGAAATTTAAACGAGGCGTCAATGGCCGAATTAACCACAATTGCACGTCCTTACGCAGAAGCCGTTTTCAAACGTGCCGGTGAAACCAGTAATTTTCCGGCATGGTCCGATGCATTGCAGCTGATGGCGGCAATTGCGACGGATGAAAGCATGGCTGAAGTGATTGCAGGCGCACAGTTCTCAAGGGCTGAGCTGGCTGACCTTTTTAACGAGGTCGCAGGCAGTAAGATTGATCAGGAAGCCAAGAACCTGGTCAAACTACTGGCTGAGAATGGCCGCCTTGCCCTGTTACCCGAAATTGCAGCACAGTACGAAGTACAACGTGCGGAAGCGGAAGGAAGTATCGATGCTGAAATCATTTCAGCCTATGCCGTCTCCGATGCACAGCGCAGCAAGGTCGCCGCATCACTCAAACAGCGTTTGGGTCGTGATATCAATCTAAGTGTAACCATCGATGAACGCGGTAAGCTGGAAAAGCTTGCCAGCACCGTGAACCAATAGGGGATAATGGATATGCAACTGAATCCATCTGAAATCAGTGAAATTATCAAGAAGCGAATCGAGAATTTTGATTCTGCAGCAGAAGCGAGAAACGAAGGTACTGTGGTCAGTATTACAGACGGTATCGTCCGCATACATGGCCTCAACGACGTTATGGCAGGTGAAATGTTAGAGTTCCCTGGTGACGTTTACGGTATGGCACTTAATCTCGAACGTGACTCTGTGGGTGCGGTAGTACTCGGTGCTTATGAGAGTCTGACAGAAGGCGATGCGGTAAAATGTACCGGTCGAATTCTTGAAGTTCCCGTTGGTCCTGAAATGCTAGGTCGCGTTGTTGACGCACTCGGTATCCCGATCGATGGTAAGGGCCCGATCAGTACTTCTGCTTCAGCACCCATCGAACAGGTTGCACCCGGGGTAATCACACGTAAATCTGTAGATGAGCCCGTACAAACCGGACTGAAATCCATCGACACCATGGTGCCGATCGGTCGTGGTCAGCGTGAGTTGATCATCGGTGACCGTCAAACAGGTAAGACTGCGGTGGCGATTGATGCGATTATCAACCAGAAAGGTACCGGTGTTAAGTGTATCTACGTTGCTGTTGGTCAGAAGGCTTCATCGGTCGGTGGTGTGGTGCGCAAGCTCGAAGAGCATGGCGCGATGGACCATACCATTGTCGTTGCTGCGACTGCAGCCGAAGCGGCAGCCCTGCAATTCATCGCCCCATATTCCGGTTGTGCGATGGGCGAATACTTCCGTGATCGTGGTGAAGATGCGCTGATCGTATATGATGACCTGACCAAGCAGGCATGGGCCTATCGCCAGGTATCGCTGTTGCTGCGTCGTCCACCGGGTCGTGAAGCCTATCCGGGTGATGTTTTCTACCTGCATTCCCGTTTGCTCGAACGCGCTGCGCGCGTTAATGCCGATTTCGTAGAAAAGGCGACTAACGGTGAAGTCAAAGGCAAGACCGGCTCATTAACTGCATTACCGATCATCGAAACCCAGGCGGGTGACGTATCCGCGTTCGTTCCGACCAACGTAATCTCGATTACCGATGGTCAGATCTTCCTTGAGTCTGATCTGTTTAACGCTGGTATTCGTCCGGCGATCAATGCCGGTCTATCGGTATCACGTGTAGGAGGGGCTGCCCAGACCAAGATCATCAAGAAACTCGGTGGTAGTGTACGTCTGGCACTGGCCCAGTATCGTGAACTGGCGGCGTTCTCACAGTTCGCCTCTGACCTCGATGATGCAACCCGTGCGCAGCTGGAACGTGGTCAGCGTGTTACCGAGCTGATGAAGCAGAAACAGTACGCGCCGCTGTCGGTTGCCGAACTGGCTATTTCTCTTTATGCAGCCAATGAAGGTTACCTGGATGATGTCCCGGTCACCAAGATAGTTGATTTCGAAGCGGCTATGCAGTCAGGAATTGCGTCAAATAATGCCGATCTGCTCGACAAGATCAACGAGTCCGGTGACTACAATGATGAAATCGAAGCAGCAATCAAGGCCGCTCTCGATAACTTCAAGGCAACCGGAACCTGGTAAGGGGCTAAGCTATGGCAGTCGGAAAAGAAATACGCACGCAGATCAAGAGTATCAAGAATACGCAAAAGATCACTAGTGCGATGGAAATGGTGGCAGCCAGCAAGATGCGTCGTGCGCAGGAATACATGTCGGCCACACGTCCGTATGCAAGCAAGATCAGGAATGTTATAGGCCATCTGGCACATGCGCATCCTGAATACAAGCATAGCTTCATGATCGAGCGCGAAGTCAAGCGTGTCGGATTTATCATAATCTCTTCTGACCGCGGCCTGTGTGGCGGCCTGAACTCGAACGAGTTCCGCGCCACGGTCCCAAAGATGGCAGAGCTGGATAAGCAAGGCATTGAAATTGATCTGTGCACGATCGGTAAAAAGTCGACGCAGTTCTTCAAGCGCCTGAAAGGCAACCTGCGCGCAGAGACATCCGATCTCGGTGACCGCCCACGCCTGGAAGATATCATCGGCGTCGTCAAGGTCATGTTGGATGCCTATGAAAACGGTGAAATCGACCAATTGTTCGTGGTCTATAACGAATTCGTTAACACGATGACACAAAGTCCGCAGATCGAACAGTTACTGCCGATAGCAGCGGCTGAACTGGAAGAAGAGATTACACATCACTGGGATTATATCTATGAGCCGGATTCGAAGACGGTACTGGATGGCCTGATGATGCGTTATATCGAATCACTGGTTTACCAGGGTGTCGTTGAAAACATTGCTTGTGAAATGGCTGCACGTATGGTCGCGATGAAGTCCGCCACCGATAATGCCGGTGAGCTGATCGACGGACTCGAACTGGTCTATAACAAGGCGCGTCAGGCTGCGATTACTCAGGAGATTTCTGAGATCGTCAGTGGTGCGGCGGCAGTATAAATACATTTTGCTAGTAGCGAGTAGCTAGTAGCAAAGAAAAGATTTTTAAATTTGAAACTTTTTGAAATGAGGAACTGGATATGAGTTCTGGAAAGATTGTTCAAATCATTGGCGCGGTCGTCGATGTTGAATTTGACCGCAGCAGTATGCCTAAGGTGTTTGACGCACTGGTCGTAGGTGAATCAGGTCTGACACTGGAAGTTCAGCAGCAGCTGGGTGATGGTGTTGTGCGTACGATTGCGATGGGATCTACTGATGGGCTGAAACGTGCATCTGCGGTGGAAAGTACAGGCGCACCGATATCTGTGCCGGTCGGTCAGAAGACCCTGGGTCGTATTATGGACGTACTCGGTAACCCGGTTGATGAAGCCGGCCCGATTGGTGAAGAGTCGCGTATGCCGATTCACCGCAAGCCGCCGGCATATGATGAACAGTCTGCTACTGTTGAGATCCTCGAGACGGGTATCAAGGTTATCGACCTGATCATGCCGATCGCCAAAGGTGGTAAAATCGGGCTGTTCGGTGGTGCCGGTGTTGGTAAGACGGTAACACTGATGGAGCTGATCCGTAATATCGCGGTTGAGCACAGTGGCTTCTCGGTATTCGCCGGTGTTGGTGAACGTACTCGTGAGGGTAACGACTTCTACCATGAAATGGCAGAAGGTAACGTACTCGACAAGGTGTCCCTGGTTTATGGGCAGATGAACGAGCCACCAGGAAACAGGCTGCGTGTTGCACTGACCGGTCTGACCATGGCCGAATTCTTCCGCGATGAAGGCCGTGACGTACTGTTGTTCGTCGATAACATCTACCGTTATACACTGGCCGGTACCGAGGTATCTGCGCTGCTGGGTCGTATGCCGTCTGCGGTAGGTTATCAGCCGACCCTGGCGGAAGAAATGGGTGCCCTGCAGGAACGAATTACATCAACCAAGACCGGATCGATCACATCCTTCCAGGCCGTATACGTACCTGCGGACGACCTGACCGACCCGTCACCGGCAACCACATTCGCTCACTTGGATGCGACCCTGGTACTGTCCCGTCAGATCGCCGAGCTCGGTATCTATCCGGCGGTTGATCCATTGGATTCTACCTCGCGTCTGCTCGACCCGCTGGTTATCGGTAACGAGCACTATGATACTGCGCGTGCCGTACAGGGTACCTTGCAACGCTATAAGGAACTGAAAGACATCATCGCCATCCTCGGTATGGACGAGTTGTCTGAAGAAGACAAGCAGGTCGTGGCCCGTGCACGTAAGATCCAGCGCTTCCTGTCACAACCGTTCTTCGTAGCGGAAACCTTTACCGGTACACCAGGTAAATACGTCACGCTGAAAGATACTATCCGCGCGTTCAAGGGAATCGTTGATGGTGAGTATGATGATTTACCAGAGCAGGCCTTCTACATGGTCGGCGGCATTGAAGAAGCGGTTGAGAAAGCCAAGACCCTGTAATAACGTATAGGTAACCAGTATGGCAATGACTACACATGTCGACATCGTCAGCGCAGAAGAAGAGATCTTTTCAGGCACAGCTGAGATGGTGTTCGCACCGGCCGAAATGGGCGAGGTTGGTATAGCGCCACGCCACACGCAAATGATCACGCGCTTGAAGGCAGGTGAGATACGTTTGCAGAACGGCAATGAGGAGCAGACCTTCTTTGTGTCCGGCGGAATTCTGGAAGTACAGCCACATGTTGTGACTGTACTCGCAGATACTGCTATTCGAGCGCATGACCTGGATGAAGCAGAGGCAATCAAAGCCAAGGAGAAGGCAGAACAGGCACTGCAGGACAAGACTTCGGATATGGAATATGCCAGGGCGCAGTCTGAACTGATCGAGGCGGCGGCACAACTGCGCTTGATCGAGAAACTGCGCAAGGCAAAGAAATAAGCCTGTTTCGCGTTTACTGAAAAACGGCATGGTTGATCCATGCCGTTTTTGTTTGAAGATCAGGGTAAAGATACAAGATACAAGGTGAAAGAATACGTAATCCGCAAAGCGGTGATCAATGTCAGTGAGCCCATTACTTCACAGGTATTTTTCCCTGGGAAAAAATAGCAATTGTTCAGTATAAATCGGGGTTTATTATGTCAGACCAGATTGTCAGCAAAAACAAGGCCGTCTTTTTTACCTATTTCATTACCGATGAAACCGGCGAGATTGTCGAGCAGAGCGATTTGCCGATCGGTTATGTGCATGGCATTGATAGCGATATCATTGATAAACTGGAAATGAGCATGGATGGCAAATCAATCGGTGACAAGCTCGAGGTAATGCTGACCCCGGCGGAAGGTTTTGGCGTATCTGATCCGACCCTGACATTTACCGATGACCTGAAAAATGTGCCAGTACAGTTTCAACAGCTTGGTGCTGAAGTCGAAATGACGAATGATAATGGCGATGTGAGAAAATTTGTAGTAACAAAGATCGAGGGCGGCAAGCTCACGATGGATGGTAATCATCCGCTGGCTGGAAAGAACATTATCTTTCATATCACCATCACCGAGATTCGGGACGCTGAAGCCGGGGAGATCCAGGACGGGCGTCCGGCCGAGAGTATCTCGCCGGTATTGCATTAAATCAGAGAAAAGGTACAAGGGAAAAGATACAAGGCGAAAAGCCACTGCTGTCCCTGTGCAACCCGGACATAATTTACAAAATAAACCGGGCACATGGTTTACACATTTTATCTTTTATTATGCCAGCCTTTAACAGGTATAAGCTTTTTA
>CAMYJD010000073.1 GCA_947258655.1 uncultured Gammaproteobacteria bacterium | reverse complement strand
ATGACATGCTGCAGGTAGATAATGAAGTCCATAATCACAACGGAGGCAATCACGGCCACAGTAACGGGTACCTGATAATAATTGAATATACCCCAGCCGCTTTCGCTGGCAAACAGGGCCATACCGACCGCAGCCATCGGAAATACCAGACGAACGATAAAGCTGTTAAAAAAGACCAGCCCCAGGTTATTGATCCAGCGTACCGGTTTGGATACCGTCAAGGATCGCCGCGGCGCAAGGATTTCCCAGACACCCATTATAATCAGGATCCCGAAGAAAAAGCCCATCCGGATTCCCTTCTCATACTCCAGTAAAAACGCTTCGAAATTCAAATAGATACCCTCACCATGGATGCTGTGTATTGATTGCAGAGTGATAATGACATGTTATACTGTTTATATCCTAATCATATATTCAAGTGATTACTTGAATAGTCATTTTAGATCATAGGTGGTAAATGTCAAGCAAAGGCTTCAAACATGACCTGTTTTCCCAGTTTGCCCGTGTAGGCAAGGCTATCAGTAATGCTAACCGGCTGGAATTGCTGGAGTTTATTGCACAGGCGGAACGCAGTGTCGATGAGCTGGCCACAGTGGCAGGACTCTCTGTCGCCAACACCTCACAACATCTGCAACAACTACGCCAGGCAGGCTTGGTCACAAGTCGCAAACAGGGCCTGAAGGTCTACTATCGACTCAGTGGCGAGGATGTGATCATTTTACTGGATGCGCTGCGTGACGTGGCTGAACGCCATCTTGCTGAAGTGGATAAACTGGTCAATACCTATTTAACGGTGAAGGATGACCTGGAACCTGTAGCGCGCGAAGATCTGATCTCCAGGGCACGTCAGGGTATCGTAACCGTGGTGGATGTTCGCCCCGCGGAAGAATTCGCGGCTGGACATGTCCCTGGTGCTATCAATATACAGTTAGCCGAGCTTGAAAAGCATCTGGATGCCTTCGAACCAGAGCAGGAAATTGTCGCCTATTGCCGCGGTCCGCATTGTGTACTTGCATTTGATGCAGTATCCAGGTTGCGTGCAGCCGGCCTCAATGCACGACGTTTGCAGGATGGTTATCCGGAGTGGAAAACGGCTGGCCTGCCGGTTGAGACACAGCAACAAGACACACAATGAAGACTATTACCTGTTGTGACAGGACGCTTATATAATGGCGCCCAGTTTCTGTGCCAGATAGCGAATTTCATCATCACCGGGATAACGTTGTTCCGGCATACTGAGAAACGCCTGCCACTCGGTCAGTTGGGTCGCCATTTCAGCATCAGTTCCGTGGCAGGCGGTGACGGTAATGACATGATCGGCGATCTTCCAAGGCCCATCGCCGCTCAATTCACCCCTGATCAGGTGTACAGAACTGTCAAGGCCATTGATATGCCAGAACGGCTCGAAAAAAAGCAGGCCTTGTTGATGCCTGAATTTCTCTATTATTATTTTCCTGTCACCGCTCGGGTAACGGATGGTCAGCGGAGCTGTAACTGAAAAAAGATTCATATGTCTTGTAAATTACCATTTTGCGGTTGGCGTGTTCTGAATTGTCTCACCGACTATTAAAATCTATGACCAGGGCATATTATACTTGTATTTGATGATATTTTCCCGGCGCTACATACCTGAACAGGATAAAAATGGCCATACATAAAGTCTTACGTATCGGAGACCCCATGTTAAACAAGGTCAGCCAGATGGTCGAAGACCCGACCTCGGCCGAGATCAGCCAGTTGATACAAGACATGTTTGATACCATGCATTATTACGACGGTGCAGGTCTGGCAGCGCCGCAGATCGGGGTGTTATCGAGGATCGTTATCTTTGGTTTCGATCAAAATCCGCGTTATCCAGATGCGCAACCGATACCCGAAACCGTATTGATCAATCCCGAGATTGAACTCCTGTCACATGAACAGGAAAGCGATTGGGAGGGCTGTCTGAGTGTGCCGGGAATGCGAGGCAAGGTACCTCGATACAAAAAGATCCGCTATACCGGTCTCGACCAACATGGTGCCGTATTAACAAGGGAAGTAGACGGCTTCCATGCCCGTGTTGTACTGCATGAATGCGATCATCTGGATGGAATCCTGTATCCACAAAAGATAGAGAACATGGCAGACTTCGGTTTTATTGAAGAACTCCAGCAACACGGCCGCTACAGCCCCGCACCTTGCGACAGTGGTCATGAATAACAACAACGGCATCCTGATATTTGCAATGGAAGGCCTGTTTTCCCGGGCTGTGTTCGAGTCGCTGCTGGAACAGAACACCCGCATCAAAGGCATTGTACTGCCCGCACGCTCGACAATCACACAAAAGGCAGTGACCAGGAACAGTCTGAATGTACTCGATAAGGCTTCCATCGATTCAATGGCGAAATTCAATAGCATACCTGTGTATTATGTGTCCGGTAAAGACCTGCAACAGTACAAGGCCGCGCTACATAAAAGTCGGCCCGCTATTATTATCGTAGCCTGTTTCCCCTATCGCTTGCCCGCTGGCGTATACCAGTACCCGTCGAAAGGTGCCTATAATGTCCATCCCTCCCTGTTACCGGCCTATCGCGGGCCGGTTCCATTGTTCTGGCAGTTCTACTTTGGGGATCCCGACAGTGGTATCAGTATTCACGAGATCGATGCCAGCTTCGATAGCGGTAACATCGTCCTACAACAGGCAGTCAGGCTCACTGATGGCATCAGTGGTCAGGAGGCAACGCTGTTACTGGCAAGTGCTGCAGCCGATCAGCTTGCAGCGCTGATTAGGCTAGTCGATTCAGGGCAGATCACTTCAGTGCGTCAGGATCAACAGACATCCAGTTATTACTCATGGCCGGGGCTGGAACAATTTACTATCCCGGCAAGCTGGGACGTCAGGCGGGCATACAACTTCATCCGCGGTACCATGCATTGGAATCAACGTTACAGGATCGTGGTGGATGAGAATTCGGACATATTGATCAAGGAGGCGCTGGATTTTACTAACGATGCTTGTCAAAATCAGCGCAGGCAGCATGATCAGCAATGCCTGATAAACTTCAGCAATGGTTGCCTGCTCGCTTTATGCTGAATCGCCAACATGCACCTGCTCTCCGGCATGCAAGACAAGGGTATTGGCATAGTCCAGATCCAGCACAACGTTCTGGCCAAAATAGGCCTGCTTGCCGCGTTTTCTGAATTGCAACAAGGTCTCCAGCGGCTCCCTGCCCTTTTTACCGCTTAACGGGTCTACCGTCGTCATGACACACCTCGAGCAGGGCTTTACACCATGAAACAGGTTCTCGCCGATGCTAAAGGACTGCCAGTTATCTTCAGCAAATGCCTCGCAGCCCTGGACAAACAGGTTTGGACGAAATCGTTGAATCGGTACCGGGGCTTCGTTTTTTGCCAGTAAGCGCAGGTTCAGCTCATCTAGTGAAGCCTGCGAGATCAACAGGAAAGGAAAACCGTCGGCAAAACTGACCCTGTCGCTGTCTGAGCAAGCGTATTCCTGGTCTACCTGGCGAACACTGTTATCAGGCATATACACAAAACGACATTCGCAGCCGAGGTACTGACTGATCCATGCATTCTGGACCTGTGTCATAACGATGGCATCGACCGTATCTCTCCAGACCTGGGTGCTGATGATGGGCCCGTTATCAATACCTAGCGGCAGTCTTGTGGTGGTGTCGTCTGGTGCTGTCAGAACGATAAAATCCGCTTCAATCGCGGTGCGAATCTGCGCTAACTGCGGGTACAGGCGCTGCGTTATAAAACGCCCCTGACTATCGACAATCATCCAGCGTCTGTCGTATTCAAGCCCCAATGGGGTTATAGTTGCTGATTCTAACGAAATGCCGGCAAGTGATTTGACCGGGTAAATAAATATCTGTTTCAGTATCACTGGACTCATTGGCGTTTTATTAATGCGGGTTAATTGTTGGCCGTAATAATATCCTATTGGACGGCCAACAGGTATAATTTTACGCCATATGCTGGATTTAGACGATAAAGCAGACATTATTCAGAGCGTCCTGTTGCGTTTACTACGCGACCATGAGGAAGGACTGAGTGAGTATCAATTAATCCAGGCCATCAAGGAGGATATATTTGCTGAAGCAGCAGACGATCTGTTTCGGGATACACATAAGCTGTTTACTGTACACTTCATCATATTCCATAGCCTGTACCGGCTCAGACAGGAATTAGTGCAAAGTGGTTCAGGTAACCTGCAGATATCGCCGTTGAAGATAAAAATCCTGCCCTGTACAGAAAATGATGGTAAGCAACTGGATGATCCCGACCCGCTTTGTGATTATTACCTGGATGTTTCGAATTTACACACTACTACACAACAGGATGTGGACGATTTGATGAATAATTTCTGGCAGTATTTTCTTGTATCCGGAGACAAACAGACTGCGATGGACATCCTGGAAATCAACGAGCCCTTCGACAGAGACTCCCTGACGCAGCAATACCGCAAAATGGTCATGAAGCATCACCCTGACCGTGGTGGCGACACACTGAAACTACAGGAAATCAACAATGCCTTACAGGTGTTGAAACGCTGTCTGCGATAACCACGTTTGCCTGCTTCAATCGATATTGATACTGAAGGTAATCCAATGAAAAAACAGCTTGCAATAATTACACTAAGCATACATTTTTTCACCTCGCCATTACTGGCAAGGGATTACAAGTCGCTGGATGAAAGATACGCTTATTCACTAGGTTATGAACTCGGCAGGGACATCCTTGAGCAATTCCATGACGTCGATAACAGGATTATGTTGCAGGCCATGCAGGATGCGATCGACAAAACACAACCAAAGTTAAACGCACAGGAAATGTCTACCGCCTTAGAGGCTATGAGCATCAGGCACGAACAGCAGCGTACTGCGCTGGCTGACGAGAACAGTAAAAAAGGCGAGGCATTTATTAACGCATATAGTAAAAAACCGGGAATCCGGCGCTTGTCCGACGGTATCTTTTTCCGCGTAATCAAATCAGGCATGGGGACCACACCACGTGAGAACAGCACCGTAGAGGTTCATTATAAGGCTGCATTGATCAATGGGACAGAATTTGACAGTTCCCACGACAGCGAGCAGCCCGTTGCATTGCCATTAAATCGAGTCATCCGGGGATTGCAGATTGCCGTTCAACATATGCAACCAGGGGATAAATGGGAAATTGTTATCCCCCCGGAACTCGCCTACGGCATACATGGCACACCAGGTGGGCCAATCGGCCCTAATGAAACGCTGATATTCAAGCTGGAGTTGATCAGGGTGAAGCGTTAGTTAACTATCACCACCAAGTAAAATCGTGCACAGCGGTGCCACCAATTCCCCCTCCTTCAAGGACGACTCCATGGATGGAGTCGGTAGAACGACGCCCGGAGCCAAAGTCGAGGGGTTAGGGGGTGGTGATATATTTATTTATGTAGACAAGTAAGAGCTTGTAATAGATCCCCACCCCCTGTGCAACCCGGACATAATTTACAAAATAAACCGGGCACATGGTTTACACATTTTATCTTTTATTATGCCAGCCTTTAACAGGTATAAGCTTTTTA
>CAMYJD010000072.1 GCA_947258655.1 uncultured Gammaproteobacteria bacterium | reverse complement strand
TGTGATATTTGGCGTCGAGGATTTTGCGAAGCTTGCCCACTTTTATTTGAGTCGGGATTCCGAGCATGAGGTGGTGGCTTTCACCATGCATGAACAATATATAGATGCATCGGAATTCATGGGGTTGCCACTGGTGCGCTTCGAAGATGTTGAGGCGCAATTTCCGCCTGACGAATATGATATGTTCGTGCCAATGAGTCCAGCGAAGATGAATACACTGCGTGCCGAGGTCTTTGCCCAGGCGAAGGGTAAGGGGTATACACTGGTGAGTTATATCAGTTCCAATGCGACTTATTACGACACACCGGTCGGAGAGAACTGTTTCATTTTCGAGAATAATGTGATTCAACCGTTCACCGAGATCGGTGACAACGTCATTATGTGGAGTGGCAATCATTTCGGTCACCACAGCGTCATTGGTAACCACTGTTTCGTGGCATCACATGTGGTAATTTCCGGACATGTGACAATCCACGAGCATTGCTTCTTTGGGGTGAATGCTACATTGAGCAATGACATTGTGGTGGCCAGGCATACATTCGTCGGTGCCGGGGCACTTATTGCCGAGAATACCCAGGAATTTGGTGTATATCCCGGCACGAAGGCGGCACTGTCGCGCGTGCCGAGCAGCAAATTGAGAAGAATGTAGTGTGGCTTGGGTAAAGCAGGGTGTCTTCTTCGTGCCCGACGGTTCATTGCCGTGGGCACTTACCCATGCCCAGGTGCCAACGGTAGATGTTATCTCGGATAGTGTCTGGCGTATTTACTACGCCACTCGAGACGACAAAAATCGTTGTAGTATATCTTTTATAGATGTCGAGGCAGGCAATCCACATCATATCCTGTATCAGCATGATCAACCTATTCTACCGTTAGGCAAGCTTGGTACTTTCGATGATTCTGGTGTAATGCCATCCTGGATTGTTACCTATGCGGGTATGAAATATCTGTATTACACAGGTTGGAACGTGCGCCAGACTGTCCCGTATCAGAACGCAATCGGCCTGGCAATCAGTGATGACGGCGGGCAGAACTTTAGACGCTACGGTGAGGGGCCGGTGCTTGGTCTCACAGTACATGAGCCATATTTTACAGGTACCGCTACTGTTTTGATTGAAGATGGTTTATGGCGTAACTGGTATGCAGGATGTACAAAGTGGGAAATGATCGACGATAAAGCTGAGCCATATTATCATATTAAGTACGCTGAATCACGAGACGGTGTAGATTGGGATCGGCGTGGTGTTGTGGCGATCGATTATAAAGACGAAAATGAGGCAGGTATTGTCCGTGCCTCTGTGCTTAAGGATAACAACTTGTACAAAATGTGGTATGCCACACGTCAGGGTCAAGATTACAGGGTGGACAAAACCAAGAGTTATAGAATTGGTTATGCCGAATCAAAAGATGGTATCGCCTGGGAGAGATTAGACGATCATGCGGGAATCGATGTCTCTGATAATGGCTGGGACTCTGAGATGATTGCTTACCCATGCGTTATTATGGTCAATGGTAAGAAATACATGTTCTATAATGGTAATGGCTTCGGGCGGAGTGGAATGGGTTATGCCGTCTGGGAATAGGGGCGAAACATTTTCTTTTAAACCATGATCAAATAGCAGTGGAATAATTACGTGAACAAAGAGATATATTCAGCTTATTCAAACGACGGATTCTATATTGCTCGCGGCCTGATTGATCCCGACAAGGTCGATGAAACTGTTCAGAGCCTGAAACACGCCTACGATAGTGTATTAGTTGCCAAAGGAGGCGTACCGGGACCGACGTTAGAAGCAAGTATGAAACAATTGCACGAGATCGACATAGAGGGTTACAAGAAAGTATCGGGCGCGCTGTGGCGTAAACTTGCTGTTTTCAATTTGCTTCATCATCCGGCGATTTCGTCATTCCTGCATGATGCTTTCTCATGGAGCGACATATTTGTTCCTGGCGGTCAAGTCGTACATATTATGAGTGATGCGTTGCGTATACCCGGTGGCTATAACGGAATAACGCCTCACCAGGACTGGCCTTCTGTGCATGGTAGCCTGGATGGTACGATAGTCTGGTTGCCGCTGATGGATATCGACAGGAATCTGTATCCGCTTGAAGTGATTCCTGGTAGTAACCAGGCCGGACTGCTGCCGTTAAAACAGGATACTGATAAGCCCTGGGAAATACACCCGGAATTCTATAATCCGGAAGATTTCGTGCCGGTAGAGGTCAACAAGGGTGACGTTGTGTTTATGACATACTTCACTATTCATCGCAGTGGCATGCATGGCATTCATGATCGTGTACGTCTGGCCTGCAGTACTCGATTCGATAATGGTGATGAGCCCACCTTTATTGAGCGTGGTTATCCGACGGCATATGTTCGTAGTGTCAATAGGTCTATGAGCTAGTTCATTGGTAGCTCGCTGCACAAGTACTGTAATTCGACAAGGCAAATTATAGAGTGAATATATTGTTTGTAAGCTATTCCGATTCAGCAGGGGCGGGTAGCGCAATCTATATGATGCATCAGTCGCTTAAATCAATAGGATTCAATTCAACGTTGCTTGTCATTAACAAGAATCGGGAAGACAAGGATGTAATAGCATTTAAAATTAAAAAGTTAAAGCGCAAATTTTATAAGTTATTAGATAATATTGAAGATAATCTCGGGTTTATCAAAAGAAAGTACGCATTCGAGGATAGATCTCGAAACTTTATTAATGATATCGAAGATATTAAATCGTATGTTCCGGATAAAATTGATGTGTTGGTGTTAGGGTGGATATCCAAGGTTGCAGACCTTGAAGTATTTCTGAATATCAAAAGGCAATATAATTGCAGGGTTTATTGGTTGTTAACTGATCTGGCGCCAGTAACAGGAGGATGTCACTATCCATATGATTGCAAAGGATATGAAGATGAATGCGCATGCTGTCCTGCCTTAAGATTTCCTTATCGCAAACTTGCTTATAAGAAATTGATGAAAAAAAAATTGATATTATCTCAAATGGATCCGGTGCTGTTGAATTATGCGCCATGGGTGAATGAGATGCTTGATCGGAGCGCGTTATTTAGTAATTCTAAAAGGGTTTTGGTGACAGGTGTAGGTGGAGTTGATAATAATATATATCAACCAGCAGATAAGGTGCCGCTGCGAAATAAACATGGTTTGAGTAAATACAGGAAAATAGTTTTGTTTGCGGCAGATAATGTACTAGATGAGAGAAAGGGATTTGATTATTTTTCGCGTGCAATATCCAATGAAAAGTACAGCTACGGGATTAACGAGCTCGCTCTGATAATTATCGGTAAAAATTCCAATAAGGCAGCCCAACAAATTAATAATAGTGCAGTTTCAGTCCTGGCTTTTGAATATACAGCTACAGAGAAATTACTGGCGGAATACATACAATTATCAGACTTGTTTGTTTCAACCGCATTGAATGATATCGGACCCGGGATGTTAATATACGCGATGCTATGCGGTGTTCCCGCTGTTTCATTCAATATCGGGATTGCAAGAGATATGGTTGATCACCTGGTCAGTGGGTACATTGCGCAATACAAAAATAGTGATGATATCGCTAAAGGAATTAATTATATACTTACCTTGAGCGAAAATGAATATGATCTTTTACGTGAAAAATGTCTGAAGGCATCGTTGAATTTATATTCAGAAAGCGCACGTCAGCGAAATTTTCATTCTCTGGTTGAATCATTACAAAATCCCTGAGTGATTCGAATAAAATTCATCCCAAAAAGCTTCTATAATATATTTTCGAATATAATAAGCCTGTAATTATATGCTTACATTTATCCTGCCATCGCATAAGGACTATGATGCTCTCAATAATGTTCTTCTTCGCTTTTGCTCGATAGCCTGCGAGCAGGCAAGGTTGATTGTTGTTGAATCTTCTGATGAAAACACAGTTTTGGATAATATTGATGATGTATCTGATAGCAGAGTGTCCTTTTTGTATCAGGCCAACAATGGAATTTATGATGCTATTAATCGCGGGATCAAGGCTGTCAACACCGAATATTATGTCGTGATAGGATTAGATGACGTTTTTCAATTTTCGAATCTCGCAAGACTGGTAATACTGCTTGAAAATTTAAACTATGATCTGGTATTTCTGGGTATAGAAAAGAATGGTCGGCACTATGCATATTACAATCCGTTTAACATACAATCAGGACCACAAGGGGTGTTTCCATCGCATACGGGAGGGGCAATTATTCGCAAAGAATTGCATGATCGTATTGGGATGTATGATGAGCGTTTCAAAACAGTAGCGGATGGTTTGTTTTTATGCCGTTGCCTAAAGGCAGGATGTGCAGTCGGGTTGTTGGGTGAGACCTACTGTAGCGTAGGTGCTGGTGGTTATTCAAAACAGAAAGAACTAAGTGCAGAGTGGGAATCGCACCTGGTAAGACAATTATTGGGAACGAATTTACTGTATTCTGTAAGCTTGTTTTGTTTTAGGGCAGGTAAAAGATTATTGAAGCGAATGGTGGGTAAAGTCAGATGAGCGTGATGAGTTGGAGTTGCCGATTAAACGATGGGCCTTGTATGCTTGTATAGATGCTGCTAAATGCTGTCAGATCAATTAAATAATAGGATAATTATTCCAGGCCGTAAGGCGTCACAGCGTGTTGTGCGACTTTTTGGTTGGTTGGGGCTATTCTTTTTCTTCCTGATGCTGGTATTGCCAACTACTTATCAAATGGCGCGAGGTATTCTCCTTGCCATACTTCTGCTGGGTGTAATAGTCCGGTCTTTCTATGTTAGATGGAGATTGCATAAGACAATAGTATTTTGGGGCATGTTTACGATAACAGCTTCGATGATGTTTATATCAATTGGTGTGATAAAGAATGCGCCTGGTGCACTCAATGTAATGACAGTGTATGTGATATGGCCTATGGTATTTTTATTTTTCATGGGTTCACTTTCAACATATGAGAAAATGCATGCTCTGTTGAAAGTTATTATTGTCGGTACAATAATCGCCGCTTTGATGGCGATGTCACTCCTGGCAGAATATTTTTTTAATATGAATCTTGGGATTGCCAGTCTACTGGAAGTGCAGGGGGCTGCGTTAGGCATTCATGATGGATTCCTTGAATTTCGCTTATATAATATGAATACGGTTATATATGCATTACCTTTTTTGCTGGCAATATTATTCATGCCATATCCCTTATCGCCCTGTAAGGGGGCGTGGCGTAATGCTGCATGGATAGCACTCGCGCTTGCAGTGCTGACATTGGTAATTTCAGGGAGACGAGGTTTCTGGCTAATAGCAGCGATGTCGCCTTTTATAGTGATCGGATTGTTGTGGTTGGGAGGTGTCCGCACTCACGTGACGAAGCTGATTGTCAAGTTAGGTGTTATTCTCGGTATAGTGTCGATTATGTCAGTGTTTCTGCTTGATATAGATTTTCATTTGATCTGGACAGATTTTATCGATGGTTTTGAGTTTTCAAATGTCGATAATCCATCGGCTTTCCGTCGTCAGGAACAATTACTGCATCTACTGGATGGTTGGGCACAGAACCCCTTGCTGGGCGCTGGACATGGCGCAACAGCAGATGTGGGCTTGATTGACAGATTGCAGCCCTGGGCCTATGAACTCAGCTATGTG
>CAMYJD010000071.1 GCA_947258655.1 uncultured Gammaproteobacteria bacterium | reverse complement strand
TCTTGCAGCGCCGATTACAATTATGTAAGGAACAATAAATATGTCGACTGATCCTGTATGTGGCATGAATGTAAGCGAAGACAGTGAGCATCGTTATAAACATAATGATGTAGAATACCTGTTTTGCAGTAAACACTGTCAGCACAAGTTTGAGTCACATCCCGGACAATATATCGAATCAGTAGCCCTGAAAGATCCGGTCTGTGGCATGGCAGTTGATGATAAATCAGAGTTTCAAACGCCATATCAGGATCGGCAATATTATTTCTGCAGCGACCATTGCCTACAAAAATTCGTAAAAAAGCCTGGCCGGTATTTACTGCCACCAGGTGGTAACGTATCTGAGTTGCATGACAATACCGGCATGTTTACCTGCCCGATGCACCCTGAAATACAACAGCAGGGACCAGGATCATGCCCGAAATGCGGGATGGCCCTGGAGCCGATGGGTGTACCTGTAGTTAACAGTGCGACAGAGTATGTATGTCCCATGCATCCAGAGGTAGTTCAGGACCATCCTGGTAACTGCCCGAAGTGTGGAATGGCTCTGGAACCACGAACGCTGGAAGCAGACGAAGATACCAGCGAACTTGACTACATGTCCCGGCGTTTTTGGCTCAGTGCATTGCTGGCTATTCCCGTTTTTATTAGCGCAATGTCGGCTGAGTTCTGGCCAGAAGCAATAGCTGGGCTCATTAACCCTGTCTACAGACAATGGCTTGAACTTGTACTGTCAACACCGATAGTTTGGTGGGGTGGCTGGATATTTTATGTCAGGGCCATGCAGTCCCTTGTTACACGCAATCTCAATATGTTTACGCTGATTGGGTTGGGCGTGAGTGTTGCCTGGATATACAGTTTTATCGGTGTTGTGATACCCGGTATTTTTCCTGCAGAAGTCTTTAATGAAATGGGTGTAATACCGGTCTATTTCGAGGTGGCAGCCGTTATTACTGCGCTGGTTCTGCTCGGACAGGTACTGGAACTACGTGCCCGCAGCCAGACCAATGCAGCCATCAAGATGTTATTGGGGCTGGCTCCTAAAACCGCCCGGATTGTACGTGATGATGGTACAGAAGAGGATATTCCGCTAGAGCATGTTAAGGCTGGCGATATACTGCGTATTCGTCCTGGAGAGAAAATACCTGTTGATGGAGTGGCGACGGAAGGAGAAAGTAATGTCGATGAGTCCATGGTCACTGGTGAACCGCTCCCTGTTGAAAAATCGGTTGGTGAAAAACTTATCGGCGCTACCGTAAACGGTACGGGTGGTTTGTTGATGCGTGCCGAAAAGGTCGGTGCAGACACATTGTTATCCCAGATTGTACAAATGGTGGCCGAAGCCCAGCGTTCACGGGCCCCTATACAGAAACTGGTTGATATCGTCGCAGGGTATTTTGTACCTGCTGTTGTCGTCATCGCCATCGTTACCTTCATTGTATGGAATTTCTGGGGGCCGGAACCTGCTCTGGCTTATGCAGTCATCAATTCGGTTGCGGTATTGATCATCGCCTGTCCCTGTGCACTCGGTCTTGCTACACCCATGTCAATAATGGTAGGTACCGGTAAAGGTGCGATGATGGGTGTGCTTATTAAAAACGCTGAATCACTCGAGATATTAAGAAATGTTGATACCCTGGTTGTCGATAAAACGGGCACACTGACAGAAGGTAAGCCTCGCCTGGTTGCTGTGACAACCAGTGATGAATTTAATGAATATGACGCACTGAAAATGGCAGCCAGCATTGAACGCTCCAGTGAACACCCTCTGGCAGAGGCTATCGTAAAAGGTGCCAAAGACCGAAATGTAGAATTACTGCAAACTGCTAATTTCCAGTCTATCACTGGAAAAGGTGTAACAGGTGACGTGGACGGTCATGCGGTTGCCCTGGGTAATATCAAGTTACTTGAAAGCTTGTCAATTGAAACAGGTAATCTGCCTGCCAGGGCTGATGAACAACGCGCAGAAGGGCAGACCGTCATGTTTCTAGCTATCGACGGTAAGGCAGCAGGTTTGATTGGTGTAGCCGACCCGATCAAGGAATCGACACCTGAGGCAATACGTGATCTGCATAATGAAGGTCTGACCGTCGTTATGTTGACAGGTGACAGCCACAGGACTGCAGAAGCCGTTGCTGCAAAACTTGATATCGACAAGGTTCAGGCTGAAGTATTGCCAGATCAAAAGGCATCTGTTGTCAAGCAGCTGCAAGCTGAGGGCAGAGTGGTGGCTATGGCTGGTGATGGCATTAATGATGCACCCGCCCTGGCACAGGCGCAGGTCGGTATTGCGATGGGAACAGGTACCGATGTTGCCATGGAAAGTGCAGGCGTTACCCTGGTGAAAGGCGATCTGCGTGGCATCGTGCGTGCCAGACGCTTATCGAAAGCTACCATGCGTAACATACGTCAGAATCTGTTCTTTGCTTTTATCTATAACACGGCAGGTGTACCCATTGCCGCCGGTGTGCTGTACCCATTCTTCGGTATTTTGCTCTCACCCATTATTGCAGCAGCAGCGATGAGCTTCAGTTCAGTATCAGTCATCATGAATGCAATTAGACTAAAGCAGATTCGTCTATAAAACTGAAGTAAATAATTTTATTGCAGATTTAATAGATTACTTACTAAAAACAATTGGAGATATATGGTGAAGAAATCACTAGTAATTGCAACGTTAACCACGTTACTGGTTCCTCTCGCTACCTTAGCAGATCGTGCTGATTATATGCAGTTGTCGATGGGTGGCAGTGGTCATGGTATGTCAAAGGATAGTAGTGGCATGGGTATGTCAAAGGATAGTAGTGGCATGGGTATGTCAAAGGATAGTAGTGGCATGGGTATGTCAAAGGATAGTAGCGGCATGGGTATGTCAAAGGATAGTAGCGGCATGGGTATGTCAAAGGATAGTAGCGGCATGGGAATGTCAAAGGATAGTAGCGGCATGGGAATGTCAAAGGATAGTAGCGGCATGGGAATGTCAAAAGGTATGTCTGGTATGTCTATGCAAGTTGGCAATCAGGAAACCAGTATGATGAAAGTACGGAATCGCATGAAAAATATGATCAAACAGATGGAAAAAATACAATCAACAACGGACATTGATAAACGTGATGATTTGATAGCCAATCACTATATGAATATGAATGAGGGAATCAAGGAAATGCGTGGTATGGGAGGCAACATGATGAAACATATGCAGGGAGATACAAAAGGTCATGCGATGAGGGGCTATGTAAAAAAGAATCATGGGACTATGACAAAAAAAGCAATGAGCGAGGATTATATGACGCAACGAATGGAACGTATGGAAGAAAGGTTGGATATGTTACAGCTCATGTTAGAACAGGTGATTGAATCCAGGCAGGTAGAACGAGCTCAGCGACATGGACACCTGTGAATGCTGTTATTATGAATTATTCTTGTATGCTTCGGCATCCTGATCGTATGAGGTGATAAAGATGAGGTATCGAAAAGTGACCGCGATGTTTCCCAGCAATTCATTGAAACAGGTTGAAGATGAACTGTTGGCCATTGGTGTACCAGGTATGACTATATCAAAAACCCATGGCATGGGTGATTACAGGAACTATTTTATAGATGACAGTATGATCGATTGCAGTCGGCTTGAGGTCTTTATAGAGGTAGAGAGAGCAAGAGTCGTCGCAGATACGATCGCACGCACTGTACATCAGGGCCTGGCAAGTGACGGTATAATTGCTATTTTACCGGTGGAAGAATTCATGCATATAAAAGACTTTAAGGAGTCAGAATGATGGGCGATGCCGGTGGCATGTGGTTTGGTGGTGGTTTTATGTGGATTATATGGATATTGCTGATTGTGGTCGTGGTATATGCGGTCAAGGCCAGTATGGGTGGAGGGCAGACTCATGACAGAATCGACGAAAGCCCACTGGAAATACTCAAAAAACGCTATGCGCGTGGAGAAATCGATGAACAGGAATATGAGCGTCGCCGCGACGAGTTAGAAGGTAAATAAAAACTTGTTCCATCCTGGGTTGCAAATGCAGTAGGGCTTGCGACAATCGCGGGCAGCATTTGCTGCAGGAGTTATTCTACATGATGGCTATTTCCATCACTGGAAAGAGGGAGAGCAGAAAGTGTCCATCAGGGATCTGATTGTGCCGTTTGAGGCTGTTCTGGTGTCCATTTTTTTTGTGCTTATGGGGATCCAGGTCAAACTGGAGATGTTTTTTGATATGCATATATTACTCATGGCGACTGCGCTCCTGATTGTGGCAATTGTCGGAAAGCTTGCCAGCGGGATCGGGTTTCGTACTAAAGGTAACCGATGGATTGTAGGTGTTGGCATGGTACCTAGAGGGGAGGTTGGTTTGATCTTTGCCTCCATTGGAAAAGGATTCGGCGTGATAAATGACGCCCTATTCGCCGCTATTGTTCTGATGGTTATTGTAACAACCCTGCTGGCTCCATTTGTTTTGCGATGGATGATTGGCCGAGCTGATGGGGCGCAGGAAAAATTGGCATAATTAAACTAATAAGGGACTACATCGTGAAAGATATATTTATCAGATCAACACTAAAGATACTCCTGAGCAGCACTTGTCTGTTAGCTCTTCCAACTGCATATGCGGGTACAGATGGTGAGAGGATCTTTTTGCAGAATTGCTTGGTTTGTCATGGAGAAGATGGCAGTGGTGCCATGCCTGGCGTATCTGATCTTACCGAAAATACGCAATGGCTTGCTATTCCGGATGATCAGCTAATGTCAAGTATAAAAAATGGTATACAAAAGCCCGGGGCAGCAGTAAACATGCCTCCCAAAGGAGGCAATCCGGGATTGACTGATGACGACATCAAGGCTGTCATCACGTATATGAGAAATACACTATTTAAATGACAAGATATAAACATTAACGGAGGCAATAAAATGTTTAAAAAATTACAATGCACGAGCATGTTTTTGTTATTCGCGGGCCTGACCGGTGCAGTAACGGCAGCACCAACTGTCTATATACCGCTAGGTACTGGTAACCAGGTCATAGCAGTCGATGCAGCCAATGACAAGATAACAGCCAGCTATAGTGGCGTCGACAACCCACATGGATTGGTCGCTACACCTGATGGCGAATACCTGATAGCCGGAAGCCTCAAGGAAGAGCCTATTAAAAAAGGACAACCCAAGGACACACTGAACAGTAAGCTGTTCCTGATACATCCTGCCCATGGACATGTCATGTCGACCATACCTGTCAGTGGCTGGACCCATCATCAGGCCATCACTCCGGACGGGCGCTATGTGCTGTCAACGCATGGTCTGCGTGGTTATATCAGTGTGGTTGATCTTGAAACAAACAAGGTCATAAAAACCATCGAAACAGGGCCGGTACCGAATTATACCCTTATTACGAAAGACGGTAAGCGAGCTTTTGTATCGAATACCGGTAACAATTCAATATCTGAGATAGATATCAGCAGCTGGAAAGTGATGCGTAAACTGGAATCCGGTCCGGCCCCGGAACATATGGTATTTTCAGCAGACGAATCAAGGATTTATGTGACAAATCCTCGCGCAGGCAAGGTGTCAGTTATAGATGTCAACAGTGGCAAGAGCATAGATAGCTATTTGATTGGCAAGGGTACTCATGGCCTTGATATAGGTGATGACGGCAGGACACTGTTCATCAGTAGCAAGAAAGGCGAAATCCTGGTTGCTATTGATACCAGTAACGGAACGAAACGAGAACTTAAATTATCACCCGCGCCCTATCACCTGAATACTATCCGTGGTACCGGTAAGGTCTATGTATCCAGCCGTAAGAAACCTGTTATCTGGGTCGTTGATCAGAAAACTCTTAAAGTGACCGCTACCATTCATTTACCAGCAGGTGAGGCCCATCAAATGGCGATAGTTGAATAACAAATGGTCCTTTTATCGTCGAGCGCATGAACTAACAGAAACGAGGTATGTTATGGATCAGGAATATGCATATGG
>CAMYJD010000070.1 GCA_947258655.1 uncultured Gammaproteobacteria bacterium | reverse complement strand
GGTCAAGGCGCTGTCCGGTGGCGAACGTAACCGTCTGATGCTGGCAAAGACCTTTATCCAGCCGGCCAATCTGTTGGTGTTGGATGAACCTACCAATGATCTGGATGTGGATACGCTGGAATTACTGGAAGAGCTGTTACTGGAATTCGATGGCACCCTGTTACTTGTCAGTCATGACCGCAGTTTCCTCGACAATGTCGTCACATCGACGCTGGTATTTGAAGGCGAGGGCCATGTGCAGGAATATATTGGTGGTTATGAAGACTGGTTGAGACAATGCAAAAGCAATATGCAACAACAAAAGAAAAAGGGGCAATCGACGCAGAATGTCAGTCCGATGCAGAACAAACAGGCGGCTGCAGCGAAGAAAAAACTGAGTTACAAGGATCAGCGTGAACTGGAACAGTTGCCGGACAGGATAGATGCTCTGGAAACAGAAAAGGATCGCCTGCAAGTGCAAATCAGTCAGCCCGAATTTTACCAACAGGACAAGGATGTCATCAAAGATGCACTGGATAAAATGACGCAAATCGAGCAGGAGCTGTCACATGCCTATGATAAATGGGAATTGCTGGATCAGGGGTAGTTCAGTAATGACTGACTTTGTCTGAAATAAACACTTATCACAAGGTCACGAAGACACGAAGTTTTTCATGATCGAACTGCATCGTTGTTTATGGAATATTTGGGGTCAGAGTAAAAACTATGAAACTGTCATCGCGAGGCTAAAAGGCCATTCATTTGAAGAATATATTAAGCGGTCACAGGTTTTTTTTGCGCCACGGCGATCTGGTAACGCATATATTTGGATAACAAGAATCTTGATCTGGATATGCGATTCAACAGATTGCTTCACTGCGACCGCTTTGTATTCCCAAACGCATGGCCTGTTAGTTCGCAATGACAATGCTTACGAAAGGCCGCTTTAATATTTGAATCAGAGTAAAAACTATGAAACTGTAATATTTGAATGGATCCCCGACAGAGTCATTCGGGGATGACGGTCGGAAGGAACGGCTGCTATAGGATGTATGAGACCTTCAAGTGCTGACTATATAGTCAGCTCAGGCATAAATCTATTTTTCAATGTGTCAGATTGGACTAGAGCTACAACAGTTTATGTCAGTGCCCACTATATTGCCATTGTTGAACGACGGGTGTGATGTCAGGTTTGTCTATGGCGATGGCGGCACGGTACTGTGCAGGTACATCAATAGGCTGTAGCCTCCATTGTTTTTGTTGCCGGTCTGTGACTACCGTTTCACGCAGCAAGTCCTGTTCGGTCAGACTGAAAGACGCCAGTCCACCTTTCAGGCCCTGACCGCCCGCTTTCAGGCAGGCCTCTTTGTGACACCATAATTGATAAAAAAGAGCATTCCGATACTGTGGGTCGGCCTGACTGAGCCAGCTGTATTCATCTGCGCTGAAAAATCGCCTGGCTATTGCCAAGGTATCGCGTGAAGGTTTGATTATCTCGATATCGATACCGACCTGGCATACGGGCGACAATGCCAGTAATGCATATGCATGCGTGTGACTGAGGTTGAAATGTATCGGTCTGTCATGCTCCAGTTGCGGTTTTCCATGTGTATTTTGTGTATAGCCTATCGCTGCCGGTTGAATGTGCAGATGCATAGCCAGGATCAGCCGCATTGCGGCATGCGTTGTTATGTAGGTGTTTCTGTTTACTTCGTCATGTATACGTTGTGCGCGTTGCAGTTCTACTGCAGATAGCCAGTTCTGCAGAGACTGCAGTACAGCATGCTCCATCACGGTCGGGATATGCCAGATTTCCAATTGATGTTCAGGGTGCGATGACATATTAAATGTTCAATATCAGTAACAGAATACTGGATAATGATAACAGATAGTCGTTTTTGCTGTATATGTATGGGGTTTGAATGCCAAGGGCGGGCAATTATAGAGCGTGATTTATAGCAGAGCAGCTACTGCTTGCCGTTGGGCAGCAAAGAAGGATCAATGATGGGAGGTAGCTGGATGAATGATTTTGCTTCGCCCTTGTTACGGATGATAACTTCAGGATCATGGGTTTCGCGTTCACGTGGACGCGACTCGTTTGCTGCTGACTTCTGTTGTTTGTGTTGATGTGAATTGTCAGGCTGATTATTTGCAGCTTCACCGACAGGCTTTTTGTCGGACTTGTGCATGCCATGCAGATCCAGTTCCATGTCCAGTCCGTTGCCGGGATCGGTCTCTACCGGTTCGGATACCTTGTCATCTTCCAGCTCCATTTCATCACTTGAAAGCGGGTCGTGTTGGCCTTTCCTGATTTTATCCAGGTCGATATTTTGCTGGATCAATTCAGTGGGAATGGCATTCATTTCATCTTCAAGTTTGGCCAGTTCCGAGACTTCCTGTTTCATGACCACGATAGTGATCCTGCGGTTTGACGGGCTATGCGGATGTTCCTTGTCAAGCAGCGAAGTTGATGCAAGACCGATGACCCTTTCAATCTTATCCGCTTTGAGACCGCCTTCAATCAGGGCGCGGCGGGCGGCGTTGGCGCGGTCACTTGATAGTTCCCAGTTTGTGTAACTGCCATTACGTTTCGACAAGGGGCTGGCATCTGTGTGTCCACTGATCGAGATCTTGTTACGGACTGCATTGATGGTTTTCGCCAGTTGATAAAGAATTTCTCTAGTATACGGTTTGAGATTAGCGCTACCGCTATCGAACATCGGCCGGTCTTTCCTGTCAACTATGTGGACACGCAAGCCGTTGGGTGTGATTTCCATTACCATCTGGTCCTTGAAGGATTGCAGTGACGGACTGCTGCCGATCTCCTCGCGTAGTTCCTTCAATAGTTCTTCGAGGCGACGTTGTTCCCTGACTTTGTCGGCCGAGACATAGGCCATACCGCCATCCCTGATTTTTTCCACAGTCATTTCTTCGGTTTTCTGCACTTCAATCGAGGTGCCAAATGAAATCAGACTCATTCCTGCGCCACCCGGTCCAAGTGATCCGGTTGGTGCTTCGCTGTGGCCGCGCACCATACTGGGATTCTGGAAGTATTCAGCGATGCCGCCACGTTTTTGCGCGTCCGTTTGCCCGACCAGCCACAATACCATGAAGAAGGCCATCATCGCCGTGGCGAAATCGGCAAAGGCTACCTTCCAGGAACCACCATGATGACCATGGCCCTGGATGATCTTTTTGACGACTATCGGTTGCTTTTTATCTTCCATGCTGGATCAATCAGTCAGAGACTGTTTATTTGCTTTCTTTTAAATGCGTTTCCATGTCGGCAAAGCTCGGGCGATGTGCGGATGGCATGGCCTTGCGCCCGAACTCAATACAGATCTGTGGACTGTAGCCATTAACGTTGGCCATCAGACAGACCTTGATGACCTGGTAAAAACTAGCCTCTTCGGCATTGCGTGACTCGAGCTGATTCGCCATTGGACCAACTAGTCCATATGCAAACAGGATACCCAGGAAGGTACCGACCAGAGCCGCACCGACTTTCGCACCGATTTCTTCGGCCGGGCCACCGAGAGATCCCATTGTGATTACGATGCCCAGTACCGCGGCGACAATACCAAAACCAGGCAAGCCATCGGATACCCGGGTAATCGCAGTTGGAATAGCCTCAGCCTCATGGTGATGGTTGTCCAGTTCAACATCCATCAGATTTTCCAGCTCAAACGGGTTCATGTTGCCGCCAACAATGATGCGTAGATAATCGGTAATAAAATCCCTGACATGGTGGTCCTTGATAACCTTCGGATACTCACTGAACAGGGCGCTGTTCTCGGGATCTTCGATATCATCTTCGATCGACATCAGCCCCTCTTTTCTTGCCTTTTGAAATATGCCGAACATCAGAGTCAACAGGTCCATATAGATCTGCTTGTTATACTTTGAACCACCCAACAGTGATAGAGCACCACCAAATGTTTTCTTGACGATGCTCATCGGGTTGGCGATGACGAAGGCACCAAATGCTGCGCCACAAATGATAAGCAGCTCAAAGGGATGCCACAACGCGATCAGGTTTCCGTTAGAAAGTACATAACCGGCCCCAACACAGCCGAAGACGATAATAATACCTAAAATCAGATTCATGTATGATCCTTAATGCTGAAAAACTATTCCTCGCTAAACTGTCCCATTTATCGACCACATCAGTGGCAACTTTAAGAAAAAACATGCATTATTCCGGCGTGGAGCGGGCTTCAAGCATTTGAATTATATGCATGTTAAAAGACTGTTAAGTAAAATTGAACAGTCAAGTTTTACCCCGGCATGCCGACATGCACAGCAATATAAGCGTTTATTCAAGGGAATCTGGTATAGCTAGCGATGAGTGATGGACAATTGCGCCAAACGACAGATCTGCAGGAGTGGGTAGACAAACTGGAGAATGAGATATTCCCGGTTTTTTCCCAAACCAGTAAAGGCCTGCAACATTTGAGTGAAGAGGATGCGAATCGCTCTGTGGATCGCTTTTGTTCGGATATCCTGTTCGATCCGGGTGGTGTCATCGCCATCCTGCGCAAGGCCAATACCGGCAGGCGTGGTGGCCTGGGTGCGTATGTGTCGACGGTCGAGAATGCAGCGATGATGATTGGCGTCAATGCGATGCGCACGTTGACCGATGGGTATCCCACTATTGAACCACCTGGGGAAAGCGCTGCCGAAAAGGGTTATATGCGCATTGTCGCGCGTGCCTATCACGTCGCCTATCAGGCCTATGACTGGGCGGTCCTTCGTGGTGATATGACGCCAAAGGAGATATTTGTCGCTGCTTTTCTGCAAGACATTGGCGCGATGACGTTATGGCTGTATGCCGGTGAACAGATGCAGGCCGTACATGAATTGAAATGGGAAAAGCAGGTCCCGGATGATGAGGCCCAGTATGTCGTACTGGGCTTCAGTCAGGAACAACTGGGCCAACGCCTGGCCGAGGTATGGTCTTTGCCGGAAATGGTATATGAATGTTTGCATGCGGAAGATGCGAAAAATCCGCGCGCCCTGACCGTCAAACTGGCCAGACAGATGGTGCACCTGTCGGAGACGGGTTGGTACACCGAGGACATGGTCGAATGTCTGGAGTCGGTGGCAAAATTGCTGGATATTTCCTATGACGAGATCGTCAAGCGCGTGCACAAGAATGCGCTCAAGGTTGCTCGTGAGACAACGCTCTATGATGTCTCACCCTCGGCAGCCTTATTGCCGATGACCTCCGCAGAATGGCCGACCGTGCACGGTGGAAAACGCAATGAGGAAGACGGCAAGCATTTCTGTCTGCTGCCGCAGCAATTCATGTTTGATGCCGCCCGGGAGTCCCTGACAGGATTTCTCAGTGAGCCGGCCCAGGTAAACGATATCGTTGAAATCGCAATGGCAGGCCTGCATGATGGCCTGGGCCTGAATCGGGTCGTATTTGCACTATTGAGCAAGGACCTGCACAAACTGGAAGGGCGCTTTATCAATGGTGCCGACAGTGATCCGGCGTTCAGCCAGTTTGCCATCGACGTCGATCTATCCACTAAGGACCTGTTCAGCCAGTTACTGCAAAAACCCCGCAGTGTTTGGGTCAGCCAGGAAAATCATGACAGGATATGGCCCCTGGTGCCGGCAAAATTCAAGGAACTGATCAATACCCAGGAATTCTATACGATGTCCGTATTTGCCCAGGGCAAACCACTGGGGATCTTCTATGCCGACAGGCACCTGGAGGACATCCACCTGGACCAGAAGAGCTATGACGGCTTCAAGGCCCTGTGTTCACTGGTGGTCAAGGCCATTGAATGTGGACGAAAATAAGCGAGTAGTGGCCTGAAAAGTCGCCAATCAAATTGCATCATGGGCGTATCTGCGGTACTCTTGCGCGTTCAAAATTCCGCAGCTGTGGAGGGCATGGATGCCCGGAGTAACGAGCACGTGGGGTGCTCCGTTCTCAAAGTTGCAGGATTTGATAAAGAAGTTATTGAATAAGTTTACTGGAGAGGTGTCTGAGCGGCCGAAGGAGCACGCCTGGAAAGTGTGTGTACGTTTACGCGTACCGAGGGTTCGAATCCCTCCCTCTCCGCCATTTCAAAAGACCGCATGCGCGGTCTTTTTTCATTCTGGAGAGGAAGGGATTCGAGTTTTTAATATAGGAAGGCTAGAGCCTTCCTGTGCGCAATGCGCACCCCTCTCCGCCATTAAAAGTAGTAGCTAGTTGCGAGTAGCTAGTAGCTAGGAAAAAACCAGTAAAATTAAACGGGAGGGATTTGAAGCCATTGCCCATGG
>CAMYJD010000069.1 GCA_947258655.1 uncultured Gammaproteobacteria bacterium | reverse complement strand
TGTGGGGTCTCCCCATGTGAGAGTAGGACACTGCCAGGCTTTAATTTAGAAACCCTCATCATTCTCATGATGAGGGTTTCGTCTTTCTAAGGTAGGCTTTTACTTAGAACCGCCTTCAGCGTTTCATTAAGTATTTCCTGAACGCGCTGCGCTTGTTCTGGTTAATTCCGGAAACCCCGATAGCATATGCTGTCGGGGTTTCTTTTTGTCTGTCTATTGTATGTAGCTAGTTGTGATTTTTCGGAATTAAAGCAGTAGCTAGTTACGAGTAGCATGTAGCTAGGAAAGATCCTTGCCAGGAAAAAGAGCAACCAACAATTTTATTAGCCATTAGCCATTAGCCATTAGCCATTAGCCATTAGCCAAAGATTTTCCTGTATAGTAAATAAAGCTGGTTTGTGTCTTGCCAGAATTATAACTAACGCCTTGTGTTACGACGGATAACCAATATGATTGATATTCATTACAATATTGTCCCTTCCAACCCGCAGGCGCACCTGTTTACGGTGACCTGCACCATCAACAAGCCCGATCAGGACGGGCAGGCATTATCGATGCCTGCGTGGATACCGGGCAGCTATATGATTCGTGACTTCGCCAGGAATATCGTTACGATCCAGGCGTCCTGTGCTGGTGCAACAGTGGACATGGAAAAACTGGACAAGCAAAGCTGGTGTTGCGCACCTTGTGATGGTCCGCTGACGGTTGTGTACGAGATCTACGCATGGGACCTGTCTGTGCGTACTGCCCATCTGGATACGACCCATGGTTATTTTAATGGCACCAGTGTGTTTTTGAGTGTGCAGGGGCAGGAGCACAATCCCTGTCATGTCAATATCCTGCAACCGGCAGGGGAACAGTACAGGGACTGGAAGGTGGCGACGGCGCTGTCCCTGGATGGAGCACAGCTGCATGGCTTTGGTCGCTATGTCGCCAAGGACTATGACGAATTGATCGACCATCCGGTGGAGATGGGCGCATTCACGCTGGCCACGTTCGACGTGGCCGGTGTGCCGCATGATATCGCCATTACCGGCAGGCATCAGGCGGATATGGACAGGTTGTGTCGCGATCTGCAAAAGATCTGTGAGCATCATGTGCAATTTTTCGGTGAATTACCCGAGATGCAGCGCTATGTATTTCAGGTCATGGCGGTCGGTGAGGGCTATGGTGGGCTGGAACATCGTGCCTCGACCAGTCTGCTGTGCAGCCGCAATGATCTGCCGCGACAGGGTGTAGAAGAGGTCAGCGAAGCGTATCGCTGTTTCCTCGGCCTGTGCAGCCATGAATATTTTCATACCTGGAATATAAAGCGCATAAAGCCTGCCGTGTTCATGCCCTATGACCTGGACAAGGAGGCGTATACACATTTGATGTGGATGTTCGAAGGGATCACCTCCTATTACGATGACCTGTCTCTGCTGCGTACCGGGCTCATCGATATCGAATCCTATCTGGAACTGGTCGCACAGAATATAACCCGCCTGTTACGTGCTCCCGGACGTTTAAAGCAAAGTGTATGGGACTCCAGTTTCTATAAATGGACAAAATTCTACAAACAGGACGAGAACGCGCCGAATGCCATTGTCAGTTATTATGGCAAGGGGGCGCTGATAGCAATGGGCCTGGACTTGCTTATCAGACAGCAGACGGATCAGTCAAAATCGCTTGATGATGTCATGCGTTACCTGTGGCAGCACTATGGTAGCAAGGGTCTAGGTGTGCCTGATACCGGCATCGAGAAGGAAATTGCCGCAATGCTCGGGCTGGACCTGCATGAATTCTTTGAGCGCTACCTGCGCGGTACCGAGGAGCTACCGTTGCAACAATGGTTCAGTGATGCTGGTATTGACTATCAATGTTTTCCAGCCGCATCGAGCCGCGACAAGGGCGGTAAAATACCTCCTTCCCGCCAGGTAGGCATGACAAGTCTCGGTGCCCGTTTTGCTGACCATGCCCAGGGCGTCAAACTGACCCATGTCATCGATCAGGGGACGGCGCAACTAGCGGGCCTGGCGGCTGGTGATGTGCTACTGGCGCTGGATGGCATACGTGTGGATCAGAAAGGCCTGGATAATCGATTGGCAGCATACCGCCCGGGCGACAAGGTGGTGGGGCATGTATTCAGGCGTGATGAGCTGATGGTTTTTGAGCTGCTGATGCAAGCTGCCGCGGACGATACCTGTGCATTGCAACTGCGCGGCGATACACCGAAGTGGCTGAGTGGCTAGTTGCGAGTAAAGGCGGTCACACGAATAATATAAACCTTGCTGTTCGCAACCGTGTTACTTGCGCGTAAAGTAGACCTTCTTGAAGTCGTCGTTATAACAACGGATCTTGTTTTTGTCCTCGAATTTACACTTCATCACCTGGGTCTCGATGCCGGTGGCAGGGATATTGTCCGGATCGACATCCGGATCATCCGGATCTGCTGGCAAGACGAATATAGTATTTTTCTTGTTTTTCAGTGTAAATGATTTTTTCTTTTCGTTGAAACGGCCGGCTATGCTTTCCATTTTATAATTGACGTCCGCGTATTTTGTTGTGATAAGCATCTCGTTGGTCTTGCAATACAGTTCATTCGCTGTGACATTACATTCAGTAAGGCCGGAAGGCAGTATGTCAGTGGGTTCGTCGTCCATCGTCCAGTTGCCTTGCAATAACAATTCGGCAACGCCGGATTTTTTCTTGACAGATTTTTTCTTGTTTTTCTGCAACGGTTTTGGCTTTGGTTTTATTACCTTGGCGACAACAATCTTTTTGACCGGTATTTCTGCAGCTGCAGTTGCGGCTTCAGCGGCCTGTTTATCCTGTGCCTGTAGACGCGCTGCCTTGATCCGTTGTTCTATGCGTCGTATTTCGTGTTTAGCCGGGCTGTAATCATTGTCGAGGGCCTTGTTGTACCAGTTCAGTGCCTTGGTGTTGTCTACGTTAGTACCCTGACCCTCTGCGTACATCTTGCCGATATAAAATTGCGCTGGCGAGTAATCGTTATTAGCAGCCAGTCGAAACCATTTGTAAGCCTTGCGATAACTGCGTTTGACGCCTTTTCCGGAATAATAGAGATAACCGAGCTTGTATTGGGATTTTGCATGTCCCTGTTTGGCGGCCTGGTTGAACCAGTGAACAGCCTTGCTCTGGTTTATAGATACTTCGTTGCCTCGTAAATAGGCATTACCCAGCGAATATTGGGAAAAGGAATCACCGGTTTGTGCCTTTGCCAGCCATTGTTTGAAGCGTTTATCATACAAGGTATCGGCTGCAAGTGCGGCCGTGCTGCTAACCGTAAGCAGTAATATCAATGATAAATAGCGAGTAGTGTTCATAGGCTTCACATTCAGTCTGCTATCGTTTGTCCTTACGGACTTTGTGTGTTTATGCTGTGTAAACAAGGTTTCGGCTAAGAGCCGGCAAATCTTTAGCTAATTGTCACTTTGAATATTGTAAGGGCGGTTTAACAATGGGCCCCGATAATATATTGATGGGATTCTTACATAATAGTAGAAAATTCCGAAATCATATAAATTAATTAACTATATGATTCTTATGGTGTTATTATCAATTGCTGAATGTGTGCGCCTTATTATAATATGAGAATAAAATAATATGTCTTCCTGCTTACGACTACTGCAAAAACTGGCTGATGGTGCATTTCATTCCGGTGAGGTACTGGCAAGCGAACTGGGAATCACCCGTGCAGCCGTGTGGAAGCAACTGAAGAGGGTTGAGGCAATGGGGCTGGCGGTCGACGCGGTCAGAGGCAAGGGCTACCGCTTGCAGCATCCACTGGATCTTCTTGATATCGGCGAAATCATGCAACGAATACCCGCACACGTCGATGCAGATATAGCCCGTATCGAGTTATTTGCAGATATAGATTCGACCAATCGCTATTTGATGAACGAGTCCCGGCCTCATGAAGTCGGTGCGCTGATTTGCCTGGCCGAATCACAAAGCAACGGCCGCGGTCGTCGCGGGCGCACGTGGGTATCGCCCTTTGCCAGTAATGTCTATTTGTCGATTAAATGGCAATATGCAGGCGGACCGATGTCCTTGTCGGGTCTGAGCCTTGCTCTCGGTGTGGCGGTGATGCGGGTATTGTCAGGTTATGGTTGTGAGGATATAGGCCTTAAGTGGCCCAATGATATATATTGGCGTAACAGGAAGCTGGGAGGCATCCTGGTTGAGCTGGCCGGAGATGTTAGCGGACCCTGTGATGTGGTCGCGGGGCTTGGTCTGAATGTCAGCATGCCGGAACATAGCGACCGGGATATTGATCAGCCGTGGATAGACCTGCAGCATGTACTGAACACACGCACGCCATCACGCAATGACCTGGTTGCGCGCCTGATTGAACAAATGCTGCATGTTCTGCATCATTATCCCGAGCAGGGATTTACAATCTATCAACAGGAGTGGCAGCGATGGGATATAGTCAAGGGTAAGTCGGTCTGTCTGTCATTACCGGGCAGTGAAAAGCAGGGCATTGTGCAAGGTGTGGATGCCGAAGGGGCATTATTACTGGATACCGGGCATACAGTTGAAACCATTAATTCAGGTGAAATCAGTTTAAGAATTCAGACATGACATGGGTTGTTGATATAGGAAACTCGTCCATCAAGTGGGCCGAATATGAGGCCGGTGCGATAACAGCGCCGCATTCATATCTGCGCCCCGGGGCGACCGTTGCGAAAGAGCTGGACAGTATCTGGGGCGATCTTGAGTCGCCCGGCGAGATGATCTGTAGCTGTGTGGCCGGTGATAAGTATGAGCGTTCCTTTAAACAATGGTGCAAGAAAACATGGGGTCTTGTCCCAGTATTTGTACGTGCTACTGAACAGGCCTGCGGCGTAAGCAATGCCTACATCAAGGCCAATCGCCTGGGTGCAGACAGGTGGGCTGCGCTGATTGCAGCGAAGCGCCTGGTCTCCGGGCCCTGTTGTATTATTGATTGTGGCACGGCGATCACGATAGATGTATTGCAGGAGGATGGGCAGCATCTCGGTGGTCTGATATTGCCAGGCCTGACACTGATGCGTGAATCACTGAGCGGGCGAACCCAAATGCTGATAGAGGAAAGTGAAGGTGACAACACCACACTGTTTGCGCGCAATACGGCCGATGCCATCAATGGTGGGGCGTTGTACACGGTTGTGGCGACGCTGGATCGCATCTATAGCGATGTCGAACAGGCCCTGGGTGTGAAAGTCGGCAGGATCATCACCGGTGGCGATGCCGAAGGTCTGTTGCACTTGCTGCACAGTGAGCCAGATTTTGTTCCCGACCTGGTCCTTCAGGGCCTGGCCGTCATCTATCAGTCGCAGCAGGAGGGTGATTCATGAGGATGTTCTTTGCCGGCCTGCTGTTACTGAATGTCGCATTCGGGCTCTGGTACTGGTTCATGTATGAGCCCGTGACCGTGCAGCCACCACGTGCAGACCATGGTGTGGAAATGCTGAGATTGGTGTCAGAGCAGCAACAAATTGAGGATACGGATCATCCTGTCGCACAGGTTCAGCAGCATGCGGCAGTTTCGACGGCTGAATCACAACCGGCACCGACACCAAAGCCAGATGTGACAGCAGAGCCAGCAGTGACACCAAAGCCAGATGTGACAGCAGAGCCAGCAGTGACACCAGAGTCAGTCGCAACACCAAAGCCAGCAGTGACAGCGGAACCCCCGCCAGTGACTGCAAGCAATGACGTACCCGAACAGGCCGTGCAAGCGAGGGTCAGTAAATCACGCAATCAATGTTATCTGATGGGTGTGTTCGAGCAGAGACAGGCTGCCGAGTATCGCATGACTGAAATGCATGCGTTGGGCTACATAGCCAAAGTGGCCATACAATACACGCAAAAGGCGAATTATGTCGTGTATCTTCCAGCATATCCATCATATGCCGAAGCCAGTGTGGTGACAGAGCAACTGCGGGAAAGAGGTAAGCAGGATTTCCAGATATTGGCTATCAAGGGTCAGAAAAACAGCATTTCCCTTGGGGTCTACAGCCGGCCGGGTACAGCCGAGATACGCAGGCGGGAGATAGCTGCACTGGGTTATGAGCCGGTTGTTGCTCCGATCTACGGGGAACCATCGGGATATACCATTGAATTCAGAAAGAAGGATGGCTCCGAACTGGACGAAAACGAGAAAGACTTCTTGTTGATTTCAGAAAAAAAACTGACAATCGATACCGTAAAATGTGGATCATGAATTGCGATCCTGATAAATATTGCTTAAAATACCGCTCCGATCAGGAATTGTACCAATATCATGCCGGTATAGCTCAGCAGGTAGAGCAACTGACTTGTAATCAGTAGGTCCCGCGTTCGATTCGTGGTGCCGGCACCATAT
>CAMYJD010000068.1 GCA_947258655.1 uncultured Gammaproteobacteria bacterium | reverse complement strand
CACATAGCTGAGTTCATAGGCCCAGGGCTGCAATCTGTCAATCAAGCCCACATCTGCTGTTGCGCCATGTCCAGCGCCCAGCAAGGGGTTCTGTGCCCAGCCATCCAGTAGATGCAGTAATTGTTCCTGACGACGGAAAGCCGATGGATTATCGACATTTGAAAACTCAAAACCCTTGGCAAAATCTGTCCAGATAACCTGAAAATCAATATCAAGCAATATCACCGCTATAATCGACACTACACCGAGAATCACACCTAACTTGACAATCAACCTTGTCACGTGTGTGCGGACACCTCCCAACCACAACAATCCGATCACTATAAAAGGCGACATCGCTGCTATCAGCCAGAAACCTCGCCTTCCTGAAATTACTAAAGTCAGTACCGCGAGCGCGAGCGCTACCCATGCAGTCTTACGCCATTTTCCTTTGCAAGGAGACCACTCATATGGCATAAACAAGATCGCCAGAAGAAAAGGCAAGGCATATATAACCGTATTCATGTTATACAGACGGAATTCAAGAAAACCATCATGAACACCCAACGCACCACCCTGCGCTTCCAGCAACCACCCAATACCCAGGTTAATATTTAAAAAATATTGCAGCAGAAGGATCATCGCCATCAAGGCTGCGATGATCGCACCGATGATAATCACCCTGACGAGCGCTAGCATTTGCGTATAGCGAGTTAGTGCGCCCATAAAATACAAAAATACCATGGGCCATATGACATAGACTGTCACCACACTCAGTGCGCCTGGCGCGTTATTGATCACACCATTTGCTATAAACATTACCGAAGCTGTAACGGTAAGCAAGCCCCAGAATAATATCGCCTTGTGAAGTCTCCATCTGCGATAGACACAACGTACAGTTACACCCAACATAAGTATTGCGAGTAGAACACCACGTTGCATTTGATATGCGGTTGGCAATATCAGCATTAACAGGAAAAACAATAACCCTAAACCGACGAACAAGCGCACAATAGACTGCGACAGCCTCTTTCCTGCCTGGATTGAAGCCTGATTATTTATAGCAACCGACGGCATTTAATATCCAGGATTTATTGTTAGTATGAATAACCGACACAACTCAGCTTTTTTTCATGAGCCTGGCAATAATCTGTTTCAATACTCTTTTACCCGCCCTGATACAAAATAACGCCGAAGAACGTATCCAGCCAGCGCCCAGCACGAGCCGGGCAAGATGCGATTCCCACTCAGCACTGAGTTCTTTCGTTTTCGAAAAACCACCTGCGCCGATATTACAGAATGTATCACCCAGAAATACCGCAGAACACCCGTGTTTCAGGCAGCGACACAAAAATAGTCCATCTGCAACGGTTTTATAACGCGTATCATATTCGCCATAGCGCTCATGCAAATCCTTGCGAATCACTGTGCCGCCCGTATGCGACGGAAAAACGCCCTGTGGACCATCAAGGATCCGATCAGGATTGAAATATGAGATTTTTCTGCCGCCTTTGACTACACCCAGAAACATCAGGTCATACTGCAACACACGCAGCGCCTCAACCAGAGTGCCGGCTTTTTCGAATCTGAAAGTATCATCCAGACCTATAACGATATAATAATCAGTTTTTACTTCTTTAACACCGCGATTGATCGCCTGGTAGATACCGCTCTTCTCACCATAGACAAGTTTTATTCTGTCATCTGCTATCGGTCCTATATCTTTCTTTACATCTTCTTCGATACCACTTTCCACCACCACAAGTCTGATTGTTGATATATCTTCATTAGCAAAATCCTGCATGACTCTTCGCAATGAAGAAAAATCTTTATGACTGGGCAATAAGAATGTAATCATTAATTTATTTATCACCTCTTTCACACATTAGAAAAATACTTGAACACAAGTCAGGATATAGCTGACCCAACTTGTAGCATCCATCCAGATATTCTTTGGAGATGATGTCCGTTTGCAGCAGGCGATCCCACTGAAAGTTTGCCAACGCTTTAAAGAATACCCCCGAACGATGGACAACCTTTAGACCGGCTGCTACAGCATCTCGCTCCAGCGTATCCAATGTATAAGTACATCGATGACCATGCTCTTGCTCAGCCGGGGTGACTGCAGCGTTATGTGTAATTAACCCCATCTTTACCGCTATTTGTCTTGAGGGTGCGTTGGCATTCGGGCAAACCAGAAAAAAACGACCATTTTCAGCCAACCACTCTTCATTTATTCGCTTTAATACCAACACAGGGTCATTCAGATGCTCCAATACATGCGTCAGTACGATATTGTCATAACGTTTGGGCAGCGTCGCTTGCTCGAACAATAAATTGACAAATTCGACCTTATCACCCAGTTTCTGCCTGGCTTCCTCGATAGCCACATCAGAAGCCTCGACACAAGTAATATCATCAAAGTATGGCAGGAATCTCCGGGTAAAGTCACCCTTAAAACTACCTAGTTCGAGCAAACTTCCTTCGTTAAAGAATGGCTTAAATGACTCAATCATGTAAGGGTGCATCACATCGAAATCGAAGCCATAGGCATACTTGTGATCGTTCGTGTCTTTTATCTCGACGTTATAGTCACGTTTGCTGCTCATGCTGTTCCCTACCTTTAAAATAAAGATTCATGTTAATGAATGGCCCCTTAACCTTGTCCACGATGAAGCCGCTCTTCTTATACAACTTGATGGCAGGTGTATTGTTTTCCGCCACCTCAAGACTGATTTGGTGCATACCAGATGCTTTCGCATACTCAACACACTGACTCAATAATTGTGTAGCAATACCTTTTCCTATCCACGCTTTTAACAAGCTAACACTGGTAATATAGGCAATGCCTCTTTCTTTGTCATTGCAATATGCCGCTATCAAACCGACCATCGTATCACCTGACCATGCCTCAAACCTCACTGCTTTATTCGCAATCTTCTCTGCATAACCAGCTATATCGACCCGGTCACTCAACGGTGGCACAAAATCTGCGTTGCAAACCCGCAGATGTTCTACAATCTGTGCTACAGTTGCCTTGTTCAGTAGATACTCGGTAGAAGCATTCATTACTCCAATACCGCCAGCCCGAACCCATAGCGCCCAAACTCATTACCGTTATAAAGTAAGTAAACTTTGTCATCACACTCAAACACATGCGGGTAGCACAACATATCAGAATCCCATTCACCAGGCGTGACATCAAGAAGTGGACTTTCATCATCACGGGTCCAATCCATCAGGTTGTCCGAGTATGCATGGCCAATACGATAGCCACGATTCTTGTTTTTTCTGAAGTCATAAGATTGTCGATAGCAGAAGAACATATGATATCGACCATCTATATCGATCACAGTGGGTAATGCCTGACTTTCATCGGCACCCAAACGATCACTAATAATTTGCCGTGCCTCTTCCTTTTCCCAGTTGACACCGTCAGTGGAAATAGCATGACCGATCTTGTAAGTACGATCAGGTGGCGAATCATCTGAAAACCGTTTCCATCCGGTACCAAAGATATACCACATGTGATAGACATCATCGATGACCTTGACGAATCCATCGCCGACCAGGCACGGTTCGTGCAGCGATGCAGCCAGCACAGGACCGTTTCCTATACGCTGAAATGTGAGGCCATCGTCGTGACTGATGGCCAGCCCGATAGCCGTATCGACTGAGACGGAAACACGTCGATTCCAACCACAGGTGTAGCCATATACGGCATCACCATGACGCATAATACTCATTGGGAAGATGCCATGCTCATCGAAACAGCCAAGCTCCCCGAGCGGTATCACAGTCTTTTTCGAGACGCCAATGATTCGCCGCAGATCCTTGTCCATATCCACGAACGCAATATGACTAAGATATTTACCATTGCTTTTGTCAATTGCACGCGTTGAAAAATATATCCTGACAAAATCCTCGAAAACCAGCGCCTGCGGTGATTGCGCGAATTCCTTACAGTTATTCGCCAGATTATGCTGTGTTGGATCGAAAATCTTTCCCAACTTTTTCCACTTCATTCCGACCATAACTTATTCCAATATTCCATCCAGTACCGCCAAACCAAAACCGTATCGACCAACCTGGTCGCCAAGATAGGCCATATAAGTCTTCCCATCCAGCTCAAATACATGAGGATAACTTATCATCTCGGAATCCCAACCTTGCTCAGACACATCGATTCCTGCCTTGCTATCATCACGCACCCAGTCAGTCAGATTGGTACTATAGGCATATCCAATCCGGTAACCATTCTCCTTACCACGATAGTGACTGCTGTAGCGATAGCAAAAGAACATATGATACCTACCGTTAGCATAGAACACATCCGGACTGGCCTGCGCCTCGTCTTCCTCAATTCGACTCTCTATAAGATCCTTGTTCAGTTTTGTCCAATGTATACCATCATCAGAAGTTGCCATACGAATCTTATAAACCGGCTCCGCCCTGCCGTCTACCATCTTCCATTTACACCCGGCGATGTACCACATAAACCAAGTATCGTTAAAGCGCCTTATTTTTGGCCCACTCAGAACAAATGGTTCATCCGGCGAGTAACTGAGTACCGGACCATTACCAAGTTTAGTAAAAGTCTTGCCATTATCGCTGCTTGTTGCGCAACCTATAGCAACATTAAATGGAACAGATTCACAGCGCGTCCAGCCGGCATAATAGGCGCGGATCTCATTATCTGTACGGATAACAGAAACAGGATAGGTACCAAATTCATCGAACTCACCCAAACCTCCCAAGCTCAGGATAGGCTGCTCGCCGACATACCGCACCTTAAACAGGTCACTACGATCCAGGTCGACGTATGCCGAATAACTGACATACTGCCCATTCTCGTCTGCAGGTGGACGGCATGAAAAATAGACACGCACAAAGTCATCGAATACCAGCGTTGCCGGGGCTTGCGCAAACTCCTTCAACCAGGCGCGATACTCAACCTCTTGTGGCGTAAAGACCTTACCCAGCTTTTTCCATTTGAACATGTATTCGATCTCTCCCTTGCTTAATAGATAAGCTCATAATCCGATTTGATATAATCACTGATGATATCAGGCGCATTAAACATTAAAACATCAATGATCGACAACCAGGGAATAAACTCATTTTTAAACTGTGTATACTCGAATGCATTGGATTTAATAAATCTCAGCTCAATCCCTCTGCCCTGAAACTCACTTTTTGAGTAAAGCTCCATGCCACCTATTGCATTTACGTAGGTGTTTGCCCCAACTGCATTACAAATAGCCAACACCTTTTCCTGACTCTTCAAGCCATGATCAATAGGAATATCCGAGGATACTCTGATCTCTGTTTCTATACCGAGATGGTCGCAGACACTGGCGATAGAGTTAAAAATAAATTTGAACAGGTTGCGTTCATCATTGCATATAATTTCCTCAATCAGTGGAAAGATCTGCTCAAAATACGGCGCACGCCGATACGCACCCCTGATCTGGTTGAGTAATTTATCACGCTTGAAATCTGGTGCCAGCTCACGATCACGTATATCAAGTGAATCCGAGCCACTCTTCAACGGCAGTGAAAACATCACATCCTTGCAGTTCTGCAGCATGCGATTACGATTGATCCATCCCTTCTTTGTGTATTTTATGTTGTCATACACAATAAACAGATCGACAGACTCAATGAGCTGAAAATAACCGATATATGGAAAAAAATACGGTTGCATGATAGCCGCCTTCATGCACTCACCATCACATTGAAAATGCTTTCAGAATACATTCATTGCTCCGCAATCAATCGTACAATAGTCTCGACCTGCGCTGTTTCCAGTGTTGGATAGATTGGCAAGCATAATACGTTTTCCGCTGACGCCACAGCGACAGGCAGGTTATCATGACTGGCTGACGGCAAACCTCGATACATCGGGAAATCGGAGATCAACGGATAGAAATAACGGCGCGGATGGATACCGTTTTCCTTGAGCTTATGATAAAGGTCATCGCGACTGATCGGATAATCGGCCTCCACCAAAATCGGAAAATAGGCATAATTGGCTGCTTTTTCGCCAGCATCCTGCAAGCATCGAATTCCTTTCACACCTTCGAGGTAGTCGCGATATGCAACATCGATTTCTTTGCGTCGTTCGATCGCCTGGTCTATGTATTTCAATTGCAGCAAACCCAGAGCTGCATTGAATTCACTCATTTTACCATTTATCCCGGGCGCTACTACATTAACTTCACCAACATGACCAAAGTTCTTCAAGCGATCAATGTGCTCTTTCGTCTTAAGATCCTGGCATACGATCGCACCCCCCTCAAAGGTGTTAAACACCTTGGTAGCATGAAAACTCAGCACCGATAAGTCGCCCTGCATCAATATGCTACCCCCAGCATCTTGTACGCCAAATGCATGTGCCGCATCATAGATAACCTTGAGATTATAATTATCTGCGATTTTCTGAATGGCGTCTACATCACACGGATGCCCATAACAATGCACTGGCATAATGGCAGTTGTTTGCGGAGTAATTGCCGCCTCTATTTTTTCCGGATCAATATTGTAAGTGGGTATATCTACG
>CAMYJD010000067.1 GCA_947258655.1 uncultured Gammaproteobacteria bacterium | reverse complement strand
ATCATCAGGCCATCACTCCGGACGGGCGCTATGTACTGTCAACGCATGGCCTGCGTGGATATATCAGTGTGGTTGATCTTGAAACAAACAAGGTCATAAAAACCATCGAAACAGGGCCGGTACCGAACTATACCCTTATCACTAAAGACGGTAAACGGGCTTTTGTATCAAATACCGGTAACAATTCAATAACTGAGATAGATCTCAGCAGTTGGAAAGTGAAGCGTAATCTGGAATCCGGCCCGGCTCCGGAACATATGGTCTTTTCAACTGACGAATCAAGGATCTATGTGACAAATCCTCGCGCCGGCAAGGTGTCTGTTATAGATGTCAAGAGTGGCAAGAGCATAGATGCCTATATGATTGGCAAGGGCACTCATGGCCTGGATATAGGTGATGACGGCAGGACATTGTTCGTCAGTGGCAAGAAAGGCGAAATTCTGGTTGCTGTTGATACCAGTAATGGAACGAAAAGGGAACTCAAACTATCACCGGCACCCTATCATCTGAATACCATACGTGGTACCGGTAAGGTCTATGTATCCAGCCGCAAGAAGCCTGTTATTTGGGTTGTTGACCAGAAAACCCTTAAAGTGACCACTACATCAAATGGCGATAGTTGAATAACAAATGGTCCTTTTATCGTCGAGCGCATGAACTAACAGAAACGAGGTATGTTATGGATCAGGAATATGCATATGGTATGTGGGTAATCGTTGCGTTCAATGTTGGCCTGTTTCTGTTTTTCATTATCAGCTTTATCAAGCCGAGCCAGCGTATTGAATGGCGTAACATGAGTATCGTCACTGCCTTCCTGGTCGCGTTGTTCACGGAAATGTATGGTTTTCCATTAACCATCTACCTGTTGACCGGATGGCTGGGTGATGCATACCCGGTATTACAACCCTTCTCGCATAAATATGGGCATTTATGGGTTGTGATATTTGGAGGGTCGACACTAGCCTGGGCCTTGGTAATGGGCATCAGTCTGCTATTGTTACTGGCCGGCTACACTTTGATGTCAAAAGGCTGGAAGGCCGTACACGGTGCGCATGGTCAGATGGTAACCGACGGTGTTTATCGGTTCGTGCGCCATCCACAATATACGGGACTGTTTCTGGTCATTGCAGGCTTCCTTATTCAATGGCCTACCTTTTTGACCGTATTGATGGCGCCGATATTGATCTTTGCCTATATTCAATTATCCCGTAAAGAGGAACGTGGGATGCTTGAACGTTTCAATAATACGTATGTTGTCTATGCACAGGACAAACCCATGTTTTTCCCGGCGGTTAATAAATGGTTGAGTTTTTTAACCGCCCCTACGGCACAAGTTGAAAATCTTGATGAAAAAACAGACTAGCAGCAGGGAATTCCGGCATCGAGGAATTTCATGATTATGCTGAATCATTTTACAGACAATACTATTCCAAGAATGTGCTTCATTGCTGTATGCCTGCTCAGCAACATGACCGCATATAGTGGGACGGATATCCCTGCAGGGACCAACCAGTTTAAACTCGTAAATGGACTGGCAATCTATATTGGTGTTGTACCGGCAGAAATATTACAAGGCCATCAGGCACACAGGATGCATGGCGGTCTACCTGGCGGGTCCGTTCGTTTTCATTTGACTGCTGCAATATTTTACGAAAAATCAGGAGAAAGAATCAATGATGCACGGATCTCTGCACAAATCTTGACTATACCGGAAAAGACCGGCTTCAAGGATCTTGAATTGATGGAATATGGGAAAGTACTGGTCTACGGGAATTACTTTTCACTGGAGGCGCTGGGGCCCTATGTTATTCAATTGCATATCGAACATAAAAAGTTACCCGGACCTGTAGATGTTGAATTTCAGTACCCTGTAGCGTTTACTCAATTGTCTGATACTTGATAGAGATGAGGTCTTGGGAAGCAATTGCATGAATGCATATACGAAAAACCCAAGGCCTGTAGCGGTTTCATCGAGTGGTAGTCGTGTAACCATCGCCGGCGCCGGACCTGCCGGGCTGGCCGCAGCCATTACTTTGGCGCAAGCGGGGAAAAAAGTAACTGTTCATGAAGCACAAAAAGAAGTCGGGCATCGTTTTCTATGTGATTTTCAGGGGCTGGAAAACTGGACCACAGAAGGGGATGTGCTCGAATTTCTTCAGAAATCGGGCATAACAACACAATTTCGTAATTTAGCCTGCCGCAATGTTACTACATTCGATGCCTGGGGGCATGAATATCAAGTCAAGAGTAACAAGCCGTTATTCTATCTTCTTGAGCGTGGTCCGGAATCAGGTTCATTGGACAGTGCACTTCTTGAACAAGCCCTCTCCCTCGGTGTTACAGTACAATTTAACAGCCGCCTGAGTAAATTTAAGGGGGAGGGTATTCTGGCCATTGGTCCTAAAGCTGCTGATGCCATAGCTGTCGGGTACCATTTTGAAACCGAAATGCCAGATGGATGCTGGGTCATATGTGATAATAATCTTGCCCCCAAGGGTTATGCCTATCTACTGATCTGGAATGGAAAAGGAACAGTAAAAAGCTGTATGTTTTCAGGCTTCAAGCAGGAGCAGGTATATGTGCAGCGTACTGTCGATACCTTTAAACGACTTGTGGGACTAAAAATGACCAATCCCGTAAGTCATGGAGGTGTCGGTAATTTTACCATTCCGGCTCGTGCGTACCAGGGTAATCGACCAATTGCAGGTGAGCAGGCAGGTTTCCAGGATACCTTATGGGGTTTCGGTATCAGACACGCCATATTGTCTGGAATTCTGGCAGCACGCAGTCTGCTCGAGGGTAGTGACTATGACAAATTATGGTCAGATGCAATTGGCGATCAACTGAGAACATCAGTAGTAAACAGACTGCTATTCAGCTTGCTGGGTAATTATGGATATCGATGGTTCCTGCAACAACAATCGCAACAGAAAGATATACGGACATACCTGCGACAGAGTTATAGTAAATCATATTTTAAACAACTCATGATACCATGGGCGCATGCAATGATTAAAAGTGCGCGTAAGGACAAGAGTTGTAATCATGTTAATTGTGAATGTGTATGGTGCCGCCATGGCAAGCATTAGACTCCGGTGAAAAGATAAATATCATATTTTTTCGATAAAGCTATAAGCAGGGGGGTTAAGTATGGATGGATTGCTTTCTTTTCTTATATTCGCAGGATTATTCTATTTCATGATGCGCTTTGGTTGTGGTGCACATATGGTTCATGGGCATCATGAAAACACTAAAGGCACAGATACAAAAAAACATATTGATCCCGTGTGTGGAATGCAAGTAGACCCTGATAAAGGATACGGAAAAATGCATAAAGGTGCACTGTATCGCTTCTGCTCGCGAAACTGCCTGGATAAATTTGAATCTGCACCAGACACATACATCAAATCTAAAGAAGATCAGGGGGGTACTGCATGAGTTCACGTTTATCGCTTGCTGCGGTTGGTCATGCGACAAGTTTGTTATTTCTGATCAGTTTCACATTATGTGTTGGCTTTGATTTTATTTTTCCGGAGCATGCAATGTATGAAAGCTGGCAAAAATTGCTGCCAGGATTTGAATGGATAAGCTGGAAAAGTTTTATACTGGGCCTGATTGAAAGTTATGCATATGGATGGTATGTCGCATTGGTCTGGACACCGCTTTATAACGTATTTGCATCAAAGAAAAATATATCCGGTGAATCGCATGAGTAGTGTTGCTATATGTAGTCGTACGCTTAACACCATGAATAGGTGCATTAGAATGACTTACATGTTGCTGGCAGCTAATTACAAGTTATTTTTACGTGTCAGTATGATAATCGTTTGTGTTTTTTTTCTGCAAATTAAATCGATACATGCGCAGGAATGGAAATATATGGAACATGCTGAAATTGACTGGCGTAATTATGATAAACAGGCATTCACTGAAGCACGAATAAAAAACCGTCCACTATTTGTATTTATTTTTGCAGATTGGTGTGAATGGTGTAAAAAACTCGAGTTGGAGACCCTTGAAAAGCAGGAAATACGCAAATTGATACAGACCAAATTTATTCCGGTGGCCATTGACTATGACAAGCATACTGAACTGGCCAAAAAACTGGGAGTTCAACTTGTACCAACGAGTATCATCATAACACCTGACGGGAAAAAATTATTGAAATTCTTTGGTTTTATCAAACCCGCAGATTTAGTACTGTCTTTAAACAAGACACTTGCTGCATGGCAAAGCGGTGAATTGCCAGAGGAGGAGTTTGGCAGTGAATCGACATGCTGTCCAGTACCGAATAATCAGTAAACCTGATGACTGTTGGTTACAGCAGAAATGGAGGCTGCTATGAATAAAGAGGATAAAGTTATAGACCCCGTGTGTCAGATGCAGGTAGATATCGGTAGCCATGAATACATTTTCCAGGGAATGTCCTTTTCATTCTGTTCCAGACAATGCCATGAACGTTTTAAGCATAACCCCCATTTATATATCGGCAAACCAGGTAAGCCCGCAGCTAAACAGCAAGGTATATCAGTTATCAGAAAACGCCGGCTTCTGCTTGATTCACCGGTACCACAAGAACTTGAATATCAGATCTACGCTGTCCTTGATGAGTTGATGGGTATAAAGAAAATATCAATCAGTGGAGATTCGATCGAAATCATATATGATCTGCTGGAAGTGAGCACGCAACAGATAGAAACAGCGCTGGAAGACAAGGGTAAAGCGCTCAGTATTACCTGGCGCAACAGATTAAAAAACGCTTTTATACACTATATTGAAGACACTGAGCTTGACAATCTGGAACATCGGTATGACACTCATGGGTGTCATCATAAATAGGCTGATAATCGGATCAATTAGCAATGCCTGTTTATGAGAACAAAATGTAACTATAGAAAACAAGTGAGTCAGATTTAAACTGGTAAAAACGAATGGCAGAGCTTATTGCAGCTGACACGTGTTACTGAGTATGTTGATTGCCTGGTATGACGCTATCAAGGGAGAAGAGCATCCAGAAATACCCGAATGCCAGCATAAAGCCGGGCGCGCTGGCCTACGCAGAGGGCCAAAATGCTCAGATCCACATTGATATCAATAATGATGATTCGTTTATATTTACAGATATTAATAATCAGGGAACCTTTGATTAATTAGTCATTGCGAGGAGCCTGGCGACGAAGCAATCTTTAACTGCATGATTCTAATTAACAGATTGCCTTGCTACTTCACTCTCGGCCATCCGTGGCCTATGTGACATAAGGCCATCCTGGCCAAAGCACACAATGACACGAATAATAAAGTTTATCAGAGGTTTATGGAAATTATTCAGTACATTGATACTAGGTGCAATAGTCCGCATGTAGCGAAAAACCTGTGAACAGGGGGAACAATGTTTCTGCTTGCCTGGCGACAATTCATGCTGGATCCCTTGCGTTCGGCCTTGACTGCAATCGCATTAGGTACCGTTATAGCGGTCATACTCATAATTGTTGGCTTCGAGCAGGGTCAATATCATCAACTAAAGCAGGTGGTGCTGAACCGCGAGGCAAGTCTTATAGCCACGCAACCCGGAGTCAACAATTTTATCGCCGTACGATCGTCCCTGCCACAATTATCAAGAATGGAAGTAGAGAACATCGACGGTGTTGTCAATGCCCATCCACTGACAGCCATTCCCATTATTTATAGCAAGGATAATATGCGCACACCGGTATATGTTCTTGTATACGATAGTAAAGGTGGACCATCCACGATTATTGAGGGTCAAGCAATATCAGATGGAAGGCATATTGTTATCGATTATTCATTGGCAAAAAAATACAATCTGGAAATAGGTGACAGTTTTCTGGTGTCGGATTTCGAGTTCAGGATCGTTGGACTGACGCAGGAATCTGCATTCATGATGCCTTTTGCCTTCATCAATTATGATGGCATGATCGATCTTTTTCTGGAATCGGAAATAGCACCGGATCTGAGTACATTTCCGTTACTGAGTTATATGCTTCTCGAACTCGATCCTTCTGCAAATAGCCAGGTAGTCATGACTCAAATAGAGAAGCACGTTTCTTCCGTCGATATCCTCACAGCTGAGCAGCTTGCCCAAAACGATAAAAACATGGGTGAGGTATTCTATGGCCCCATTATTGGGCTCCTGGTCAGTGTTGGATATATTATTGGCATTCTGGTTGTAGGGCTGATTATGTATGCAGATATCAGAGGCCGTATCAAGAGTTTTGCAGTGCTTAAAGCGCTGGGGTTTTCAAACAAGAAGCTCATCCTGGCCGTATTTCAGCAGTCATTGCTATTACTCGCCATTGCGATACCGCTCAGTATTGTGTTCTCTATGGGACTTTCGATATTTATCGAAACAGTGTCACCCGTATATTTAATCAGGCTGTTTGATCCAGTCAGTTTCACACAGACACTGATTTCATCAGTCGGCTTCGCTATCATTGGTGGATTGATTCCTGTACGCAGTGTTCTCGGCACCGATCCAATGCTGGCTTTTCAGGGTGAATAACGAATGTTTATCTGGACATGGAAAACGCTATTCAATCAACGTGGCAGCCTGATTGGAAGTACCGCGGGAATCGCCTGTACCTTTATTCTGGTCATATTTTTTGATGCTGTCTGGCGCGGAGAGTCAGTACAGATCGTCTCCTATCCGGACCATGTCAAACCTGATGTCTGGGTCATGCAGAAGGGTGTCGGTAACATGCATATGGCGATGTCTTTTATATGGGACTGGAAAGCAGATAAAATAGCAGGACTTCCAGGCGTAAAGCGTGTCACACCTATATTATATCTTAACAGTGCTGTTACATCCGGCGACCTGAAAATGTTTGCCTTCATCGTTGGACTGCTTCCAGACTCTCAACGGGCCGGGCCATGGGAGCTGCGTTCGGGGCGTCATATCAAGGGTCCATTAGAGACTGTCATTCCTGATGTTCTGGCCAAAATAACTGGCATCAACATTGGAGATCGGCTACGAATCGCCGATACTTCTTTCAAGGTGGTTGGTCTATCCGGCGGAACATACTCTTCAGCCAATTCTGTCCTGTTTGTGACATTCTCCGATCTTGAGAAGCTATTATCGTCAACCGGTACGTATAGTTACCTGCTGGTGGATGCAGAAACAGGTGTAGATGGGTCCACATTGGTAAAACGTATTCTTAATGAAGTAGAGAAGGTCAATGCCCTGACGCATGAGGAATTTATCGAGAATGATTACGCCTTGGCAAAACAAATGGGTGTCGAGATTATTACCATGATGACTGCAATATGTTCTCTATTGGCTGTCCTGAGTCCTGATTGTCGGTTTTACGTCTTATTCAATGGCCATGAGAAGGCGCGGTGAAATAGCAATTATCAAAGCCCTGGGTATGGAGAATCACAGGATCCTGATCAGTATTGTCATGCAATCAGGTATTTTGACACTTATTGGCTTCTTGATAGCGGTATTGTTTGCGTATTCTGTTATACCGTATATACCCTTACTCGTTCCCCAACTAACGTTGGTGGTCTCATTTAGCGCATTGGCCCAGCTAGGGCTGATTGCACTTATCGTGGCGATACTCGGCGCACTGACTCCTGCATGGTTCGTGACACGACTGGAGCCTGCAAGTACATTTCATGTGTAAGGATATATGATATGCCAGATCCGGTAATTATTACCAAGGATTTATCAAAAACATTTGGCCATGGCCATACCCGTATAGAGGCTGTAAGGAATGTAAATCTTGTTATACAAACAGGTGAAATCGTTCTGATAATGGGGCCGTCAGGGTCAGGCAAAACAACATTATTGTCCATGCTAGGTGGCCTGTTAAGGCCTTCTGAAGGGACAATTAACATAGATGGTATAGATATTACCGCCCTCAGTGAGACAGATCTACCGGATATTCGAGCACACAGAATCGGTTTCATTTTCCAGGCATTCAATTTACTGGATGCCTTGACAGCCGAAGAAAATATTCTGTTCCCTGCACAAATACTACGGGATGGCAAGGTATTGGCACGTGACAGGGCCGCTCATTTGATCGAACAGCTTGGTCTGGAGAATCGTCGCAAGGCCTTGCCAAAAACGCTCTCAGGAGGGGAAAAACAGCGTGTTGCCATTGCCCGAGCACTGATCAATGAACCCGGAATAATACTGGCCGATGAGCCAACGGGTAATCTCGATTCAGAGACAGGGCAGGAGGTCATGATGATTCTACGTGACATCGCTCGAGATCGTGGTTGTTCCGTTATCATTGTCACACACGATCCACGAGTCGAGGATATCGCTGACAGGATTTTATGGCTTGAAGATGGTCAATTGGGCGATCGAAAACAGGAGCTACATAAGTGGAGCAGGGATCCTGTCTGTGGTATGCGTGTAGATGAATGGACCGCGACTTACAG
>CAMYJD010000066.1 GCA_947258655.1 uncultured Gammaproteobacteria bacterium | reverse complement strand
GTTCACGCTGATCCTTGTAACTCAGTTTTTTCTTCGCTGCAGCCGTCTGTTTGTTATGCGCCGGACTGACAGTTTCCGTCGCCTGCTCCTTTTTCTTTTCTTGCTGGATATCGTTCTTGCGTTGTCTCAACAAGTCTTCATATCCACCGATATATTCCTGCACATGGCCCTCGCCTTCAAATACCAGCGTCGATGTAACGACATTGTCGAGGAAACTGCGGTCATGACTGACAAGTAACAGAGTACCATCGAATTCGAGTAACAACTCTTCCAGTAATTCCAGCGTATCCACATCCAGATCATTGGTAGGTTCATCCAGCACCAACAGATTGGCCGGCTGGATAAAGGTCTTTGCCAGCATCAGACGGTTACGTTCGCCACCGGACAGCGCCTTGACCGGGGTATTGATTTTTTCCGCCGGGAACAGAAAATCCTTCAGATAACTGATCACATGGCGCGATTGCCCCCTGACTGTAACGAAGTCCTGGCCGTCGTTAAGATTGTCCTTGACTGATTTTTCCAGATCAAGTTGATCTCGTTGCTGATCATAGTACGCAATCTGCAATTTTGTCCCCAGAACGACCTCGCCCTGTTGCGGATCAAGCTGGCCCAGTATTAATTTCAACAGCGTGCTTTTACCGCAACCGTTTGCGCCAATGATGCCGATACGATCGCCGCGTATAATACGTGTGGACAGATTGCTGACTACTGTTTTTCCGTCATAGCGGAATGACACATCACGTAAATCCGCAACAATCTTGCCGGCCTGCTCGGATGTCTGCAGCTTCATATTCACACTACGTTGTTGCTCGCGCCGCTGTGAACGCTCCTTGCGCAGCGCCTGCAGTGCGCGCACACGGCCTTCATTGCGTGTACGTCGGGCCTTGATCCCCTTGCGTATCCATTGCTCTTCCTGGGCCAGTTTCTTGTCGAAGTTTTTATTCGCTGTCTCCTCGGCTGCCAGTTCCTGTTCCTTGCGTTTATGATAGCTTTCCAGGTTTCCGGGATACGACCTCAGTATCCCCCGGTCCAGTTCAACGATGCGCGTGGCCAGGTGACGTAAAAATGTCCGGTCATGGGTGATAAAGATCAGCGTACCCGGGTATGCCAGCAGAAAATCCTCCAGCCAGGTAATCGAACTGATATCCAGGTGATTGGTCGGTTCATCCAGCAACAGCAGCTCCGGCTCGGTCACCAGCGCCTGCGCCAGTATGACCCTGCGGCGCATTCCCCCGGACAACTCATGCATCTTTTTATCTGCATCAAGATCCAGCCTCGATATCACCGCATCGACCTTCTGGGTCAGGCTCCAGCCCTGTTCGGCATCGAGGCGCTGCTGTAATGCCGCCATCTCGGCCAGCAAGGCCTCGGAGTGATCAATGGATACCTGATGGGCCAGATCGTGATACTGCATGATCAGGTCGCCCAGTTCACCCAGGCCGTTAGAAACGACTTCAAATACGGTCAATGTTTCATCGGCCGGCACATCCTGTTCAAGATAGGCAACGCGTGTACCAGAGCGCAGTCTGATATCGCCGTCATCCGCCTGTTGCTGTCCGCGAATCACCTTCAGCAGCGAGGATTTTCCTGCACCATTCCTGCCGATTAAACACACACGCTCCCCGGCATCAATCTGCAAATCGATATGATCAAGTAAAGGGTGGTGCCCGTAGGCAAGGCTGACTTTATCGAGCTTGAGTATATTCATGAACTGTTTTCAACGACCTTGAAAAATATATCCGCCAGGTCAGCAATTGGCCCTGGCGAGTGTGTAGATGGCAAAGTGGAGTTTTGTATGGATCAGCTAGTTATTTTACACGATTTACTCCGTAATTATTTAATTCCGGCCAAGCTGTATATATGCCTGGTGATTAGCGTTTTGTTCGCGTACATACAAGGATTCAACATCTCCGAACGGCTACGGAATGGCAAATGGCAGATATGCCAGCGCTGACCCTATAGTAATATTTTACATTTAAAAATAACTATAAGGCATTGTATTTAAAAGATACTAAATATAAATAATTGTAAAATTTCACGCCATTTACTTGAATCAAGATGATAAATAATGTATATCCCATTGATAATTATGATAAAGACCATACATAAACGGTATTCTATTATATTATTCGGGTTCAGATTCAGATAGGAAAATCCGATATACAGAAAGCATGTAAACAAACCGAGGCCTTAGTGCGATTACTGACTGTTAGCTTAATACTGTTGTTTCTTTCTGCCTGTTCCACCGAGCAGACGGCAAGCGTGACAGAACAGATTCGTAAAAACGGTGAACTGGTTGTTGTCACTCGCAATGGCCCTACGACCTACTACCAGGGTGCAGATGGATACCTGGGGCTGGAATATGAACTGATCAGCAGGTTTGCCAAATACCTCGGGGTTAATCTAAAGGTAGTCGTAGCTGAAAATCTCGAGGATATCCTCCCAATGATTATTCGGCGTGAAGCCCACCTGGCAGCTGCGGGACTGACCGTGACGAACAACAGGAGCAAGATTGTCCGCTTTGGCCCGCCCTATCAGGAAATTACCCAACATCTCGTTTACCGCAGCGGCAGCAAAAGACCCAGGCGACTGACCGATGTCCTTGATGGCCAGGTCGAGGTCACGGCCGGCAGTAGTCATGCGGAACGCTTGCAGGAGCTCATGAAGACCCATCCTGACCTGCAATGGAAAGAAAACCGCAATCTGAGCAGCAACGAACTATTAAACCTCGTCTATGAACAGGTCATCGACTATACCATCGCCGACTCCAATGATTTGACCCTATTCCAACGCTATCACAAGGAAGTCTATTCGGCCTTCCCGATCACTGGCACACAGACACTGGCCTGGGCCATGCCCTACAACACCGATGATTCCCTCCGCAATGAGGCGGAAAATTTCTTCCGTAAACTGAAACAGAATGGTGAACTGGACCAATTGATAGAACGTTATTACGGGCACGCCGACCAACTGGGATTTGTTGGCACGCGTCTGTACATTCGCCACGTCAAGACCAGGCTACCGGACTTCCAGGACACATTTGAGCAAGCAGCTGAGCAATACAAACTGGACTGGCGCCTGCTGGCAGCGATGGGGTATCAGGAATCGCACTGGCGTCCCGAAGCCAGGTCACCGACGGGGGTGCGCGGCATCATGATGTTGACCCGGGTCACAGCCAGACAACTCGATATTGTCAACCGCCTCGATCCCAAACAGAGCATAGAAGGTGGCGCCAAATATCTGCGCCGTATACTCGACCGCCTTCCTGACAATATCGGCGAACCCGACAAAACATGGCTCGCATTGGCTGCCTATAATGTCGGCTATTATCATCTGAAGGATGCGCGCAAAATAACGCGTGAACAGGGTAAGGACCCGGATAAATGGATCGACGTAAAGGAAAGCCTGCCCTTACTGAGCCAGAAAAAATGGTATAGTAAGACAAAATATGGCTATGCGCGTGGCAACGAACCTGTCGATTACGTGGAAAAAATACGCATCTATTACGATCTGCTGGCATGGCACAATGACAAGGAACTCGCACGCAGGAATACACCCAAGTTATTGTTCCCGGATGTCGACTCGTCGGTGTTCTGAATCCTCGCCCTGAACGCAAAATTGCTGATCAGTGTTCATTATAATTAAAATTATGATGCAATCTGTTTGCGGCAGGATCTGAATACTATTTTCATATTATAAACATCGAAACTAAGAGTGCCTGAACCAAGAGAGGCACACTGTAAACCCATTACTGTGAAACTTATCTACATAACAGAATCCAGAAAAGCCGTGGATGAACTGCGGTACGATTTTGTAACGCTGAAAATATTCTACAGATAGCCATGAGCACCCTTCCTTTTGTATTCTGAACAGCAGCTTCTGGCTTCGCTTACACATCCGCTCATGCATTTTTTACCGGCTCGGCGGGATAAATATAATATACCACTAGACTACAGAAAAATGTGAAGCTAAGCTTTCAATATGTGATATCCACCAAGGAGGGTCCTCATATGGACGAGCAACAACACAAACAAGATATCACACAGAACCAGGAGCCCAATATAGAAACTGAGCCTCAGACGCCTGAACCCACCCCGGAACTCGGTATACTGTTGGTCCATGGTATTGGACAAAGCAGATCCAGCGACACCCTGGTTAACTTCGGTGAACCACTGGCTAACTGGATCGTCGACTGGGTCGGCGGGAGAGACGGTGCCGAGGTTGAAATCATGGATGCCGTCCTTGGCGTTGAGGCTGAAGACCCCCGGGTACCTGCCCATACACGCGTACGCATTACCGTGCCAACCGCTAATGGACAGGAGCGTGAGACCAAGGAGTGGTTAATCGCCGAGTCGTGGTGGGCCGAATCTTTTGCTGCACCATCATTTGCTCAGCTAACGAACTGGGCATTTAAGGCGATTCCATGGACGCTCCTTTTTCACTTCCAACGCCGTTTCGTTACCGCTCGTAATGACATTCAAAACGCATGGAACTCGAACCCCCGTAGGTTATGGCCTTTTGTGACATGTGTATTTCGGGGGATGATCGAGTTTGCTTCTATGCTTATTGCGCTATTTCTGGCACCGCTGTTGTTGTTTGTCATTACCGCGTTACTGGTCATCGGCCTGATTCCGATCCCACGCGTGCGCAGCATCGTTGGTAAATTACAACGCGGGCTAGCCTCTACGATAGGTGACAGCTATGCACTGCTTGGACCTAAAATTGGATCCAGTGCGATCTATGGTCGCGTGAGCCGGGATCTGGCGTGGCTCTCTGAACAAGTAGAGAAAACAGCTGTGATTGCACACTCCCAGGGTGCCGCGATTGCCTATCGGGCCGTTACCCGCGATAGTTCCAATAAATGTCGTCTATTGATCACTTTTGGCGCGGGCATCAGAAAACTGATGCAGATTCGCAGTCTGGTTTCTGTAACCGACAACTGGGTCATGCAAATGTCGGTATCACTCGTGGCACTTATTATCATCTTGCAGATTTCGCGTGTGACATTCGGTATAGAGCGCGGCTTACAGCTTGCATTTTTGCTTATTGTTGCCTGGTTCGGTGCATCGTTTATCGCCGGTTTATTCGCCGGTATTTATATGAGGATTCGACAACGCCAGGTCGAGATGAGCCAACGTACCGGGCAATTGATATCGGTTGTAGTGCTGGTATTTTCCATTGCTGCGCTGACATGGTGGTTCCCGAGTCCATCCCGCCTGGCCACCCTCCTGCTGGCCAGCCTCACATCGGTGTTCGTGGGTAATTTAGTCAACACCCTGATGAAGGCAAACAAATTAGCCGGGTTCATGGTACATTCAATGCCAGAACAGGGCCGCCCCGTGCCGCGTTTCGAGGCCAAACTCCAGGACGATGTTGAGTGGATCGATTTTTATTCCTCGCACGACCCGGTTCCAAACGGCGCCATTTTCGATGGCATCGAAATCGAACCGCTGGAATTCAAACAAGAGTACGAGGGGCTTACCACAGTAGAGGTCCGCAATCGCGCATCAATTCTTGGCGATCATACCAAATACTGGAAGAATTCGGAGGGCTTCCTGTCCATAGTCGTCGGCGCACTGGGGCGGCAGTGCGGGCTACAATTGGAGGAAGTACTCCCTTTCGATCGTGAGCGACTTATCCTCGCGCGTCATCGTCGACGATTCAGGATTAATTGTCTGAGGCTGGCACGTTATGCGTTTGTGGTTACAGCCATTCTTCTGTTACTCGGTGGACATGCATCTGGCTATAGCGAGGCAATATGGAATCAGGTACTTGATCTATTAAGGAACATATCACTGCTTGGATTCTCCATGGAAGGAGTACTGCCGAGGGTTTTTGTCAGCGACGACCTCAGTGTGCTTGTAACAACCGGCTTGCTGGCCTTGCTAGGCTATACCGTTGTAAAACTCACGTGGTCATTATGGGAAGGTAGAGATATTCGTGAGCTCGTTACCAGGGGTGATTACTTATTACAATCGGGCAAGTTATATCTTGGCACGTTGTTCTATTTCTCGCTCCTCATGACCGTTACACTGGGATTGATGCTGGCATTCGCGTGGATTTCCTGGTCATGGTGGGTATATGTGCTTGTTATTATATTACTGTTTATGATTTCCAGTGTATTGGCCTCCCTGACACCATTTCAGGATGGCGGCCTCCTGCACACCTGGCCCGAGCTATTGAAGTCGGTAGGTGCATCCGAAGCGGCCCTCAGTACCTGGCAGGAACGAGTTCGCCGAAATGCAATGGTTATCATAAAACCTGTCAGGCAAGTGGATAGCGTGCAGTCGTGGCAAGCGGATCTAGTGCTTACATACAGACCACACTTGACAACCGTAACCTACGACAAGACTGAATCCTCTTCTCTCAGTGCTGCCATTGACTGGGGTAAAGAACATGCAGAAAACATCTATGTTTTAGGAAACTACGGCGAACTGATAGACGCCGAGGCCGTCCTGGCTGAAAACACGAGGCACAATAAACAAGCCCAACCCGATGCCGGAATTGCAGACGGCGACACGGATGAACCTGAGCACTAGCAAACAGTTCAGGTCTCCAGCCCAAGTGGTCAGAGCCCTATTTCGTAATAACAGTCGTTATTTTTTCAGTCTTTTCTTCTCGAAGAACGATTTCAGCAACATACTGCATTCTGTTTCCAGTACGCCACCAAGATAATCCGGACGGTGATTATGGTGGGGCTGATCGAAAACATTGGTAACGCTTTCGACCGCGCCGGTGCGTGGATCAAATGCACCGAACACGACACGCGCGATGCGTGCATGGATGATGGCACCCGCACACATTGTGCAGGGTTCGAGGGTCACATACAGGGTTGTATCGGGCAGGCGGTAGTTGTGGCTATGGTAACCGCCACTGCGCAGCGCCTGGATTTCGGCATGCGCACTCGGGTCATGGCTATGGATCGGCCGGTTCCATCCCTGGCCGATGATCACGTCGTCCTGTACCAGGATAGCACCGACCGGTACCTCGCCCTCGCCCTCGGCCTTGTGCGCCAGGGCCAGGGCCTTGCGCATCCATGCTTCATCGCTGGACATGGAGCTCATGTGCTAACGGATTATTCCCACTCGATCGTACCGGGCGGCTTGCCGGTAATGTCATAGACCACGCGCGAGATACCGTTGACTTCGTTGACGATCCGACGTGATACATGATCGAGGAAATCATAGGGCAGATGGGCCCAGCGCGCGGTCATAAAGTCCACGGTTTCCACGGCACGTAATGCAACCACGTACTGGTAACGGCGCCCATCACCAGTTACCCCAACCGATTTCACCGGCAGGAACACGGTGAAG
>CAMYJD010000065.1:2107-9515 GCA_947258655.1 uncultured Gammaproteobacteria bacterium | reverse complement strand
ATGACTACCAGATGTAACAATCCTATTAATGGCATCTATCTCGTCTTCACTGAGTTTTTCTGAGGCTTCATTTTTCAGGATTTGACTGAAGCCTACCACTGACCTCAAAGGAGTACGCAAGTCGTGGGCGATGGAATAACTATATGATTCTAGTTCACTATTACTAGCCATAAGTTCAGCTGTACGTGTGCTTACTTTATCTTCCAGGTGTTTGTGATAATCTTCCAGCTTTGCGGCAAGGTTTTTTAGTTTTCTGTTTGATAAGACCATCCACGATGCAATGAAGACAGCAGTGAGTAGTATCAGCAGAATTATCAGACCCATTTTCCAATAGGTTTTAATAAATGTGTTGAATTTCATGCTATCCGCTACTTTGTATGGACCAACACCGAGGTCCTTTAGTAAGGTATTTACCGGTTCATAATCAAGTGGTTCCGACCAGCCTATATATTTTCCGGACGTCGCTGCACGACTATCCGGGCTTATTTCAAGAAGCGCTGTAGTCACTTGCTCTGCCAATGTATCTGATGTATGTGCTAATTTGGCAAATGGCCATTCAGGATACAGTCGTGAGCTGTGATAAAAGGCGAATCCAGGTGTATATTTAGGTTCCAGTACCTTGAATGTATCGAGATCAATTTCCTTACGTTGCGCCATACGTTCAAGCATATCGGTGCGTACGGTGCCGGCATCAACCTTGCCATCCCGAACGGCGTAAACTACTTTTTGCTGGATGCCTCCTGCAAAACTCAGTAGGCTGAAATCCTTATAAGGATCCACTCCTTTATCCAGCATTTCTTTATAGGCAACTCGCCAACCACCAAATCCAAGTTCATCAGCGCCCATAAATTTTTTACCCTTCAAATCCTGAAAGGAAGAAATATCATTCCGATCGGCACGTGTAAATATAACTGATCCAAATTGGGTATACGGTTTACCATTGCGTTTGTTAACGAGTGTGGCTAGAGAAGTAACACGATAGCGCATAGTTTGTTCAACATGGGATGCGGGATTAGTCAGAACAAAATGAAATTCGTCGCGTGAAACAGCCTGATTGAGGAGGCTGTTGATCTCAAAAGGTACTAACACAAAGCTATGGCCAGGAATTTTTTGGCTAAGATAATCTACCGTCGCTTGCCAACGTTTAAGCGCAAGTTCTGCACCACGGTTAGCACGAACACCAATCTTGATTTCATCAGCAATGGCTAGATTGTTATATAACAATGAAGATAGAATGCTGGTTACCAGTGTCACTAGCAATATACGTTTTGCGAGCCGTTGATGGATCATGTTGCCAAGAGCCTATCCCATTGAATCATTGAATCATTATTGTTTATTATGCAAGATTAGTAAAGGAGCCGGGATCGGAAAAACATCGGAAAAACGTGGGCATAGAGCATCTTTCCTGCGCGCGTGCGTCGCCGCAAGGCCGGTTATTCGATTAGGGAAAATACAATAGATAAGTACAGGTACGTTGTCGAAAATAAAGGGCACGGGTTAGGAAAACGCGGGGTTGGATTCAGTCTGGATAAATGGACTTTGGGTAAAAAGGGTGTTTATACTTCCTATACACCTGAATGTCTGCTTATCTTTGTGTATTGAACACGTTCAATGGCTGCTCCTGGCCGTTCTCGGTAGTTGATTAATGGAATGTTGAACGGCTGCTGTAGGGAATATGAGACCTTCATTTACTGACAATATTGTCTGGTCAGGTATAAATCAATTTTGTAATGGTCAGATTGGGTTTGAGCTGCTACATGTAATGTCTGATCAGGTGTCCTTATGATCGTACTCCAATTATTCCTGCGACTTATGACTCAAGACTTCGGTTTCTTCCATTTCTGTTTTCGCGCCGCTTTTTTATCGGCTTTTTGCTGCTTCAGAACGGCCATTTCGGCGAGTTCCTGCTCGACTTCGGCCGGTGTTTCCAGCGTGACCCTACCCAGTAGACCGGCACGTAGCTCACTCAGTAATAATTTACTAACCTTGTCCAATTCCACCTGGCCGCCGCCACGCAGGCAGCCGCGTTTTGCGCCGATCGCTTCGAGTAACGCAAGCTCGCTGTCAGGCAGTTGTTCAAGTTCATAGCGTTTCCTGAGGTTGTCAGGATAGTGCTTTCTCAGATAGCCGACTGCGAAGAAAGCGACATCATCGTGGTCAATGGCCGTGTCCCTGATCGCGCCTGTTGTTGCCAGTCGATAACCGATATTTTCATGGTCGAATTTGGGCCATAGCATGCCAGGCGTATCAGATAACACAATCGAATCGTCGAGTTTTATCCGTTGCTGGGCCTTGGTAATGGCAGGCTCATTACCTGTCTTGGTGATACTTTTACCTGCCAGAATATTAATCAGCGTGGATTTGCCGACATTGGGGATGCCCATTATCAACGCATGTATAGTTTTAATGCCATCGTCTCTGCCCGGCAGCATTTTGTGACACATCGTGGTCAACTGTTTTACCTTGTCGACCTGTTCGCTACTCAAAGCCAGCGTTTTAACTCCCCGTTCACGTTCCAGGTAGGTCTGCCATTCACGGGTGCGTTCCGGGTCGGCAAGGTCACTCTTGTTTAGCACCTTGATGCAAGGTTTGTCAGCGCGTATTTCTGCCAGCATCGGATTATCGCTGCTATGCGGAATACGTGCATCGAGAATTTCAATGACAAGATCCACCTTGGGCAGGATTTTCCTGACTTCCTTGCTGGCCTTGTGCATATGACCAGGGAACCAATGGATAGGCATGTTGTACTCGTGATTGACTGAAAAATTAGATTATAACCCGGATTGTCTGCAGTGGACACGTGTTCTGCACGCACAGAGCAGGGGAGTACGTCATTTAATATTACTGCTCGCGGGTATCTGTCAGGCTTATTTTGTCTTTTTCAATGACGATAAGCCTTTGTTTGTAGAGTTTGCCCAGGGCCTTTTTATAACTGGATTTGCTGACACCAAACTGTTTGTGTATCTGTTCCGGTGAACTCTTGTCAGTCAGGTCGCTGTGCCCACCCTGATCGGCAATATATTGCAATATGGCTGCTGACAATGCGTCGCGGGTAAATTCACTGGGCAAATGTAGCTTGAGGTCAATCTTGTTGTCATTACGAATCGTCTTTATATAAGCGCGCATTCGTTGGCCGACTTTCAATGCTTCGTGTACTTCGTTCTTGTACAGCAGACCAAGATAGGTGTTATCAATTACGGCCTTGTATCCCAGGTCCGTGTCGGCGCAAATCATGATATCCACGGCATCATTTACAGCATAGGTATTCGATTCCTCGGATAGATACTTATATAACTTTGATGATGCGCTGATACGGCCGCTGTTTTGGTCGAGATATACATACACCACATAGGAGCGATCTGGTTTCATCGGCACCTGTTGTTCCGCGAATGGTACAAACAGGTCCTTGGGCAGGCCCCAGTCCAGGAAGGCACCGAACCTGTTGACGTCTACGGTCTTCAGCCAGGCACATTGTCCGACCATTGCCAGAGGAGATTCGGTCGTGGCGATCAACAGATCTTCGGAGTCACGGTAGATGAATACCTCGATCCAGTCATTGATTTTAACGCCACCAGGTACATAGCGCCGGGGCAGCAGTATCTCGCCCATATCACCGCCATCCAGATAGACACCAAAATCGACCTCGTTGATGACCTGCAAGCGGTTCAGATTACCTATTTTTAGCATACCTTCTCCTGACACAAGGAATCTGTAGTTTAGCGATTTCGACTGACTGGGGCCACCCCATGTAACAGATACATTGGCCGCTGCTGAAAACGGCAGGATCTGGCGGGCTAAATGTAGTATGATTGGTGGTTATACAGAAACAAGACTACGGAGATATATCATGCCTACAGCGACGGCCAGACACATATTGGTGGATGATGAACAGCAATGCGAGGATCTGAAAAAACAGATAGAGTCGGGCAGTGATTTTGCCGATCTGGCTAGTCAGTATTCCAATTGTCCATCCGGAAAGCAGGGCGGTGATCTGGGTGAATTCAGTCAGGGGCAAATGGTCAGGGAATTTGATGAGGTCGTATTCAGTGGCGAGCTGCACAAGGTACATGGACCGATAAAAACACAATTTGGTTATCACTTGCTGGAAATTACCAGTCGCAACGACTGATTCCGGATCGGTTTATATAACGGATCGCTCGACCGATGTCTGTCATGCTGTTTAAACTCAGGGGCGTGGAAGAGGATGAAGCCGACGATCTGCGCCAGGCTCTGGAACAGGATGGCATCGACTTTTATGAAACCCCGGCAGATCGCTGGGGTGTTTCCATGCCGGCCATCTGGCTCAAGGATGAATCGCAATTACAACAAGCCCGTGAAGTCGTTGAACGCTGTCAAGAACAAAGAAGCGTACGCCTCAGGCAGGAATACGAATCATTAAGAAAGGCGGGCATGCACGAGACTTTTTTCAGGCGTCTTAAAAACAGGCCACTGGTAGTGCTTCTTTATATGATTATTCTGGGCATTGTGCTGTATTTTTTCACAATGCCCTTTATCTATTTTGCGCGCTAGATTTCAGACGCTACTTTAAATGATCTGCGTTCGAATTGGCGTTTTTCGATTCCCTGCCAACGCTTCTGCCGCCAGCCGATATCTCGGCGTTCATTCCCGTAAGAACGATGAATGAACTCACGTACCATTAACTGGTGTCCGTATGGGCTCTTGAGGTTGTACTTCCTGATAAACTTTTTTGCCTTCCTGTCGTCACCGATATTCGCGACACAATAGTAGCCGTCCTTGTGTTTCTGAATGGCCAGATTCATTTGCGTCTGAGGACCTTTGGCGAAGTCCTTTAACAGATTGGCAATATCGGATTGATATTCCTTAGCAGGCAGGTTACCTATAAATATATCCATGACTATTATTCCCCTTTTCATCACCCTAGTCATACAAGAAAATTATAAAATACAGTTTCAGGCTTCTTTCTCATGTAGTTATTATTCGCTTGAAAAGAATAGTTCTGTATTTTATGGGGGATATGATAGTCGATCATTATGCATCAGGCAATTCATAGCCCGGCCCGAAGTGTTAAATTAATGTAAGATCTGCGCACCGATCCGGCTAATCTATGAATATCAGAATATCACGCCACAGCTGGTGCTGCGCCCGATGATGTGTGTCGGACTAGTGCGGTGATCCCGGGCATCGCTAAATGTCATTAGACATAGATTAACTTGATGTTAACGATTCAGGGCCAGGACGGATCGCGGCTACGGGATTGCGTCAGTTCGACATCCTGTAGTTGTGTCTGGGCTATGAAGATTCGCCGGTCACCAGCTCGCTTTTCATGTCCTTGCCAGATCATATCACGCCATCTTACGTTTCGCCGTTCATTACCATAACAGCGATGAACGTATTCACGAATCATCAACATGTGTCCATACGGACTTTTCTGGTTAAACATTTTGATAAAGCGCCTGGCTATCCTGTCATGCTTGATGCTTGCTATACAGAAGTAGCCATGCTGTTGATGTTTGCGAATGGGTGTTTTGATTTCTGTCCTGGCATGTTTTTCTACATTCTTTAACAAGCCATGAATTTCATGTTCATATTTTCTGCTTGGCAGATTCCCGATAAAGATTTCCATGTCGATCAGCAGCCCCCGTGTTGGTAAATGATTATGGGTGGGTTTACAGCCGATACGGTATAACCCGTAGAATAGTTATATCTAACAGTCTTACTATCAAGCCTAGTGTATTTATCCGGGTTTGCAATATGAATAGTACGACATGACCCGACGCCTTGATGGTAATTGCATATCATACAATGTTTAGTTATATTTATCATATAATGCAGTGGCCCAATCGAAATTTGCTACTTTCGTTATCAGCATTTAGCTCAGACACAGGATCATCGAATTCGCTGTTGATCGTGACCTGTACCCGGCTCACGCCAAGGCATTGACTCCAGACCTCGCTGCGTTCACGAGGTACAAGTACGGGTCATAATAGTTGATCCCATGGACCCTCAGTTGTATGTTAATTTGGCTGCTCTTATGATGATGACGAAGTCGCTGCAGCATTGGGACAATTACAGCTCATGCTGGCTATCGACCGTTTCTATCGACAGGGACTGGCGCGTAATAGTATTGTGACGTTATTCAATAGGCTCGGTGAGAGGAGCATGAACGGGTACAGTAATACCGCCACGCTTACAATCTATGCTTGCTAATTAGTGACCATTGTAAATAGAATTAACCCTCGTCGCCGACAGTAAACCGCACAATAATATAAACAAACCAACGAATAGATGCAGGTCAAGAATGAAATATGATGTAGTCGATTCAATTATCTCACCGCTGGGCCGCATGGCGGTGCTCTCAAGGGCTGAAGTGGAAAAGTTACTGGATACCAGCAAGGGAGGTTTATACCGTCTGTTTCGCAATTGCTCATTGGCTGTACTGAACAGTGGCAGCAAACTGGATGATGGCAAGGTGTTATTGGAGCGCTACCAGTCCTTTGATATCCGTGTTATTCAGCAGGAACGTGGTATCAAACTGGAAGTTAAAAATGCACCGGCACACGCCTTTGTTGATGATGAAATGATCAGAGGCATCAACGAACACCTGTATGCCGTATTACGCGATGTTATTTATGTCAGTGATGAAATCGATGCGAATCCGGCATTCGACCTGGACACATCGACGGGAGTTACCAATGCAGTATTTCATATCCTCCGTAATGCCGATATCCTGAAATCGAAAAGCACACCGAACCTGATTGTTTGCTGGGGTGGTCACTCGATCAAACGCAAGGAATATGACTATTCGAAAGAAGTAGGCTACCAGATGGGTTTACGCGGCCTCGATATCTGCACGGGATGCGGACCCGGTGCAATGAAGGGACCAATGAAGGGCGCAACGATTGGCCATGCCAAGCAGCGTATACGTGATGGTCAGTACCTGGGTATAACTGAGCCCGGGATCATTGCTGCTGAATCTCCCAATCCGATTGTCAATGATCTGGTGATTCTGCCGGATATCGAAAAACGTCTCGAGGCCTTTATTCGTATCGGGCATGGTGTCGTGGTTTTCCCTGGCGGCGTGGGCACAGCTGAGGAGATTCTGTACATTCTCGGGGTTCTGCTACACCCTGACAACGCTGAAATGCCATTCCCGTTGATATTTACCGGACCGCAGAGCGCGCATGAATACTTTGAGCAAATAGATCTGTTTATATCGAATACACTGGGCGAACAGGCCCGGAAACGATACCGGATAATAATCAATGACCCGGCGAAGGTTGCCAGCGAAATGGAGAAGGGTGTTGCTGAAGTATGTGATTTTCGCAGACAACATGGTGATGCCTATTACTTTAACTGGTTATTGAAGATCGATGAGGAATTCCAGAGACCTTTTGTTCCGTCACATGAGAATATGCGCAATCTTGCC
>CAMYJD010000065.1:0-2082 GCA_947258655.1 uncultured Gammaproteobacteria bacterium | reverse complement strand
CGGTGTGGTTGCAGGTAACGTCAAGGATGAGGGTGTACGCGCTATAGAACAGTATGGCCATTTCGAGATACGTGGAGATGCCGCTATTATGGATCAAATGGATTCATTACTGGCTGCCTTTGTTAGTCAGCATCGCATGAAACTGGAAAGCAAAACTTATACTCCATGCTATAAAATCATCAAATAAGCTGTATACCTGATAAGTATTCACCTGGCGAGGATAGCGTATATATGCGGGGCTACCCCGAGGCCCCGGACATACTGACCGAACGGTTGTCAACGTATGCATTTATCGATACAGTTATAATATTCTGTTATTGGATACCGATGAGGAAAACCTATGGCTTTTACAGCTGAACTGGTCGATGAACTCAATGTACTCGTGCTGTACAATCTGACAACAACACAGGAAGGTATCAAGATCCACAAGACGGCTGACCCGAATAAGATCGCTGCAGCACAACGCCTGTATAACAAGACCCTGATTACGCAGCCGGATGGCGGGTATTTGACAGACCTCGGCCGTGAACTTGCCGAACATGCGCAGGCGGCACTGACGATATTGAACTCTGCATAAGACTAATTAATCCTGAACATCACTCATGAATAACAACAATAACATTAGCGATCAAAACACACTGGAGTCCATGGCCAGGCAGCTTGAGGACAGTGGCGATTACAGGGTAATAAAACGTTTTACACCTGTTGAACAATATCATCAGTGTACGGATGAAAATATAAAAAGAGCAGTCTATCTTGATGTAGAGACAACCGGGCTGGATACCGACAGTGACAAGATTATCGAGCTGGCCATGGTCCCGTTCGAGTTTGACAGCAGTGGCAGGATCTTCCGCGTTCTGCCTGCCTATAACGCCTTTCAGGACCCGGGAATACCGATACCGGAAGAGATCACCAGGATTACCGGAATCAACGATGACATGGTGGCCGGTCAATCGATAGATATAGAACAGGTCACTGCATTACTGGCCGATACTGTGCTCGTTATTGCACACAATGCACGCTTTGATCGCCCGTTTATGGAAAACCTGTATGACGGATTTCAGGACATGTGGTGGGCCTGTTCGATGGCAGACATAGACTGGCGTGGACAGGGCATCGAGAGCAGCAAGCTCGAGTACCTAGCCTACAAATACGGTTTTTTCTATGAAGGGCATCGTGCAACGATAGACTGTCTTGCCGGCATTCATGTCCTTAGTAAAACCTTGCCGCTGACTGCCGAACTGGCCATGAAACACTTGCTCGAATCAGCCAGACGAACGGATTACCGCTTGTGGGCCGTCAATTCGCCATTTGATATGAAGGAGCAGTTGAAAAGTCGTGGCTATCGCTGGTCGTCCGGCGATGACGGTGGATACAAGGCCTGGTATATTGATATACCTGAGCAGGAACTCGACAACGAACTGGATTACCTGCAAAAAGAGATTTATAGCCGCCCCATGGGTGATCTGCCCAAGAAAAAAATCAACGCCCAACTACGCTATTCTGTGCGCCTGTGAACAGTTGTGGCGATAAAAATGCTTTTCACCACGAAGGCACGAAGAAAATAACACAAAAGGGCTCTAACCCACTGCTGTCCCACTTAATTCCTCACCAATGAAAATTGTAGCTGCTTATCAGGTGGCCGCTCTGTATTGACAGGTAGTATCAAGCCCATAAGTGATCGTCGACTAAACAAATTCGTTTGCAATAACCGGATAATTTTTTGCAAGCTCATGGTGACTCTTGATTTAAACTTCAAAAAAGCCAGCAATAAATAATTACATAAAGCAATCATGATTTGAGTCATTACTGCATTCTCAGTTATACCTAAAAATGATTTTATTTTCAGGTTTTGCTTTATCCATTTAAAAAATAATTCTACCTGCCAGCGTTGCTTGTATATATCGGCAATCGTTTGTGCAGACCAATGAAAGTTGTTGGTAATAAATACGTAGTGCTTGTTTGTTTCCGGGTCTTTATACCCAATGCGACGCACGGGTTGCAGTGAGGCTTGATGCGCCTGTTTACCGGTATATTCAATGGTTTGTCACTCGTGATAGCGGCGTTATTGCTCGTGGTACG
>CAMYJD010000064.1 GCA_947258655.1 uncultured Gammaproteobacteria bacterium | reverse complement strand
TCTGGACGAGATATGTAATATCAGTGATTCCATGCAAATGAAGCTGATGCGCGCACTCGAGAGTCAGGCCATTACACGTGTGGGCAGTACCCGTGCCATCCCGATCGATTTACGCATTATCGCAGCGAGCAATCGCGATCTCGAAGCCATGGTCAGGAAAGGGGAGTTCAGACATGACTTTTATCATCGCCTGAATGTGGTCAATATTCATGTGCCGGCGCTGAACACGCGCAGGGAGGATATCCCATCCCTGGTGGAGCACTTTGTCAAGGAATTTGCCGAGCGTTACAAACGCCCGATCAAGGGCTTTGACACGGTGTCGATGAACAATCTGTACAATGCAGACTGGAGCGGTAATATCCGCGAACTGAGAAACATTGTCGAGCGTTGTGTGATTTTATCCGAAAGCCCGGTCATGACCTGGCCGGAAAAGCATGTCGTAGCAGATACAGCGGATGACAGCATGGGGATTCAATTCCCGCATGAGGATTTTCCTTCCCTGGAAAAACTGGAGCAGGAATATATCGAGCATGTACTCGAATTTTCGGGCGGCAAGAAGACCAAGGCGGCCGATATACTGGGTATTGATAAAACGACGCTATGGCGGAAATTGCGTCGTTTCAGCGAGGCAGAATAGGGCATTTTACATTGCAAGATTTTCATTTATTATGCATATTGCAATCCGAAAAACAGCATTTAATTATTGATTAATATAATAAAATTAAGTAAGTCCATGAAATATATTAACTATAAATTTATTTGCAAAACTGGAACAGAGTTTGCTATTAATAACATCACGTAGTTTAAAATTATTACTATTCTGTTAGGAGGAGTTACATACATGAAGAAGTTGACAGCAATTGCTACTACCGCGTTAATCAGTACTGCACTTATCGGCTGTACTGGACAGGAATTGAAACCAGCCAAGAATGGCTATAATCAGCAACAAGTGGTTTACCATGTCAATAACCTGCAAACAGCCAATGGTGCCTTGCGTAATGTCAAGAACCATCTGAACGCACTGGGCGACAAGAATGCCGAGATCATCGTTGTTACACATTCGAGTGGCGCCTTTTCAATGGTTGATGGAACCAAGGACAAGAAGGGTAACTCCTTTGAAGACACCATTCAGAAACTGGCTAATCGCGGTGTGAAATTTACTATCTGTGCAAACACCATTCGTGGTAAGAAGATCGACAAAAACAAGATCAACCTGAATGCGAAGGTTATTCCTTCAGGTGTGGCCGAGGTTGCCCATCTCCAGCAGAAGGGTTATCTGTACGTTAAACCTTAAACCCATTGATCTAAACGATCATCAGACGGGTGCATTCATGCACCCGTTTTTTATTGAAAAAAGCACCCGCTGCCCTTGAAAAAACACAGGCAGCACTGTAAGATGCGCTCTCGTTGCTAGTGCGGGGTGGAGCAGTCTGGCAGCTCGTCGGGCTCATAACCCGAAGGTCACAGGTTCGAATCCTGTCCCCGCTACCAAATTATCGAAAAACCAGTTGCTTACAGGCTTCTGGTTTTTTTATGCAAGAAACTAAGATAATTCGTTTAACCTTAAAATACATGCACATTTAAACTATCGGATAAGTCTGTTACCGACGCCAGAATAACATGCGCCAGGCACTGGCGTATGTATTGCATTCGATTCCAGTTTGAGACATGGGGACAGTGTGAACAGGGGCGCCTGTATAGCCGCAGCCTGGCCACCTGGGTCGTTGCAGGGATTGATTCCATACCCCAGAATAAGCAATCACCTGATTACGTGTTTATCGTTGAATACTTGCATATTGAGGACTATTCCTATAAGTTTCGTTTGAAATATATTACTATTAAATACAAATTAATCATCGATTTATATCAAAAAGCTGTCCAATGATTTACAAATCAGATTTTTTCGAGAATACCTCTAGATAATAATGGGGAAGCTAGGTGCACACATCCCGGGCAAACAGAGGCGAGCAGGCACTATGTTGTGGATCTATCAGGCGTGCGCTGTCCGCGTGAATGTCAATAATGCGATTGTCGGCAATTTTGCGGAATAACAGGTGATGTTGTGCGCACGATCATATATTTATCCCATGCCAGTGCTCGCAGCTGTTCTGTCGGACCCTTTTGTATCGTATTTCGAAGTAGATGCCAGCGCTTGATAACCGTCATTCAATCCGCTTTAGTCATGTTATCCAGGGTATTGAATCCTGGTGCGGATGATATTCGCATTAGCAGTGGTTACGCCGATGCCTTGCGATACAGAAGCCTGAAGGCCTTTGTTTATGCGCTGTTGTTTAGCCTTTTTCCCCATTCAGTGCAGGCAGAACTGCCTGGCCGCTCTGTTACCGAAATGAATCTTGATCAATTGATCGCTACGGCGCTCACTTCACACCCCGCAACTCAGGTGCAACGTTTGTTGGGCGAATCAGCCCGGGCCAACGTCGACAGTGCGAACTGGCAGTTTTATCCGACACTCTCCTTTGCCGTTGAAAATGCGCGTAATGGTGATTTTGATTCTTCTTCCCTGGGCGATGATACGGTGTCTATTTTACGTTTACAGCAGCCGCTTTGGGCCGGGGGGCGCCTGACGGCGGGGCTGGCAAGGGCCGAAGCCGGTGTTCTCTCCAGGAAGGCATCGCTCGAACAAACCCGCCAGCAACTCGCCTTGCGCGTTGTGCAGGCCTATGGCGAGTGGTTGTCGGCCAGACTTCAGACCCTGGCCTATGAGAAAAGTCGCATGACACATGTGCGCCTGCACGACCAGGTCAAGCGACGTATCGAACAGGGCGCATCCGCAAAAAGCGATTTGACACTGGCGATTAGTCGTCTGCAGTCGGTGGTAGCGCAATATACCGTGGTGCGCGCGCAGATGGATGTTGCCCTGGCCCGTCTGGGGCAGTTGCTGGGTATGGAGCCTTCCATGTTCAAGGTAGCTGTCAGCGCACCACGTCCGCTAAGCGCCGACATGCAGCAGTTGGTCGATATGGCGCTTGCCATTCATCCTGCAGTGCAGAAGGCACAGGCTGACAGCAAGGTGCAGAAAGCGGTGATCGCTGAACGCCGCGCTGATTTGTCGCCACAGTTTTTTTTGCGTGTCGAACGACAATACGGCAATCAGTTCATCAGGAACGCGAACCCGGAAAATCGCATCGTGCTCGGAGTCGATAGTCGTTTTGGTGCCGGACTTTCGAGTCTGTCCAATGTCAAGGACGCCACGGCACAATACCAGGCAGCATTGGCTGAGGTGGAAGTGCAAAGACGTGGTGTTACGGAGCTTGTCGTTGCTGACTATGAGCTGGCTGCATCATTTAAACAGCGTCTTGAGGCGCAGCGCGCCTCACTGAACGCGGCCAAGCAGGTATCCGAATCCTATGACCGCCAATTTCTCGCAGGCCGTAAGTCCTGGCTGGATGTCATGAATGCTGCACGCGAACTGGCGCAGACCGAAGTCCAGCTGGCCAGTATCGAGGCCGCGCAGCTTGTTGTTAGCTGGCGTCTGGCAATCTACTCCCAGGGCCTTGGCGATCAGGCACCGTTGGCACCAGCTACTGGCTTGATCGACGGCCTGCAGCGCCCGGCAGCTATGGCCAGGCAATCTGGACAACGGCGGGTCAACGAAGAGTTATTGATTAGCGATGCAGCAGTGGGAGTGAGCGAACAATGAATGACGCAGTCAATAGAGCGGCGAAGCTGTTGCCCTGTCTTACACGGCTTGCGCAATTGCAACAGGAATCTGTCGATCGTCTGGCGATACAGGAGGCCGCCGAAGCGGCTAGCTCCAGCGAGGAGACGGCTCAGGGGCAACTGAAAACGGTAGCCGAACATCTGCAGGTGCGCGCCCCACGTTGGTTGAAGCAACCCGATGTAGCTATGATGCCCGCACTGATTTATACAAACACAGGGGAGTGGGGCCTGCTGCGCGGTAAAAATGCCCAGGACCAATGGGTCAGTGAATGGTGGGATGAGCAGAACAACGGCTGGCGCGAGCAGGTCGATGACATATTTAGCGATTGTGCCTTCGCTGTGTTCAAATTAAGCAGGCCCTATAAGGCCAGTGCCAGTCCCGTTTACCAGCTTATCCGTGATGAGGTCTTTGCCCACGGCAAGCTCATTCGTGAAGCCGTTATTGGCGGCATCATGATCAACTTTGTTGCGCTGGCGACTTCCTTTTATACGATGCAGATATATGATCGCGTCGTACCGACCGGTGCATCCCAGACCCTGATGGTTTTGACCCTGGGTGTGTTGCTGGCAGTCGTGTTTGAACTGATCGTCAAGCGTGTCCGTAGTCATCTGTATGAGAACCTGATCGATCAGGTTGACCAGCGTCTGGCACGCACCATCTACATGCGTTTCCTGTCCATTCGCATGGACCAGATGCCACAGAGCGTAGGCGGGCTGGCGGCACAGATGCGCGGTTACGAGACCGTGCGCGGTTTCTTTACATCCGTTACTACCAATCTGCTCATCGATGCCCCTTTTGCGATATTCTTTACATTCATTATCGCGCTCATCGCCGGCTGGCTTGCGCTGGTTCCGTTTACATTTTTTATCCTGTCTGTCGCCAACGGTCTGTATTACCATCGGCGGGTCGCGGCTTTTGCACAGCAATCGATGGTGGAGAGCAATCTCAAGACCGGGCTGTTGGTTGAGACGGTTGAAGGTGCCGAGACGATCAAGTCCGGTCAGGGTGGCTGGCGCATGCTGTCGCGATGGATGAAGACCACGGATGTTGCGCGCGACTGCGAGTTACAAATGCGTAACATCAGTGAACATTCACAACATCTGACCGCTGCGTTCCAGCAGTTTTCCTATGTCCTGCTGGTTGCATCGGGTGCATTGCTGGTGAGTAAGGGAGAGCTGACCATGGGTGGTCTGATCGCCTGCTCCATCCTGTCAGGGCGCGTGCTTGCGCCCGTTGCAATGATCCCCAATATGCTGGTGCAATGGGCGCATACCAAGGCGGCCTTGCAAGGTTTGGATCATCTATGGTCCCTGCACGATGATCATCATGGTCAGGAACAACCTATCGCGATCGACAACATTCGCGGCCAGTACCAGTTTGACTCTGTCGTCACATGGTATCGCGAAAACAAGGCACTGGAAGTGAAAAACCTCGGTATCCTCGCCGGCGAGAAGGTCGGTGTGCTCGGTCCGGTAGGCTCCGGCAAAACTACTTTTTTACGCCTGTTGTCAGGCATGTATATGCCCCAGGAAGGACGAATCCTGCTCGACGATGTCGATCTCGCCCATATCGCCAAACCTGCATTGGCCGAGCATATGGGCTATGTCCAGCAGGACGGTCGTCTGTTCGCGGGCACACTACGTGATAACCTGATCCTCGGCCAGCTCGATCCCGGTGATGAAACCATCCTGGAGGCGGCCCGCGAGACCGGTTTGCTGCAGGCGGTCATCAGCCAACACCCCAAAGGTCTGCAACAGGAGATATTTGAAGGCGGTAGCGGATTGTCGGGCGGGCAGCGGCAACTGGTCAATCTGACCCGGGCCTTTCTGCGCAGACCGCGTATCTGGCTGCTGGATGAACCGACTGCGTCGATGGACCATGGACTCGAACAACAGGTTACACGCGCACTCAAGCAAACACTCAGACCCGAAGATACGCTGGTCCTGGTCACACACAAGGCCGAGATGCTGGATCTGGTCGATCGACTTATTGTCATCGCCAACCACCGGGTTGTTGCGGATGGCCCGAAAGAGCAGGTCCTGAAGCAACTGCAAGCGAACACGTCGTCACAGGGGCAAGTCGCGTGAACTCGACAGCGGGTATAAAAAAACAAAGATCGATACCAATGATGCTGTTGTTGTTCATGGTACTCGCCGTGTTCTTGCTATGGGCCGCGTTATTTGAAATCGATCAGAGTGTACGCGCGCAGGGGCAGATCATTCAGGTTTCGCGTACACAGATCATCCAGGCGGCCGATGGCGGGGTTGTGTCCCGCATTCTGGTGCGGGAAGGGGAAAGCGTCGTGGCGGGACAGTTGCTGGCCGAGCTTGAAAGGGAGCGCCCGACGGCAGCCTATGAAGAAAACCGTGCCAAAGTGGCGGCGCTCAATGCGGCGTTGGTGCGTGCAAAGGCGGAAGCCGATGGCAAAAAACCGGTCTTTGGTGAGCCATTTTCGGAGTACCCGGAGTTTGTTGCGGCGCAAATGGCGTTGTACAAGCAACGCAGGTTCAGTCTGCAGGAAGAACTGGCGACGTTACAGGACAACCTCGGCATGGCGCAGGAAGAGCTGACCATGAATGAGGTCCTGCTCACGACCGGTGATACGAGCCGCCTCGAGGTGATGCGTGCAAGACGTCAGGTCGGCGAATTGCAAGGCAAGATCAATGCCGTGCGTAACAAATACCGCCAGGATGCAATCCAGGAAGCAACCCAACTGGTCGAAGAGATCTCCTCAAGCCGTTACAAACTCGAAGAGCGGCAAAACATTCTCGGTCATACCGAATTGACTGCCCCGGTTGCCGGTGTAGTCAAATATCTGAGGATCACTACCATCGGTGGAGTACTGCGTGCCGGTGATGAGTTGATGCAGATATCGCCGACACAGGGTAACAAGGTCATTGAAATCAAGGTCAATCCTGTCGATATCGGTCAGCTTGAACTTGGCTTGCCAGTGTCGATTAAACTCGATGCATACGATTACTCGACTTATGGCACACTGCAAGGTATGCTCAGCTACCTCAGTGCGGACACCCTGACAGAAGAGGGTGGCAAAGATCAAATCAGCACCTATTATCGCGCTCATGTGAGCCTGGATGAGGAAAAAATCAGAAACAATGCTAAACTGGCTGATGTGTCTTTAAAACCTGGAATGACTGCAACCGTCGATATTCGTACCAACAGTCGTTCGGTGTTGAAGTACCTGGCCAAGCCGATATTCAGGGCCTTTGGCGGGGCGATGCATGAACGTTGAAGATATACTGGACGAAAACTATAAGTTAATTTTATGGAGATAAAAATGGCGAGTATTCCATGCAAACCAGTTACCCTTAAAATGACACAAACACCAAAGCGCACAGGCACCTTAACCTGAGAAAAAATAATTAAAGTCTCGGCTAACACTGTCGATATAGCACCAACAGTCGAACCGTTTTGATTTTTTGCGCGCCGGTCTGCAAGCCGCGGACGGGCGATGAAAGAACAATAATGTGAATTTCTAAAATACAGATATTTAATAAAACTACGTATATTCAATAAGGAGAGTAGTATGGCGTCATTTGTTGTCAGCAGTCTGGCCCTTACATCGGCCACCGGTATCCAGAACAATGCCCTTAATGCCGGTGACGTGCTCAGTGTTACGGTTACGATGAGCGAAGCGGCTTTTGTCACAGGCACCCCGCAGCTAGGCCTTAACATCGGTGGTACGATTTATCAGGCCGACTATGCCTCCGGCAGCGGTACGACCGAGCTGGTATTTACTTACACGATCCAGCCGACACAGAACGACGTCAATGGCATCAGTATTCCTACTGACAGCATCTCTCTCAATGGCGGAACAATACTGGATGGTTTGAGCAACCCGGCTACATTGACGCACTCAGCCGTGGGTAACAATGCCAGTTTTACCGTGGACAACGAAGCGCCGACGGTCAGCAGCGTCGCGATCACATCGGCGACCGGTATCCAGGGCACGGTGCTCAATGCGGGTGATGTCGTCAGCGTAACGGTGACGATGGATAGTGCGACCACGGTAACCGGTACACCGCAACTGGGACTGAACATCGGCGGTACGGTGTACCAGGCCGACTACGCGTCCGGCAGTGGCACGACCGAACTGGTGTTCAATTATACAATCCTGGCGACCCAGAACGAC
>CAMYJD010000063.1 GCA_947258655.1 uncultured Gammaproteobacteria bacterium | reverse complement strand
CTTGGTGCTTGTACAGCCTGACATCGATGTTAGAAGATCGATCCACCTACTATCAAAGTGAGTTTTCTGCTAGATGAAACGGCTAATATGGACTGGGAAATCGATTTGAATAGTACAACTGCTGTTTTATAGTAAAACCTTACATAGCATGAGCTTATTCATGCTATGTAAGTTACTAAAAAAGCTAGAGATTATGGCGCGCCCGGCACGATTCGAACGTGCGACCGCCTGGTTCGTAGCCAGGTACTCTATCCAGCTGAGCTACGGGCGCTTGGTATCAGCTTGTTACGCGGGATGTTGACTCGCGTTTGCCGAAAGAAGCGGCATTATACTGATTAGGCCCTGTTCTGTCGAGGAATTCGGGGGCGGGTTTTGGGTCTCTTTTCTCGAATCCGGCGATCATAAACTGGTATTCGCCAATATTGACGCTGTCGCCATGGTGCAGTACCTGAAACTGCTTCGGCTTACCATTGACGAAGACGCCGTTGGTGCTACCGAGATCCTGTATGTAGGCGGAATCACCAAACGTCATGATTTTCGCATGGTATGAACTGATGGTCTTGAACGGCAGGACCATGGTGTTGTCTTTTGCTCGGCCTATCGTCGTCGATCCTTGCGCCAGGATGACCTGGTCAGGCGTTGATTGTGATACCTGTGCCATGTGGGTATTCCTCCTTTGGCCCTGAAGCTCAGGACATAGTTAAGAAATATTTTACAGGCACGTTAATTAAGTACTGTGAACTGGTTCTTAAAATATATTAATTATTTATATACTATTTCAATAACTTATTGATTTTTCATGATCCCGCACCAGCACACCTAAGTTAAGCATTAGCTAATATTCCAATGCTGCCATTCTGTTAAGGCCCAAGCAGGGGACAGTTTCCTACTTATAAGTACCCTGCGATGATGAAATGGCAATGACCAATATTGACTCTATCGCCCACGCGCAGGATATGGCAATGGATCTTTCTATTATTCACATAAGTGCCATTTGCGCTGTCCAGGTCCTGTATACAGGCTGTATTATTGAACGCGATAATTCTTGCATGGTAGCTGCTGACCGCGTGGTATGGCAGGACCATGGCGTTATTTGTTGCTCGTCCAATGGTGGTTGTACCCCGTTCCAGGTACAGGTTGAACCAGGAGGCTTCATACGAACTTGCTATGTTCATGTTGTACACCGTTATGGCTGGATATCTATAATGTTTAGTATAGCTTTGATCCATGGTTACAACTGTTAATCATTGTAGTATTGGTTTGCAGACGAAAATTGATTAAATATATATTTTTCATATGCTTGCAATATGTTTTTTAGTAAAACCTTGCGGTCTGCAATGTTAAGGATTGTTAAGTCGGGGAGGGGTTTGTACGATATTGGCTTGTGGTAGATTGCTTCGTTATATTCGACTATGGCTGCGGACGCTGAGATTCGGATGATATTGAGGGAAAGGTATTCCGATTGCCTAAAGGAGCGGTTTTATCCTAATTAGCCCCTGATATATCGAGATATTCAGGGGCCTGGATCAGGCCTATTTCTACTCAAAACCGGCAATTGTGAATGCATAGGTACCGATTGCTATAGTATCGCCTTTGTGGAGGATATGCTGGTGGACCTTCTTACCATTTACTATGGTGCCATTGGTGCTGCCGAGGTCCTGGATATAGGCAGTTTTATTGAAAGCCACGATTTTTGCGTGAACGAGACTCACGGTTTCTTCGGGTATAACCAGCTTGTTCTTTTTACCTCTGCCGATGGTGGTTGTGCCGCTGGCAATAATAAGACCATGTACGGATGATTCTTGTTGATTCACTGCGTTCATGTGTTTCCCCCTGGTATGACGACATCAGGGCACGAGTATAATGTAATATCGCTGTCATAATTGTGAAACATTGTGCCAGAAATACCCTATGAAATTCCTGTTATTTTATTGTATTTCAATTGGTTATGTTGACTCATTTAGATTGCCGCGTCGCTGTGCTCCTCGCAATGACAAGTTACTGGTTGTTTTGCAGATTGCCGCGTCGCTGTGCTCGACCTGCATGTTCCTGACGCAGTCTACCGCCTACTTCCGTGTAGGTATCCTCGCAATGACAGGCTACTGGGGGAATTGAATAGATTACCGCATCGCTTGGCCCATAGAATCCCTTCGGGCTTCGTCATGGGTACCTTACCCTGCGGGTCAAGGCATCCTCGCAATGAGGATTACCGCAAAACTTGAACAGATTGCCGAAAGAAGTGGCAGTACTGATTGGCCCCTGATATCTCGAGATATTCAGGGGCCTGGATCAGGCCTATTTTTACTCAAAACCGGCGATTGTGAAGGCATATTTGCCGAGCACGACGTGATCACCGATGTGGAGCGCATGCTGCTGGACTTTTTTGCCGTTGACGAAGGTGCCATTGGTGCTGTCCAGGTCCTGGATATAGGCGACTTTGTCGAAGGTTACGATTTTGGCGTGGTATAGACTGACGGTTTCTTCAGGAACCACCAATTTGTTGCTTTGGCTGCGCCCGACGGTGGTCGTGCCCTGGGCAATCATCAAGCCAGGTACGGCCGATTCTACAGGATTTACTACACTCATAATTATCCCCGCAATAACTATTTATGTGAATTTATCGTGTTATGTAATACAAATTGTAACAATACTCTAGCCATTACATTCTAACGGATATTGATATTTTTTTACAGTTTTTCAGTAATTTAGATATAAGGATTGGTTCCACTGGTGGTTTGTGATGAACGATTTTTATACGAAATTTAAGGCCTTTTGCTATTGGGAATAACGGCTTATCAAGTATTTTTGAGAGATTGCTTCGTCGCATGGCTCGGCTGCATGTTCCTGACGCAATCAAACGCCTACATCCACCTGTAGGCGTCCTTGCAATGACAAGTTGCTGGAAATTTGAACAGATTGCCGCGCTTCGACCGCTATAATACTTTTTATAGTATGGCCCCTTGGCTCGCAATGACTGGTTGCTGGGGGATTTGAACAGATTGCCGCGTCGCTGCGCTTCTCGCAATGACTGGTACTTTATGGGAGCCCTTCCCTGGGCCATTTTCCTGGAATTACAGGCTTGGGTAGTCGGTATAGCCGTGTTCGTCACCGCCGTAGAAGGTGTTCTGGTCCGGGGTGTTGAGCTCGGCATCGCTCTGAAAGCGCTCGACCAGGTCCGGGTTGGCGATGTACAGCGAGCCGAACGAGACCAGATCGGCATCGCCGGAGGCCAGTGACTGCTGCGCCTTGTCCTGGGTATAGCCACAGTTGGCCATGTACGGGCCATCGAAATGGTCGCGGATCTGGCGGTAGTCGAGTTTGCGTTCAGCGGTGAGCATGTCGCCCTCGACGACGTGCAGGTAGGCCAGGCCCTTGCCGCTCAGGGCCGTGGCGATGTAGTTGAAGGTCACCTGAGGTTGCGAGTCACGGATGTCGTTGAAGCTGTTTTCGGGCGAGATGCGCACGCCGATCTGGCCGGGTTCGTAGACCTCGGTCACAGCGGCGATGACTTCCTGTAACAAGCGCACCCTGTTTTCCAGCGAACCACCGTATTCATCATCGCGCTGGTTGGTGCCATCACGCAGGAACTGGTCGATCAGATAGCCGTTCGCGGCATGTACTTCGACGCCGTCGAAGCCGGCGGCCTGCGCGTTTATGGCGGCCTGGCGGTATTGCTCGACAATACCGGGGATTTCCTCCGTTGTCAGCTCGCGTGGCTCAACAAACGGCTGCATGCCGGTATACGTGACCGCTTCACCCTCGGGTTTTATCGCCGAGGCCGATACCGGGATGTGGCCATCCGGAAGCATGCTCGGGTGTGAGATACGGCCGCAATACCATAGCTGCAGGAAGATATGCCCGCCGCTGTCATGCACGGCCGCGGTGACTTTTTTCCAGCCGTCGATCTGTTCCTGGCTATGGATGCCCGGCGTGGCCGGGTAACCGACACCGTCGGCTGACACCTGGCTGGCCTCAGTGATAATCAGGCCGGCCGTGGCGCGTTGCTGGTAGTAGGTGACGTTCAGAGCATGCGGTACATTGCCCTCCCCGGCACGATTGCGCGTCAGCGGCGCCATGACAATGCGATTGGGCAGTTCGAGCTTGCCGATCTTGACCGGCGTGAACAGGTTTGGTTTTTCCATACTGGCCTGGTTTGCTTGCATTATAATGTCCTTTTTGTTGTTAACGGGTTAGTTACAGTGATTGCAGCGCCTGCAGTATTGCTTCCGGCTCCATGCGCTGGGTGTAATCCTTGTTGATATAGGCTGTACTGATAATTCCCTCTGCGTCGATAATATACGTGGCGGGTATCGGCAGTTCAAAACTGTCATCGCCGTTCAGTTCGGGCAGGTTGAATCCCCATTGCAGATAATAACTGCGTAACTCCGGGTGTACTTCCATGAGGATGCCCCAGTCTTTGGCGACGCGGTTACCGACATCGCTGAGGACCTCGAATTGTAGTGCATGGCGTTCGGCTGTGGCCATCGTGTTGTCCGGCGTTTCCGGAGACACGCCGACCAGTTGCGCGCCGTGTTGCTTAATCTCGGGCAGAATGTCGTGCAGGGCCTTGAACTCGAGGTTGCAAAACGGGCACCAGCCGCCACGATAAAAGCTCAATACCACCGGACCCTGTTCTAGTAGCTGATTCAATGTAGTGTGCTCGCCGCTGGCGTTGGGAAGCGTAAAGTCCCTGGCCTTGTCACCGCTGCTCAATGCCTGCTGACCATAATCGGATTCCATCAGGTCCTTAAAAGCATCGACAATAACGGTCTGCACATTGTCCGGTTGGCTGGCGATAAATTCCTCTGTGACTTTTCTGGTTTTCTCCGACAGGCTCATAATACGCTCCTATGACTTCTAGTTAGTAAACTTACTTAATTAATGTTGCAGTTTGTTGTCATTGCGAGGCAAAGTGCCATGCATTAAAAATCAATAAACGGCAACAAAGTGCCATTCATTGGAAAAATCAATAAACGGCAACAAAGTGCCATTCATTGGAAAAATCAATAAACGGCAACAAAGTGCCATTCATTGGAAAAATCAATAAACGGCAACAAAGCAATCTTTTAACAAAGAAGTAATCCCTGACAGATTGCTTCGTCGTTCCTCCTCGCAATGACAGGCTCGAGGGGAAATAACAGATTGCTTCGTCGTTCCTCGACTTTGGCTCCTGCGTCGTTCTAATGCCTGCACCCCTGCAGGTATCCTCGCAATTACAAGGTATTTTGTTTTGATACCAGAATTACAATTAAAACATTGATAGATACTACAAGCTCTTTATCCACGCCTTCATGCGCACCGCCTCATCCTTGATGATACGCGGTTTATTAAATGTATTGGCCAGCAGGCTGGCGCCATGCATGGTCGCCATCATGTGTTGGGCCAGTTGTGTGGCGTCCTTGAGCTCCATTTTACGGAACTGTTTGGCGCTCCATTTCAGCGCCTGTCCCAACAGTTCATCGGCCCTGTCGGTCAGCGCGGTGTCTTCCTTGTTCAGTTCCTGGCACAGGCCGCCGATCGGGCAGCCGTATCTGGAGATGTCGCCACTCATATCGACCAGAATATCCAGGAAGCAATACAGGCTGGCCTGTGGATCATTGTCTTGCTCGCATTCGGCGAACGTGTCCTGCTGATGGTGGATGCGTTCGGCGATGACGGCGTTGGCCAGGTCGTCCTTGGTCTTGAAGTAATAATAGACATTGCCTAGCGGTACGCCGGACTGTTCGGCGATATCTGCCAGCGAGGTCTGACCGTAGCCGCGATGATGAAACAGGGTCACGGCAGCATCGACGAGGCGTTCACGTTTGTCACTGGTTCTGGGCATGTATGTTCTGAGTTAGTTGGTTGACTAACAAATATCATAGCATGCAGCGCTGTTCTGTCAAATGCCGTTTTTATCCCAGTGCACCCCATGCCTGTCCGAGACCCGCCAGCCAACTGACAAGCCTCTGTTATCTAAAGCTAATTAATACATATGCCGATACAGGCACAATGGTTACGCACTATAATCACTTTATGGCTATGCTCAAAGGAACCATGATAAGCATACCGATACACAGCAGGCTCAATACCGGGGACAAACACGAATGAAGCTGGCGCTATTCAAGACCCTTAAGTTCCAGGTCGCCCTGGCCCTGGGTGTCCAGTTTGTGCTGCTGGCCGCGGTCATTGGTACGACGCTGTACCAGCTCGATCTGCGCAAACATGACTACATCATCCTGAACCTGGCCGGGCAGTTACGCGTTATCAGCGAGACCATCGTCAACCAGAGTCAATCCTATGTGCGCAAGGCGCCGCGAGATTACTCCAGTTATTACCGCGACCTCGAGCTATATGGCAAAGACCTCGATAGCCTCGTTAATCAATACGATAAAATTATCGTGTCGTTCCGGGAACGCAAGCTGTCCCCGGAAATCACCGGACAGCTCGGCCCGATCGTGTGTAAGTGGGACCGCCAGTCGCTGAACCAGCTCGATATTACCGCGCTCAACTGGGATGACTTCATTAACGGTCTGTATCAGGTCCTCGGGCCGGACAAGGCCGAGCCGCGACTGGAGGCCGGCGCCGAATATATCCTCGCACAAAAAGAGACGTTAACGCGTTCATCCACCGATCTTGCCAATGCCTTTCAATTGATGATGGAAGGCAAACTGGCCCAGATCAAGCGCCTGAATCAGATGGCGATTGTGTTATCGGTGCTGATTGCCGCAACCCTGGGGCTGTTACTGCATTTCAAGGCGTTCCGGCCACTGGACAAGACCGTGGACGGCTTCAGACGTGTGTCACGCGGTGATCTGTCGCACCAGATACCCGTCGCCGTCGATAATGAAGTCGGTTACATGACGACGATGTTCAATCGCCTGACGCAACGACTGGCAGCACTGTTCCAACTGACCGATCGCATCAATCAGGCCACAAACCTGGATGAAACCCTGCAGTTCGTTTACCAGGAGTTCAGGGGGTTTCTGCCCATCGACTGGGTCGGGCTGCTGCAAAAGTCAACACAGCAAACCGATTTTACGCTGGAACGGGTCTATACCGATCAGGCGCAGATGCCTGGCGAAGGGATGCATTTTCCGGTCGATGATACACTGCTGGCGATGGTATTGCAGTCGCAGCGCGCACAGGTCAAACACCTGGGGTCTTCTGATGCATCAGGCACTGATCTGACGGCAACTTTCAGGACGGCCGGGGTGTGTTCCGTGATCGCGCTGCCGCTCGCCGCTGCCGGGGCCAATGATGCCGTGCTGGTGTTCGCAACCCGCGAGGCCGGCGTCTATGAAGATGAGCACCTCGAACTGATCAGCAATATTTCCGGACAGGTCAGCCACAGTTTCGACAAGACCTATGGCATGGAAGGTCTGGTTATTTCTGCCGTGGCCGGATTGGCCAAGCTCGCCGAGAGTCGCGATCCCGAGACCGGCGACCACCTGTTGCGCATGAGCATGTATTCGGCGATTGTCGCGCAGGAACTGGGTAACGACAGCGCTTACAGCGACATGATCAGTCCGGCCTATGTGCGCGATGTGTTCCGCTTTTCACCGATGCACGATATCGGCAAGGTCGGGGTCAAGGATGCGATCCTGCTCAAGCCCGGCAAGCTCGATGATGACGAATGGACCGAGATGAGCAGACACCCGTTGATCGGCGCCGATGTCCTGCGCCGCTGTGAGCAGCAGGTCAGCCAGGTCGGTTACAGTATCTTTCAGGTCGGCATCGAGATCGCCGAGGGTCATCATGAAAAATTCGATGGTAGCGGTTATCCGCATGGCAAAAGCGGGGCCGACATTCCGCTGTCGGCGCGTATTGTCGCGGTTGCCGATGTATTCGATGCGCTGACGTCAAAGCGCCCGTACAAGGATGCCTGGCCGGTGGAAAAGGCCCTGGATGTGATACATGCCGAATCCGGCAAACATTTTGATCCGGAGGTCGTCGCCGCACTGGAGCGCTGCATGGCGCGAATCATGGAAATCTATGACAAGCACAAGCATGTCTAGTTTGTGATGCGCTGCGTGGGCTTATTGATACATTGAATTAATGGCCATGCCCGCGACAACATATAGTAATTTGTCATTGCGAATGCAATGAAGCAATCCAAAGTGTCATTCACAATAGAATATATAAACGGCATACAAACACATGATTCTATTTAAAAGGCCGTGAGAATATGCCTCAAAGGAATGGCCCTTTGGATTGCCGCGCTGCGCCGCTCTCGCACATCCATGTGCTTCGTGTCATTTGAACATCCCTGTTCTGCGCTTCGCGACACCGGACCTTCCTTGGCCAATGGACGCTCTCGCCCTTCCATGGGCTTCGCGTCACCGGCCCTTCCTTGGGCAATGGACGCTCTCGCCCTTCCATGGGCTTCGCGTCACCGGCCCTTCCTTGGGCAATGGATTCAAATCCCTCCCGTTAAACTTTGCTGGTTTTTTTCTAGCTACTAGCCACTCGGCCCTAGCTACTGCTTTTAATGGCGAAGACGACTGCATGGATGCAGGAGGTACGATTCCAGGGAAGGAATCGGTAGACTGCGTCCGGAACATGCAGTCGAGAGCAACACATGGAGCAGTTGCCGAGGGGTGTGCTTTTCGCACAGGAAGGCTTTGCCTTCCTATATCAAACACTCGAATCCCTCCCCCTCCAAAATGAAAAAAGACCGCAATGCGGTCTTTTGAGAATGGCTATGGCGATTTATATCGATGTAGATATATACGACTTCTTGAAATGGATATATCCCAACCAACGGGAGGGATTCACTCGCCCCTTCCTGGGGCTCGCCCTTCGGGCAGCGCTATCGCGCTGTGAAAAATGCCTTCCTGGCATTTTTTCGAACCCAGCTTAAT
>CAMYJD010000062.1 GCA_947258655.1 uncultured Gammaproteobacteria bacterium | reverse complement strand
GATTCTGGCCTTTTCATTGCTCGCCTGCTCGGCCTTGATACTGTTATGATCGAGCTGCTTTTCTTTTTTGGAGCGCTGCTGTTTTTTCTTTTTATGCTGACTTTTTTTGGCCTTTTGTACCTGTTCCTTGGTTACCAGACCAGCCTTGAGTAGTTGCTCCTGAAATGGGTTGTTCATATGGTATATCTCACAGATCCAGTTTAATGGTGATTTGCGCCGTAGCTTAGCGCATTTTTGCCACTAATCCAATATATCAGGGCTGTTGACTGCAGCGATAAAAACCCACATTCATTATCTGTTTAGAATTTCTCTGCATGCGATGAATATCAGCGCATGACCGAAGCGGTATACAGGGTATTGATTACATACAGATCTGATACAGGACATCGAGGTCGAATTTACATTCGCTAAACCTCAGTTTGCAGCTGGCAAGCTGCAGTATTGATATATCAATATCACTGTAATCGAGCGATCAAAACTTGCAATAGGGGTGGCATAGATCTAATGCTAACAAATGAGATAAAAAAACCCGGCAGCTAGTGCCGGGTAAATTATCCAATCGGGATACACAATATTATTAGTTAAATAGTTTTTTGAAACGAAGTAGTTGAGTTTCCCCATTTGAATCATCTACACCATCGTTATCATTGACTATAAATGCATCGCCATCTTCGTTCACAGCTAGCCCCTCGATCTTTTCCAGTACAAGCCCGCCGGTAGCCTGCAGATCCGGCATCAGGTCGCGCACCAGCGATTTGCTGATGACAGGGAAATCAGGTAAGACACTATCTGCTTTTGGCGTTATGCCGGCAATCGAAAACGTATACAGCCGCTTAATGGCTGCATCAGGCCCCCCCTGGTTGTCACGTTCGATGACCGCAAATTGGTCATTACCCAGGTATGCGATGTCAGATAGACCGACCCAGCCGCCATTTTCTGACAGTGCTGCTTCGAGAGGGTAGTAAAAGAAGGTCCATTCACCACTACCGACATGATAGCGGCCGATACGTACATGGTCATCAGGGTCACCAAACCATTCACGTTGAAAAGCAACATAGACCATTTCGTCACTGCCTGATCCTGTTGCGGCAACACCCTCGAATCCGAAACGTACCTGGCGATCATTGACTGTGTCAGGCAGGGTGAGCACATCTTCGATTAGACCCGACGTGGATACTTTCAGCAAAAGATTCAGGGTTTCGAACGGCCGATCTGGGTCTCCAATAGTACCTCGACCCTCAGATGCAATCCAGAAACCGCCATTAGTACGTGTTGCTATACCTTCCGGATCCAGATTGACTGTGTCGTCAACATTGACCACATCCAGGGGCATGGCAGGGATCAGCTTATTGCTGTCCTTTAACAGGATATCACCCTTGATAATGGCGGGTGACTTATCGATATCCATAACCAAGACACGGCTCTTTTCATAGAAACTGTCTTGAATCGTGTAGGCGATATCCTCGTCATCCTTGTCGATAGCCAGGCCTGACAGGGCACTCCAAGGAATCGGTGTGCCATCGTTGCGATCGGCCGATACAATAGTCGGGTAGTTGGGTCTTTTCGCCTGTTTGAAGATCGTTATGCCCGCACGGAACTTGTCACTGCGATCGTCATCCTCACTGGCTACGACGAACAGGCCGCGTTGCGGGATTGACAGCAGACCTTCCGGTTTGACCATGGTTGGCAATACCTGTATTAATTTCGGACCTTTGCCTGAATTATTCCTGAGTCTATATACGAGTACAGCGCTGGAGCGTTCTGAGCCGACAAACAGTAATCTGTTTTTACCGTACTTACCAAACTCGACGTTTTCCGGTTCATTTCCTTTTTTACCTGCACGCTTGTCCGGGAAGTGACCGTGACGCACAATGGCGTGTTCCACGTTGTTTCCGGAGGCATGGGTTACGTTGCCATTCTTCTTGTAAATCGTGAAGCCACGGCTACCACCATTCAGGTCACCCTCGTCGGCAGTGGCAAAGGTATTGGCGTTGATCCAAGTTATGCCATCAGGTTCACGTGCAACGTCGCTGAGTGAATCATTCAACAGGATCAAGTTATCCTTTTCGGTGTCGATCTGGTCGAGATCAGTCATACCGGCGCTGAAATGTTTGATGACCTTGCCTTTTTTTAGATTGACGAGGGCAATATGATTGTTTTCCTGTAGTGTAACCGCGGCAATATTGTTGCGATTGATATCAACATATTCCGGTTCCGGATCATCCGCGTTGAGCATGCCGGTTAATCCTGTTAGAGCGACATCGCGCAAGCCCCAATTCCCGGGCGTTCCAGTCAGGTCGACGATAACGAGCTTTCCTGCAGGCTGTTGAGGCAATCCACCGACGACACCATCGATGGCTTCACAGGCCGCCGCAGCAACATCATCATCTTCAGGAACCGGGAAATCATTGTTCAGACCATCTCCGGGTACCACGCACCATTCCTCATTGCGTTCGTTTTCGATGGCAATCGCGGCATAGCGCCCATCAGGACTGACTGCAACAGAATCAGGCTGGCCTCCCAGGTCGTGCGTGGCGACGATAGAGTGGGTAGTCATGTTGACGACGGCAAGATGACCGGAGGGAGTGACAAAATCTGCTGATGTATTGACACCCACCAGGGCATAATTACCCTTGACGGCTACAGAAGTGGGTTCACCACTCACTGCCAGTGCACCAAGCGCTTTGGGCTTACGCGGGTTTTTGATATCCACAAAGCCCACGCTCTCGTTTTTACTGTCTGTGTAAACCAGTGTCATACCATCTTTACTGGCGGCGACGATTTCCGCAACCGATTCGGTATCTATTGTGTAGTTATTGAATGCGGGGAAGCTGGCAACACGCTTGAACTGTACGTCGTGTCCTTTATTGCTTGCCATAGCGGCTGATACCGACAGTATACTGCCAACTGCAAGAGCAATAATGTTCATTTTTAGTAAAGATTGACCAGGCTTCATAACCATCTCCATTTTCAGGTTTGTATATTATTTCCTTACACTATCGATAAATTGTTGCAATAATATTGCAGGTATCCACTGTGTAGTGTGAATTACACGATAGTGGAATGGAGATTATTGGAAATGCTTGTTATAAGTGCAGAAGATACTGCGAAACATTAGTTTGATTGTATGTTATAAGTGGTTTGAATATGCACTGATGATTAAAAATCATAGACCACGATTTTGCTTATATTGGGCCTGATATGATCATTAACCAGCGCTACATGGCGGGGATGGTTCAGGTAGCTGTTCATGTCATCGCGACTGTCAAAGCGCATATAGATTCCGATATCAAAACTGCCATCGACTATTTTCCTGTTGCTGGGTATGGAGCGTCCGACCTGCAATTGTTCTACGCCTTCGATGTGTGCAAGCTGTCTGGTTAACTGAATAATCTCCTCGGTTTTGGCCGCTGTGACATCAGGTTTAAGCCATAGCAGGACAATATGATTGACGTCTGAGGCCACAGGCAAGTGTGTGCATGCCGGGAGCAGGGATAGGGCAGCAAGCAATATGTAATGCCGGAATGTTTTTTTAGTCATATGCACAGGTAGCCCGGAAGTCCTGTCTGATAGAAAGTCTATAGCAGCCATTACCGATAATATACATCATGCGAAAGTGCATGAAATGTTAAATAATCCGGCACACATGTTGTTCATACAAGACATTAATTACTTTCGATAGCGCCGCATGACCAGGTTGGAGACCAGTGCGGTCCAGCCAGTCTGATGCGCGGCACCCAGGCCCTGGCCGGTTTCTGCATGAAAGTATTCATGGAACAGTAACAGGTCGGCCCAGTCAACATTGTTGCATGAGAGTTTATAGGCCTGCATGGAGGGTATGATCCCTTGTTCATTACGGCGAAACAGGTCAACCAGGCGTTCGGATAACTTTTGTGCAATCTGGTGCAGATTCAGAGGCTGATTGTCGAATGCAGGAACAGCAATGGTAAATCCTTCGCCCAGATAGTTGTGGAATTTCTCCAGTGCCTGTATCAGTGAATAGTTCAATGGCATCCACACCGGGCCACGCCAGTTGGAGTTGCCGCCAAAAAGGCCGCTATTGGATTCACCCGGGATGTATTCGATGAGCCCGGCGCCTAGCCCCGGTATATTGCCGAGCTCACGCTGTGTGGCATGTATGCGGCTGAGACTGCGTACGCCGAATCTGGACAGAAATTCATCTTCGTTGAATATGCGTTCGAGAATACCCGGGAGCATGGTGTGGTCAACCAGGGACAGCAGGTGCTCACCACGGTCATTGACGCGGGCAGGGCAGGCGCATATGAATTCACCGTCGAACAGGCCCGACTTGTATCTGTTTAATTCCTGCCTGAACCTGGGTGCGTTTTCCAGTAGACGCTGATCGATGATTTCACATGCAAATAGTGGAATGATGCCGACCCACGAGAAGACGTCGATATGGTGTGCCTTCCCGTCCGGTGTAATCACCAGGTCTTTAAAGAATTTGTCCTCGCCATCCCATAGTGACAGATCAATGGAACTGTGCCCGGCGATGGCACTGGCAATGGCGAGGAACTGGCGATAGGTCTGGATGGCTATGTCTTCATAATTCGGATTTTGCGTGGCAAGTTCGAGGGCGATGACGGTCATGTTCAATGAGAACATCGCCATCCACCCGGTTGCATCGGCCTGCTTCAGCGTATAACCGAGCGGCATGGCCTCGGAACGATTCAGGACCGAAATATTATCCAGTCCGAGAAAGCCGCCTTCAAAAATATTATGGTTGTCGCTGTCCTTGCGGTTGATCCACCAGGCATAGTTGAGCAACAGTTTGTTGAACACGCGCTGCAGGAAACCGAGATCACCAGTGCCGCGTTGCGCGCGCTCTGCACGGTAGACCTCCAGTGCACCCATTGCGTGTACCGGTGGATTGGCGTCACCGAATTCCCATTCATAGGCGGGCAGCTGGCCATTCGGGTGCAGATAGTCTTCATGCAGCATCAGTTCGATCTGATCCTTGGCAAAATCGATATCGAATAGGCTTAGCGTGGCGCAATGATAGGCCAGGTCCCAGGCCGCGAACCACGGGTATTCCCAGGTATCTGGCATCGAGATAATCTGTGCCGCCTTGAAGTGACGCCAGTTATGGTTGCGTCCTGCCCGACCTTCAGGGGCCGCAACGATGTCGCCATCCAGCCAACGTGCAACATCGTAATGGTAGAACTGTTTACCCCAGATCATGCCGGCAATGGACTGACGCAGAATGCGATTATCTTCCAGGTTGGCCTGTGGTAATAAATCATCAAAAAAGACATCGGCTTCCGCACGGCGCAATGTCAAAACCGTATCATTGTTTTTGAACGGGTCCTCCAGCGGAGTGGATGACAGCAACAGGTTGATCTCGGTAGATTGTCCGCCGTCGACATCGAGGCTGTGCCAGGCGGCGAATTTACTGCCTTGATTGGCAGGATTGATCGCATGCTCATCGCCGTCAACAACATAGCGGTGAAACGCGTCCTTCACATAGGCGCTCGAATTGGTCGTGTTCCACAGGCGTTCCTTATTACTGTCATTTTCGCTGAACAGGGCTCGGGCATCACGTTGGCCGTACAGATAGTACTGCCCCAGCTCGTCATGCCGTGCCTGTACTGCCCAGGCACACGATTCAGGTTGCGGTATTGATTGTATTAAAGGCCTGACAGGCGGATTTTTGCTCCAGGCCCAGGTATTACGAAACCATAAGGTCGGCAGCAAGTGCAATCGAGCGCTATCCGCTGCGTGGTTATGGACAATGATGCGAATATGAATTTGTTCCGGCCCTGCCTTGGCGTAGAGAATGTCCACATCCCAGAAACAATTGTCGTTAAAAACACCTGTGTCCTGGAGGTTGAATGGCGGTTTATCACGGCCGCGCTGGCGATTTTCCTCCAGCAGTTGTTGATACGGGAATGCTGCCTGCGGGTATTTATAGGCATAGCGCATATAACTGTGGCTGGGTGTGGCATCCTTGTAAAAATAATATTCCTTTACATCTTCACCGCGATTGCCCTGTTTGCCGGTCAGGCCAAAGGCACGCTCCTTCAGGAACGGGTCCTGGCCATTCCACAGGGCCAGGGCAAAACACAGACGCTGTTGCTCATCGCAGATACCGCCGATTCCATCCTCGGTCCAGCGATAGGCGCGCGAGCGCGCCTGATCATGATTGAAATAGCGCCACGCCGTGCCCTCGGCACTGTAGTCTTCACGCACCGTGCCCCAGGCGCGTTCACTTAAATAGGGACCCCAGAGTCTCCAGTTTTCTTCACCACTGCGTTGCTTTTGCAGGCGTTTACGTTCGTTGTTCATATCGTTACCGTTCAGGGCAAAACTTCTGTCATGCCTGTTTCAAGGCCAGGTCGGCGGTGCGCAAGGCCCATGCATAGATCGTCAATGCCGGATTGAATTTGCCGGAGCGTGGGAGGACGCTGCCATCGACAACATACAGGTTATCAAATCCCCACACACGGCCGGCGGGATCGACGACTGAATGCTGCTCGTCATGCCCCGTGATCAGTGTCCCGCAGGCATGCGCCGTGGCTGCCAGTGGCATCGTACGCACTGACGATAACATACCACTGCGTAGCAGGCGACGCCTGAATGCGCGTATCAATTGTCGGTGTTCAGTCACTGTTTGCGGTAAGCGCTCGAGCCTGTAATCGAGACCAGGACGGGATTGTTGCCGGTCTGCAAGGCGGATGCAATTGCGTGCATCGGAACCATCTTCGCTGCTTAGCCAGAATCCATAGGCCCTGGAACCGAGAAAATTGCTCAGCCAGTCTGGCAACCACGCAGGTAACTGAGTCGCGAGGATTTCACCATCCATCCAGCCCAAAGTCTGGATGCTGCTATGAGGATAGCGTGTATTCAGTAGTAACAGGGTCTTGCGCAGCAGGTCAGTCTTGCGTGCAGGCGAGAAGGCCAGCAACACGGTGTTCAAATGGCATTTATAATAACGACCGACAACACCGGCAGGCAGCCCATGAGTATGGTAATAATTATGCAGAATACGCGGAGAGTGCAGGGCGCCGGCTGCCAGAAACACCCTGCGGCCAAAATACTGTGTCCCGTCTGCACATTCCACGCCCTGTACCTGGCCCGTTGATTTGCCCGCTATCAATGTCACGACCTGCTTCGCGGTGATACAGTTAAAATCTGACTTGCCATCAAGCGCCTGGATAAAACAGTTCTGGGCATCGGATTTCAGCCCGGCCACGGATGCAAAGCCGTCAAAGTGCCTGGCCTCGTATGGGTGTTGCTGTATATTGTCGGACAGGCCCAAGGGTAGTGCCTGTGACTTCCACTCACTATTGGTGCGAGTGATTTTGTGACTGATCCTTTCTAACTGGGGTTCCAGGGCAAAGGTTTTAATGTCCAGTAATTGCTCGGCCTGATCGTAATACGGCGCCAGGTCAGCATATTGGATCGGCCACGGCAGGCACTGGTGTTTACTGTCGGCCTCGAATTCGTTCGCAGAAAAACGCAGCAGGGCGGCTCCATACCATTTGGTTTTACCGCCAACATTGAAAAACTCGTTGGGCGAAAAATTCCTGCCATCCATGTCCTGCCAGTCTTCGCGACCATTAAAGCAGCGCTTGCGCAGGACCTTGTCAACATCCAGCGTGCTTCCGTCTGTTGGTAATGCCGAGCCGCGCTCCAGCATCAGCACGGATTGTCCACTCTGCGCCAAGCGCCAGGCAGCAGCCGCGCCGCCCGCGCCCGAGCCAATAATAATATTGTCATAGCTGGCTTGCATGTTAATAGAGTGTTTAACCGCCCTCACGAAAGCCGGGGTATAATGTCATTCCTCCATCGATGTACAGTGTTTCTCCAGTCACATATTCCGATGCATCCGAAGCCAGCCACACGGCGGCGCGGCCAATATCGGCAGGCTCGCCAATGCGCTCATACGGGATCAGCTTTAATAACTCCGCTTCTGCTTCGGGGGTTTCCCAGGCCGCGCGGTTAATGCGTGTGCGTATCGCGCCGGGGGCGATGCCGTTGACGCGCACCTTGAGATGGGCCAGTTCCTGGGCAATCGTTTTCATAAACATCATCAGTCCACCCTTGGAGGCGGCATAATTGACATGACCCGCCCAGGGAATGGTTTCATGTACCGATGAGATACAGATGATCTTGCCGGCGGAGACAGATAAATCTGGTGTGACACCACGGCGGACAAATTCCCTTGCGGCTAGCTGCGCACAGATAAACTGGGCAGTCAGGTTGACATCCAGCACCTTGTGCCATTGTTCCAGACTCATATCCAGAAAGGCCTCATCCCATTGAATACCGGCATTATTGATCAGGATATCTATGCTGCCATATTGATCATACATGGCTGTAAACATCGCCTCGGCTTCGTCCTGCTTACTGACATCGGCCTGTATCGCGATCGCCTCGCCGCCGCTTGTGCGAATGTCATTGACAACGCGCTGCGCTTCTTGCTGGCTGCGACGATAATTGACGACGACACTGGCGCCGGCAGCACCGAGAGCACGGGCGATTCCGGCGCCGATTCCAGTTCCGCCACCGGTAACCAGGGCACGCTGTCCCTTCAGGATTGGTCCTTGCAGAAATGTATTTGTCACTCGCAACGTCCTCTCATTATTCTGTAATGAAAAGATTATATATTAAATATCATGTTCATATCACACGCACAGAGTGTGTATCTGAAAAGCCGGGCGCAATTCTGCTAGCGGATGGTACGTGTATCAAATCAGATTTTTACCCATACGATCAGGCGTGACTCAATGCGCGCCTGTTGCTTCGCATTCGAGCGTGAAATACTGATCATGACAGATCACGGAACAGCATAAATCTGTTTATAGAACTATATTGCGTATGCATGGATGGCCTTGAATGAAGATGCGCTGCGCCTGTAGCAACGCATACAAATTGGTGCATATTGGTTATTTATTAACCAATTTAGTGTTATGCAGTTATAATTGTGAGAGTTAGTCATATGGAGAGATTGCCATGTTAGCTTATATCTATCGCATTATTCGGGATTTCGAGCAACAACACGGAATGCATCCCAATTTACTTTACCTGAACAGTTTTCACAACGAGCATTTGCAGGCGGCATTTGCCGAAAACTTCACAACCCAAAATATCAGAGAGGTGTTAAAGCTGGATATGGTCATTGATCAGGGTGTGATGCATCCACATGTTGCCTGGGCGCAGTCGGCACAAAAGAAGATTGCTTCGTAAATTGATAACAAGATTCATATGCATTACTGGTGTCGGGTATACCAACAGACACTAATTGTATGAATCAGTGTTCTTTTTTAACTCAATATAATTCGGGAGGCAATCGTGAAACGACTGCCACATAGAATCCGGATCACTATTAATTCTTTGATTGCAATATTTATTGTACTCGCTGTGCTTGTTCTACTGGAAGCCCAGCGTAACGGAGCGGATATTGTGTAGACAGCATCTTCATTGTCATGCTGTAGAATTGTAACCTATAAGACATTTCAATGTTGATAGGTTTTATTTGCTTACTGTTTTATAAGCAACAATACTCATCACTACCAAACAAGCCTGGCACATTTCGCCAGCAAGTGGACAG
>CAMYJD010000061.1 GCA_947258655.1 uncultured Gammaproteobacteria bacterium | reverse complement strand
GAACTGGCCAAGACCCTGGAATTAATGATCTCAAAGCGAGGCGATAGCGCAAAAGCGGTATCCGACGAACTAGGCGTATCAGAATCATGGATCAGTCAGCGCCGGAAAATACTACGCTTGCCTGAAGACGTACAACAACTCGCGATGGATGGTGTTGTGACAGATAAGGCGGCGCTGAATAAGCTGGGATCATTGCCACATGATGAACGTCAACGCAAGATTGAGAAAATTCGGGCCGGTGAATACAATAGTTCCGAGCTGACTAAATCAAATAATAAAAAAGACAAGCCACAAGAAAATAAAGATCTCGCAATATTACATCTGGAAAAACTGTTTTCTGAACAAACGGGTGTGCCTTTTACTATCCAGCATAATGCAAATAAAGATACTGGCACTGTTCGTTTTACATATTCGAGCCTTGAACAACTGAACGACTTGCTGGGACGATTACATACATCTCGCGAGGTTTAAATCGTTCCGAGCTTGTTTGTCGAAGTCTTGCTAAGTCATTTACGATGCGTAGATGACATATCTGCCTCACCATTTCATCGATCTGTGATCGTCTGCTTGTCAGATAGGTATTAGTAACAATAAGTCCCGTAGTAGGGGGCTTGTTTGTTACATTGTCTCTCTTCTCATATTTGCTATGATTGGATTGTCGGTCTTCATTTGATCGGCGATTTGTAAATCATAGGAGGTAGCCTCGTTGCTACCTTCTATGGTAGCGACTCGGCGCCTCCTTCTTTTTTTATAAGAAGCGAGGTACTAGCATGAATAATGATGTATATGCCGAGATCACGGCACAGATTGTCTTGTCACTTGAAATTGGCGTTAAGCCATGGGAACGGCCTTGGGATGCAGAAGTACCCTTTGCTTTACCCACTAATGCCATGACTGGCGACCGCTATCACGGTCTTAATATTTTACTGCTTTGGTCTGCACAGGACGCTTTTGGTTTCACGGGTCATCGATGGACGACCTATCGACAAGCCCAGGAACTGGTTGCTGAATATGCAAAGAAACAAGGCATTGATGTTATTAAGAAAAGTCGTGCGCGCGGTAAGGGTTATTATTTCATTAATGAAGACGGTCACCCGCTTGGCGGCGTGCGCAAAGGCGCGACTGGTATTCAATGTTTGAAATACAAGCCCATCGAGGATTCGGCAAAGTCTGAGAATAGCAGTGAATCGAATGTATCTGAGCCAATGCGGTTCGTGTTACGTCGGTTCACGTTATTCAATATTGACCAGGTAGAAGGCTTATCTGATGTCGAAACCGTACCCAATTGTGTCGATATGGAAGCCGCAGAGCAGTTGTTTTACAACGCGAATGCGGATATCCCCGTCCATCATGAGGGTGTTAAGGCGTATTACCGACATGATACCGATGAAATTGTGTTGCCTGATCGTTCGCGTTTTACACGCCAGGATGATTACTATGCAACCCGTTTTCATGAGTTAGTTCATGCGGTCGGCTCCCCGTCTCGCCTTGCGCGTGATAAGGGTCGATATGGTACGCCTGAGTATGCATTTGAGGAGTTGGTCGCGGAACTCGGTGCTTCCTTTCTATGTGCCAATTTTGGCATTAAAGGAACATTGCAGGGACACGAAAACTATATTGCTAGTTGGATTCAGCTACTTGAAGACGATAAAAAAGCAATACAGCGAGCCGCTTCACTTGCAGATAGGGCGGCAACGTACATTCTTGAACGTTACTGTCACCCTGCACATTAATGTGCAGCCAAGGGAAGACTTCGGTCTTCCCTTTTTTTATAAAAAAAGCCCTTCAAAGAAAAGAAGGGCTTTGCTGATGGCTATAGTTTTAACTGGTTAGTATCAACAACAAGATCTAGCATAATGTCATACAATGAATATGCCCTTTCTATCGCATGTTCAACATATTGCTCAGACTGCTTTGGTTTCTTAAAAAGAATTAAAGCAAATTTGTCTATCGCAATTGAAACCTTACAACATGAAACACCTTCGATGTGCATGTTGTATTGCTTAGCCAGTTCATAACATTCTACAAGCGCGTCGTGATTTTTATCACTAACCTGAATTTCATTAAAAGCCATATTACACCTCCAATCAATGGAGGGAGTTTTCCCCGAGTATCGGGGTTTAACTCCCGTTACTCGGTTCAAACAATGCACGCCAATACTGGCTCGCATACTCATTATAGTACAAAGGATTTTGTAACACCTACCCCGGTCTATCCTGCTGGCTGTGTTACAAATTAATGTTTTGCTACACTCATGCTTAGTCGGTCATTAATAACCGATGTTGTAAACTGAAAGGCAGTCTAATCGCTGCCTTTCAGGCGGCGGCTATATTGCCTTATTTATTTTTTAATTAATTGAGTGAGGCACTAGTCATGAGTGAAAGCAACAGCAATCAACGTAAGGCCTACAAGCCCTATACTGCAACCACTGGTAAGGTATTTATTAACGAATTTAAACGGCATGATCGCGATCAGGGCGATCCACTGTATTTCGTTAATGTGGGTTTGATTACTGGCAAGGAGGGTAGTGGAAAAAACGCGAAATCGCGTATCCAGTATCTTGATTTGTTGGTCGGCCAGGCGGTGAAATCGGTCGCTGAGAATATTGTTAAATCGGGTGTTAATCCATTTGACGGTACCCCAGTTGAGGCAGAGATTTATGATCTTTTTATCACCGGTGCACAATCCGGTGATGGCACAGATATTTATCTCAACAGTAAAGGTGTCTTGAATGCGATCAGTATTCAATATACCTGATTATTATTGACCGACTGGCAGCATACATTATTGTGTAATGCCAATAACAGGAGGACAACTGTCCTCCTGTTTTCTTATATAAAACCCGCGATAACACACGCAGACCTCTGATAGCCTAATATCTTGCTGTATCCTTCAAGGCTTTCCCCATAGTCCACGGCCCATCGCCCGTGACTGCCGCAGCATCGCCAGATAAAATGCGCAGGCAAAGCGCGGGGCCGTTGTGGCGGCGGTGGACCCATGGGGTAGGGCAATCGTTGTAACAGGGGTGAGATCAGTGCATTGAGTATTGTTACTATAATGCAAAGATAATACGTGGCCAGCGACTGTAATCGTTCGGTTCAGATCCATCCGCTTGTATACAGACACAATAGACGCGGCGTTCTTGCCCCTCTCTGGCAACCAGTCCCTGTATATATTGTCCCTCGATGATATCAAACCAGTGCTTGACGCCTTTTGTATTCTTTTCCATAAAACTTGTAATTGGCAGCTTTACTGGCCTGGCAAACCAGCGATCCCATTCGCCATTGTGGATGGACTCAAGCGATGCCCAGCCGCCAATAGGCAGGCTGCCATCCTCTGATTCACGTCGACCCCAAGGCAATACAATGGGCGGGCCTGCTTTCATGATGACAGGTAAAACGGCGGCAGCGTCCTGGAAATCATAACGGTACTTGTTACCATCAAACATGTATTGAACAGCGTTACACATATGGATATTTTAACGCTGATAGCAGGTGTTGTGCTACACTTGCAAGCGCTGATGTCATTTACGAATGACTGATGATGTATAACACCAATGAGGTGACTTTGTTGTCACCTTATTGGTGACAGCATTGCCCTCCCTAACCTAGTGAGGTACTAGCAATGTATGACATACATCACGACGCACGCACGTTTGATAAAATCCTTCCAGCGCTTCTTGAGCATGGAGAATTTTACAATACGGTCGATATTGATGCAGAAATTAATGATGATCTTAAGTGTTGGCAAGGCAAGCTTGCTTTTGTTTCAGCACCGATTGATCTAGCGGTTATTTTAATGGAAGCATCAAGCGCATGCCTGCTCAGTTCCTGTGGCTGTTATCTAATACATGCCACGAAGGAGCTACAGGACTCGCGTTACAGCGTTGAGTTATATCATGGCAGTCGTCAACGTATTGATGAGCAATATAATCAATTGTTGACTGGTATCCGTAATCTGATGCTAAAAGACTGGCAAGCACGACAGCGTTCTGAATAGAACAGCTGTCTACAGGGAAAGCATATTGCTTTCCCTTTTTTATGCGTATGTCGCCGACATACCTGGCGTTGTATTGCACAAAGAAAAAGGCGACCGAAGTCGCCTTTTGAGAGTGCTGCCTATAAAGGCTTACTCTTACTGCTTGGGCGTATTTTTGTGCTTAGCAGTATATCGCTCTGACATCCAGATCATCCAGATAACAAAAGCGCCAAGTACAACCAAACTAGCTATTGTCCACATGTCTAATCATCCTCAGTCCTCTTGTCGGTCAATCCAAATATCCAAGTGATAATACCGAAAATCATCACCAGGAAGCCGGCAAAATTACTATCAATAACGATAGCAAGAATACCTGCACCTGTTAACACTAACCCAATTTTCCGAAGATCTTCCTGTAGTAGCGAGGATTTTTCGGCTAACTGACGACTAAAAAGTCGCTTCAGTACTTCTAATAGTCTCATCAGACTGTTCCTTTCATCATGGACAGTCCTTTACGCGCCGGAAGGCCCGTAAAAGGACTTCCAGCACGTTAGAGAATGAATCAAAATTGATTCACTGAAAAGTATAGGATAAATTTAAATCATTGTCATTCTATAGTTCATCGATGGATAGGCTTTCGCTTTTTTCTTTGGCTGTGTTCTCCGCGCGCTGGTCTTTTGTCGCCGCCTTTGTTTCAGGCTTTGCATTTAATTTGGGTTTTGTCTTTTGTTTTGGCTTTGCTGTTGGTTGTCGATCGTCGGTTTGTTGCGCTTCCGGCTGAAGACTGACCTGGTAACGATCATACGTTTTTGTAACAGGCACCCAGCTGGTGCGACAAACACTGGCCAGTTCTCCGGGCCGATAGACTATGGCTACCCGGGATTTCAGCCCTAGTAACAAATTTTCGGTGATCAGGTTTTCTTCGACCGACGTGAGCATACGGTTTTCACCCCAGGTCTCCTCACCGTACTTGCCAATATTGGTGGTCTCAAAACGCGGTACGGTCAGGAACTGCGTACCGCTTTGTTTAGCGCCCCATTCCGCGGTATCGAAATCAGGGGCACGGTAGAGCACCTTGATCTGGCTATTCACATTAACCGATTGTTCGGTCGCCTGGCGGTCTAATGACTTATCCGGCAGATTGCGAATGTCGAGAATGGATTGATAGGCGGTGATCATGTTGACACCAAAACCGGCCACGGTCGCCAGGGCATCGACCAATGGTTCGGAGATCACAAAGCGGACTTCATCGACCGCCACTGTTAAATGTTCCTTACGTTGATCGCCCAGTGCTGATATCTCTTGCACCAGTTCAATGATTAAAGATCGGGTGGCATCACGGATCACATGATCCTTGACCGAGCCGCGGATATAGACCACGGCATTTTCGAGCAGGCTGCGTCTGATCGAAAACCCTCGATCTTTTCTGGGCGAGAAGGACGGCACTTCGTGCCATTCTTTCAGACCATCACTAAGCCTTGATGCAAGTTCCTGCAGATCATTATCACGTATGTGCTTGACCATGGCCGGCAAGGTGCCATTGGTCTGCTTGAGCAAGCGATCAACCACACCACGTTCGCGTGCCAGGTAAACATCCGCGTCGGTCCCGCGGCTTTGTAGCCCAAAGGTGTTGATCATGCGGGCACGCCGGTCACGCAAATCGCCGCCCAAAAAAGGCGCCCATTTGCCTTGGCCGTCACCGTTCAGATCCAGGTAGACAAAGGGCCGGCCAGCCTCTTCCGCAGCCTGTGCCATGATGTGCGGAATGAATTTATCGGTTTTCGGATCAATAAAAAATACGCTATCGCCGCGACGGATCGCTTGATCGAGGATCACGCCGAGCAAGACCCCTTTACCCGAGCGGGTCGGTCCGACGATCTGCATATGGGTTTCATAATAAAGATCGAGCGGAACATATAAAGGTTTGCCTTTTTCATCCAGGCCTAAAAACACCTTGTTAGCCTTGTAGTATTTCGCCGGTAAAAAATCGACGGGCTCATATTTGCCAATTTCGCGGCGGATGTCCGATTGCATATCAGAGCTTTGCACGACCCGGAATTTACGCACCAGTGAAGACAGGTACGTATGCAAATAACGATTCGCGATAAATTTTATGACCCAGCCGGACAGCAGCGCGGCGACGACCATCGTCCAATAAGCCGTGGCCATATCCCAATACCACAGGATAAAGTTATCCGCGGCCAAGCCCTCATTGGCGCTGGTCGCGACATGGGCGGCCATCAATATCAGCGGGAAAGCAAAGGCCAGGCACATGAAAATAAACATCAGAATCTTGCGCAACAGCACCGTTATCGCTTCAAGCTGTGTATGGTTTGGATGGGTCGATAACGGCCACACACCGAGAATCATGACCAGAAAAAGTAACCCGGCAATACAGACCCACCACCAGGGATCTGTCCATGCAGCTGCCGATAGTGCCCAATCGGCAGCCCAAGAATATAATCGCGAAGCAAATTGATCCATACAAATCCCTATGTGTTGCGTCTTCCTTAAAAACTTTACGTCCGTAAACTTTATATAGTTTACGATCGTAAAGTCATTGGACGCAAGTTTATTCGCTGTCAATACGCATGATCATTTTACGAAATAGTAATCAGCATGATAGTAGCGCGCTGTTTATTCCAGTCCCTGTTATAATGTTTATTAACTATGCTACTATCATTGTGCGTATTATTACCGCGAGATTACGGACGATCGATGTTCGTCCATGGATGCTAACGCCGATGGCTGGACGCCATGAGTCGGGTTAGCGGGGCAAGCCCCCATTGCGCGCTTGCGTTGTTTGAACAACAACTTATCACGCAATTCCCCCGCGCCCGTACCGCTGAACGCGGTCCTGGGCTTTGAGGGCAAGCCCTCTCCATTGGCCGCCGATGCTGCACGCATCAACAGTCAACGGATTCACCCGCCGTCGTCAGGTCTTACGTGCAGTGCACGACGCCTGACCACCCGCCTCGCGGGCTGCGTGAACTCGCTTTGCTCTGTCACTTGCCGCTGGTGCGATGGCCTATCGGCCACCCACGAGACGGGTGGTCAGACGTCGCTAGTGCGACTCTGACGACGGCAGCAGTACCGTCCACCCATGCGCTGGGGCGCATTCGTGGACTGCCATTCGCATGGGTGCGTATGGCTACTGCTTGGCTGACCCGGGTTGCGCGATGGGCGCTTCCCGGGTCAGTGCAGGGCGACCCCTGGACGGGGACGACCTGCACCGGATTGGACCGCAGCCGACTGGGGTCGGTTGCGGTCCGCGCGCACAGGGGTGTGCGCGTCCGGCCCTCCGCGCTAAGGGCGCTGCGTACACAAGGGGCACTGCATGCTGCCCCTTGTGTTTTGCCTGTCGCGCTTGCACTTGCGCGACGCGGGCGGCGGTTGTTTTGCTGGGCCATGGGTGCATAGTATGCGTCGTGTTTGCGCCAGGCCTTGTTGTTTGTATCCTGTGCCAGGATGATCGGACAGGTTGTTATCGCATCATGTTTTTATTTAGGATCACAGTTTACGATCGTAAAGTGTCGGACATATGGATGAACTTTACGATCGTAAACTGATTAACAAGGAGGCTTACATGACCACGAAACAAATGTTAAGATTTAGTGGCCTTGCTATCTGGCTGCCGATCAAATGGACTTGGAAACTGGTGATTGGCATTATACTGGTTGCACTCTTTATTGTTACATGGACGGTATTTGATTCATGAATGACTCAACGCTTAAACAGCCGCGCAATCCACGCGCGTCGGTTGAATCCCCGACGCGCCGTGCCGCAGAAAAACAGGCCGACGTTTTTGACTGGCTGCTTCGCTATCATTATTCCACCATACCGCTGCTCATGCAGCGGCTCGGTCTGAATTCACGACATAATGTTCAATATTTTAAAAAACTGATCGCCCGTGATTTACTCAGAACGGTCAGTGTTCCATTCATGAAAGATGATCTGGTGATGTTGACCCGCGTTGCGCTGCAACTCGCCGATGATCCTGATTTTGTCGCCGGATTATATAATCCTGATCCATCGAAGATTAACCTGACGCTGGTTCCCCATGACCTGTCTGTACAGAAGGCGATCCTGAACAGAATGTCGTCGTTGACGGACCATAAACCGGAACGTTTATTAGGCAGGGAAGGGGAGTCACGCGTCAAGATTCCCGATGCGCTGGTCAGTGCCGATGGCCTGCATCACACCGCTATTGAGGTTGAGCTTACTGCTAAAACTGATAAGCGCATGTATATGGCGTTAATTGATCATTTACGCGCGATGCGCGATGAGCGTTATCATGCTGTTGAATATGTCTTTACAAAGCCGAGTTTGCGAGATTATTACAAGCAACGTTTTGACCGTCCGGAGTGGCCGGTCTATCGTTTCAATAAAGAAAAAAGGCGTTGGTTTGAAGCGGATAAATTATTCACGCCCAGTGATGATATCAGGGACCGATTCAAGTTTACCCACGAAACCTTACTCAAGGAGCTATCACTGTGAGTGCATTACCGGATGCCAATATTCTGGATGTATGGAGTTTGGTCGATCATTACTTGATCCCGATCAAACCCTTTTTTGATGTTGAAGGCGTCAGTGAAATCATGGTCAATCGCCATGATGATGTCTACATTGAGGCCTTTGGCGAGAAAAAGAAAGTCGATGCCCGGTGGGATAGTGAGTTTCAGTTACAATCCTGTATCGAGCAGGTCGCCAATGCCCTCGGGCAGAAAGTGAATACGCAGACGCATCCGCGTCTGGATGCGCGCTTACCGGATGGTTCGCGCGTTAATGCCTTGTTATCGCCGTATGCCGCGAATGGTCATTGCATGACCATTCGTTTGTTTCCAAAGGTACGTTTATTGCCTGATGATCTTTTAAACAAGGGATCGTTCAATCAAGACATGCTCAGGTATTTTCAGAATGTCATGTTGGCAGAGGCCAATGTCATTCTGTCAGGCAGTACCGGGTCTGGGAAAACGACGCTGCTGAATGTCCTGGCCAATTTTATACCCGACAGTGAGCGTATTATCACTATTGAGGATACCTTGGAGCTGCAGATCAACAAGCCACACCTGGTCGCTACAGAAGCCGCGGTCAGGGCGACAGCGGGTGGTATGCAATTATCCATGAGTGATCTTTTGAAGAATGCCCTACGTATGAACCCCGATCGTCTTGTGCTCGGGGAATTACGTGATGCGGATGCGGCGGATACTTTTCTGAAAGCGATTAATACCGGGCATTCCGGCATTGTGACGACATTACATGCCAATAGTACCCGTTAAGAAGCTGCGTGATCAGGGTCGGCGCATTGTTGAGGTTGCCGAATTATGTGATGGGGAGTGTATTACTTTATGGGAATGGAATGCGCATGAAGAACGTCATATACGCAAGCATAATACATCACGATTATTAGAAGGTGAGGGGATGTCTATTGAATAGTGTGTAATGGCAATATGACAGGTGCTGTATTGTTTTACGCAACGTAAAGCGTGATATCCGTTACTTGCCTTTATTTGTGACTCTCTAGATTTGATCTGACTAATAGAATGTCTCAATCTTGCCAGTGGTGGTTGTTTGAAAAAATGCCCCATGAACAGACCTTCTACTACCAATTTGGCTTGACCGTTCCCTTCTGTATCGCCAATATGAAAGATATTGCCTAGGTCTCGCTTTGATTTCAGTGATAACGAGAGCCCAGGGTCTCGTTATCATACTGTTAGGCTCGCGAAAAATTATGGTAAGGAGTAAAGGTTGAAGAGAATGCTAACTATAGTATCTATTATCCTTGTATCAGTAATTTTATCGCTATTCTTTGCTCTCCGTATTCCAGCTTTGAATATCTCAGAAAACATTTCACAAAGTGAAAAACTGGATGAGATTGATCGTTGGTTAAGCGGTATCCATAAAAATAACAAATTCAATGGCACCGTATTGCTTTCAAAAGGAGGAAAGGTAATTTTAGAAAAGTGGTACGGAGTGAGTGGAGCAAATGGTGAGAAAACTATAAATGAGGAGTCATCATTTAATCTTGCGTCAGTTTCAAAGCAATTCACTGCAATGGGTGTTGCGCTACTACATGGCAGGTCTGTCATCGATTACGACGACGAAATAGCCAAATATATCCCCGAGCTAGATTTTTATAGGGGGGTAACAATTAAGCATCTGTTGCACCACACCTCTGGAATACCCGACTATATGAAATTAGTAATAAAATACAGAGATGATGAGGGTGTTTTTACTGATGCTGAGATGATTGAGCTTTATAACGATAAACGCCCAAAATCAAATTTCTCTCCTGGTGAGATGTTTGAATACAGTAATACCGGCTATGTGTTGCTTGCAGAAATTATAGAGCGAGCATCTGGTAAAGAATTCAGCAAATTTATGGCTGAGAACATATTTTCTCCTCTTGGTATGAATAATACTCAAGTATTCAATCTATTATCTGAGAATGGACCAAGTAACCGTGTATATGGGTATGCCCATAAATATTGGTTATTTGGCGGTAAGAAACAGAAAAAAGACCTCAATCATTTCGATGGGGTGGCGGGTGATGGAGGGGTTTATTCAAGCGCCCGCGATCTAAGTCTCTGGGATTCCGGACTTAATAAAGGTTCGTTAATCCCAAAAGATCAGTATGAAGAAGCATATAAACCAGGTACTTTGTCTAACGGGAGTAAGACGAAG
>CAMYJD010000060.1 GCA_947258655.1 uncultured Gammaproteobacteria bacterium | reverse complement strand
TCACTGGCATATCGATGGCGGCAGTCATGAATTCAGCCAACGGCAACTGGTGGCAGTATGGTACCTGAACGATGTTGAAGGCCCTGGTGGTACAACCGATTTTAGTTTTCAGGATGTACAGATCAAACCGGAACAGGGCAAGCTGCTGTTGTTCCCACCGTTCTGGACACATGAGCACCGGGGTGCAACGCTGGAGAAAGGCGTGAAGTATATCGCCACGACGTGGGTGGTCTTCGCATAGCGAAGACAGTGGCTAGTAGCTAGTGGCTAGTGGCTAGTGGCTAGTGGCTAGTGGCTAGTGGCTAGTAAAATATTATGTCATTGCGAGGAGGAACGACGAAGCAATCTGTTTATAGATACTCCGACCTAAAAGATTGCTTCGCTGCGCTCGCAATGACAAACATCTTGTATGGCCTTGGCTTGTCAAGCCATGATCCTGCTTAACTTTGTTTCTAAAGTATACTGCTTAATAGATCATTATGCTCACCATCCTCCTCCTGACCCTGGTCTGCTCCATTACATTCACCTTCGAGATCGTGTTCGGCCTCGCAGGCACGATCATGATGCTGATGGTCATGACATTCTTCTATGATGCGAAGACCCTGGTCATCTACTCGATCCTGCCGCAGATCCTGACCGCGACGATTGGCCTGACACGTTCTGAAAAAACCGTCGATCCGCTCTATCTGTTCAAGATGCTGGCATTTGCCAGCGCCGGTTCCGTGGCCGGGCTGCTATTGTTCTACCGCTTCTCGACCGAGACCTTCTATTACCTGCTCGCCAGCGCGATTTCGATTTTCGGCCTGTTCCTGGTCATCTCGCCGCATGTCATCAAGTTAAACCACCTGACCCAGCGTATACTCGATGTCAGCGCCGGCGTGTCACAGGCGCTGTTCGGCATCAGTGGTCCGATTGCGATGACGCGCCTGATCGGCACCTTTTCCGACAAATTGATCATTCGCAATTATGCGCTGGCCTTTTTCCTGTGCATGAACCTGTTCCGCGGCGGCGCCTATATCGTCAATAACACGATTACGGCCGAGATCGTTAATATGATGCTGATATCCGGGCCGGTGCTGGCGCTGGTGTTATGGAACGCGAACCACCTGCACCTGAAGGTCAACGAACATCTGTTTCGCAGGGTCGTGTCATGGATCATCCTGCTCGGTGGTGCCTCGTTACTGTTGAACAGTCCGTATAACTGATAACATAGCTATTTGGCGCTAACACGCAGGTACTTCACCATGTTGATAACCATCAAGTCTGTCATCGACCCCGCCCAGTTACAGGTCATCCAGCAGGCAATACAACAGGCCCCGTTTGTTGATGGCAGGTCTTCGGCCGGCAAGTCTGCGCAAAGAGTCAAGAATAACCAGGAAGTCGACCAGAATTCAGAAATGGGCAAGCAACTGGCCCAGGTCATTATCGGCAACCTGTCACATAACGATGCGTTTAAAAACGCCGCACTGCCGCACCGCATCGCGACACCGTTCATTGCCAAATACGGCCCCGGCATGACCTATGGCTTTCACATCGATGACCCCGTCATGGGCAGCGAACATCGCTTCCGCTGTGATATCGCCTGCACTATATTCCTTAACGATGCCGATGCCTACGACGGTGGCGAACTGGTCGTGCGCACGAGCTTTGGCGAGCAGAAGGTCAAACTGGCAGCCGGTGACGCGGTCGTCTACCCGGCCTCGAGCCTGCACCAGGTCGCCGAGGTCACTAGAGGTGAACGCATCGTTGCCGTGACCTGGATTCAGAGCCTGGTGCGTGACCCGGCCAAACGTGAATTGCTGTATGAATTGGGCCTGGCACGCGATACATTGATGCGCGACAAACCGGACGCCGATGAGACTGCTCAAGTCGATCATTCCTATACCAATCTGGTCAGGATGTGGTCGGAGTTATAAAAGGTTCGGTATCAGGGCTTGTGGTTTTATTTTTTACCGGTACTCATTCCGATCAGTGAATAAAGTGGGCAAAACTTGATCAAACCGGTAGCAAGCGGCACAATGCCGATCCAGGCCCACACAGGCCCACCCATTACTGCCCAGGCGATCAATGCAGCGCCACCAACAATACGCAGAGCTCTGTCAATTGTTCCTACATTTGCATTCATCCTTTATTTCCTCCTCTCATTCAATTGCGAATGAAAAATTTATTAATATTGATTGTTATTTTAAATAATTACATCTTCGCTGACTTCAGATACCGATCTATAACAACTGGATTATCTAGAGTAGAATATAATTGTAGCAAATCTTAGAGAAAGCTTTTAAATAACATCATAAAATTTACATAAACGAATGAAGTTCAGCATAGCCATGACTTCTTATAAACGTACCTTATATCTTGAGGATGTTTATTATTAATTAAATCCCCTCATATTATCCTTGTCATAGTCAATCAATCTTCTTTTTCAAAATCCAGCGAAACCGAATTGATGCAATAACGCAAACCGGTCGGCGCCGGGCCGTCTTCAAACACATGCCCCAGGTGTGCGCCACAGGCATTGCAGACGACTTCGGTGCGGGTCATGCCATGACTGCTGTCCCTGATGTTTTCGATGTTGTCCGCGTTGAGTGGTTGATAGAAACTGGGCCAGCCGGTGCCGGAATCGAATTTGCTATCGGACTCGAACAGTGGTTCGCCACAACAGCTACAATGATATATACCTTTGTCTTTCAGGTTGCAGTACTTGCCGCTGAAGGGATGTTCGGTGCCCTTCTGGCGGGTGACATAATAGACGTCTTCGGAAAGTTCCTGTTTCCATTGCTCTGCGGTCTTGTTAACTTTGCGTGCCATCTTTTTTCACCTGTAACTCTGTTCTTTTTAAATACCCAAGCAGCTTAACAAATTGCCGCTCTCGCATTCGTTCTCGACTGCATGTTCCAGACGCATTCTAACAGGTACATCCCTGTACCCGACTCGCAATGACTGCGAATCTGACAGGAACACTTTTCAATTTAGCAGCAAATGATCACGGTTCTATTCTTCTGCCAATAAAAAAGGAGAGCCGAGGCTCTCCTTTATCATAGACCATTCAAGCGGGATTAGCGCTTAGTAGCCACCCTTACGTGTACTCTGTGGCAGGCCGGCGATCTTGCGACCCTGCTTGGACGGCATGGTCGGGAACATTTCATACATGACCTTGGATGAGAGCTTTTCGCCCCACTGCTTGCCCATGTCTTTCAGGATCGTTCTTTCATTAGGCTCGTTACCGCCGTTATTGATATGCTGATCGCGCAGGTACTTGACGACATCCCAGTGCTTTTCAGTCATTTCAATACCTTCGTCCTTGGCCAGCAGTTCACCTACCGCTTCACTCCAGTCATTCGCATCTACCAGGTAACCATTCTCGGTTGTTTCAATGGTTTTACCATCCACTTCGTAAGCCATTACAGTCTCCTATAATCTCAACCAATTACAACAAATAACAAATTACGCAAAAAATGTTAATTAGCGTATTCTAATAAAAAACAGCCGCGATGCCAACCCGGATAGACTAATCTTCTTCTGCGGCCTTGACCGGGGCGATACCTTTATGCGGGATGAACAGGCCACAGCCGAGCTTGCGCCCTTCGCCGATACCCTGCTGCTGCACCGTGACCGACTGTTCGGGTTTCAATTCAGCGAGCATGACACTGCGGGTGAAGATATCGCCGTAATGCCCTTGAAGTATATGGGTTTTACCGCATAGTAGCTTGTTGATCCTGACATCCATATCCTGCAATTCCTGATAGACCCGGCCAAGAAAATCGTCCTCACTCTCGGTGTCCATGGACACGACATAACGCGAGAACAGCGTGCTCTGGGTGCTGAGCATCTTGACGGCGCTGTCACCGATGGTCAGTTCATAACCGTCGACATCCAGTGTCTGGCCACTAAGCTCCCCGGCATCCTGCAGGCGTTGCTTGGGCAGGCGCAGTGTCATACGCGTGCGCCGCGACAGGTACAGCAGCTCATTGGCCGGATCTTCCGGGCGCATCCAGCCATTGCCGGACTCGGCCCCATGGATCAAGTGGATACCGGCCTGTTCTTCGTCGGCAATCCATGGCAGTGCCCTGTGGATAGCCATCGACAATGATTTGGCATGCTCCAGTGGCAGGCACTTGCAGTTGATCTTGAAGGCCAGGTCGACGATGTCATCGGGTACTTCGAAGGGCTTGTCTTCTTTGCGTTCTTCCCAAAACATATCAGTTCACCGGTAGTGTTTTCTGCAGTTCTTCACGGTCGAACCACCAGTCATCCTGGACCAGAACATCGACAACATTCCTGAGCCTGATCAGGAATTTTTCCGGCTCGTTCAATTCCATCTTGCCGATCCAGTGATCGAATTGCTCCTGGCTCTCGATGTCGCTGTGACGCCTGGATACCTGACCGAGCATCTGGTTGGCGAAAAACATCAGATTATCTTTCTTCTTGCCTTCAGCGCGCAGCTCGGTGACATACATGGCTGTGGCGGCGGCAACGGCGGCGCCATCGGCGTCATCCGGGGTTTCATCGATGACATGCTGTAACAACGCTACGGTCAACTCCGGATCGATCGGATAGGTCACGGCGAGCCAGATTCCCTGCCCGAGTGCACTGATCGAGCCATCCTGTTCGGCCAGAAACATGACGTCACAGGCGTCCACGGCCTTTTCCCATTCCTGCGCTTCGAGAAAGGTATCCAGTACGCGCCGAGCGATGTCCCAAGATTCCTGCTTACGATCCAGACCGATCATCAGACGCGCCATCTGCAATTCCATAAACGCCTTGTCGACAGGACTAACGTCTGCCGGCAGTTCCCTGAAACGGTCTTCGAGGGCGATCAGTTGCGATTCGATATTCGGATCATCACTGTTGCCCAACATTGTATTTTCATTTAAATATTCCATACTGCAAACCCTGATAATTATTTAATTAACGACGGGTATTGAAGGCCGATTCGAGCCTGTCTTCCCAGTCTTCCGGCGTATCGTGATAGGTTGGCTTGACATCCATCCTGAAAAACATTTCACCGCCCTTGGCCTTGTCGGCAATCAAGCCCTCCAGTTCGGCAAATGTTTCGCAGTCATGATGCTGAAGCATGACTTCACTTAACCACAACATGTACTTTCTCCCAGTCTATATATCTGCTGCAGATCGGTCCCGCGAACGCGATCAAAATAACGTGCCCGATAGAACAGACGATGCTTGTTCGCGGCATCATCATTAACAAAAGCACTGCGATTATGCAGCGCATTGTTGCTGATTATACCCTCGCCCGGTCCGAGGCGATATTGAAAAATAGTTTCATGTCCCTGCTTGAACAGGTCCTGCATAAACACCGTGGCCTGGCGGACGATGTCCTTGTCCTTCCATTCGATGCTACGCGTCCTCGCGGTATAACGCATGTGCAAATTACCGCTGACAGGGTCAACTGAAAACACAGGCCCGCTCTGTGCCTGTCGTATCAACACGCCATTTTCGATGTTGGCCGGTATCGTCATGACATCCGTCTCCATCAACGCGCGCACCATATCAGGGTCCTGATCGCGCATCAGGAGATACAACATCTCGTGATCCATGATCGCATTATCACCACCGCTGGCAGCGTCTGATACACAATGCAGCAGCATGGCCCTGATTGTATGCTCCGGCATATTGTAATAGCCATCGGTATGCCAGTTAATCGGCCTGTCCGTATACGGTATATAGCCTTCATGGCGACTACCAGCTGGCATGACCTGCAGGCCACTGATGCCGTCTCCATCTGCACAGATGTTTTCATCCAGATGACGCAGGCCTAACTGTTCACCGAGCGCACGTATCACCCGCTTGTCCGCTGTTGCTGTCTGGCTGCGATAGATTACACTGTTGGCCTTGGCACAGACTCGTGTCAGCGCCGCCTGTTCATCGCTACTGAGCGCGCTGATATTATCGACATTAACGATCAGCTCCTGAGCCGAACCGGGGTATTGCGCCAGTTTCTGCTCTCGCCACAGACGATAGGCCTGATCGTTATCGAGGTTAAACGGGGAATGTTGCGGGACCTCCCGATTGTTGAACTGAGAAACCGTGGTCATCACTGCGCATTACCCCTGAATCCGTAAAACACACCACCCTGCCCTCGGCGGACAGGTAACACAATATTATACCTTAATCATGTACTAATATATAACTGAATTAGTCAGATATATGAGGTCAAAAGCGGATATTTCAAGCCCCTTATTCATGAATTAATACATGGTTTTTTTGTTGGCTCGCCGTTGTTCAGGCCCATTTCACGCATTTTTATACCTATATATACACAATCAGATCTACTGGACCCTGGAAGAAATTAGAATCTACTTATTTTTTATTTTTACTATGCTATAATTCGCGGCCATGATTTAGGGGCAGGATCTGTAACCTGATCTTCATCTCCCGAGCATTGATATACATATATCCCAATGGGGATATAAAAAATATCTACATACACCCCATCGGCAGGGTGTTGTTCGTGGAACCGCAGGGACTACAATTCTGACACCGATTTGCAGGGTTATTTGCGTGTGGATTCGAGCTGTACTGGATAACAGCGTAATGACCCAGAGCTTATGCAAATATAAAGCGTTTTGTTAGGTCATGCTGTAGCAGCTCGCTGCTGTGACCTTAATAAATTTTTAATGTGATCACATAAACGATTAAATTTAAACTGAAGGAGCATACACCAATGGTCAAAAAGTATGAAACTCCCATGCTTGACGTACTGGAAGAAGGCCCATGGCCTAGTTTTATTTCTGGCATCCGTCGCTTAGCTAATGAGCATCCTAAGGAAATGATCCAGGAAATGACTCATTCGCTGCTGGGTCAGCTAGAGCACTCTTACGAAACACGTAAGGGATATTGGAAAGGCGGTACTGTATCCGTATTCGGTTATGGTGGTGGAATCATTCCTCGTTTCTCCGAAGTTGGCGACGCATTCCCGGCCTCTCGTGAGTTCCATACACTGCGTGTACAGCCTCCTGCAGGTAACTACTACTCTTCCAGCATGCTGCGCCAACTGGCAGACAGCTGGGAAAAATACGGTTCAGGCCTGGTAACCTTCCACGGTCAGACTGGTAACATCATGTTCATCGGTACTACTACCGAAAATACACAGCACTTCTTCGACGAAATCAATGAATACGGTTGGGACCTTGGTGGTGCCGGACCTTGTGTTCGTACTGCGATGTCTTGCGTCGGTGCTGCACGTTGTGAGCAGTCTTGCGCCAATGAGCACAAGATCCACCGTATGCTGGTCAACAACTTCCTCGATGACATGCACCGTCCTGCCCTGCCTTACAAGTTCAAGTTCAAGGTATCCGGTTGCCCGAATGACTGCCAGAACGCGATCGAACGCGCAGACTTCGCTGTTATCGGTACATGGCGTGATGACATGATCGTCGATCAGGACGAAGTCAAGGCTGCGGTAGCCAAGAAAGGTCGCAAGTACATCATTGACAATGTTGTCAATCGCTGCCCGACTCAGGCACTGTCACTGAATGACGACGACACATTGGACGTTGATAACCGTAACTGTGTCCGTTGCATGCACTGCCTGAACGTCATGCCCAAGGCCCTGTCACCAGGTAATGATCACGGTATCACACTGCTGATCGGTGGTAAGCGTACACTGAAGATCGGTGACCTGATGGGTACAGTCATCCTGCCATTCATGAAGCTGGAAACCGAAGAAGACTACGAACGTCTGGTTGAGCTTGCTGAAGAAACCATCGACTTCTTCGCCGAGAATGCACTCGAGCACGAGCGTACCGGTGAGATGATCGAGCGTATCGGTCTGGTTAATTTCCTTGAAGGTGTCGGTATCGAAGTTGATCCAAACATGATCAGCAACCCACGCGAAAGCTCCTACATCCGTATGGATGAGTGGGATACTGAAGCCGAAAAATGGAACCAGCGTCAGGCTGAAAAAGCAGCCAGCTAATCCGGCAATAGCAGTAATACTGTGGGGCGTAGCGTAGTATTGACTACGCCCCACTTTTCTAATGAATTAGTTTGTAGGAATTTTTGGAGGTAATTATGTCTGAACAAGCAACTCCGCGTCCGCCAATCGAAAGCGGTTGCCCGGATGGCTTCCAGTACATGCACCCGGTTATGGTCAAGAACTACGGTAACTGGGCCTATCATGAAGATCCAGAGCCAGGCGTTCTGTTACACGTCGCCAAGTCTGGTGACAAAATCTGGACAGTACGTTGTGGTACACAACGTATCCTCGATCTGTTCTCTCTGCGTAAACTTTGTGATATCGCTGATGAGTATGCTGATGGTTTTATTCGTTTCACGATCCGTAGTAATGTCGAATACATGGTTGCAAAAGAAGAGCAGGTACAGCCACTGATCAAGGCAATCAAGGATGCCGGCTATATTGTTGGTGGAACACGTAACTCTGTTGCGATGATTTCCCACACCCAGGGTTGGTTGCACTGTGATATCCCTGGCACCGACGCATCCGGTGTGGTTAAGTCCATGATGGATGAGCTGATCACTGAATTCCAGGAATGGAACATGCCTAACCGTGTACATATCACGACTTCTTGCTGCCAGATCAACTGCGGTGGCCAGGGTGATATCGCGATCAACATCCAGCACACCAAGCCACCCAAGATCAACCATGATCTGGTGTCTAACGTCTGTGAGCGTCCATCTGTTGTTGCTCGTTGCCCGGTTGCGGCGATTCGTCCGGCACTGGTTAACGGCATGCCTTCCCTGGAAGTTGATGAGAAGAAATGTATCTGCTGTGGTGCATGCTTCCCACCTTGCCCGCCAATGCAAATCAACGATGCCGAGCACTCCAAGCTGGCAGTCTGGATCGGTGGTAACCACTCCAATGCCCGTAGCAAGCCAAGCTTCCAGAAACTGGTTGCTGCCGGCATCCCGAACAATCCGCCACGTTGGCCTGAAGCGACTGCCATCGTCAAGCGCATTCTGAAAGTATACAAGGAAGACGCTAAGGATTGGGAACGTATCAATGACTGGGTTGACCGTATCGGCTGGCCACGTTTCTTTGAACTGACCAAACTGCCGTTCACCAAGTACCATGTTGATACATGGCGTGGTGCCCGTAAGAGCTTGAACGCTTCTACACATATCCGTTTCTAATCAAGAGGTATGTTGTAAATGAAGCTATCGATTCAAGTAAACGAAGGGCCATATCAGCACCAGGCCACAGATTCTGCCTATAACTTCACCAAGGCAGCAATCGAGGCGGGACACGAGATTTTCCGCGTGTTCTTCTACCACGACGGTGTTAATAACGGTACGCGTTATACCACTCCGCCACAGGACGACCGCAATGTAGTCAATCGCTGGTCAGAACTGGCTGAGGCTCACAATCTTGATTTGGTTGTCTGTGTTGCTGCGGCTCAACGCCGCGGCATCGTGGACGAAGGTGAGCAGGAACGTAATGGCAAAGACGGCAATAACATTGCCCCCGGTTTCCGCATTTCCGGTCTGGGGCAGTTGATTGAGGCTGGTATCCAGGCCGACCGTCTTGTTGTATTCGGCGATTGAGGAGTTAAATATGTCTGATGTTAAAAAATTCCTCTATGTTAATCGCAGAGCTCCTTATGGCAGTATCTATGCCTGGGAATCTCTGGAAGTTGTATTGATCGGCGCTGCATTCGATCAGGATGTTGCTCTGGCATTTGTTGATGACGGTGTTTATCAACTGACAAAAGGCCAGGATACAGCGGGTGTAGGTATGAAGAACTTCTCTCCGACCTATTCCGCTCTGGGCGACTATGACATCAACAAGTGGGCGACTATGACATCAACAAGATTTATGTAGAGAAAGAATCACTGGAAGCGCGTGGTTTAACTCTGGATGACCTCCAGCATCTGGTTTGGGAAGATGAAGATGAAGACTGGGCAGAAAAAGATTCTATCAAGGTTGTCTCTTCAGCTGAACTGGCCGAATTGATGGATCAGCAAGACATTGTTCTGAGCTTCTAGGGGAGATTAAATATGTCGATGTTACACACAGTAAACAAATCGCCCTTTGAAAAAGATTCCATGACCAGTTGCCTGCGTCTGTCGGCTGACGGCTCCTCAATTCTTTTGATTGAAGATGCCATCTATGCTGCACTGGACGGCACTTCTGTCAGTGATTCCGTTAAAGAAGCGATGAAGAGCAAAAAAATTTATGCCTTGCAGGAAGATATCAATGCTCGTGGCGTGCAAGGCAAGGTAATGGATGGAATTGAACAGGTAGACTATGCCGGTTTTGTCAAATTGGTTACCGAACACGATAAAGTCCAATCCTGGGTATAATTTAAATATTTAATTGAAAGTCAAATAGGAGATAAACCGAATGGCTATTGAAATAGGCGGAAAGTCAATTGAGACTGATGAAGAAGGTTACCTGGTAACACTGAGTGACTGGGATGAAGATGTTGCACTGGAACTGGCCAAGAGTGAAAACCTGGAAATGGATGATGCTCGCTGGGAAGTTGTTAATTTCTTGCGTGAATACTATGACGAATACCAGATCGCCCCGGCAGTACGTGTACTGACCAAGGCTATCGGCAAGAAACTGGGTAAGGATAAAGGTAACAGCAAGTACCTGTATGAGCTGTTCCCATATGGCCCTGGTAAGCAAGCCTGTAAGATTGCCGGCCTGCCCAAGCCAACTGGTTGTATCTAAACCAGATGCCTTTACATAAGCAGGGTTCGGGCTTTCCGAACCCTGTTTGTAAATGCCACAGCAAGAATACGATTATACAAACTTTGGCAAATACGAATTTTAAGGAGTTGCTTTGAAATGTCGGTAGCATTTGCGATTTTACTCTATCTAGCAGCTGTAGCTTTTTTTGGCGGCCTGCTGTTAAGGGTTATAAAATACTGGCGCACTCCAGCACCACTCAAGATTCCTACTATGCCGGCGCCTACTACTCAGGCCGGTGTAGTCATGCGGATGGGACGCGAAGTCGTCCTGTTTGAAAGCCTGTTCAAATCCAACAAATGGATCTGGATCTTTGGCTGGTTATTCCACGCCTCCCTGTTACTGGCGTTCTTCCGTCACCTGCGTTATGCAATCACTCCGGACAATATCATCTGGCCTTTGGTTAACTTACAACTAGTTCAATCATTGGGTAAGTATGCCGGTTATGCGATGTTGATTGGCCTGTTAGGCCTGCTTGCCCGCAGGATCTTTGTTGAACGCATACGTTATATCTCGAATCCATCAGACTACCTGATGCTGATCCTGATCCTGGCCATCGCAGGCACAGGCATGGCCATGGCATTTATCAGTCATACAGACATTGTCTCTCTAAAAATCTTCGTACTGGGACTGATTCGTTTTGATATTCAGCCTTTACCATCCAGTCTGCTGTTGCAAAGTCACCTGGCACTGGTGGCCATACTAATGATCATTTTCCCGATCAGTAAATTGCTGCATGCCCCGGGCGTATTCTTTAGTCCGTCGCGTAACCAGGTGGATAATGCTAGAGAAAAACGTCATATCGTTCCTTGGGCCGCCAAACTCGATGCAACACGCGGTTCCAAAACAAAAGATCAATTAGTGAAGGAATAAACCGTGGCAGATTTTGAAACTCCAGAATACAGAGAATATGCAACTATCCCCGATCTGACAGAAGGGGCCATGGCTAAGAGTTCTCCTTTTGTGGCAAAACCGCCTCATCAGGAACCATTGGGATATCCCGGTGAATTGGTCGACAACTGGGAAGATGTTGCCATCGAGAAGATGGGTGACCTGCTCAGTCGTTACCGTGGTTTCCAGGTATACCTCGACAGTTGTGTAAAATGCGGCGCCTGTACCGACAAATGTCATTACTTCCTCGGTACCACCGACCCGAAGAACATGCCGGTTGGTCGACAGGATCTGTTACGTAGCGTTTATCGCCGCTACTTTACCTTCGCCGGCAAATATTTCCCTAAACTGGTCGGTGCACGCGATCTGGACAAGGAAGTACTGGATGAATGGTATAGCTACTTCCATCAGTGTTCACAATGCCGTCGTTGCTCGGTGTTCTGCCCTTATGGTATCGACACTGCAGAAATCTCCATGGCAGCACGCGAAATCCTGGACACGGTTGGTGTTGGTCAGAAATACTGTAACGAGATTATCGGTAAGGTATTCAAGATCGGTAATAACCTGGGCTTACCCGAGCGCGCACTACGCGATACGCTCGAAGATCTGGAAGAAGAAATCTTCGATGACACCGGTATCCCTGTAAAACTTCCGCTCGACGTAAAAGGCGCAGATATCCTGCTGGTCACACCATCGGCTGATTTCTTTGCCGAGCCCCATATCGACGGCCTGATCGGTTATGCCAAGGTCTTTCATGAAGCCGGCGTCAACTGGACCTTGAGCTCACACGCATCGGAAGCCGGTAACTTTGGTATGTTTATCGGCAGTTACGAAAACATGCAGGACGTCGCCATGCGTGTACGTCAGGCAGCTGAAGACCTAGGCGTAAAACGCTTAATTCATGGTGAGTGTGGCCATGCATGGCGTATTGCCTACAGTTTCTGGAATACCTTGATAGGCCCATGGGACTTCCTGGATCAGAACTACCCTATCCCGCAACATATTTGCGAGTACACTTGGGATCTTCTTCAGAACAATAAACTGAATATAGACAAATCTGAAAATGATCATCGC
>CAMYJD010000059.1 GCA_947258655.1 uncultured Gammaproteobacteria bacterium | reverse complement strand
CCGGCTGCCAGTGAGACCGACACCGAGTGCGTCTGCCAGACCTGGAAACCGCCGGTATTGGGCAGCGCGATCGGGCCGCTGACATCGGCGCCATTCATGTCGACATGCAGCTGGCGGTTATCCTTCGGTGTCGCATAACGCAGCTCGAGGTTGTACACGCCGGCACTGGCGACATCGACCGTGAACTCGAGCCATTCGCCGGTGCGGTTGGCACCTACATAGGTACCTTCACTCGCGCGCTTAAAGATATCGACATCATCCGAGCGATACTGACCGCCCTTGTTGCCGGCCGTGCTGTCATGGTAGGCAATGCCCTCGCCACCGAGATCATAGTCCTCGAACTCGATCTGGCCCGGGACCGGCCATGGGCTGCCGCCAAACGGTGATTGGCCGCCGCCCGGCACTGTGACCGTGATCACGACGACCTCGTTGTCGGACAGGCCGCCACCGTTGTTGTCGGTGACCGTGATGTCTACGTTATAGGTACCGGCCGTGCCTGCGCCCGGAGTCCAGTCGAAGCTGGCTGTGCCGTCGAAGTTGTCGGTCAATACCGCACCGGCAGGCAAGCCAGCGTGTGTGAAGCGCAACTCGCTCTGTGGGCCGTCATCGCTGGCACCCAGCGGGATGCTCAAGGCCTGGCTTTCCTCGACACTCTGCGGACCGATCGTATTCAATACCGGCGCCTGGTTGGTCGTGGACGCAGTCAGATTGATCCAGTTCAGGTTCATGCCATTGCTGTCGATCATGACGCGCATGACCTGTACACCCGCCGTCAGCGCGACCGGGACGGTCAGGGTCTGCCAGTTCTGCCAGGCACTGGTCGTCGGCAGCGTGATCGGACCGGTCACATCGACGCCATTGAACTCGATATGCAACTGGCGCCCACTCTTCGGCGTCGCATAGCGCAGATCGAGGTTATAGGTGCCATCCGCGGCCACATCCACGGTATGCTCGACCCATTCGCCGGCCTTGTTGGCGCCGGTATACAGGCCTTCGCTGGTGCTGTTGTAGATATCGACATCATCGCTGCGCAACTGGCCGCCGCTATTGCCGACGGTAGTATCAAAGAACGCGATACCGGCACCGCCGAGATCATACTCCTCGATCTCGATCAGACCCGGGATCGGTGCGGGGGTGCCATTAAACGGCAGCTGACCGCCGCTTGCGACCACATTGATCGTGAACGACTGGGTAGCGAACAGGCTGCCGCTATCGGTTACGCGTACAGTGACATTGTTGTTGCCAACCTGTGCGGCCGTCGGCGTCCACTGGATCAGGCCGCTGGAAGGATTGATAGTCATGCCGGTCGGCGCAACATCCAGACTGAAGGTCAGCGTGTCACCCACATCCGGATCGGTCGCGTCGACATCGTAATTATACAATGCACCGACCGTGCCGGTTGTGATCGGCATCGAGGTGATGGTCGGTGCCTGGTTTCCGGCGGCAGTGACGTTAATCGTGAACGACTGGGTAGCGAACAGGCTGCCGCTATCGGTCACACGCACGGTAACACTGTTGTTGCCAACCTGTGCAGCGCTCGGTGTCCACTGGATCAGACCACTGGATGCATTAATGCTCATACCGGTCGGGGCGATATCGAGACTGAAGGTCAGGATGTCACCGGTGTTCGGGTCAGTCGCGTCAACGTCGTAAGTGTATAACGCACCCACGGTTGCGCTTGTCACCGGCGTCGATGTGATGGTCGGTGCCTGGTTGCCGGCAACGACATTAATCGTGAACGACTGGGTGTCGAACAGGCTGCCGCTATCGGTCACACGTACGGTCACACTGTTGTTGCCAACCTGTCCGGCCGTCGGTGTCCACTGGATCAGGCCGCTGCTGGCATTGATGGTCATGCCGGTCGGCGCAACATCCAGACTGAAGGTCAGCGTGTCACCCGCATCCGGATCCGTGGCATCGACATCGTAGCTGTACAACGCCCCGACGGTAGCGCTCGTGACCGGTGTCGAGGTAATGGTCGGTGCTTCATTCACATCGGTGACCGTCACGGCGATGTCTTGCACATCGGTCAGGGCGCCGGAATCGGTGACCGTGACCTGCACGTCATAGACATTGTTGGCACCGGCATCAAGTGGGTTCTCGAAGTCCGGGGCAGCATTGAAGGTCAGTACACCGGTGTTCACATTGATCGAGAAAAATGCCTGATCGGCACCGCCGCTGAGGGAGTAGGTCAGACCGGCGCCTTCGATGTCGATATCATCGGTGGTCTGCACATCGGTGACAGCAGTCTGATTTTCAGCCACATTGACCGCGGCCGTTGCACCGCCGCCGTCACTGGTGATGGTCGGGGCCTGATTGAACGAGAAGCACGCCCAGCGCGTACCCCAGCGACCATCTTCCCCGCCAGTAGTAATAGTACCGCGGGTAATTGCATATTCGTTGAAGGCGCAGAATGTCGCGTCATCCGTCGGATCGACGGCCATGCCGCTGTAATCACCCCAGCGGTTGCGCGTGCCGCTGAAGAAGCGGCTGTAGTGATCGGTTCCTGCCGCATAAACAACACTGGATTGCACGGTGCCGGCCGTATCAGTACTCAGGCGTCCGGTGTAGGCGGCACTGCCATAGATGGTCGGTGCCGATGCGGAAAAACCGATGCCCATATTGCCATTTCCATCCACGGCGATGGACGGGAAGAACGTGAACGTGCCGGTGGCGATGTCCTCACCCCCCACATCACCCTGCTGGGTCGTGCTTAGCAAAGATATATTTGTCGTATCCAGTTCCCACCAGTGCGCCGTTGCCTGGCCGGCATCGGCGCCACTACCCGGCACCACAGTTGCCGTGGTCCACAATGCGTTATTACGCCAGACGGCATGCAGGGCGCGGCGATCATTGGTTTCGATCTCGGTACCAGTGCCTAACTGTGGCGCATTGGGCATGCCCACGCTGGTGTTGTCGATATCGCCGACACTCAGGAATTGATGACTGAAGCTCGGTCCGCCGCTGGTGCCCAACGGGTCGTCGACCCTGATAAATTGTAGAAATTCATTGACGCCGTTGGTTAGACCGGAATAACTGACGAGGAAAGTACCGGGATTGCCGCTGCCCGGTATCCCACCCGTGCCGAACACGTGCGCCGGCTGTGTTGTCACAGGGATGCTACCTGCTCCACTGGTGGCGGCATAGGGGTCGTATATTGACCAGGCTGCTGTACCGTTATCATAAAAGCCGCCACTGCCCAGGCCTTTGTCGATAATCCACAGTCTTACCCCACCGAAAGCATTCGCAGCGAATGAGAACATGTTATTGGTGATATAGATGGCCTCTTCATCGACGGCCAGGCCCGGATAATCGGCCCAGTAGTCGGTACCAGCGATGTTGACTTTCGAGTCGATCGAATGGAAATACCAGGTGCCGTTCGGGTCGCTGTCATCGGACACGGCGACGAGGATGCGTGACGTAGTTGCGGTAAAATCCCGTTCCAGTGTGACGACGACAAAACGCCCGGCATGCTGGTCATAGATGACCTTGGGATCGAAGGTCGCGTTGACGGGTGACAATGGCGCAAAGAAACTGCCCGTGGCCGTTCCTGTCGGTCCGCGTCCCAGGCCCTGACTGTTCTGTTGTACACCGGCCTTGTTATGCCATTCGATCGAGGTATTGACGACCGAGACGAGGTGATTCGGGCCTACCGCGCCGATCGGGTCCGGGGGAATGAACAGGGATGTGGTATTGGTTGCATTGTCATCGAAATCGATGCCCTCGATGGTCAGGCTGGTCGACGGCGCCAATGGCCCGGGCACCAGAGTTGGCGGAGTTGTTAATAGTGGCAGCTCAACCTCGACCGATGGCCCAGGGCCGATTGCAGTCACGGGTTCCGCGGTCAGCTCGCCTGGCTCTAACGCCCATGATGGATTGCCGGGGAAAGCGATGCTAAGCAATAAAGAAAGACTGACGAACAAGAAATACGATATATAGTTGCGCCGCAGGGCTGCGATTATGCTTGTAGCATTAGTGGGTTTGTGTGCTGAATCATTTCTGGATTTTTCTTCGCCTGTAATGAGCGTGCCCTGGAATACTGCGCGTTGATGATTTGCTTGTTCCGACATCATCTTTCTCCCTTTTTATTCATTATGTCTTAACCCATCACTTCATGCGTATGCGTACACTAAAGAATTGAAGTCATGCTGTGGTTAAGATGTATATTTCGTGCAGTTGGTCTGTTCATGCCATGCTTTCCAAATGTATGTCATGAATAATGCACGAATCCCCCGAAAACGTGTTAAATAACTTATAGCATGAGAATATGCAGGTGACAACTTGTTATTTGCTGCAACTAATCTGTCTTCTGCACTAATGATGTAACTATGCGATGTTGCACGACAGTGGGCTGTGAATGTGTCTGAACATGAAAATGAATCATGAAAACAGATAGTAAACGTGTTTTTAATGCTGTGTATTATATACATAAGAGTATTACTATGAAATAATGCAAATAAATTGTATATGTATATGTATGAATAGAGAAGCTATGTCTAATCATGAAGTTATGAATGAGACATCAGGTCAGGTTATAGATTAATGAATTGAATGGGTTTAATAAAAAAAATTACTGACATAAATATAATATTCCCTAATTGTAATAAATAATTCATAGGTCAGGACCTGATTACAACTACGCCAGGAATTGCCTATTCGCGGGTTGCACCCGAGTGGATACAGACCGCCATTGAAACCGATTTGCTTGACCTTGCCGAGCACCTATTTGACCGTCAAGCGCATACGCAACATTCAGCTTGTTCCTATTTCCGATAAATACAACTATATTTCAAATCAGGATTTCTGGGTAAATCTGTTGGGCTTTATCCCGTTAGGGTTATTGCTTGTGTGGTTGCCAAAGAACCGTGTCACTGTCAGCACTGTCATCAAGGCCACATTGTTTTGTGGCGCGGTCAGTTTGTGCATAGAGAGTATGCAATTGTTTTTTGTCGATCGTTTTACTTCCATCAATGACCTGATACTGAATACGCTCAGCGGAGCGCTGGGCGCCCTGACTGGAATGATTTTATTTCGTCGCCATGTGCCGGCTTCTGCACTCTGTAGCAGGCGTGGTTGCTGAAAACAATTGCAATCTTATTGCACCATTCTGCTGTACAGTAATCCTGTGTCAACCTGACAATAATATGACCGACTAATAATCGCCTGGATTATGCCGATAGTGTAAGCAGTGTAAAGCCAGTTCCCGGTACAACAGGATGAAGACAAGATTACATGTTGGTGTGCTGCAATGTTATGGTGGATTGTGTACTCGCGCACAGCATGAGACATTTATTAATGATTGGGGTATTATCACTTTTGATGTAACTATTTTACCAAATTAACCTCTGGGACTTGAATTATTTTCAGTTCCATATGGATAAGACAAGCAGATACAATCATATAAATATTTTTCACGGAGCGCGGGCATGACTTTACCAAATTTTATAATCATAGGGGCATATAAATCAGGTACGACCTCCCTATATCATTACTTGCGTCAGCATCCGCAAATTTTTATGAGTCAAATCAAGGAGCCGAATTTTTTTGCGCATGAAAAAAAGGCTGAGATGATGAGGCGGGAAGGTAAGGTAGTGCGGGTGGTCGATAATATGAATACCTATACAGGCCTGTTTGCCGATGTCACTGATGAAAAAGCTATCGGTGAAGCATCTCCCATCTATCTGGGTACCCCGCTTGCTGCACAGCGTATCAAGGAAACCATGCCGGATGTAAAGCTCATTGCTATCCTCAGACAGCCTGTGGATGCATATTATTCAGACCATAATATGCGCATCAGAGAGAGTCAGACGCGCAAGGTGGAAAAGGATTTTCGTGAACGCTTCAGAGAAACAGAAGAAAAAATACGCTCGGGTGCAATTTCAGGTCCGATGTACTATTCGCAGCTGAAAGTCTATTATGATTTGTTTGATCCGTCCCAAATCAGGGTTTACCTGTTCGATGATTTACTCAAGGACGGTCAGGCCGTGATTCAGGATATTTGCCGGTATCTTGGTGTCGATGATACGTTTGAGGCGGATATGTCGCAGACATTTAATCCTGGTGGTCTGCCAAAAAATCGCAAATTGGGTGACAAGCTCAACAAGTTGCTCAATAAAAAGAAGTTGAACAAGTTGCCCTTTGTCAAAAAAATCCTGTTACATATGCAAAAGTCGAACACAGTAAAATTTCCACCTTTGTCTCCGGATTTGAGGAGAGAGCTCACAGGGATTTTCCGTGAGGATATACAAAATCTGCAGGAGCTTATCGGACGTGACCTGCATAGCTGGTTGAATTAGCAGGGCAGTGGTAAATGTATTGCCGCAATCGCGTGCGATTTCGAATAAAATATTAGTGGCCAGCACATGGGTCAGGCCAATGATAGCCGTGATGTTGGCGGATGTCCTTGCAACCATTGTGTGCAGGACCGGACAGACATAGGCTGTGCAGCCAGAAAGCCCTGGTATTGATCACAATTATTTTCCTGCAGCATGCTGAGTTGCTGTTGGGATTCAACACCCTCTGCGAGGACAGACATATTGATGCTGTGACCCAGATTGATCACGGCTGCGACTATCGATGCACCTTCTTTGCTCGTGGTCATGTCCTGGACAAAGCTACGATCGAATTTGAGGGTGTCGAAGGGGTATTGCTTCAGATAGCTCAATGACGAATAGCCGGTTCCGAAATCATCGATCGCCAGGCGAACTCCTAGCCTGCGCATTTGCTCCAGTGTGTGTACGACCGTACTGGTATCGTCCATCAGTACACTCTCGGTAATTTCCAGTTGCAGCATATGCGGGTCAAGCCGGTTTTCCTGCAATGTAGCGGCCACCCTGGCCACAAGGTCATGCTTGTGAAATTGACGGGCCGACAGGTTGACGGACATATATATCGATGGCAGTCCGGCCTGCTGCCATGAGTAGCTTTGTCGGCATGCGGTTTGCAGTACCCATTCGCCGACAGGAATAATTAGTCCGGTTTCTTCCAGCAGAGGTACAAACTCATCAGCCGCTAGCAGGCCCTTGTCGGGGTGTTGCCATCGCAACAGGGCCTCCATGCCAAAGACATTGCCTGTGGTAGTTTCAATCAGAGGTTGATAATAAAGCCGGAACTCATCGCGTTGCACTGCATGACGAAGATCATTCGTCTTTTTCATGCGTGCCGAAACGATAGCATTCATTTCGGTTTCGAAAAATTTATATTTGTTGCGCCCATCACTCTTGGCGCGATACAGGGCCGTGTCGGCATTGCGAATCAGGGTCTCGGCGTCCCTGCCACAGTTCGGATAGGATGCAATGCCGATACTGATCGTGACAAAGACTTCTTCATCGTTTATAACGAATGGCTGTTCGAGGCTATCAAGCATTTTAACGGCTACATTAGCCGCATCCGTTCGATGATGTATGCCCTGCAGGATAATCGTAAACTCATCTCCACCCAGGCGGGCAATAGTATCTTCCTCGCGTATGCAGCCTCGCAGGCGTTTTGCAACGTCCTGTAGCAGTGTGTCACCAGCGCTATGTCCCAAGGTATCGTTAATGTCCTTGAAATGGTCAACGTCCAGAAACATCAGAACGGCCAGATCTTTATGGCGTTCAGCATGGCGCAGCGTGGCCGCCAGTCGATCATTGAACAGTATGCGATTGGGTAAACCGGTCAGCGTATCATAGTGGGCCAGGTAGGCCAGCCGCTCTTCAGTGTGCTTTCGATCAATCGCATAGTGCAGTGCGCGTGCGAGCAGGTTGCCATCACCCTGGCCCTTGACCAGATAATCCTGGGCACCAAACTGCACTGCTTCGAGGGCCATGTCGGTATCATTGTTACCACTTAGAACCACAATGGGCATGGTCGAAGCGACATTCATGATCTGTTTTATCGTATCCATGCCATGGGCATCGGGAAGGGACAGGTCCAGAAGCATAACATCGAAGGATGCGTTTATCAGATGATCAAGTGCGTCGTGTAACGTGGATGTATGCTCAAGCAGAAATTCATTGGCGCCGGCATCGATGAGTAATTCACGCACCAGGCGTGCATCGCCCGGATTGTCTTCGACGAGCAGGACTTTTATACTATTCGGTGCCATAACATGTATTGTAAAGTCTTTTGGGTCATATTCTTGAGCCTGTATTATTCCTGCGGCAGGCGCACAATTGTAAGCCAAAAATCCTCAATACTCTTGACTATGTTAATGAACTGATCAAGGTCTACCGGTTTGGTGACATAACAGTTGGCATGTAAATCATAGGTACGCAGGATATCCTCTTCTGCACGAGATGTAGTCAATACGACCACCGGAATACGTTTTAGTTTGTCATCCTGTTTGATCTCTTCCAGAACCTCACGGCCATCTTTTTTCGGCAGGTTTAAATCCAGCAGGATCAAATCGGGGCGTTCTGCGTCAGCGTATTTATCCTGTTGGTGTAAAAACTCCATTGCCTCAACACCGTCTTCGACAATATATAACTGGTTGTGTACCTTGGCTTCCTTCAAGGCCTCTTTGGTCAGGCGTACATCACCCGGATTGTCTTCCACCAGTAAGATTCTGATGCCTACATTGCTTGTGGTTTGCATTGCGTATTATTCCTAAATGTCAGCAGGAAGTGTGAAATAAAAGCTTGATCCCTTATCAATTTCGGATTCAAGCCAGATCTGTCCATTGGCGCGCTCAACGATTTTCTTGCATATTGCCAGACCAATACCGGTACCCGGATATTCTTTCTTGCCATGTAAGCGTTGAAATAACTGAAAAATGCGTTCTGCGTATTGTGGTTCGATACCGATTCCCTGATCGACCACCGCAAATACAACGTTGTCACCATCATGACGAGCGCTGATGTGGACCACGGGTGCCAGGTCGCCATGAAATTTCAGCGCATTGCTGATCAGATTCTGGAATAATTGCACCAGTTGCATACTGTCTGCGATGACTGCAGGAAGATCATCATGGGTGATGGTGGCATCGCTTTCTTCTATGGCGATTTGTAAATTATTGATGGCGCGCATTACGGCATTATTAGCATCGGTTGGTTCCAATACATTGCCACGCGTGCCGACACGCGAAAATGCCAGTAGATCGTTAATGAGGTTTTGCATGCGTGATGCCCCATCGACGATATAATCGATGAACTCCTCGGCATCAACATCGAGTTTGTCCCGATAACGCCTTTCCAGTAGTTGCGCATAACTGGCAACCATACGCAGGGGTTCCTGTAAATCATGCGACGCAACATATGCGAATTGTTCGAGTTCGGCATTGGAGCGTTCCAGGTCCTGGGCGTGTTGCTCCAGATCCTTGCGCGCCTGCTGGCGTTCAGTAATATCCCTGACTACGGCTGTGACCAATTGTCCTGTGCTGGTTTGTAATGGACTCAAACTGATCTCGACGGGAAAGTCACTACCATCCTTGCGTTGTGCGAACAACTCAAGCCCGGTGCCCATAGGACGGGTACTGGATGCGGCAAAATAAGCCTGGCGATGCTGATGGTGCCTGTTACGAAAACGCTCCGGCATCAATATCTCTATCGGTTGACCGATCAATTCGCTACGTTCATAACCAAACATCTGTTCGGTCATGTGATTGATCAGGGAAATACGCCCATCATTGTCAATAATGACAATGGCATCGGGGGCAGAATCAAGCAATTGGTGAAAGAGATTATCATCGCCAAGTTCTGAATTAATGGGCTCAAATTGCATCTATATCTACGCGGCTCTTATATTACTTGGAAATACTGTCCTGATCAGAAAAAAACTATCCCAACTTTATTATTATATTGTTATCCACAAAAGTAAAAATATCAATCAAAATAACAATTTAAATAGCAGACTTATTAAGAAATTATAATAAGCTAAATTGCTGCGATCTCGGAACATAGTGATGGCACAGATTCCCCTCCACATATGGTGCATAGAGATGCTGC
>CAMYJD010000058.1 GCA_947258655.1 uncultured Gammaproteobacteria bacterium | reverse complement strand
GATTCGCAGGCCATGGGACGTGTCGGTGAGGTCATCAGTCGTACCTGGCAGACGGCGCACAAGATGAAGGTACAACGCGGCGCGCTGACTGGAGACAGTAGCGACAGTGATAACATGCGCGCACGCCGCTATGTGGCCAAATACACGATTAATCCGGCGATTACCCATGGTATCGCGCATGAGGTCGGTTCGGTCGAAACCGGCAAGCTCGCCGACCTGGTGTTATGGGATCCGGCCTTTTTTGGGGCCAAGCCGGCACTGATTATCAAAGGCGGATTTATTGCTGCCGCGCCGATGGGTGATCCGAATGCCTCGATCCCGACACCGCAGCCGGTGCATTATCGTTATATGTTCGGAGCACTGGGCAATGCGGTAGCGCAAACCGCAGTGACCTTTGTTAGCCAGGCGGCGCTGGATGTCGGTATCGGTGAACAGCTGGGACTGAAAAAACGCCTGCTGGCTGTCAAGGGTACGCGTTCGATCAGGAAACAGGACATGGTCCTGAATGACTGGCAGCCCGACATAGCCGTCGATCCGCAGACCTACGAAGTGCGTGCCAACGGCGAGTTGCTGACCTGTGAGCCGGCCACCGTATTGCCCCTGGCGCAACGTTACTTTCTGTTCTGAGCCTCATGTCGATGTTGACCCTGACCGAGAAAATAGAGGCCACACACCGGCATGATGCAACACTGACATTGCCTTTCGATGTACGCCAGAAAAGCCGCTTCCGCGCCACGCTCGATGACGGCCAGGACGTCGGGGTGATTCTGCCGCGAGGGGCTGTGCTACGTGAAGGTGATTGCCTGCGCGCCGAGCAGGGTGACGTGGTTATCGTGCGTGCGGCACAGGAGACGGTCAGCACCGTGCATGTCACGGATGCGCTGTTACTGGCACGCGCGGCCTATCATCTCGGTAATCGGCATGTACCGTTACAGATCACCGCACAATGGTTGCGTTACCAGCATGATCATGTGCTCGATGACATGATCCGGCAGATGGGGCTCGACGTGCTCTGTGAGCAGGCACCATTCGAGCCAGAATCCGGTGCCTATAGTGGCGCCCATGGGCATCATCACGGCCATGCACATGACTAGTCCATCATTAGCACAAATGCGCCTGTGGCAGTTGATCAGCCCGTCACTACCTGTCGGTGCCTATGCCTACTCCGGCGGACTCGAGGCTGCTATCGAGGCGGGCTGGGTCAGTGATCATGAGCAGGCGGGCACATGGATAGGGGGTCTGTTGCAGCATGGCCTGGGATTGCTGGATGTGCCGATATTCAGGCGACTGTACGACAGCCGCAATGCAGGAGACAGTGAACAGTTTCATTACTGGAACCAGTATATACTGGCCAGTCGCGAGTCGGCAGAGCTGCAGCAGGAAGACCGCCATCTCGGGCGCGCGCTGTACCGCTTATTGAATGATCTCGATGTGGACATGCAGCCGTTTTGCAGCGCGGAGACAGACTATTCCTATGTCGCGATGTTTGCCTGCGCCAGCGCTGCCTGGCAAGTCCCGCTACAGGATGCGCTGCAAGGTTTGTTATGGTCATGGTGTGAAAACCAGGTCGCGGCCGCAATCAAGCTGATACCGCTGGGGCAGACGACAGGTCAGCAGCTATTGTCAGACTTGCAGCAAAAGATCCCGGATTGCGTGCAGGCGGGATTGGCACTGGCAGATGATGATATCGGTTTCACGTTGCCCGGGCTGGGCATCGCCAGTGCTGATCACGAGGTACAGTATAGTCGTCTTTTTAGGTCGTGAAGATGGGTTAAATTTACTACAGGGGTGGAAGAGTGGCGAGTAGCTAGTGGCTGGTAGCGAGGTAAAAAAGCCTTAAGCTCTATGTCTTAAACAAGCCACTAGTTACTGGATAATCGTCCGGCAGAACTGAAAAACTAACCGCTAGTAGTATATTATATTGAGTCAATGGAGTGGTGTTTTACTAGCAACTCGCCACTCGCTACTAGCCACTAAGGATTTGATATGTCACACGATAAGGTATTAAGGGTAGGTGTCGGCGGTCCGGTAGGATCAGGCAAAACGGCATTGTTGGAAGCGCTGTGTAAAAGCATGCGCGGTCGTTACAACATTGCCGTTGTTACCAATGATATCTATACGCAGGAAGATGCACAGTTCCTGATTAGTCATCAGGCGCTGGATGCAGACCGGATCATCGGTGTCGAAACCGGTGGCTGTCCACATACCGCGATCCGCGAGGATGCATCGATGAACCTGTCGGCTATCGATGACCTGAATCGCAGTTTTAAGGACCTCGACCTGGTTATTATAGAGAGCGGTGGCGATAATCTAAGTGCGACCTTCAGCCCGGAACTGTCGGATCTGACTATTTATGTCATCGATGTCGCTGCCGGCGAGAAAATACCACGCAAGGGCGGGCCCGGTATCACCAAGTCCGACCTGCTGGTCATTAACAAAATCGATCTGGCTCCGTATGTCGGTGCGTCGCTGGAGGTCATGGACAGGGATGCGAAAAAGATGCGCGGCGATCGACCGTTTATCTTTACAAACCTGAAAAGCGGTCAGGGTCTGGAGCAGATCGAGCAGTTTATTGTCGAGCAGGGCATGCTGAGCAGCCCTGTGGAGGCTTAATTAGCCGTTCTTTTGGCGGCTAGCATCGCGCATTTCTGACAACCCCACATTGTGCGTGTCCTGCAAACCCATGCAGGCCACAGGCACATAGCCTGTTAAATCCCAATGGCATGCTGTGTTGTGAAAAAACAACGAATTTACATGTCGGTAACGTCGATGCTGTCTGTTTGATCTTGTACTGTAATAATAGATTATGTGCGCCTAACCCGGCCTTGGTTGCGGATCTTTGGCAACTTCTCGCGCACTAATATATAGCATTAAGTTGTTTTGCATGAACCAATCTAGTGCAATATTTTTGCATTTTTATTTCAGATGCGTACTCCAAACACCAAAATTCTCCATAAGTGATTGTTATAGAAGCATTATTTAATATTGGCACGGGCTGTGCAATATCAGCGTTAAGGCAATCAGCAGTACATATGGTTGCAGGGGGATCTTTTTCATAATGGACTTATAAAACAGCTTTGGTATCAATTATCATTATCTGAGGAGATAAAAATGAAGTTAACGAAGAAATTTCTACCTTTGGCCGTGTCTGCTGCCATCGCAACGCCAATGATGTTCGGCGCAACCGCAGCCCAGGCCGAGTTATCGGGAAACATAGGTGTGCATTCAAAATACTTGTTACGTGGTATTTTTGAAGAGAATGATGGTGCTGCTGTTCAAGGTGGCCTGGATTACACCAATGCTAGTGGTTTTTACGCAGGTTGGTGGGCATCCAGTCTCGGTTACAGTTATGATGCATCAGGTACCGACCCGTACACTAGTACAGGATTTGAAAACGATTTTTATGCTGGTTTTTCAGGTGAATTCGGTGATATTGGTTGGGATGTAGGTTTACTTCAATATTATTATATAAGTGTTGATGATTCTGACCTTACCGAACTGACTGCTAATTTGTCCTATGGCCCCTTTACTGCAGGCATTCAATATTTGTTAAATGACGGATGGTGGGGTAACTCTGGTGATATTTACTGGAAGCTTGGCTATTCTACCGACCTGCCAAAAGGTTTCAGTTTTGCAGCTGATTTGGGTTATTACACATATGATGACAGTGATAATAGTGAACTTGGTAGTACTACTCTGGATGATTCAGGCTTTCGTCATCTTAACCTGACGCTGTCGCATCCGATTGCGAATACTGGCGCTGACATGTATGTGCAGTACACCGTCGCTGGCGATGATCGTGAAGGCACGGAATACGACGATACCATGGTCTTAGGTATTACATACGGCTTTGACATTAAGTAGGATATTAATCTGAGTGTATAAGGCTGAAGCGAGTTATTTATAGTATATAACTCGCTTCGGTCTTTTTTATTTAAAGAAAAATAAAATCAATACAGTGAGGAACTTAATATGAAAATAACAAAGTTAAACAAGTTGTCCTTGTTTGTGAGCGGTATTGCATTATCTGTCGTAATTAACGTTGCGCAGGCCGCCGATACGATCAAGGTCGGTGTTTTGCATTCCCTGTCCGGCACGATGGCGATCAGTGAAACGACACTGAAGGACACCATGGTGATGCTGGTCGAAGAGCAAAACAAGAAAGGGGGCGTGCTCGGGAAAAAACTGGAGGCCGTAGTCGTCGACCCGGCGTCGAACTGGCCGCTGTTTGCAGAAAAGGCGCGCGAATTGATCCAGAAAGAGAAAGTGGCCGTTACCTTCGGTTGCTGGACTTCGGTGTCGCGTAAGTCTGTTCTGCCGGTTTTCGAGGAACTGAACGGCCTGCTGTTCTATCCTGTCCAGTATGAAGGTGAGGAATCTTCGAAGAACGTATTCTACACAGGCGCTGCGCCAAATCAGCAGGCAATACCGGCGGTTGATTACCTGATGAATGAAATCGGTGTCAAGCGTTGGGTCCTGGCAGGTACTGATTATGTGTATCCGCGTACGACCAACAAGATCCTTGAAGCCTATCTGAAGGCCAAGGGTGTCAAATCCAAGGACATCATGATCAACTATACACCGTTCGGTCATTCGGACTGGCAGAGTATTGTTGCCGATATCAAGAAATTCGGCTCCAAGGGCAAAAAGACTGCCGTTGTATCGACTATCAACGGTGATGCCAATGTGCCATTCTATAAGGAACTGGGTAACCAGGGTATTTCAGCCGAAGATATTCCGGTCGTTGCGTTCTCAGTGGGTGAGGAAGAGTTGTCTGGTATCGACACCAAGCCACTGGTCGGTCATCTCGCCGCATGGAATTATTTCATGAGTGTCGAGAACAAGGATAACGCCGCATTCATCAAATCGTGGAAAAAATTCACGAAGAATGACAAGCGTGTGACCAATGATCCGATGGAAGCCCATGTGATCGGTTTCAAGATGTGGGTCAAGGCCGTCGAAAAGGCAGGTACTACTGATACCGATGCCGTCGCCAAGGCGATGATTGGTCTGGAAGTACCCAACATGACAGGCGGTATTGCAAAGATGTTGCCTAATCATCATCTGACCAAGCCGGTGCTGATCGGTGAAATCCAGGAAAACGGCCAGTTTGATGTAGTCTGGCAAACTGATGGTACTGTGCCCGGTGATGCATGGTCAGACTTCCTGCCCGGTAGCAAGGATGTTGTTTCTGACTGGCCGAAGCTGAACTGTGGTAATTACAATACCAAAACCAAGAAGTGTTCAGGTCAGAACTACTAGGATAGACAACGTGCCAGCCTTCAGGCTGGCACGTTTCCTTAACCTGGTATTATCCTAATTCGCACCCACATACCCGCACTTGTGTGGACGTGTGTTTACAAGTTCCGCTAAAGATCTTATGCTCGGATAGTAAAAATCCGCCTGGTCATTTATGTCAAAAATTCTAATAACAATGTTCTGCTTGCTGCTTGTCAGTTTGGTGCCAATGCAGGCAATGCCGGAAACGGACCTGACTGCAGATGAGTTTGCTGAGCTGGTCAGTCAGTTGCATGTCAAGAGTTACAAAGAAAAAGAAGCAATAATCAAAAAAATAGCCACGATCAAGGACCCCAGAAAAGTCCCGATCCTGCAGCGCATGCAGGATGGAGAGTTGTTCTACCGAAATGCAGACAAAAAGATCGTGTTCAGAGAAGCGTCTGCTGAGCAATATCGCATCACGGATGTGTTGAACAATGAAGACCTCGGCCTCGTAGATGCCGGTGATATCAAGAAAGTTAAAATAAACAACAAACTGCGGCGAGTGATAAGAGGTATTATCGCGAGGCTTCGCCTGCAAGATGAAGATGCGGGTGTCAGGCTGACAGCCGTGAATAATATAGTCAAAAATATTAATGCCAGTGGTGCTGCATTACTGCATGACAGCCTGCCTGAAGAGCAGGATGAAGATGTTCGTGAGGCGATGAAAACAGGCGTTGCCCTGATGGATGTACTGAGCGAGGACAGGCCTGTCCGTATCGCGGCAATCATGATACTGGGTGAGAGCGTCCTGCCTGCCGCGAGAAGCCGCCTGGAAGATATTCTCGAAAAAGACGATGCCGGTGATTATGTCGAAGCCGATGCAGAGTTACGTCAGCTCGCGCGTAAAGGCCTTGATAAAATAGAATCCAGACTTAATGTTTACCAGTTCTTTGAAACTGCATTCTTCGGTCTGAGTCTGGGCTCGGTATTGTTGTTGATCGCAGTCGGGCTGGCGATTACATTCGGTGTCATGGGGGTCATAAACATGGCCCATGGCGAGTTAATGATGATTGGCGCCTACACCACGTATGTTGTGCAGTTGATGATGCCCAATCACATTGATTATTCACTGTTTGTCGCTATTCCGCTGGCCTTTGTCGTTGCCGGTCTGTTCGGTATCGCAATCGAGCGTAGTGTGATCAGGTTTCTGTATGGCAGGCCCCTGGAAACATTGCTGGCAACCTTCGGTATCAGTCTGATCCTGCAGCAAATGGTGCGCAGTATCTTTTCGCCATTGAACCGCTCTGTTGCGACACCGGAATGGATGAGTGGGTCGTTCGAAATCAATGCAGCCTTATCGCTGACCTATAACCGTTTCTATGTCATTATTTTCAGTCTGCTGGTGTTCTTCTTCCTGTTGGCCCTGTTGAAAAAAACCAGCCTTGGCTTGCAGGTGCGCGCGGTTTCGCAGAACCGTCCGATGGCAAAGGCCATGGGGGTCAGGTCCGAATGGGTGGATGCACTGACCTTCGGCCTCGGCTCGGGTATAGCCGGTGTTGCCGGCGTGGCCCTGAGCCAGTTGACCAATGTCGGACCCAATCTGGGGCAGACCTATATTATCGATTCATTTATGGTGGTTGTGTTTGGCGGGGTTGGTAATCTATGGGGTACGCTGGTTAGCGCAATGTCGCTGGGCGTATTCAATAAATTTCTCGAGCCATCGACCGGCGCAGTACTGGCTAAGATCCTGGTACTGGTATTGATTATCCTGTTTATCCAGAAGCGCCCGCGCGGTATGTTCCCGCAAAAGGGCCGCGCGGTGGAGAACTAGACAATGTTGGCAAAGACACTGTTCAAGCGCTTATTACAAGACGACAGAGGTGGCGACAGAATGCTGACCGTGTTGATAGCGGTGCTGGTCGTGGTGCCGGTATTGAACCTGCTCGTGCCCGAGGATTCGGTATTTCATTTATCAACGTATACGGTAACCCTGCTGGGTAAATACCTGACTTTTGCATTGCTGGCCATCGCCCTGGATCTGGTGTGGGGCTATTGCGGCATACTCAGTCTCGGGCATGGGGCATTTTTTGCGCTCGGTGGTTATGCGATGGGAATGTACCTGATGCGCCAGATTGGTGAGCGCGGCGTTTATGGTAATCCCGAATTGCCGGATTTCATGGTATTCCTGAACTGGAGTGAATTGCCATGGTACTGGTACGGCTTCGATATGTTCTGGTTTGCGATGCTGATGGTTGCGCTTGTGCCGGGATTGCTGGCCTTTGTTTTCGGCTGGCTTGCATTCCGTTCACGTGTGACCGGGGTGTATTTGTCTATTATCACGCAGGCACTGACCTATGCGTTATTGCTGGCCTTTTTCCGTAATGAAATGGGCTTTGGTGGTAATAATGGCCTGACCGATTTCAAGGATATCCTCGGTTTTGACCTGCAATCCGATGTCACGCGTATTGTCCTGTTCATTGCCTCCGGCCTGACCCTGCTCGGGGGCTATCTGCTCAGCCGCTATATTGTCGACTCCAAGTTCGGGCGTGTCGTGATTGCGATACGCGATGCCGAGGACCGTGCACGGTTTATCGGTTACAACGTAGAACAGTACAAGCTGTGGATATTTGTATTATCGGCTGTGCTTGCCGGTATTGCCGGGGCACTGTATGTGCCGCAGGTCGGTATTATCAATCCGGGTGAATTTTCACCGCTGAATTCAATAGAGCTGGCGATCTGGGTCGCGATTGGCGGGCGCGGTACATTGTATGGTGCCGTGATCGGCGCGATTCTGGTCAATTATGCCAAGACCTATTTTACTGGCGTGATACCCGAGGTTTGGCTGTTTGCGCTCGGTGGTCTGTTCGTCGTCGTGACCCTGTTCCTGCCACGCGGACTTATCGGTATATTTGACAAACGCCGCAAGCGCAGCCGCGAGGTGCAGGCATGAAGACGCTCGATCATGTGCGCGAGACCATGCGTAGGGACCAGGTGTTTGATTTCGTCGCCGAGGGCCGCTATCCGTTATCGGGTTTTCGCCATACCGTGACGCCGGGTGAAATCGATGTATCCCATGGCACGATCCTGTATGTGGAAAATGTTACGGTCAGTTTCGACGGCTTCAAGGCCCTGAATGATCTGAGTCTGTATATCCAGGACGGCGAGCTGCGTTGTATCATCGGCCCCAACGGTGCCGGCAAGACCACGATGATGGATGTGATTACCGGTAAAACGCGTCCGGATACCGGGCGTGTGTATCTTGGGCAAACGATCGATCTGACTAGAATGAATGAGACCGAAGTGGCCGAGGCCGGTGTTGGGCGCAAATTCCAGAAACCTACGGTGTTTCCGGAGCACACGGTTTTCCAGAACCTGGAACTGGCCATGAAAACAGACAAGGGCGCCTGGACCAGTCTGCTCGCACACCTGAGTGCCGAACAGCTGGATCGCATCGACGAGGTCATGCAGCTGATCGGCCTCACCGAGCAACGCGGCATGCAGGCCAAATTGCTCTCGCACGGGCAAAAGCAATGGCTGGAAATCGGTATGTTGTTGATGCATGATCCGCGCGTGTTGCTGGTCGATGAGCCTGTTGCCGGCATGACCCATCAGGAGATGGATCGCACCGCAGAGTTATTGACACAACTGGCCGGCAAGCATTCTGTCGTCGTTGTCGAGCATGATATGGACTTTGTCCGCAGTATCGCCAGGACCGTGACAGTGTTGCATGAAGGCAGTGTACTGGCCGAAGGCAGTATGGATGATGTGCAGCAGGATGAACGGGTCAGAGAGGTATATCTGGGTAGTTAATGATGTTATCGATAACCGGACTCAATCAATATTATGGCGAAAGTCACACGCTCTGGGATATAGATCTGGATATAGCCCAGGGCAGTTGTGTGTGTCTGATGGGGCGTAATGGCGTAGGTAAAACGACCCTGTTGAAATCGATTATGGGCCTGGTGCCGGTATCGTCGGGTACTATTGAATATAACAACATCGCGCTGGCAGGAAAGGCCGCAGAGATACGTGCCAGAAGTGGAATCGGTTATGTACCGCAGGGCCGTGATATATTTCCGTTGTTGACGGTAGAAGAGAACCTCAAGATCGGCCTCGGCTCAAGGCGTGACAAGATCCGCTCCATACCGGACAGAATCTATGAACTGTTTCCGGTGCTGAAACAAATGCGCAACCGCCGCGGCGGTGACCTGTCCGGTGGACAGCAGCAGCAACTGGCCATCGGCCGTGCCCTGGCCATCGATCCGGGTCTGCTGATCCTCGATGAGCCGACCGAGGGTATCCAGCCCAATATCGTCCAGCAGATTGGCGATGTCATCACTATGCTTAACGAGCAGGGGCTGACGGTGTTGCTGGTAGAGCAGAAATTGCCTTTTGCACGCAAGGTGGGAAAAGAATTCATTATTATGGACAGAGGCAAGCGTGTTGCCGCGGGCGCTATGTCTGATTTAAATGATGATGTGGTCAGGCAATATCTGACTGTGTAGCGGCAATCGGTTCGCGCCATCAATTATCGGTATTGATTTGGACATTCGCTTACACATTAAACCTGTTTTTATTGTTATAAATAATCACCAATAAGACACGAAAAAAACATTATTATTATGTATTGAAATCGCATAAATTATGATCCGATCTGACAGATTTATAGGCTGGTTTCAATATTACTTGACAGTCGATATAGCATACCAACAGAGCGGACATTCACGCAGTGGGGCTGTCAGGCCGATAACGACCCAAAGCCGATTCTAGTTGTTTAACATGTATTGGTTAATTTAAAAATTGAAGCCGTTAGTGTAATATTACGGTGTGACAGTTGTCGACTCAGACTGTGTAAAAACTCACTATTCTCCGACAACATGACCCAGAACAGTTTCAGCGCACCTGTCACAGTCGTAGCGCCGCACTAATAGGCGTAATCATT
>CAMYJD010000057.1:11939-13021 GCA_947258655.1 uncultured Gammaproteobacteria bacterium | reverse complement strand
ATCGAAGAAGTGAATCTGGCTGATGAAGCGCAGGCACTGTTCGAGTATTACGAGGGCTGGGCGGAAGAGCGCGGGATCGTGCTGGCGCTGGAAGGCGTCGCCACAGCCCCGGGTGATCGGCTCATGCTGCGGCGCGCGTTGGGCAATCTCCTGTCAAACGCCATTCGCCATACGCCGGCCGGCGGAACCGTGCGCGTGAAACTCGATACAACAAACGCGGACGACACCCGCATTGTTGTCGAGAATCCCGGCCCGGAAATCCCCCCCGAGCACATCCCGAAACTCTTCGACCGCTTCTATCGCGTCGACCCATCCAGACAACGCGGCGGTGATGGCGCCGGGCTGGGGCTCGCCATCGTCAAGTCGATCGTCACCGCCCATGGCGGAAAGGTTGACGTCGTCTCAGCCGCAGGGCACACAACGTTCCAGATCACCCTACCCAAACGTCCAGCGCCAATGGGGAAACTGCTGCAGGAACAGGCAAGTGACTCATGACTTCAAATCTAGAAATATGCATATTTATAGAGTGATGCTGTTTCAATCCTGCACCACCCATACGTAAAAGCACACTTGGGTCTTCTGCCCAACGCAGATCGCGCCCTCGTTCAGGTAAAGTGCCCACGCCCAATCAGGTTCATAATAATTCTTAAATATCGCCTTTTACGGGATAATATCGTACTTTTTTAAACTCTGTGCTATTCTACATTCATATAGTTTATATTTAATCGTTATTATCGCCTTACGGTAGTGATATGGAATCAAAAATAAACCGTCTGCTCCAGGATTGGCCACCACACGTTGTCGGCACCCAGCGCTGGCTCACCAGCAAAGGCGTCGACTACCGGCTGGCGGATAAATACGCTCGATCCGGCTGGCTGAAGCGGCTTGGCCATGGCGCCTATGTCCGGGCAGGATCGTCCGTTGACTGGCCCGGTGCCGTTCACGCGCTCCAAACTCAACTGGGACTGGACGTACACCCTGGTGCCATCACGGCCTTCGAGCTTCGCGGCTACGCCCACTATCTGGCATTGGGTGGCCGCGAGGTCGTATTGTTTGCCAGGGCAAAAACGAAACTGCCCTCC
>CAMYJD010000057.1:0-11900 GCA_947258655.1 uncultured Gammaproteobacteria bacterium | reverse complement strand
TTTGCCAGGGCAAAAACGAAACTGCCCTCCTGGTTCAACAACTATCCATGGTCACAGCCCGTGAGATTGGTAAGCAGCGGTATGTTCACGCATGATGAGGATGCCGTCTCGACGGTCAAGGTCGAGGACGTGGAAATCAGCGTTGCAACCCTGGAGCGAGCGGCATTCGAGATGATGTTCCTCGTCCCGAAGCAGCAATCGTTCGAGGAAGCCATGCAGGTCATGGAATCCTTGACGGCCCTTCGGCCAAGTGTCGTGCAGCGGTTACTGGAAACCTGCCGCTCAGTGAAAGCCAAGCGCCTGTTCATGCACGCAGCCGAACGCATGAACCATCCATGGCTCGATGAGCTGGATCTGTCGCAGGTTGACTTTGGCTCCGGGAAGCGGACGATCCACCCCGGTGGGCGCCTCGATAAAAAATACAACCTGGTCGTGGCTGACACAAATCACCCATAAGGAATGACCATGCCAATCAATGAACGTTATCGGGCCCAGGTGGATTTACTGATTCGCTGCTTACCCGCAGTGGCTAAAGTCCGTACCTTTGCCTTAAAAGGTGGGACCGCTATCAATCTTTTTTACCACGACATGCCGCGACTCTCGGTAGACATCGACCTGACCTTCTTACCAATCACTGATCGTGACACAGCACTGACCGAGATCACTGAAGGTCTCGCAATGATCGGTGAGGAGATCCAGCGCACTATTCCTCAGGTACGGATTCAATCGACCGGGACCGATGCCCCAAAACTGCAGGTTGCCACACCCCATGCGCGCATCAAGGTGGAACCCAGCCTGATTTCCCGGGGATGTCTTTTCCCGTCTGTCGAGCATGACTTGTGTCAGACAGCACAGGATGAGTACGAACTGTTCGTACGTGTTCAACGTCTGGCCACCGCAGACCTGTACGGCGGTAAATTATGCGCAGCGCTCGACCGACAGCATCCCCGTGACCTGTTTGACACCATGCAGCTTCTCGATACCGGGGAAATTCCCGATGACATCCGACAGGCGTTCGTTGTATATCTTGCTGGACATCGCCGACCCATGGCAGAGCTGTTGGCACCGAATCCCAAACCCATTGAACAGCTCTACACCCACCACTTTGCGGGTATGACAGCCCAGGCAATCGAACTGGACGAACTCGAAGCCGCCCGGGAACAACTATTTTCGTGGGTACGTGCAGCATTGACAGAAGATGAGCGCAAGTTCCTGCTGTCGATCAAGCAAGGAAAGCCTGACTGGAGCCTAATGCCCATCGACCATATCCAGCAACTACCCGCAATCCAGTGGAAACTCCATAACGTTAAACAGATGAATGCGCATGCTCACAAAGCCGCACTGGATCATCTGCGCGACGTGCTGGATCTCTGAGAAACCATGCCCCACTTGTATACAATAATCGATAAGAATACATGGATAATGCATATGACCGGGGCGAGAAAGCACTGGACCGATAGAATACCGGACAAAATATTTATGGAGCGTACGTGGAGCGCGAAAGATAAGAATTAGAATAACTGATTGTTTTTTGGTTATTTTTATTGGCTTTTGTGGAGGTTCAAGTCCTCTCCTCGGCACCATTTATCAATCTCAATTCACACCGCTAGACACCATTTTGCGTAATTTGGGTATATACAGGGTCACTTCGCCTGCCTTGGTATGTAGCCTGCGCTGATACGTGCCTGCGCGGGAATCGACCCGGTCTGGGTTACGCCCATAGCGTTGTCGACCGTATAAGGCATCCGCTTCCAACATCTCGTTGTGTGTCTGTTCAACGAATATGCGCAGACTATGCTCGCGTCAATGTACCGAGCCCTGCGTCCGGGCGGATAACTGGTGATTATCGATTTTCGCAAGCAGGCCGCTTTCAAATTTCATTCTCAAGCATCTATGTTGAAAAGCAACTATTTCCTCAGACTCGAAAAGACCGGTAACAGGCACGCCGTGAATATTTGGCTATATACTTTGTTGCACAGAGAGTGCATCGTACCTAGCAACGAGGCATTTTTTAACTTTATCGCTTAAGCAAGCTCCCTTCTACTTTGACCACAATTACCAATGCTTAGCTACTGAATTTCACCAGGCGGGTTACCTGGATATCCGATACGAACACGACGCCGGAGTGTTCGCTATAAAACGGCTCTAGACCCTCAAGAATTGGCGTGACCAGTTCTTCGGGTACTGCTGCGATGATCATGATCAGGACATCTTCCTCATTAAACATCAGATGGCCTTCATGAAAACCGTGGCGCCCTTTACCGGAGAGATTATTGATAATGGTATAACCGGTTACACCGGCATTATCGAGCAAATCGGTTGCAAAGGCCTGATGCTCACCACTGAGAATTATTTCGAGTTTCTTTACTGAGCTGAAGTTGAGATTTTTCATTGCGTGCTGGTCTCCTTCGCTAAGGATGATTCATTTGCATCAGAAAGGATTTGTGCATCCCACTGGCCATTGTTGTATGTATACACGGTCTGCTTCTCCGGATCGATGACCAGCAAACGGATCCAGTCATTTAGCACCAGGTTCTTGACCGCGACGACGCTTTCCACGGCGCTACGCGCATGCTCCAGGGGCGCCTCGATCACGGCTATCAGTCGCAACGGCTCATGATACGGCAAACCTTTATCGAGAACAGTCTGCGAAGGCAGGCCGGTGCGCAGGTCGCTGAGACCACCGGTCATGACGCCAAAGCGTCCGGCAACATTATGGTAAACCTTGCTGCCACTACCGAAGCGTTCATTATCAACCGCCGAGAAATAATGTTCCATATTGATCCATTGCGCCACCACCAGGGGGCCGGTAATAATGTTTTCCAACAGACGTTGCATGGGATCCAGGCGATAATCATAGGAATGCAGGAACGAACGACCTTCCAGCGACATGTTTTTGGTCAAAGATCGACGACCAATAATCATATAGGCGTTGCGTGATAATCCCCATTCCGGCCGCACCTGTGACCAGTCCATGGCATTGCGCTCGATTTCGCGATAGGCCGTGGTCGGCTCCCGCGATTGCGGCTCAAGTTGTAAACTGGGGAGGCGTTCCTGGGCGCACAGACGCGAAGCCGCCAACAGGCCGGTACGTAAGCGATCGATATAAAAGATATGCGTGGAAGGTATATGGTCGAGATCGTACAACTTGAGTTCGTCCGTGGTGGTATTATGAAGCGCGCCTATAAACCAGGTGTCGTCTGCGATATCGATTCCCTTGGCACCTAACGCACGGCGCACTTCCTTTTTATTCGCCATCTGCGCCAGTACGCGCGCACTGACCAGGCCATGATTACCACCGCAGGCACCGCAATCCAGTGCAGATTCGTACGGATTGTTTTCCGAGGTACTGCCATGTCCGAACAGTAGAACAAAACGCGAGAAATCTCTGGTCAGGCCAATCGAATACAGGGCCTGACTGACAAAATTAACCTGCTCATCCAGACTGAAACCAATACGCCCCAGTCTTTCCATTTGCAGCTGAGTATAGGCAGCATCGATGCGATATGTATCGCGTAGGCGTAAAATAAATTCCTGCTCCTGCTGTTTGTTTAGATTCAGGGTGCTGACCAGTGTAGGTGCACCGGAGTACCTGCCGAGGGCGGCTTCACGCAACTCACGCACCATATCATCACTGATGTGCTCGGCTTCCAGGCCAAAATCCTGCTCAACCGCCATGATAATCACGGCGCGCTGCACAGTCCTTAAAATGGAATCGGCCTGTTCGCGACTGAGTTTATCGATGAGCAGATGGGTGGAATGTTTTTTTCGATGCAGACGTTTGCGCCAGTGATTATAGGTTTGCGGCATCAGGGTTTTGCCTATCATATCAAAACCGAACAGCAAACCAATGGCCTCCACTGTCACGAACGGCCCGAACACCGACTCTTTCAATTCATGCATGGCTTTCTCAAGCGCGGTGACAGCGTGCACGTCTTCGGCATCGGCGACAGTCATCTCCAGGACCAGGTTTTTCGGTGTTAATAGCACCGGGCAAAGATGCATTTCACTGCCTTTACCCAGCTCCATGAGACTGACCGGCACGCCAAAGAAACCGGCGATACCATAGGTTTGATAATCACCGACACTTTCAAGGTGACGACGAATACGCTCGGAACGGGTATCAATACAGAACATCGCCTGCACGAAGGGGCGTTTGTCGCGTGGCTGTGGAGGTGCCAGGTTCACACCGGCCAGCAACTGCTTGATCGCATGGGCTTCCATGGCGCGTAACCAGAACATACCCTCACAGAACTCGAACATGCGCAAACTGACCAACAAGTCACCGAAATTGTCTTCTGACAATGATTGCAAGGCATCGTGCTGATTGACGCGGGTGGCCAGTGTGCTCAGTCGATCCGCCTGGATTTTTGCTTCATGCTGGCGTTTGAATTCTACATATTCATGAAAGACCTTTTCGATATGCGTGGCTTTGCCACGCACCAGGGTCTGCTCCACGCGCTTCGCCATGGCCGGTACAATGCGTTTGCCATATAACTCATAGCGCAAGAAAGTCTCCATGGTATTATTTTCGATGGCTTCTTCTATCGCAGGCGCCGTTGTCTTGATGTTTTTATGGCCGCGCTCACTGAGCCGCTCACTGAGCAAGGCCAGTGCAAAGGTCAGGCGTACAGCCACCAGATCAATCAGATCCGCGGGATGTTGCTTGCTCCAGTAATAGTTTTTGGCATTCCAGCGCCAGCGAATAAAACCGGTCCAACCATGCAGTTGCGCCAGTTCGCGCGTGAAATAATGAACCCAGCGCTCCTCGGGTATACCTAGGGCCTTCATTACATGGGCAATCACACCTTCCGGTGTGTCGTCCGCAGCAAGAATGTCCTGGATATGCATGCCGCGCAAATAAAGGCGAATGTTGCGATTGGCTACTTCACGCCAGGCGCGAAAGAACCCGCGCCTGCGTCCCGGCATCGACCACACAGATTGACCTTCATCAAAAAAGTCCAGGCAACTTTTGATCACGAGCTCATCAAGTTCGGTACCGATTTCAGTGCCATACAATGCATCAACGGCATCATAGACAGGCCGGTCACCGAGCAATTCATGACGCAAATACGGTGCAAGGCTTTCAGGTTTAATATCAGCCTGCTGCGACAGTTCATGACCGTTTACAGCCGCCTGGATATCCGCGTCACTGGCGATATTGTGTTTGAATACCACTTTTTGCTCGGTCTGGGTCAACAGCCCCATCAACCATTGCTGCAGATCAATACCCGGGATGGTTTCTCGCTTGGCTGTATAGTCGGCGACTTGCGCAGCCAGATCCTCGCTGTCGACCTTGCCCTGTTGCAGGTAGTGCTGGTAGATCGGTCGGCGTAAAAAAACGCGACCATGAAATAAACGCTTGCCTTCCACCACCGCCTGATCAAAAGGCAGATCTTCCAGTCCATGCAGTGGATTGTGATGAATAAAGGTACGCATCGGCCAGAAAAACGGAATCTGTTCACTGGCGACATAGATCATCGAGCGAATACTGAGTCTTTGGCCAACTGATAAACTCATAAAATCACCCCGCTCAGATAAATACCGCCCACCACTAATGCAAGCAGCACCATGCTATACAAACCGATACTGGTCATCTCCATATCGGCAATCTTGACATCACTGGCCCTGCCGACGATAAGGCCCTGAATCAATCTGGCCCCGGCCCAGCTCCATAGCAACCAGATCAGCAACAAGGCTATCGCAGCAAGCGGAGTCGCCGAAGTGGTCTCAACAACCATATCGAGCATAATGAAAAAAGTGGGAAACAACGGCGTGGCAATGGCGGCTATCACAACCGTGACCAATATCCCCGCGAAACGGGGAATGGTCCGCGCCAGCCCACCGTATAAACCGGTATAGGCCGCGCCAAAGCGCTGTTCCAGACCTGTACTCAGTAATATCAGTAACACCAATGGTGTACTCATGCTGATTGCATACGCATATAACAACTCCGCCGGTGTTGCCTGCATTATGGCCAGCCATAACAAACCCCATAGCGATGTGGCCAGAAAACCACTCCACTGATTGACCTCACGCAAGCTCAGCATGCGTAAGGCATACAGAGCGGATGTAAACAAGGCCAGTGGCAATAACCACTCAGGCAAGATGAGCTTACTATTCAGTAATATGAATAAACCGATCAAAGGCCACGTTAAAAACAAGAGCACCCGTATCCAGCAACGTTCGACTTTGTCGAGGATGGCATTGAACACCATACTCATTGGAAACAGCGGTAGAAAAAATCCGGCAAGCAGAATAATCAGCAAGTCAGTCATGTTATAACCACCTCAACCAGACATTCAATCGAGCAGATATCGCCAACAGTGTACGCGTCAGACGGGTATAGATGTCGCTGATATAAAATTCTCTGGATATCAGCGCATAAAAGTTTAGCCACAAGCGTTTGCTATGCTGACGTCGACGATAACCGTTTTGATCCGCATAATACGTCACGACCCAGCCGGAGACAATAATCAGCGTGGTAATGATCACCAGTACATCAAAGCGCAACAGGTCTATTGTGGCAGCCGCGTAAAGTTGCGTACGGAATTCCGCATCCGGGTATAGAAACAGGTCAAAGGCATGACTAATAAATACGTAACCCAGCACCACTACCAGCAGCGACAACACACTCAAGCCCACCAGTCGCCAGACGTTTGCGCTACGCATGCGATATGTTGCAAAGATCAACTGCGCACCCGTTACCCAGCCAAAGAACAATAATATGACCGCACCCTGTTTCTGGAAATAATCCTCGGCAATCAACAGGTGGGCAAAGACAAGAATCACCAATGGCACGGCCAGGGTAATAGCAGCCATCAGTAACCACGGTTGGCGCGCCTTGTTTGGTTGTTTTTCAACGGCAAAGGTATAGAGCTCATCCTTAGGAATACCGTCGTCATGACGTGCGTCATTGATGACACTGCCCGCAGACAGGAACATGGTGCCCTTGAAAACCCCATGGGCAAACATATGATAGATCGCCAATGAGAATGCGCCGATACCACACTCCATGATCATGAAACCCATTTGACCCATGGTCGAATAACCAAGAGCCTTCTTGATGTCGTTCTGGGTTAACATCAGCAGTGAGCCAAATACAGCAGTAATAAGACCGACAATGAAAATCCAGTTCAGTACGTCTCCACTGTGAACAAACACGGGTGCAAAACGGTTTATTAAAAATCCACCGGCATTGACTATACCGGCATGCATCAAGGCCGACACCGGGGTCGGCCCATCCATGGTGTAAGGTAACCAGGTATGCAAAAGGAACTGGGCTGAACGGGCAAAGGCGGCAAGCCCGATTAACACAGCCACCACTTCTGTTAACGGCAAACCCAACACCTGATGGGCGTCTGGATTGGCCATGATCTCGGTAAAAATAGCAGTCAGTGACCAGGTATCATAAGCGTTATAAAGCAAGGCCGCAGCGAGAATTAGCGGCAAGTCACCAATCCGATAGGTTATCAGGGTCCAGAACGCAAAACGGTACGCGGTTTGACTGCGGGTGTCCTGACCCAGCAGGAAATACAGTAACACCCCGACCAGGTACCAGGCGATGATCAGGGTAATCAAATCCCCGGCGATGACCATGAATAACAGCGCTGCTGTCATCAGATCGAGTAGCACAAAAAATTGACCGTAGGCGGCTTCTTCGGCCATATAGCGCACCGAATACAAATGCACGATCAAACTGATGCCGAGAATGATCGTAGTCAGCAAGGTACTCAATGGATCAAACAATATGATTGTGCTTGCATTGCCCAGCGCCAGCGCCTGTGGGCCATGACCTGTTAGTGCCCACGATAGTAGCAATCCGGCAAGCAGGAAACTGAGGGTGGTAAACGCAACACTGACTCGGGCAATGCCTCGGCCGATACGTCCGGCGAATAACTGAATCAATAACGCGGAAATCAGCGGCAGGATCGCTACCGCGATGATGAGCTGCTCCATCTTGTTATCCAATCCTCTGCCAGGCTGTTGGCCTTATGAACACACTGGTTTCTGTGCAGGCACCTGTAGCGACGCCGAACAAATTACCGTGTACATTCTGGAAGCCGATTTCGTTTACAATCTGCATTATTATTCTTCTCCCACTATCTATTATGATGAGGAATATTTATTACATTTATCGCAATATCTCAACAACATTTTTTTCTCTATAGCCTGTTATTTCCTCGCCGCCTTTTTCTTGCGTGCCCTGCTCTTTTTCTCCTGCATGACCAGCTGCTTTAACTGCGGCCAGGTTGTACCTATGCGCTCGCGGATCTTAGGTTCACTATTGACGGCAAAATCCAGAAACGTACGCGCCACCAGTGATAGCTCCTTGCCCTTGCGATGCACAATATACCATTGGCGCATGATCGGAAAGCCCTCGACATCAAGGATTGCAACCGGACCATCGGAACCATCCAGTGTCAAGGTATGCAGTGACAACACCGACAGTCCAAGACCGGCAACGATGGCGTGCTTGATCGCCTCGTTACTGCCCAGCTCCATACGAATCTGCGGGCGCAGGTTATGGGCATTAAAAAGTTTTAACGTTGCATCACGTATGCCCGAGCCGGGTTCACGGATAATGAATGGCTCATTGGCAATATCAGCAAGCGGGATATTCTTTTTACCAACCAGCGGGTGATCACGCGGCGCCATAACCACGAGCGGATTCGGTGAAAACGGGTAGGTTTCTATATCCAGGTCGTCCTCCGGCGGTAATCCCGTGATATATAAATCATCCTCATTTGCCATCATGCGTTCGGTAATGCGGTCACGGTTGGTGACCTTTAGGGCCAGATCGATACCCGGATACATCTGACTGAACTCACCCATGATTTCCGGGATCAGGTATTTGACCGTGGTGATTACGGCCAGGCGCAGACGGCCACGTTTCATACCCTTGAGATCGGCCATTTTCATTTCCAGATTGGCCAGGGTTTCAAGTATGCGTCGACAGGCATCGTATAATTCATTGCCGGCCTCGGTCGGTTCTACGTTACGGCCGACATGTTCGAACAATGGCAGGCCCATCGCATCGGTCAGTTTTTTAATTTGCATGGAGACCGTCGGCTGGGTCAGGAACAATTCCTCGGCGGCGCGGGTAAAACTACCCAGTCGGTAAATAGCTTCGAATACCTGCAACTGACGCAGGGTTGCGTGACGGATCAGGTAGTCAGGCATGGCTGACGGCGGTGTATAAGTTGTGTCTTTGACTGTTGGCATACACACCACCTTTTCGCCCTTCATCAGAAGGGTCCTTTATCATTATTTATTGTACCCTGCCGTCCGTGACTGACGTGACACTGGACTGATAAGACTGCTCGGGTTATTTACGTTAGTTAAATATATTATTTATAAATTCAATTAGTTATAGATCTATTCGATTTGGCCATACTGACATATCGAGCGCTTAATACCCAGAGCAGTATGCTCTTGTTATTTATTAAAACACATCTTCCTGGTTAAATAAATAGATGCATATCTATGAATTAAATACGGAAAATGCTGGCAAAAAACCACTGATCTGGCAATAAAATGTACTATGGTCGGCGGTATTTTATGCTTTATAGATTACTGGAAATAAGGGCGTCTAAACAGTAAAGCCCCAGATACTGGGGCTTTACTGTTATATACTAATAATCACCACAACAGCTATCAATCCGGCCAGATGCGTCGTACTGATTGATAAGGATCAACAGCCACCTTGCTCGTTACTTTGGCCGCGGCCTTGGCTGGCGCTTTCTTCACTGGTGCTTTTTTAGCTGCAGGCGTGGGTTTGGTGGCTGGCGCTTTTTTCGTCTCAACCGACGCTTTGGGTGCTGCCTTCTTGGTTGCACTCACCTTGGTTCTACGCATGCTATCGACCAGTTTCTGTCGTGTTTTGTCATTGTCGCTCATGTTTTACTATCTCCTCGATGAGTTGTTCCAGCTCGGTTGCAGCATCGGCTCCTCTGCGACCCATATCAAAGACGCTCTTGCCTTCCAGTGCGCTACTGCGATAAATCGCTCGACGACGCAGGGCAGTGTCGGCCACCGGTAACCCTATTTCTGATACTGCATCGCGCACCAACCGTGATAATGTCGTGCGTGCTTCCAGCTGATTGATAACTAGCAAGGCGCGTAATGCCGCGTTGGTTTCGCGTGCGCGCGTCACTGCCTCTTCAATGTGTATGGTTGCCCATAAATCGACGGGCGATGGTTGTACTGGTATCAGGGCGAGATCACTGAATTCCAATACTGAAGTAGTTTGTGGTGCATGGACGGACGGCGGGCAATCGAACACGACATACTGATAGTCCTGCAATAATTCTATCGCCTGATCAGCCAGGTGTTCACCAGCCTCGAACACGGGCATGGTATCGTCTCTTTCCGTGAAGGCGCGCCATTGCAAGGCCGAGCCTTGTGGATCAGCATCAACGACGGCGATACTAGTTTGCTTGGCCAGTCCTGATGCAAGATTGACAGACAGGGTCGTTTTACCTGCCCCACCCTTGTTGCCGACTAAGGCAATAACCGGCATTGTTTACCTACCTTAATGTGCAGTATCACTTAGTAGTTCGTCGAGTTGTTGCGCAAATTTGCGCTGGGTTTCGCCTAATGTCGTTTCACCTTCATCTACGTGAATCGTCATATTCACATAGTCACGTCCAAACCCGATATCCGGGTATAGACCTTCACGCTCCGATAGCTCTGCAGCACGATCAAGAAAATCACGCAGGGCTTCGTAGTTTTCAAATTCGTAACGTCCCTCAAGGCGAGCAGGGCGACTACGTTCTTGCCAGTTTCCGCTCATAGCTACTTTCCCTCAAGAAGACCCTTACATGGTATACGATTTCATGTCTGGCTGTCGAGTTCCCGAAGCCATTGCTGCAATTCCTGTTCATGCGCCTGCTCTTCTTTCAGCAAGGCCTCGAAAAACAGGCGACTGTCATTATCACCTATACGTGCACTGTACTCGCTGGCTTCCTTATACAAACCAACCAGCTCATGCTCGAAGGCATAATCATGCTGCAATAACTCCTGCAGGTTGTGCCCCAGGCGCACCGGACGCAATTGTGATGCATTCGGTGCGACCCCGAGGGCCAACATGCGACTGATGATACGATCGGCATGCCCCATTTCCTCAATGGCTTCAGCATTGAATTTCTTTGCAACCTCGGCCAGCCCCCAGGCATCGACGAGTCGGGCCTGCGTGCTGTACAGCTGGACCGCCGAGTACTCAAGACTCAGGCCCCTGCCGAGGTAACCAAGAATGCGCTGATCAGCGCTGGATGGCAACATAAGGATCGCTCAGTCAGCTAGCAACCAGTCATCAACTACGCTGCGGACGATTGCCCGAAGATCCACTGAGCACAGGCTCAACTTCACTATGCGGACGAGCAATAATGTGTGCCGCAACCAGTCCATCGCCGACGCGTTCACAAGCATCTGCACCGGCACGCACTGCAGCGTTTACAGCACCGGTTTCACCACGAACCAGAACAGTAACGTAACCGCCACCGACGAACTCACGTCCGATCAGGTGTACTTCTGCAGCTTTAGTCATGGCATCCGCCGCCTCGATGGCAGGTACCAGTCCGCGTGTCTCAATCATGCCCAAGGCAATGCCATAATTTTCGTTGGCCATGGTCTGTTTCTCCTGTTGATTAAGTTATCTCTTTCAAGCCCTAGCTTTAGGCAGCAGATTCACCTGCTGGCAGTACTGGCTCAACCTCTTTATGAGGACGTGCAATGATGTGTGCAGCTACCAGACCGTCACCGACGCGCTCACAAGCATCTGCTCCCGCACGAACAGCTGCGTTAACCGCGCCCGTTTCGCCACGCACTAATACAGTAACGTAACCACCGCCAACAAATTCACGTCCGATTAAACGAACTTCGGCTGCTTTGGTCATGGC
>CAMYJD010000056.1 GCA_947258655.1 uncultured Gammaproteobacteria bacterium | reverse complement strand
ATGCAATGCGACAGGCACAAACGAGCGCTGACACTTCGGTGCAACAGTCTGCCCTGCTTATACAGGCCAGGTCCTATCGCGCACTAGGACAATATCAGAATGCCCTGGCTATACTGAAGGCGATACAAACGTCCCACCAGGAAGGTGACAAGCAACAAGAGATAACGCATATACTCGACCTGATGGCTGATGCCTACTCCGGCCTTGGTCAAATAGACCAGGCAGTCAGCATATTACAACAAGGCATTAAGCTGGCCCAGGCGAGAAATCAGGCAGCTATACTATCATCCCTGCATAATAACCTGGGCAGAATCATGGCCAACCGTGGTGATAACAAACAGGCCAGGCATCATTTACAAAAATCAATTGATATATCTGCAAAGACGGATAATAAATCACTTCATGCTACTGCGCTGGCCAATCTTGCACGTATGGAAATTGTCGATGGTCAATTTGTTCGCGCGTCAGAACTGCTCCACTTTGCCCATGAAACGATAGAAGAACTGCAGGCATCACACAATAAAGCCTATTTGCTGCTGAATATTGGCAGACTTGCTCAACGGCTCAAACACGGACAACCCGGCACAGAAAAAAAATGGGACAGGCTTTCCTATAATCTATACAAGGATGCCTATGACATTACGGAAGTAACGGGTGATACAAGGACGAGGATATATGCACTGGGCTATCTCGGTCGCCTATATCAGCAGCAAAAACGTTACGACGAAGCACTGCAACTTACCAGCCGCGCAATTTTCACAGCGCAACAAATCAATGCTCGTGAGATACTTTATTTATGGCAATGGCAGGCAGCGCGGATTCATCATGCTATGGGCGAGACGGAATCGGCACTGGATTTCTACCGGCGCTCAATCTATTCGCTGAATGCCACACGTCAGAACCTACCGACAGCATATGGCGGCCAAAACAGTTTATTCCGCGAGGATGAAAGCCTGGTTTTTTTCGAGTTTGCCGATTTACTTCTGCAAACTCCGCAACAAATTACTGAAAAGGACAAAGTACAAAGTTATTTACTCGAAGCAAGGGCAGCGATGGAGCAGTTAAAGGCCGTAGAACTACAGGACTATTTTCAGGACGACTGCGTCACAGAGCTGCAGTCAAGAATTACCGGCCTTGACGAATTATCTGCGACAACGGCAGTATTCTATCCCATATTACTGAAAGACCGGATTGAGCTCTTGCTTACATTGCCTGCAGGGATCAGACAATACACGGTTAAAATAGATAAAAATACAGTAACGCAGGAAATACGCAACTTTCGCCGCAAACTTGAAAAACGCACGACACATCAATACCTGCCACATGCGCGCCAGTTATATCAATGGCTAATCGAGCCCCTGCACAAGGATCTCGTGTCGAGCAACATAGAGACCCTGGTTATAGTTCCGGACAGCGCCTTGCGTACAATACCGCTGGCAGCCCTGCATGATGGCAAGGCCTTCGTGATCGACCGCTATGCCATTGCCACAACACCCGGCTTGACACTAACCGATGCGCAACCACTTAAAAGAGACAATATGCGCTTATTAGTGAGCGGGCTGACAAAATCCGTGCAGGGGTTTCCGCCATTACCCAATGTTAATAATGAACTTGAGGCCATCAGCCAGCTATACAACAGCACCGTATTGAAAGACGAGACATACCTAAGCGATGCAGTTGAAAAAGAACTGTCGGCAACTCCTTATCGCGTTGTCCATATCGCCTCACATGGTCAGTTTAAAAGTGACCCGAAGGACTCGTTTCTCCTCACTTATGATAACAAGCTCAACATGGACAGACTCAAACAGGTTATGGGGATAAGCCAGTATCGCAACGAACCCGTTGAGCTACTCACACTCAGCGCCTGCCAGACAGCTGCCGGAGATGAACGCGCCGCTCTAGGACTCGCTGGTATCGCCATCAAAGCGGGTGCACGCAGTGCTCTGGCGACATTGTGGTTCATCAATGACCAGGCCTCGTCCGAACTGGTCTCTGACTTTTACGCACAATTGAAGAACACTGGCTTATCCAAAGCCGCGGCCTTGCAACGTGCACAAATCAACATGATCGGCACCACACGCTACAGACACCCGGGCTACTGGGCCCCATTTCTGCTGATTGGAAATTGGCTATAATAAACGCTCTATCCACACACTCACTCGGCTCCTGGGTTAAAAACCCGGTAATCCTGTGCCTTGTCATTGCACAACTGGTATTCCTGATTGTTTTTGGCCTGCGTTATTTCGGCAGCTTCCAGTCACTCGAGCTTGGCGCCTATGACATGTTCATGCGCTGGCGCCCTGCCCAGGGGCCGGATTCCCGCATTGTTATTATTGGCGAAACAGAAGAAGACCTACAGCGTTGGGGACACCCCTTGTCAGACAGCACGATGGCAACAATACTCGAAAAGCTGCTTTCATATAAACCACGTGTTATCGGTGTCGACAAATATCGCGATATTCCCGTAGCACCTGGAAGCACACATCTTGACTCTGTACTTAAAAGCAATCCGAATATTATCTGGATATTTTTATTTGGCACTGCAGGTAATGATGCGATCGAAGCACCCGCGATATTGAAAGGTAGCCAACAAACAGGATTCAATGATGTCATCGATGACATCGATGGCATCGTCAGACGCGGCCTGTTGTTCCTCGATGATGGTCATCAGCATGCGACATCCTTTCCTCTCATGCTGGCACTCCAGTATCTGCAAAGCGAAGGGATCGGACTTGCAGGTGATCCACAGCAACCGCAATTGTTGCGCCTGGGCAAAACAACCATAGCCCCGCTTGAAGGTACATCGGGCAGCTACTTCAATATTGATGCGTCTGGCTATCAGTTTTTACTCAATTACCCGGGTATGCCTGCGCGCATACAGAGATATACACTTACCGAGCTGCTTACAGGAAATATTCCGGAAAATGCCCTTCATGACAAAATCATATTGCTTGGCAGTATGGCAAAAAGCCTGGGCGACATTGCCTATACGCCTTTCAACCGAAAGCTGCAGAATTCAGAGCGCCTCTATTTCATAGAGCAGCATGCATATGTAACCAGCCAGCTACTTGACTTTGCACTTGCAGGCACTGCGCCAGTGAGGACATTAACAGATGGCCAGGAAAACTTATGGATATGGATATGGTGTGTTATTGGTGGGCTGACCGGGATCTGGTTACGGGCCTTCTGGCGCTTCAGTATAACCAGCCTGTTAACACTGTCGGCACTGTCCGCGACCTGTTACATCATCTCGTTACAATTATGGTGGATACCCTACGTACCTCCGGCCATCGCCTGGTTTGTTGCAGCAGCGATGAGTACGGCGATGATGTCTAACCTGGAAAAACAGCAAAGACGCCAATTGATGCATCTGTTCTCACGTCATGTATCTACTGCTGTCGCCGAAAAAATCTGGCACGAACGCGAGCAGTTTATGGATGGCGGCTCTCTGCAACCACAACGACTCACGGCAACCGTACTGTTCACCGACATCAAGGGATTTACAAGCGTATCGGAAAACATGGAACCACAGGCGCTAATGCAATGGTTAAATTCTTACATGCAGGCCATGGCCGATACAGTTCACGACAACAATGGCATTATTAACAAATATATCGGTGATGCAATCATGGCCATTTTCGGCGTTCCGGTCGCCAGGAAGACCGAACAGGACATCAAGGCCGATGCCATCAATGCAATAGAATGCGCCCTGCATATGGCCGAACGTCTCCGCGGCATGAATGCAATCTGGGAGCAACAGGGACTACCGACCATTGGTATGCGCGTAGGTATCTATACCGGGCCATTGGTTGCGGGCAGCCTCGGTAGCAAGAACCGCCTGGAATATACCGTTATCGGCGACACGGTGAATACGGCAGCACGCCTGGAGAGCTATGACAAGGATATCGAGGCTCCACCCGGTACAGAAAACTGTCGCATATTGATAGGTGCTAATACATTGAAATATCTTCAGGACATTTACGAAACCACCGAAGTTGGCTCGGTCAAGCTTAAAGGCAAGGAAAAAAGCGTTAATATATATCTGCTTAACGGGCGCCGCTAAAGCATGTCTATTATGTTAGGCAATGTGATAAATCACACAGTAATACGGCCAATTTTACTCTGGCGGGATAAGCATCCATCATATAAACTAGGATTATTATTGGTAAAACGGCCTTACTTTTTAATTGGCACCCTATGCCGAAGAATGGAGGATCAGGCTTTATGCTAAACAATAAGTCCACCTTCTGCTCGCTAATCGTGCTGACTCTGGTTTTGCACCCGGGAATCCTTCTGGCTGACAAGCAAAAAACAACTGCACCGCCGCCCAAAAAAACTGTCATGATCCCGGTATATAAACCACCGCTCAGAGGTGCACCTGCCAGTCGTATTGGTGGTGGAACCCGGGGCAACGAACATAACAACGTACAACTGACTGCATTGTCACCCGATCATACCGGGCTTACCACGATGGCCAGTCCAACGCTATACTGGCATGCGACTGCACAAAGCAACTACCCGCTCGAAATTACGATTGTTAATGAACAGACTCTGGAAACGGTACTTGAAGTTCAGAACGGGAATGCAATCAAGCCGGGTATAAATAAAATAAATCTTGCCGAGCACGGCATCGAGCTGCAAACAGGGATTGAGTATCGCTGGTTTGTGACCCTCGTGCCCGATCAAAACCAGCGATCAAATGACATCATTGCCAGTGCTACGATAAAACGCATCAACGCACCCGCTACATTAACAGCACGTCTGGCTGATAACAAACACAGTGCACGGCCCGTTATACAGGCAGAAGAAGGCATCTGGTATGATGCTATTGACGGCCTGTCAAAAATGATCCCCACTAATACAGGCTCCAGTGAAGCAGCACGACAACGTTCCGAACTACTGGAACAGGTCGGCATACAGTTACGCTGAAACCGTACCCAGGGTGTGCGGATGGCACCCTAATATTATCCACCCGACCAAAATATTAATAATAAACAATTTTGAATATAGCCAGATCCATTGTTGCGCCTGCTTTGATAATGTCATTACTGACATTAACACCTGTATTGCAGGCGCAGCCGCCTGTGCGCCCGCCAGCCCAGCATCCGGGCGATGAAAAACTTGTTCTCCCTGATTTTCAGGATAATGGCGATGCGGCTGAACTCGCGCTGCCACGTCTTGAACCTGCTGAACAGGGTAGGCCACTTTCTGCTCAACTGCGTATCTACGTCAAGCAATTCCGCTTGATGGGTAACACGGTCTTTTCTGACAAAGAGCTTGCCAGCATCACAGACCAGTATAGCGGCCGCGTCATCAGCTCGGCCGAGCTGCAACAACTACGGCATAGGCTTTCGCTTTATTACATCAAGCGGGGATATATCAATTCCGGCGTCATTATCCCGGATCAGCAAATCAGCGATAACGAGATTACGCTACAGGTCATCGAAGGAAAGCTGACTGATATCCAAACCAGTGGCAATAAGCGGCTACGCAGAGATTATTTGACCAGCAGGATCGGACCTGCTACCGATGCCGTCCTTAATGTGAATGATTTACAGCAACGCCTGCAACTGCTGAAACAGAATCCGCTTATCCAACGTATCAATGCCGAGTTGGGCCCTGGCATTTTACCCGGGCAATCCATACTCCGCATTCATATACAGGAAGCCGATCCGTATCAGGTATCTGCCACTATCAACAACCATGACTCCCCCAGCGTCAGCAGTGAACGTCTGCAAGTTGACGGCTATCACCGCAATCTTACCGGCCGCGGTGATGCATTGGCAGCAAGCCTGGGCGTAACGGAAGGCCTGAATGACATCTCGCTCTCTTACAAGCTCCCCCTTAATGCGAGCGATACGACGCTGGGCCTGCGCTATGAGCAAAGCGATTCTGCTGTGATCGAAGAACCATTCAAGGCCATCGACATCGAAAGTGACTCACGTTCTTTTGCTTTGAGCCTGCGCGAGCCTGTATACAAGACAACGACAGAGGAGCTTGCTGTAAGCATTACCATGGAGCGTCGTCGCAGTGAAACCTCCCTGCTTGGAGTGCCGTTCTCATTTTCACCGGGCGTAAAAAATGGCAAGAGTGATATCAGCGTATTAAGGATCGCCCATGAATGGCTACAACGCTCGCGCAAGCGCGTCATCGCAGCGCGTTCACAGTTCAGCCAGGGCCTGAAGATTTTCGGCGCCACAGAGAATGCAAGCGCACCGGATGGAAATTTTCTGACATGGCTGGGGCAGTTCCAATGGGTACAGCGCACTGGTGATCAAAACCATCAATTCATACTGGGCGCTAACATACAATTATCCAGTCACAGTCTGCTACCATTGGAAAAATTCTCTGTTGGTGGTGTTAACAGTGTGCGAGGCTACAGGGAGAACCAGCTCGTACGTGACAATGGCATTGTCGCCTCTTTTGAATACCGCATGCCATTTATGGATCTGGGTGAATCTGGCGGGCGCATTCAGATAGCACCGTTTATAGATACTGGGTTATCATGGAACAATGGCCAGTCTGCGGACAAACGAGCCATCTCCAGTGTCGGCTTTGGATTACTCTGGGATGTCACGAAGAAAATGCATGCAGAACTTTATCTGGCAAAGGCATTCAAGGACTTTACCCAACAGGAACACGATTTACAGGACTCCGGCATTCACTTTCTGTTCCGTTATAATTTCCTGTAAACAATATAGCTGGCGACTAAAACTATATTACTGTCTATTTCGGCCATACCAGGCACACCTATTACCTGTCATCACTGGCACGTACCTTGTCAATGCCAGCCTGCTGCTCTTATATATTTCTTCATCCGCATCGCCTTTACTTATGTTACCTGGCACTATCATTGCGCTGTCAATATTGGCAAGGAATCCGTCCGGCGCTGACGGCATGCCTTGTGCAGTCGTTGCGATGAAGCTACTGGCATTCCTGCTTACACCACATCGAGCCTTGATAAGGGCTGACGCATCAACATAGGCATCTGGCAGGCGTGTGATCTCGCCACTGATATCGGTATCTGGTGCCGTGATCTGTACATTACCATCAATACTCTGCGCAGATGACGCCGCGACCTGGCTGTCCGGCGTAGTAATAAACTGTCCAGCAACAATACTGATATTACCACCTGGCCCGCCGAATGCATTCGCCACAATTCGACTACTATCCAGGATGACAAAATCCGGATCAATATTGATATTTCCACCACCGCCCAAACCGCTCTCAACAGACGTACTGATATCACTGGATCTCAACTGTAACATTCTGTTGGCATTTAGTGTGATGCTACCACCATCCGCATGCGTCGCAGCGGTCGATATCTGGCTGTCCTGCATGTCGACAATGTTTTGCGCGTCAATATTGATATCACCGGCATCTCCCGAGTCTTCTCCGCTACTGCTTGTCTGTATCAAGGCGTCACGCATCTCCAGTCTATCGACTTCCAGCTCAATCAAACCCCCTGCACCGGGCAAACTTGTATTCGAGACCACCTCGCTCCCTGCCTCAAGCAAGACTTGAGCCGCCGTTATTCGTACAGGACCTGCATTACCGTTGCGAGGCAGTTTACTATCGCCAACTTCGTCTTGCTCAACCTCGGTAGATGCCTTGATGGATGAGCCCTTACCATCCAGACGCTCGCCTTTCAATGTGATTGTACCGGTTGCATTTATAAGGATAGGCCCACCTTCTCCTACCCCGGAAGTGCTCGAACTGATACGTGCACCATCGTCCAGGAGCACGTTACCTGCTGTTATAATAATTGAACCTGAATCACCCGACGCGGTCGAGCGTGATCCTACGGTAATCCTTGATCCACGGTTTCTACGTTGATCCGTATTACCATTCGTACCTGCCAGCGTCAGTCTGTCACTTGCAGCAAGTGTTACATTGCCGCTATCACCTTTTGCATCAACATTACTGCCAATCCTCGAACCATCGAGAATTTCAATAACAGGCGCCTCGAGAATTACATCGCCGGCATTTCCTTCAGTATTGGAATTTGATCCGATCTCAACCTCCTGTCGAATCGTAATATTCCGGATGGCACTAACAGTAACATTTCCTCCGTAGCCTGTGATCATGCCACCGTTTCCACCACCACTTCCACCACCACTTCCACCACCACTTCCACCACCACTTCCACCACCACTGCCACCACCGCTTCCACCACCACTGCCACCACCGCTTCCACCACCGCTTCCACCACCAGTACCACCTCGTCCCAGACCTGTTTCACTGCGTACTTGCGTCTGTTTTACAAGATTAATCTGATTCGCATTTATACTGATATCGCCTGCTGTTCCTGATGATTCGGTAACTGAGTAAAGCGTAGCATTGTCCAACACTACCTCTGCGCCTGCATTCAGGCTTATATCCCCCGCATTTTCATCCGATCGTGTTCTGGTTTCCACCACGACGCCGTCACCATTTGTATTTTTACCTTGCAGGACGATCCGCTCATTCGCAATCAGATCAATATCACCACCTGAACCATCATCGCAATCGACACAAGCACCTGTTATCAGTTGAGTACCGTTATGCAACTGAATCGAGCCACCCTGTATCTCGATTGAACCCGCCTGATTACCACTGGACCTGGCCATTGCGACTGATTTGTCCAGCGTTATATCTGCATTGGTCTTGATATCGATGGCAACCGGCGCATTCTTACTACCACCATTGGAATTTGCCCTCAATTCGATACTGTCCGCAATAAACTCACCAGCACGAATATAGATTGATCCGTTTGATTTTCCTGACACATCAATGAGACTGTAATTATCAATCCTGACCTTGCCTCCATTACCAAATTGTGACTGTAATTTGCCTACGGGAGTAATCGTATTATCAGCCACTGCTGTTATCTGAATACGACCTTCAGGCGCACGAAGACATGAGCTATCGCAACTAAATCCGGGATCGCCAGGGAGTACCGGCTTCCCGCCCTGTTCTCGCGGACTACCTGAAATCATCACGTCACCCGCACTCAGAGAAAGCATCTCTCCTTTTGGCACTTTTAGTACGCTCTGGCGAATATTGATTGCTTGCGGACTATCCAGGAAACCGAAGGCCACGGGTGCCGCTGTAGTCAGCATGGCTGACTCCGCAGTGGAGGTATTGAAGCGCTGATTGTCATCGAAACGTATATATCCAGCCGTACTCGCGTAAAATGACCCATCAACATCCAGGCTGGCATTCTCATCAAAAATTATGCCATTGGGATTAATGAAATAAAAATCTGCCCCCACTATCGTGGATTTTATTTGTCCATTGATAATCGATCGGTCTGCACCTGTCACCCGACTAAAGACATTGCTGATAACGGATTCCGACATTGCGCTAAACGTTGCACTCTCACCCGTTGCGAGATTAAATGCGGAAAAGCTGTGAAACAGGTTGGAGCCCGCCTTTTGTCCGACAGTCTCCGGTATCGAGTAGTCCGGTCCGGCCAATACACCGGACACACCCATCGATCCGTCCAGACTGACTTCTGCCTTTAACAGCGGGATACCAGACAGATTGAGCAGCGGAACAAACGATAATGCCAGGACACAGCCACGAGCATGCACTATCAAATTGCGCACGGTTCACCCCCATCAATAGTGACACAAACCGTTATTTAATCAACGACCCCAAGTGTTCACTACAACCAGATACAGTGACGCACCCAAACAATTACAGAACTTGTATGACTTATAATCGACAGTATAGCATTTAAATAGTCTTTTACCCGGCTACCTGGCTCACTACACTGAGCAGCCACCATTGCCTTCAGGCGCGCTATGCTAATCCTTGCAGCTCTCTTCGCCTCCTGCAGTTGCCTAGAAAACCTTTGCGGATTATTTTTAAAGTCGGAACATGATCTTATGCTAATACGAAACAATACGATATAAATACCTGGCCATGCTATTACCGATATTGGGCAAAGGCATCAGGGATTTGCGCCCTGACCTGCAAAATTACTCAAGGCATTGGCAATATTACCAAGCAAAGTCTCCAGCCCCTGGATACCAGCGCGTTGAGCAATAAATTGCGGGTCGTTATATGCTATCATGACTTCACCTTCCCTGTTTTCAAACACCAGAAACTTTTGCGGCAAATCAAGTCCGACTTCCTGACTGTTTTGCATCAATTGTGTACCGATATTCGGGTTACCAAAAATCAGCAAGGTTGTATCGCGCAAATGATGAATCTCATCGCCATACGCTATTTCAACCGGAATAAAAAAGCCGGCGTCTGTGAGGACGGTTTTCAGTTTGTTTACCGTATCCTCAACAGACTGATTACTGGGCACCGTGATAATTCCTTTATCATTCAAACCGAATTGATCCATCGCCTTATCCAGACGCTTGAGCAAGGAATCGCGTGTCCTGATCTCATGCCGATCCACCAGGTACCCGATTGGCCGCGTTTTGCGCATGATTGATGATAGCGGTAATTTCAAAACCTTGTTCCAACAGGGTTTCTTTTATTTCCATAACCGCTTCATCAACACTGTCCGCACCACCGATTGTGAACTTGGTTTTATGGTCGGCAAATATCAGTGGTGATGATACAAGCAGCAATATACAGGATAGCAATAGCACTGGTTTCCGTTTCATCTGTAATCTCCTTGATGTTTTTTATCTTTGATGATGCCTGAGGCAGTATTGCACCATTTGTGTATAGCATAGTGCAATTATATTCACCATATTGAAAAGTTCGCTCATCCGTGTCAGCAGACATGGCGTTTAATGTAACTCATCATTTGACACGAAAAGATAAGCAACGATAAATCCTATTACATATCGTTAGCAACCGGCCATAGGATTGAAATAAACCAGAGCATCAGTAAAAATATGCGGCTTGGAAGAAGTTAGCGCTAATCTATAATGTGATAATTTATCATAAAGCTTCTGCTGTTGCCTTGCGGATTAAGCTAACATCAGCTTTTGATGATTGATGGATGCGTCTACTTTTATTGATATTTAGGGCCAGTTAAAAACTTGATGAATATTATCGTTATCGTTTTTACATTGGCCACAAGTATCCCATGCTTATAAGCATATGTATTTGAGGTATACAGGCTATTTGACGAAAGCATTCAGTCCATTAACTTTGAACGGCGCCGCCTCACACCCGCTAGAAATAACAACAATTGTTCTCTGGCCTGAATGGAACTCACTTAAGATGATAATGTCTTTCAGAGATAACTGATTATCTGTTATTGCGAGCTTACAGGCCATTCAATAAAAATAATATGGCGGTCGCAGCGCGGCAATCTGCTTCAGCAGCCATTCTATATCAAGCAATCCGATATCCCAGTATGGGATTGGGGAGATTGCTTCGCTGCGACCGTTATTAGACTATTTAAAGGTATGACCTATATGCTCGCAATGACAGGATTTCTTGGCTAAAGTAAGCGCCATTCTCCTCTGACTTCGTTTTGTTATTTCTCAGCCAAATCCTTCAATGCTTTATTCATTGAATTTAACATTGGAGGAACACCTTTCTCCATTTGTCCGCAAAAAATTGGCGCAAGCAGTCCCTTGAAAGATTCAGTATGCGTTAAACGTGTTCCTGATCCGGTTTCTTCCAATTCCAGGATCTTGTAATTAGTAAAAACAAATCCAGCCAACATATGAGCACGCCAGCGCAGGTATTTTGACTCCTCCAGCTCCGTGATCATTGGATTATATTTTGGACCTTCATTGCCTTCCTCTTTACCAATCATTGTTATATTGAGTTTTGATCCAACCGAGGCTGTACCATT
>CAMYJD010000055.1 GCA_947258655.1 uncultured Gammaproteobacteria bacterium | reverse complement strand
TCTGAACGATCCATCAGCTGGATATTCAATTGTGTGAATTCGGGCAGACTGCCGGCATGTTGTTCTTTGAAAACGGCGAGCTGCGCTTCTATTTTCAGGATTTCGTCTTTTATCTTATTGCTTTCTTCTGTCAAGAATTTAGATGTGTCTTCGGTTTTCTCAGTACGCGTCTTGATGTTCTCGCTCAGGTACAAAGATGTCAGCTCACTGGCCACTTTCTGCGCCATTTCAGGGGATTTGCTGTCATAGGACAATTTAAACGCAATCGTGGCCTGCGTAGCTCTGCCACTGCGTGGATCCATGACCTCGGCACTGACCATTTCCATGTTGATGTCTTCACGCATCTTTTCGAGGATAGACGTAATCGTGCTTTTTTCCTGCATGTCAGGATACAGGCCATATTTCTTAACTATACTACCGAGGTTGGCGCGGGTCATGACACGCTGGCTGATAACCTGCAGGCGCTCGTCTGCATAGGTCGTGATGGTCGATTGCACCAGTTCCGTGGGGATATCTTGTTGCTCAATAAGGATAGTGGATGATGACTGGTAAATGGCTGGCAGGGATTTTGCCACGATAATAGTCAACAGCATTAAAATGACTATGGGCCATATCAATTGTGCCTTTCTGCGACGTAAAATGTGCAGATAGTCATTCAGGGTTTTTTCGTTTTCTTCCACTACGTTGTCCCGCATCCTTTACTACTTTAAAGTTTAATAAAATACTGAGTTAAAATTAAACTTATTTATTAATAAACATGTGTATTTATCGGTAAACACACGTTTTTATTTAGATGATATATTGTATTCGTTGCTGTTTTCTTGCTCCAGCTTTATTTAATTACAATTTTATGATAACGTACGTTAGAGGTAATCAGTGTTCCTCTGCATCATGGCGGTGCAATTATTGATATGCCTGTCCTTGTTCATACATTCCATCAATCGCAGGATTGATGAGTTGCATTTCCTTTAGACGAATTGACTACAATTTACAGCGCCGCAAATGATTACTAAACAACTCAGGGTAAGAATATTCAGGACATCTTTCCTTGAAATCCCCCCGCTAAATTAAAAAGCAATAAATGTACCAGCATTGTCACTGGTTTATTAATATTATTTATATAACTGAATTTATATACTTTTTATATCGTTGTTGCTAATAAATAATATTTATAAGTTTATTAGTTAATATTAATATTTTTGGATGTTTTATACAAATAGTGACACTATTATGTCGTTCTAGATCAAAATAATGGCGTTTTTAACTCTTTTGGTTGGATATTAGCAGGTATAAATATCGCGTATTTCCTCGCGCGTTAACAGGAATTGTGCACGTGCCATTATAAGGAAGTCTGATCAACCATTACTCAATGAATCACTTTTGTAAAATTTAGCGACACTCAATACCCTGTTACAGATCCGATATTGGCACAACAACAGTGCGCTCTGCACCAAGCAGGTTCAATAACAGGATGGCCCTGTCCTGGCCGCTCTTTTCCTGGAATATGGCCTCCATGCCCTGCATGGCCCCGGACTCTATTCGTACCTGTTGTCCCGGTTCGAAATCGGCCTGCTCGTCGTCGATGATGTCCAGGTCATCGGTTCTTTGTTTTATTGCAGCAATGATCTCGTCAGAGATGGGGCGGATGTCTTTTCCGAACATGACCAGTCCGGTGACACCACGGGTGGAGCGGATGGGGGCGGTGTTGGTGGTGTCGAGATCGACTTGAATAAACAGATATCCCGGGAACAAGGCTTCGATACTGGGTTGCCTTTTGCCCCGCACTCGTTTCATGGTTCTGAGTCTGGGATAAAAACATTGATAATCCTGGCGCTGCAGGTTTTCGAGGGCGACCTGTTCCTGGCGGGGCTTGCTGCGGACGACGTACCATTGTTCCATGATGATATCGCTATTAATAATTCAATACGTTGCCAGTTGACTGGCTAGCAGAAAAAATACTGGCCGCAGTCATAATGATCACTTTGACGATGCGCATTTTGTATGGAGATCTTCGACTGTTTTCCTTGTTTATCATTATGCGCTTCATGAATAGATTAAACATTGACGGGGATCAAATTGATTGCCGCGATTTATGATGAACCTGTTTGCTCTAATAACATAGATGGTGCCCAGGGCCGGAATCGAACCGGCACGGTGTTGCCACCGAGGGATTTTAAGTCCCTTGCGTCTACCAATTTCGCCACCTGGGCAATTTGATCAAAATTTCAGGAATCTAAGAATATGGAGGCGGAACCCGGAGTCGAACCGAGGTCCACGGATTTGCAATCCGCTGCATAGCCACTCTGCCATTCCGCCATATGATTTATTGGTTGTGCTCTACCAGCTGAGCTATTCCCGCATCATCCTCGAAGGAGACAGTATTGTAATGTTTAACGCGTAAGTGTCAAGAAAATATCGCTATTTTCCAGCATTATCTTTCATAACCGGCCAGGCACCGCGAATATAGGTGATCATCGACCACAAGGTCAGGGCTGCGGCCACGTACAGCAGGAAAACTCCGATTTCCGCCACCGGAATCAGGCCCCATAACGGGTCCCGGTGGATCATAAACGGCAATGCGATCAATTGTGCCGTGGTCTTGACCTTGCCGATAAACGAGACCGAGACAACCCCACTCTCGCCCAGCTCTGCCATCCATTCACGTAGTGCAGAGATGGTAATTTCCCGACCGACGATAATAACAGCCGGTATGGCCAGAAACAGGTCCGGCAGGTCCGTCGGATTGCGGTCCACGAGCAAAATCAGCACAGTCGCGACCATCAGTTTGTCTGCAACCGGATCCAGAAAGGCGCCAAACCGTGACGAGAGCTGGTTACGCCGGGCAATATAACCATCCAGCCAGTCGGTGATCGCCGCGAGCACAAATAACATCGTACAGACGACATTGGACCAGGCTACCGGCATGTAATAAATTACGATAAATACCGGTATTACCGCAATGCGCGACAGGGTTAGAATAGTTGGTAAATTTAACTTCATGAAATATTAGCTTTTTTCAGTGTGAAAAGCGTCGTAGATCTTTTGTGCCAGTTGCCGGCTGATGCCGTCCACTCTGGCCAGGTCTTCGACGCCTGCCCTGGCTATCTCTTGCAGACCCCCGAATTGCTTGATCAGGGTTTGTCTGCGCTTTGGCCCCATTCCCGGTATTGACTCCAATACGGATGTCTTTCTGCTCCTGGCCCGCTTCTGGCGATGACCGGTTATCGCGAAACGATGCGCCTCATCGCGTATCTGTTGCAACACATGCAGTGCCGCGGATGTCTCAGGCAGTATAATCGCCTCGGCCTTGCTGGACAAGAACAGCGTCTCCAGACCGGGCTTGCGTCCGGGGCCCTTGGCAATGCCTATAATCGTGACACCTTCGATCTGTAACTCATTCAGCACATCCTCGGCCTGATGGATCTGTCCCTTACCGCCGTCGATGACGAGCAAATCGGGCAGTTTGCCCTCGCCTTTTTTCAGGCGCGTATAGCGTCGTGTCAGGGCCTGGGTCATCGCGGCATAATCATCGCCCGGGGTAATATCCTTGATATTGAAACGCCTGTAGTCACTTTTTAACGGGCCATTACTGTCGAAAACGACACAGGATGCGACAGTGGCCTCGCCTGCCGTATGGCTGATATCGAAACATTCCATCCGTGCCGGCAGTTGCTCGAGACCGAGTTCATCCTGCAACGCTTCGAGGCGCTTGAGCACACCCTGGCGGCTGGCCAGGCGCGCTTGCAGTGTATTATGGGCGTTTTGCGTGGCCATCTGTACCCAGCGTTTGCGCTCGGCGCGTACATTGGCGCGGATGTTACAGGCATGACCACTGGCCTGGCTCAATGCGGTCTCGAGTAATGCGGTTTGTTCCGGTTCGTGATTTACCAGGATCTCGTCCGGGATATCCTTGTCCAGGTAGTATTGCGGGATAAAACTCTCGAGGATCTCGGCGCAATCCGTCTGCGCCGGGATTTTGGGGAAAAAGGCCTTGTTGCCGAGATTGCGTCCCTGGCGGATAAAAAATACCTGTATGCAGGCCGTACCGGCCTCGCTATAACAGGCGACCACGTCGAGATTACCGCGCTCGCCTTCGACATACTGACGTTCCTGCATTTTTTTCAGGCTGCGAATCTGGTCACGCACAACCGCGGCCTGCTCGTAGTCCTGCTTGTCCGCGGCCTGCTCCATCTGTTGGATCAACTCGTCGGCCACGTCGTTGCTTTTGCCCTCGAGAAACTGGATGGCATGGCGCACATCACGCATATAGGCTTCGTGATCGACCAGCCCGACACAGGGGGCCGAACAACGCTTGATCTGGTATTGCAGGCATGGGCGCGAACGGTTCTTGAAAAAGCTGTCTTCACACTGGCGCACCGGAAATACCTTCTGCAACAGGTTCAGGCTTTCACGCACGGCACCGGCATTCGGGTACGGGCCGAAATAGCGCCCCGGCAGTTTACGCGCGCCACGATGAAAGGCCAGACGCGGGAATTCGTCCTCACTGGACAGGTACACATACGGGTAGCTCTTGTCATCGCGCAACAGGATATTGTAGCGCGGCAGATGTTCCTTGATCAGGTTGTTTTCCAGTAACAGCGCCTCGGCCTCGGTATGCGTGACCGTGACCTCGACATGGTCCACCTGTTTCATCAAAGCCTGCGTCTTGCTCGGCAAGCCGGCCTTGCGGAAATAGCTGGATACCCTTTTCTTCAGGTTCCTGGCCTTGCCGACATAGAGTATCTCGCCGGCATCATTAATCATGCGATAGACGCCCGGCAAGTGTGTCAGGTTCTTCAGGAAGGCCTGGGCATCGAATGCGTGTTGCGTGGACTGGACTGACATGAGTCTATTATATCCAGAATTCATATTAACTACTTGAGAAAATGTCCATTTTTTCTGTCATCGCGAGAGAACAATAAGTGACCGCGGCGATCTGTTGAGGTTCATGTCCAGTCCATTTACGCATTTGTTCTGGATATGTAATTTAACAGATTGCTTCGCGCTGCTCGCAATGACAAGATTTTTTTGTTCTGGATATGTGATTTGACAGATTGCTTCGCATGCGACCGTCAGAAGAATTCTGTTATGTATGGCCCATTAGCTCGCAATGACACCCATATTTGGGGATACCGTGTCAGAATATACCTTGTCATCGCGAGGAAACGATAGTGACCGTGGCGATCTATGGAGGTTCATGTCCAGTCCATTTGCGCATTAATTCTGGATATGTAATTGAACAGATTGCTTCGCGCTGCTCGCAATGACAAGATTTTTTTGTTCTGGATATGTGATTTGACAGATTGCTTCGCATGCGACCGTCAGAAGAATTCTATTATGTATGGCCCATTGGCTCGCAATGACATCCATATTTGGGGATACCGTGTCAGAATATACCTTGTCATCGCGAGGCGCGCTGTTTGCGCCGCGGCGATCTGTGGAGGTTTATATCCAGTCCATTTGCGCATTAATTCTGGATATGTAATTTAACAGATTGCTTCGCAGCTTGATCCAGCGTTGATACTTAAATCCGGCAGATCGCCGCGCCCCAAAAATCCGGGGCTCGCGATGACAGGCAATTTCGCAATGACAGGTAATATTTAAATGAACCTGAAATGTCCTGATTGTTTCAAGGCATTCGTTCTTGACTAGCTCAGCAGTTGTTTCGCTTTTCTGAAAACATTATGGAACATCTTTTCGGTCAGGCGTTTCGTCTGCGTGTTGTAACGACTGCAATGGTAGGAATCGAGGAGGATATGGCCATCGAGCGCATGTTGATGCTCATGCCCGAATTTATAGCTGGACAGTTTCTCGCCGTATGCACGAAGCACGGCGTTATGGGCGATACTACCCAGTGCAATGATGACCGAACCCGGTTTTAATGTGTGTAATTCTGCTGCCAGAAAGGCGTTACATTGATTGATTTCACTACCGGTCGGTTTGTTTTGCGGTGGCAGGCACTTGACTGCATTGGTAATACGACAGTTCTTTAGCTTCAGGCCGTCAGCGGCAGAAATGGATTCCGCCTTGTTGGCAAAGCCGAATTTATATAATGTTTCATACAGCAGTATGCCGGCGTGATCGCCGGTGAAGGGTCTGCCGCTGGCATTGGCGCCATGCATACCCGGGGCCAGCCCGACAATCAGCAGACGGGCGCGTTTATCGCCAAACGGCTCTACCGGTCGATTGTGGTATTCGGGATATTGTTTGTGCAAGTCATCCAGAAAACTGGCCAGGCGTGGACATTTACGGCAATTAATATCAAAAATCTTGTTCTGGCTCATTGAGCTCCAGTACCTCTACTTCACGGGTGAGCACATTCACTTTTCTTATTTCATGGGCATTGGTATTGGCGATCCACAAGGTATTCTCGCACAGCGACAAGCCATCGGGCTCATCCAGTCCGTCGCCCGCGTCCAGGCTCGCTATACTGTTCATTGAAAAATCCATCACCTTGATTTTACTGTTGTAGGTATCGGCAATATAAAGCAATTGTCTGTGCTTATCCATCGCTATGGCCTGGGGATGCTGTAGCAATGCTTTTGAGCAGGCGCCGTCTTCGTCACCCGATACCGACAGGCCCTGGCCGACCAGGGTGCTGACCTTGCCGCTCAAGGTCCGCAATACGCGAATTGCAGACGATTCTGCATCACAGATATAGACCCTGTCATCATCCATCGCTATACCACAAGGTTGTGCAAATACAGCGTCAAACGCTTTGCCATCCTCGAAACCGGTAGCACCGTTGCCGGCGTACATTGACAAAATATTATCGGTCAGACTCAACTTCCATATCTGATGCTGCCCGGCCATGGCAATATACAATACACCATCCTGATAACACAGGTCGCGGGGTGAGTTGAGGCTGACCACGGTAGGATTGCTTGACTCGCGTATCTGGTCATTGCCGATATGGCCATCACCGGCTATCGTGATAATATCCTGGGTACGCAGATCGATACGGCGTATGGCATGATTGCCACAATCCGCAACGTAGAGGAAATTATTGATCAGTGCCAATCCTTGTGGATTATTGAATGCAGCATCCCTTCCCATCCCGTCCAGCAGTCCCACGCCACCCGAACCGAATACCCGGGTCACGCGTCCATAAGCGTTGATCTCAACAACGCGGTTATGTCCGCTGTCACTGATATAGGTATGCGTAGTACCCGCCAGTAATTTACCCGGGAATTTAAGCACGGCAGGTGGCTCAGACAATCGCAGCATGTCAATCGTAGATGGCAGCAACAGGTTTTGATGATCCATCGCATCAATACTTTTCCTGAGCAACTCGTCCAGTTGACGGCGTCTGCCCTCACCCTGGAGTCTACCGAGGACACGACCTTCAGCATCGATTAATACGATTGCAGGCCAGGTCTTGATACCGTATTTGACACTCATTCGTTTTATAGCGTCATGGGCAATGGGGTATTTGATATGCAACCGGTTGATTGACTTTTGCACACTCGATATCAGTTTATCATGCGGAAATCTGGGTGAATGGATACCAATGACAAGCACCTGCTCCCTGTATTTATTCTGCAGATAACGTAAATCGGCATGCATGTGCATGCAGGCAATACTGCCCGCGTTCCAGAATTCCAGAATGATTATCTTGCCGCGTAATACAGACAGCTGTAGTGGCTTCTTTGTATTGATCCACTCCAGTGTATCCGGGAATTCGGGGGCTATGGGATTGTTATCGGTCATACACTATCCTTATGCAAAGAGGCTATATTCCTGGCTCGTACTGTTGTCAGGCATTCAGGCCGCTTTCTATCATCCCATGCCTGATGGCCAGGCGTGTGAGCTCAACATCATTGTCGACACCGAGCTTTTCAAACAGGCGATGACGATAAGTGCTGACCGTTTTCGGGCTCAGGCATAACTTGTCCGAGATCTGTTGAGAATTTTGCCCCTGGGTTACCATCAGCATTACCTGCATCTCGCGGTGGGACAGAGAATCAAACGGCGACTTGTTCGCACCCGGCATCATTGACAGGGCTATTTTTTGAGCAATATTGGAACCGATATAACGATCGCCAGTATTGACCGAATGGATCGCATTAATGATCTCTGCTTGACCACAGTCCTTGGTCAAATACCCGGACGCACCGGCCTCCAGTAATCGGGTTGGAAATGGTTCACCCGCGTGTACCGTGACAACGATAACCTTGAGGTTGGGTTCTATCTGCATCAACTTACGGGTTGCTTCCAGACCGCCAATGCCTGGCATATTGACATCCATCAGTACTACATCAGGCACTACATTACGCACCTTTTCAATGGCCGCTTCACCGCAATCGGCTTCATCCACTACCTCAATATCCTCTACATCATCCAGCAAGCGCTTGATGCCGGCGCGAACCAATTCATGGTCATCGACCAGCAATACCTTAATCATTCATGCTCCCTCATAACTTTATCATCACTTCACTTACTGTATATCTAGTTTATCAAGATTTGATTAATTAATATAAAAAATACTATCTACAACTTAACAAATGCAGTATTAATAAATAAGACAATATTATATTAATAATCATAAAGTTATGTAATGCTTATAATGTAAACTATAAGTTATGATAATATCAGTTAAAAACCATTAATTTGAAATAAACAGATTTATATAGAGTAAACATTGCCTCCAGGCATCAACATTTTGCACATAAATCAATTAACTAGCAACCTGAATATTCTTTTGCCCGATTTTCTGAACAGTCGGCCGACAAACTGCGGATAACTGATTTCATCAGCCAGCAAATCCATATAATATTTAATACTGTACTTATCGGTAGATGTCGCCAGTCCCTTTAGCAGGATCCGCTCTGAAAATTCAGGATAGATCAAATGCTTGACGTAATTCGCATGATCGATGGTACGGGTTATCGTTGTCAGCTTCTTCCTGTAGATACGGTAGGCCGATGCCGGCTTATTGCTGTGCCTGGCTTCTGTAATGGCGCGGGCAGCAAACTGGCCGCTTTGCATTGCAAAAGCGATGCCCTCGCCGGTAATCGGGTCTACAAGTCCTGCCGCATCGCCTACCAGTAAAATATTGCCTTTACCTGGTTGCTTGCTATAACTTCCAAATGGAAGATAGTAGCCTTTCATCTTAACCTGGCCGGCATAACCAAGGTCATGGTGGAGGAAATCAGCAAATGCCTTTTTGATATCGCGATTATGGCGATAAAGCCCTGCTATACCAACAGTCAGCTGTTCTTTCTTCGGGAACACCCAGCCATAACCCCAGTTGACCACTCCATAATAGATCTCAGGCACATCGACCTTACGCGCAAATACCTGCTTGTCGATTTCAGCCTCCATCGCAATCGCAAAGCGATCGCGATCGAATTGGCGTGACAATACTTTTCTGGCGACAATACTTTTTATACCATCTGCACCCACCAGATAGTCTGCCTGCAATGTGTTCCCGGCACGATCGGTCATGCTTGATTGTTGCGCATCAATATCGTTGATATCAAAACCCTGGATAAATTCAGCACCGGCCTGCTCGGCCTTGCGAGCCAGATAGTAATCAAAATCGCAACGATAGACGAAGTGGGTCGCCTTATAGTCATCAAGACGATTCAGGTATTCATGTTTATGATAAAATGCGACACCCTGTGACCGGTATTCAATAACCTCGTCCCAGCTATCACCATATATGTCCTCATATACCTTCTTGCTGCGCCCGCTCAGACCTCCGCCACATAACTTGTCGCGCGGGAACAGGCTCTTGTCCACCAGGGCGACCGTATATCCTTCCCTGGCGAGTAGATAGGCAGCAGATGAACCCGCGGGCCCCGCACCTACTACAATAACATCAAATTTTCTGCTCACAATTGCCCCGTCGTCCATTGAACCGTGCCGAACTCAATTTTACACGAGCGTGGAATAAAGCCAACTCCAGGATTTTCATGTCACAACAGCCATATCTTACCTGCATATCCTGCTTGTATATCATTTGTAAGCATGCAATATAAGGCTATACTTAGAGCCAGGCCAGCATGGTGTTCGTCTGCAAACGATAATATATGACGAACAATCATCCACCTGAACAGCAGAATGTTATTCTCGTTCAACGGGCAGTAATATGAAAGCACCACAAGCATAGAATGGAACTTCGGCATGTACCCTCGTAGTAGCATCACAGGCGGACTGCCAGACACATATGGAATATCCATTCGTTAAAAGCAGCAGGCCAGTAATGTGCTTATGCATGGTTTTCGCTACGCCAAGGAGCCCTTGATGTCATTCGTCAAATACGCATTAATAGTTTTGTCATTACCAGTCACAGCACATGCGATAGAATGCCCACCGACACAGCATCGGACCACAGGCACACATTACAAACCTGTCACCGAACACATGGCCGATATCAGTACTGGTTTGACTGTGAGCGGACGCATCCTGGAAGCCGATACCTGCCACCCCATCAGTCATGCCAGGGTTGCACACTGGCAGGCCAATAAAGAGGGTGTATACGTCGATCGTTTACGCGCTTATATGCTTTCCAATGAAAAGGGTGAATATCGATTTAAAACTGAATGGCCTGCCCTGTCCGTCCCGCATATCCATTTTATCGTCAGTGCAGAAGGTTACGAAACCATCGAGACACAGTGGCGCGGCAACGAAAATGAACCGCTGGAGTTTATCCAGTTCGATATTATATTACGTAAAAAATTACTACCTTGATTAATCTGTCACGCACATTCAGGTATGGTTCCCAAACAGTCAGCCATTCTCATCCTTATTCTGTCCGAGCATCATCACCACGGCTTATTCAGGCATATACAAGCCTGATAACAAATACTGGCTTCAGGGTCTAGAATAGCTATATCCACTGCAAGGAAGTTATCAATGCTGGATCGCTATATCCAATTTGTCCAGAGCCGTTATTTACTTATCATTCTGATCAGCCTGACATGTATTGTGCTGCTGGGATCGGGTGTCAGCAAGTTAAGCATTACCAATGATTTCAGGATCTATTTTGGCGAGGACAACCCGCAACTCAAGGCATTCGAACAACTCGAACAAACCTACGGCAAGCAGGACTCGCTGTATTTTTTTCTTGAACCTGATAACGGAGATGTTTTTAACCAACAGGTCATAACACTGATCTGGTCATTGACCGAGTCTGCATGGCAACTACCCTATGCCGGTCGTGTCAATTCACTGAGCAATTATCAACATACCGAGGCACAGGGCGATGATCTGACGACTGATTATCTGGTCAATGATCCGGCCCTGCTCGACAGGGCTGCATTGCAGCGAATCCGTGCCATCATTCTCAACGAACCCGCCTTGCGCAACAACCTGGTTGCCGCGGACGCACGCAGTACCGGTGTCCATGTGCAACTGGATCTACCTGAAAACCAGCCCGACGCCACCGACGAAGCCGTACACGCAGCGCGCCAGTTAATAGATTCACTGCAGCCACAATATCCGCATATAAAGATCTCGCTGGCCGGCAGCGCCACCGCCGGTGTTACCCTGGGTGAAGCCGTAGAACAGGACCTGTCAACACTGGTTACTGCAAGCTATGCGATTATTATCCTGCTGTTACTGGTATTACTACGCAGCATCCGTGGCATGTTGATCACGGTTGCACTGATTAGTATGTCGACACTGGCAACCATGGGCACCTATGGCTGGCTGGGCAAGACCCTGACACCAGTCGCGGGCTGGGTACCCAGTATCGTCATGACCATCGCCGTGGCCGATTCCGTGCACATCCTGACTACCTATTTTCATGGCCTGCGTCTGGGGCAGGACAAATACCAGGCCATCACCCATTCCCTGCGCATCAATGCCCGCCCGGTGTTCATCACCAGCCTGACCACCATTATCGGGGTGTTATGCCTGAATTTCAGCGATTCACCACCCTACCAGGACCTCGGTAACATGATTGCACTCGGGACCTTGTACGCGTATTTGCTGACCATCAGCCTGTTGCCGGCGATACTGTTTCATTATAATTTAGGCAAGCACCATCGCAACCGCGGGCAAAGCAGACTATTGTCCTTTATCGCCCGGATGGTCATACACTATCGCCATGTATTTCTGCTCCTGATCGGTTCAACATTCATTGTTCTTGCCAGCTTTATAACATCAAATGAACTGACCGAGCGCTGGCATGAATACTTTGACGAAAGTTTTCCGTTACGGCAAACAGTGGAGACAATAAACAAAAAACTGACCGGTGTTCACTACATCCGCTATGTACTGGACAGCGGTGAAAAAGATGGAATTCACGCTCCCGAATATCTGAACACGGTTGAGGATTTCAGCAACTGGCTCCGAAACCAGCCCGGTGTCGCCTATGTTGGCAGCCTCACCAATATCAGCAAACGCCTGAACCGCACATTACATGCAGATGATCCGAAATGGTATCGTGTTCCGGACAATCGCCCGCTGGCCGCACAACTGTTCCTGCTTTATGAAATCGGCCTGCCACGTGAACTGAACCTCGATAACCTGGTTAATCTGGATCGATCCGCCAGCCTTGTCACAACGATACTGCACAAGACTGATTCCGAGTTCCTGCTCGAACTCGATCAGCGTGCAGGCCAATGGCTGCAACGACATGCCAGCGGGATAAAATCATCCGAAGGCACGGGTCTTGATATGATTTTCGCCCATATCAATCACAGAAACATTCGCAGCCTGTTAACAGGTACGGTCCTGGCGCTGATTCTGATCTCGCTCGTCCTTATCGCGGCATTACAATCAGTCAAACTGGGACTGTTGAGTCTGATCCCCAATCTGGTACCTGCGGCAATGGCCTATGGCGCGTGGGGTTTATTGGTAGGACGTGTCGATATGTCTGCGTCGGTTGTTATATGCATGAGCCTCGGTATTGTTGTCGATGACACCGTCCATTTCCTCAGTAAATACCTGTATGCGCGCAGACATCAGCGCCTGGATACAACGGCCAGCCTCCAATATGCATTTCAAACCGTTGGTATGGCCCTGATTATCACGACCACCGTGCTCGTTAGCGGTTTCCTGGTGCTGGTCGGCTCTCATTTTTCACCCACCTGGGTCAGCGGCCTGTTGATGGCAATTACGTTGTCATTCGCGCTGATCGCGGACTTCTTATTTCTGCCGCCCGTATTACTGCTTTTCCAGCGCAACAAATCAAAATGAATAAGCATCAGCAGGATAGTAGTGGCGGGATTAAGGAGGCCAGTGCCTTCAATATGCTGCTATGAGTTTCATAGCTTCATAGTTTTCACTCTGACCCGAATGGCACTTACTTAGCCAAAAAATCCTGTCATTGCGAGCCGTGCGAAGCAATCGAATTTATCATAGTAAGGTATGGCCCATTGGCTCGCAATGACGACAATCCATTACTCTGAAAGAGATTGTCATCTTAAGTAAGTGCCATTCTACTCTGACCCCGAATATTTTTCCGACCGTCATCCCCGAATGACTTTGTCGGGGATCCATTCAAACATTTCCGACCGTCATCCCCGAATGACTTTGTCGGGGATCCATTCAAACATTTCCGATCGTCATCCCCGAATGACTTTGTCGGGGATCTATTCAAATATTACAGTTTCGTAGTTTTTACGCTAACACCAAATATAATATCAGTGCGATTGAAATTGATCGTTGTTTATCAGCAGCTCATTGTAGGTCTTTAACGCGCGTTGAATCCATTTACAGTTCGTGCAGTTGCATGAATTGACATCATGCTCGAGCAAACGCGCATATGACATCATGCTGTCGAGCGCATGCTCCAGCATCAGGACCTGTCTGTTGACTGAATATTGGCGGGAGTCATCACTGGATATCTGATTGACCCATTTGCATGATTCCTGGTCCGGGCACATGTGGCATTCATGACTGCGCCTGTTGTATACACCGTGTTGAGCGCAGCCAATCAGTTTTACGTGGGCCTGCAGCACTTCATAGGGATATTCCAGCAATTGTTGTAGAGGCTGTTTCATTTTGGTGCACATTACGGAAGAGATTAACTTTAGGTCAATATAATGCATTTCTCCAAGCAGCTTATTGATGTGGGTCAATATTTACTGCATTAATGAACGCTGGGAGCGTGAACCAAGCGAAAACTCCGCCGTATTAATGTCAAGATCCTGACACATCACGGTAATTAAAAAAGCGCAACGCATTGTCGATACGTATTTTTTTCTCAATATCAGCGGGCAGTTGTTTCATCCACTGACGATGGAAATGGTTCAATTGGCGGTAATGTGACCAGCCCTCGTCTGCCTCATACCAGCGATAGGTCTGGTGAGCATTCCAGACCGGGTCGGTACCGGTCATAAAGCGTGTTGGATATTTTGTAAACAGCGCTTTCCAGCCCGGCAGCAATTTATTGTCAGTATCGGTAAACAGTCCATAGTGCCACGGGTCGCGTGCAGACAACTCAACCCAAACATTGGCACAGCGGCTCATCAGTTCATCTACCTGTTGCGCGGGCAAAATACCGCCGGCATGCGCCCACAGGAAACGCACGCGCGGATATTTCCTGCACACAGGCAGGAAATATTCATAACGAGCGGCATCGGTGTGAATCAACACCGGCACCTGGTATTCCTCGGCCAGTCCGATCAAGCCATTGACGACGGGATTATTTCTGTTCGGCCCCATACCCGATACCAGATGCATTTCACCGATGCCGTAATACTGGCCTGTCGCCAGCGCCTTGCGTGCATGCTCGACAACCTGCGCTTGCCGATACCAGGTATGTTTTATACCGGGCTTGTAATAAGGACTGTAGATCGGCAGGATCCATTTGCCACCGGCGCGGCGCAGTTTTAATGCATTGGCCGACGGCCTGCTGCTGACTACAGCCATGCTTACATGGTGTTTGCGCAGTATCTCCACAACCTCTTTCGCGGAAATGATCTCCTCCTGGTTCCAGTTATAATGCAGATGAATATCAGCCATAGGCGCACTGGCGTCATTGATGGATTTTGTCGCACATGATTCGAGTAGTGGGACAAGCAATATCAGTACAAATAAATAGCGTGTATTTAAAGCCATGTTTCACCTGTCCTGGCTGAATATATTATTTACCATATAACTGTTGCGACTATATCTCTGTAGCGGGATTCTATCATTCACTTCGTTCAAACTGTGAAAAGTACGCAAGCGCTCTGCCTGCCACCCAGAATCGGGGACGCAAGATCGTCCCACCCAGGTAACCCGCATGGCCGCCATTTGCTGTTACTTCCAGCTGCACAGTATCCGGTAATGCCATCTGTTCGGGTAGAATGGATGCAGGTGCAAGTGGATCATCATTGGCATGGATCAGTAAACACGGCCTTGCTATCTGTTCAATAAAGGCATCGGCACTGCAGCGACTGTAATAATCCTGTGCGCCCTCGAAACCATGCAAACGCGATGTAAACAGGTCATCGAACTCGCGGATATCCTTACACGCGACAATATCATGCTTATCCAGTCCGAGTAGCGACTTATAATCATGCTGACTGTATTTGTCCAGGACCTTGTGCTTGAGCTCGCGCAGCAAATAGGACTGGTACAAACGCGACAGTCCCCGGATCATGTATCTTGTCGATGCATCCAGTTTTATCGGAGCGCTTACCGAGACCAGTGCATCTACAGCCAGTGCATTACCCTGCTCTCCTGCCAGTTTCAACAACATGTTGCCGCCAAGCGAAAAGCCGACTGCATAGCGTGGTGCCAATGGATATCGATGTTTAAGCCACTCGATAAAATAGCCGGCGTCAGCGGTCTCGCCACTGTGATACAGACGCGCCTTGCGATTCTGCCGCCCGGAACAGCCACGGAAATTCATGACCACGGCATGCCAGCCTTTGTGTTGGGCCGCACGCATCAGCGCGCTTGTGTAATGCGACCGCGATGATCCACCCAGACCATGAAAAATGATCACTATCGGCGTAGTAGTGTCGTTGTCGGGTATACTTGTCCAGTCAAGGTCGACGAAGTCTCCATCGGGCAGAGACAGTTCCTGACGGATATAGGTCATCCTGTTAAACCGTCCCAGCAAAACGGGCATCAGGGTTTGCAAATGACGATTGGCCAGACCCTTTGCCGGTAGGAATGCTTGCTGCTCTTTCACATTAATCTCGATACAACATGACTTCAGATATATCAGTGTAACATCTTCAATGGCTACATTACCCACAGCAGATGAGAGGAAAAAAACCTTGCATGCCTGAGCAAAGCAAGTAATACCCTAAGCAAGCTCAGATTAATTCGAAATTTTATGTCATTGCGAGCTTTGGCCAGGACGGCCTTATGACGCGAAGCACATGGATGTGCGAGAGCGGCGCAGCGCGGCAATCTTATAAATAGAATCATGTACTTGCATGCCGCTCATAAATTCCATTATGAACGGCACTTTGGATTGCTTTATCTGAGGGTATACTTTAGTGCCTCGTCTGGTCCATAGAACCCCTTCGGGTTTCATTATGGGCACCTTACCCTGCGGTTCAAGGCATCCTCGCAATGATTAATTGATCAGAGCTCCCCAAATAATCAATGACTTATAAATTATTATTCGATGCTGTCAACCGATCCTATTACTAAGCGTTATACAGGGTATGACGCGGATCCGGGTCCGCCCATGGTAACTTCCTGAAAGACAAAACGAGGTCATAACAATGGAAAATATTGTCAGATTTAATAACAGTACCGGGCACAACCGCCATCATCGGATGCATGCCTGGTTGTTCATGATCAGTATCATGCTGGTCACATTGATATTGAGTGCCTGCGGCGGTGGCGGTAGCAGTGGCTCGGGTAGCGACAATGGCGAAGTTCTGATCGGTCTGACCGATGCGAAAGGCGACTTTGCAAGCTATACCATAGGCGTCAAGTCATTAACATTGACGAAGAAAAACGGTCAGACCGTTGAAACCTTGCCCCTGAATACCCGCGTTGACTTTGCCCAGTATACGGACCTGACCGAATTTCTGACCGCAGCGTCGATACCAAACGGGATTTATGTCAAGGGGACCATGACCCTGGA
>CAMYJD010000054.1 GCA_947258655.1 uncultured Gammaproteobacteria bacterium | reverse complement strand
TCGGGTTGATAGCCGTCAATGGTTATTTTTGTTGTGTTGCCGAAGTCGTCATAGCGGTAGGTCGTGACTTTTTTGCCGCCGCTGAATACGGAGGGTTCGATTTGGGTCAGCACCTTGCTGAAAAAGCGCGGGTCGTAGGTATATTCAGTACGCCGCGCCTCGGCTGTGCCGTCGGCTTCGATCATGAAGCCGGGGTTGCCTTTATTGTCGTAGTTGCCGTAGCTTGTGGTCAGGCCGTTTTCGGTTTTGGATAGCAGGTTGTTGTTGGCGGGGTCGTAGCTATAACTGCTGTTGCCATTGACGCAGCTGGTGCAGCCAGGGCCGTTGATATTCTGGATACGCGCACTGTTATTCAATATCGCAACATCATAGACCGTTATATTTTTACCGCGGCTGGCGGTCACAACGGGCGCAGTTTCAATCGAATAGTCAACCGCGATTCCATCAATACGATCTGTCAGCAACGATTTGCGTTGCCCATGATAACTGGCTTTTGCCTTGCCCGATGCATCATATTCGATATTGACATAGGGCTGATTGCGCTCATCGATTATGCCAGTCAATGCATTCTCAAAGTCCGGATTTTCGTACAGATATTGTCTGCTTGTGCCATCGGATTTCTGTATTGTTTGCAATCTGCCTTTGGCATCATAAAAATACTTCCAGCTACGCCCGGCATGATCTGTCAGCGTATCGATACGATTATCAATATAGGTTAAATCAAGACGTTGAGCTGTCTCGGTCGCTACCGAGGCCAGCATCCCTGACACATCATCGTAGTCCAGCATTAGGATCCGGCCATTGACATAATTAATACTGACCAGTCGGCCGAGCTTGTCATATATCTCTTCAGAATCATCCCGGGCTGTATAACGCCATTCGATAATGGCACCACCAGTATCCTGAGTTGTGGTCAATGTTTCATGGATATCGGCATCGCTGGTCCACACACCGTTACCTGGTGCAAATGTGTATTGCTTGCCATCAGGACGATTGACCCAGGCGACGTCTCCGGCAAATGCAGGCAATGTAATGCTGGCATTGAAGCTATGCCGCCAGTGCATGCCGATATCGGTAGTTTCTACGGCAATATGGCTGTTATAAAAACGCCTGAACAACAGCGGGCTGTCTTCAAAACGGAGATCATCCTCAAGCAGATAAAAATTACCTGTGGCGATATTGATCGGGTCGCCCCTGAAGGCATTGCAATCACCTTCGCCAAGATTTTTCTTTTCTTTGGCTGTATCGTTCCCGTTGCAATAGTCATTGCAGCCGTCTTTACAGGTAAAATGCCCGAGCCCGCCATTGTTTGCGGTAACACATTTCACGTAACAGATCGGATCACCCGGAAACGCTCCGTTCTCCTGGAACCAGGCCTCGCAACTATGCGCGCTCGCGCCAGTTGAAAATATCAGGAAAAGAATGAAAACACAGGAAAGCGAATAGCTATGCGCACGCATCATGAAAATGTCCTTATAATTGAAGCTGTCCTTAAGCTTGCTTACTGGGCAAGCAATACCATTGCTGACCAAATGTAGGCCAGCAATGGATTTTAGTCAACAGGAAATCTGTATTGACTGTTTACTGCAATCAGGATTTACCTTATCAGGGTAGTCGTCACTGACAAAGTCAATGTTTCCCAAACGCCGAAGAAAAAGCATTAAACATATACTGCATCAAGTCGCGGGCCACGTCACTCCTTCAATAAATGCGACACCAGACCATCGGCGAGTTTGGGCTCGAACCAGGTGGACTTGGGCGGCATGACCTCGTTGGCATCGGCAACAGCCATCAAGTCGGACAGACTGGTCGGGTATAGCGAGAAGGCGACGGCCATCTCACCACTATCCACTCTTTTTTCAAGCTCCTGCAAACCGCGTATGCCGCCGACAAAGTCTATACGTTTGTCACGGCGTGGATCACTGATACCCAATATCGGGTCAATCAGGTTTTTGGCCAGCAGACTGACATCCAGGCGTGCGACCGGATCATCGCCAGGCAAGCGGTCCGCATGGATATCCAGGCGGTACCAGCGTCCCTGCATATACATCCCGAATTGCCCCGCATGTCCGGGCTTTACCGGCTCATCCGATTCAGCGATATCGAATGCCGTGGCCACTTTTCTGATAAATTCATCAACATCCAGTCCATTCAGGTCTTTTACGACACGATTGTAATCGAGGATGTTCATCTGATTATCAGGAAAAATAACCGACAGGAAATAATTGTAAGGCTCATTACCGCTATGGGCAGGATTCTCATTTTTTCGCATCGCGGCAATCCGTGATGCCGCCGCGGAGCGATGGTGACCATCGGCAATATACAGATTATCCATTGCATCAAACAAGGTCGTCAGCTTTTCAACCTGCCCATGGTCGCTAATCAACCATAAGGTATGTTGCACACCGTCATCCGCGCTCAGGTCATATTCAGGTTCTTTCTGTGTAACCGATTGAATGATCTCATCAACTTCAGGGTGGTGCCGGTAAGTCAGAAAAACGGGACCGGTCTGCGCATCCAGTGTATCGATTTGGCGGGTACGGTCATCTTCCTTGTCCGGGCGAGTGAATTCATGTTTGCGAATGCGGTTGCTGTCATAATCCTCGACGTTGGCCACGGCGACCAGGCCGGTCTGCTCCTGCCTGCCCATAACCAGACGATAAGCGTAGTAACAGGCCGTATCATCCTGCATCAGGATATTTTCGCCCATCAGCTTGCGCAGGTTATCAGCACCTTTTTGATAGACAGAGCTGTCATACGGATCTGTACCCACGGCTAAATCGATTTCCGGTTTGGATATATGCAGAAAACTGTAGGGACGTCCATCTGCCCTGATTCGCGCCTCTTCGGTATTCAAAACATCATAAGGTGGCGCAACCACATCAGCTGCAAATTCACGTCTGGGTCGCAGACCTCGGAATGGCCGAATCATGCTCATAAGTAATTCCTTCATACTTCATGAAAAAAGGGGGAGTATTGTAACGACTAATCAGTGAACTTGCACGACGGCCGCTGCTAATATTATTTTTCATTGATACTTCAGAGTGTTATATTCTCACTAACAAAAACAGCATGGTATGGGCGTTAATCCTGATTATCATTAATCGCCAGTCATGACAAACAGGGATTAACACTATTTTACGGCTGTTTATTTAATAAATTCATATAGATAAAATGATGTTCTGCACTTGTTTATGATAAACTGGGTTATATTTTTTAGTATTGGTACGAAAGCATAATATCCATGTTGAGTTCACGAAAAAACCGGCAAATACAAAATGCGAACACACAAGGCGCAGACACCGGTACAACATGGTTTGGAAAATTTCTGCACTGGAAATCACCACTTCCCAGGCATTTCCCGATTGGCATCAAGCTCGCTGTCGCCATCGGGATACTACTGACCGTGGCGATGTCACTTCTTGGTGCCATTATCGTCAGCAACCAGACTCAGATGTTGAACCGTCAGATCCAGTCGACTGGCAGAACGGTTGTACACCAGATGGCGGAATCGGCCAAGGAATTGCTGCTGGCGAATGATTTACTACAATTACAGATCCTGGCTTACAATCTATCTACTTCAGAAAACATACTCGGGACGGCGATTTACTCTCCTGATTACAAATTACTGGCCAGTTCCGGACAAAATCCATTTGACCCCTATGCACCTCACGAGGGTAAAGCGAAGGCCCATATGGATAGCGAAACAAGGACACTGGAATGGAAATGGCCCTATTCACCAAAGGGGAACCTGGATGCAATATCGTTTACAACCCCGGTGCGCTTCAAGGATGTGACCGCAGGTCATGTGTTAATCAGTTTTAGCCGCACATCGATTAATCAGTCGATTAATGATGTCGTATATTCAATCATCACTGTCACAACCCTGCTGATCATAATAGGTATTATCGTTTCCTATTTCCTCGGCAAGAAACTGACCAAACCGATTCAGCATTTGCTCGATGCCAGTCGCGCCATCGATGCAGGAGAATATAATCTGCAACTGGACGGCAGGAGAAATGACGAAATAGGCTACTTGATGAATTCCCTCAACAGCATGGCTCAGGGGCTGCTGGAGAAGGAGCAGGTGGAAGCGGCATTCAAACGTCATGTTTCGCCGAATATTGCCAAGGAGATACTCGGCGATCTGGACCAGGTAAAACTGGGCGGTACACACGTATTTTCGACCGTAATGTTCGTGGATATTGTCGGTTTTACATCGAAATCCGAAACCATGACACCACAGGCTGTCGCTGAACTTCTGAATGAATTCTATTCCTATATCACCCATAGCGTCCATCTTTTCAGGGGGACCGTTGACAAGTATATAGGTGACTGTGCAATGATCGTATTTGGCGTACCGGATCCTGACGAAGACCATGTCTATCATGCCATATCCTATGCCGTATTCATTCAGCGTATGGCGGAGCGTATCAACAATATCAGGATCTCGAAAGGAAAACTTCCGGTCCATTACCGTATTGGCATAAACTGCGGTGAAATGCTGGCCGGTAATATGGGGTCAGCGGCTCGCATGCAGTATACTGTTGTCGGCGACAGTGTAAATCTGGCATCGAGACTGGCATCCATTGCCAACACCGATCAGATTATGATTACCGAAGAAACCTATGATATTCCCAGTGTAAAAAGACGTATCATTGCGCAGAAATATCAATCATTGCATGTTCGCGGAAAATCAAAGCCTATCAGCACCTACCTGGTCCATGATGTCAGAGAAGCGGAACAGATAAAAATGGAAAAAGTTATCGACAGATTACTCCAGTCGATGGAAAAAGAACTACTATGATGCGTGTTTTCCCTTTGCTTGCCCTGCTGGCGATTGTTGCACTACCCGGCTGCATACCGTTCGCCACCACAAAAGTGGCGAGCATCAACGAAATAGACCAATGGCTGCGTGAACATAATTACGCCAAAGCCCTGTCGGCTGCCCGTGAGCATCAAAAAAAACAACCTTCAACGGAAATTGACGGAAAAATTCGTGAGATCGGTAAAAAAGCAGATCGCTATGACCAGGTTACCAGCAACGCAATCTATACATTGATCCATAACCAGAAAATCAGCCAGGCAAAACAGGACCTGCAGCTCGCACTCGAAAACTATCCACAGGGAAAACGTCTTAACCAACTTCACGATTACTTGAAAGACTCCGAATCGGCACAAATCAGTCGCCTGCAGGCACAACAACTGCTGGCCAAGGCGGAGTGGCTATTACGGGCAAAGGAAATACAGAACTCCCTGGATACGATCAAGCCTGAAAGTAACGGCACCTTTACTGACCCGGCAGTGGACATAGAGGAAACCGCAGCCGAACTCTATCACCTGGGCCTGAAGGCTCTGCAGAAAGGCGATCTGGAGCTTGCGGACAGTTGCCTGACTATGTCCGACAGACTGCATTCACGACCCTTTACCACCTCGGCCATTGCCAGACTGGGGGTGCTGCTCAAACAGCGCCAGCAGCAACAGCAAAAACAAAAACGCTTGCTGGAACAGCAACGTGCCGTGGAAACGAAAGAACAACAGAAAATCCGCAAGGAAAATCTGAAGGACAGCCAGAAGCTGACGAAAAAGAAGCAGGAACAGAAAAAACTTAAGTTCGATAAGCTTTATTACAGCACGGTTTCGATGTTAAAAGATAATCAGTTGTCGTCGGCAAAATCCAATCTGGACAGGCTTAATAAAATGATGCCAGGGAATGAAAAATTGAAACGCCTGAACAAGGAGTTCTCTGCAAAACTCCCCGGGCATGTAGAAGCCCTGCTCAACAGAGGCCGAAAGCTTTACATTAATGGCAAGATTGAGCAAGCCCGTAATATCTGGCTCAAGGCACAGAAACTCGACCCGAAAAACGAAGAGATCGCCAAGAATATCGAACGCGCCAATCGTGTCCTCGGGCGCCTGGATGAGTTAAAAAAGAAGAATACCCAATAACAGGTATCCGCCGTTGTTGGTTTCATTCCGCCAAACCTTGCATAAGCGGGTAACGCGGCATTTGCGCACGTCCATTACATTCATGTGCTGATACACATTTGCCAGAATTTTCCATTCTGGTGTATTGCTTCCCTACCCATGATTTATTTTTTCAGTTAGTGGGTCATGCTATACTGGGATAACGCTACATATAAAGTGATTTTTTTGCTATGAAAAATACATTGATGCTGGCGCTTTTGACGCTGCTATGTTCCCCGGCTCTGGCGTTTGCAATCGACCTGTTCAAGGATGAGCACGGCAAAAGAAACTGGCAACACCTGGCCAATACGACCGGCTCCATACTACTGATTTTACTGACCATTGTGAGCGTCTATCTGTTCATTGCCCGACGCAGGCTTGCGCAAACAAATCGGGAGTTGACCAACATTCGCAATGAGCTGGAGGTACGCGTGCAGGAACGTACGGCAACCCTTGATCAGTCCAATCAACTACTAATCAAGAGCAATCAACTGCTGGAGAAGGAGATCTCACAGCATGTGATTACGACCGAGCAATTACGCTCTTCCGAGTCCTATATAAAGGATATATTAACCTCAATGCCGTTGATGCTGGTGGGCCTGGATAAAAACGGCTGTGTCACGCAGTGGAACAAACAGGTCGAAGAGGTATCGGGCATTACTGCTGAAGACGCACTGGGTAAAACGCTGTGGGAGGCCTATCCACAGATGACTGTGCACCCCGAACATGTCCAGCAGGCGATCGAGCACAACCGCACTATTCATCTGAAGCAAAGCCTGCGCAGCCTCTATCACTACGATATCATCATTTACCCACTGCAGGCGGAAGCCGGTGTCGTCATCCTCGTTGATGACGTCACCAAGCAGATCAGCGCCGAGAATCTGTTGATACATAATGATAAACTGTCATTCATGAGTGAACTGGCCTCGACCATGGCCCACGACATCAACCTGCCACTGCAGGCGTTGATGATGGACCTGAAACGCTTCCAGCGAATCATCAGCAATCGCAATGTAAGTGAAACGCAGCAGGACGCTAACAGTGATCAGACTCAAAAGCTTGATACCATCATCAATGATATGTCTGACAAGACCGAGCAGGTATCGACCATTATCAGCAATCTGCTCGTCTTTGCACGCAGCCGCAAAGGCACGAAGCAAATGGCCGATATTGTCGAGGTCATGGAAAATACCATCACACTTGCCAATGAAGTTATTTCTGTCTCCGATGGCCTGCCATTCAACCAGATTAGACTCGAGCGCAATTTCGAGAAAAACCTTCCCCTGGTGCCATGCTATGTCACCGAACTGCAGCAGGTTTTTTTGAGTCTGTTTCGTCATGCCAGTCGGGCATTGGCGCAGAAAGAAAAGGAGCCGGGCTTCGAGCCCTTGATCAAGATTATCCTGTCCGAGAGTTATGACAATCTGTGGATCAAGATCCAGCACAACGGCCTCGGCCTGACATCGGAAGAACAGATGAACCTGTTCGAACCTGTTTTCACCGGCAAATCCGCAGCTCAGGATTTCGACGCCGGCCAGCGTCTGTCATTCTCGCATTACATTGTTACCGAACAGCATGAAGGCTATATGACGGTAACATCCGATGTTGTACTGGGTTCAACGATTCATATACAGTTGCCAATCCGGCATTGATGCGTTACATGCTCCACCACGAAATTTATCTAGTACAGGTATTGCAAGTCGTTACAGAATAGTCATTTGCGATATTTATCGGTCTCTTCAAGCCTTCAGGTTTCATATCTCTGCATACTTCGATCATTTATATCTGGCATCGATTAAATGCAGTCACTATAAAAACTAATTACCTCGTTGTGAACACTTACCTTCAAATAAATCTTTGTTTTCATTGACTGCATTAATCATGTAATCACGAAAGGCCAGAACTCTCTCGGTACGTTTTAAATCCGGGTGGATTAATATCCACAGCCCCAGGTTGTATGCCGGGTCTGGTTCGCAGTAACGCACCAATGCCGGGTCAACATCACCCATGAAACAAGGAAGTATGGAAATCCCCAAATCTTCTTTTATTGCTGCAAGTGTTAATAATGTATCATCGCTAATAAAGTTATGCGGCTGCTCACCACAGGCCTGTTTTGTCCAGGCTTTATGAAACTTGCAACAATTCACGCCTATCCATTTAGGCTCTCTATTTTCCTGCCGGAGTTTCTCAATATATGAACGACTGCCATAGATCGTTGACGCAACGGTAACAATACGCTTACCGATTAAGGTATCAGATGGTGAGTTGGTCAGACGTATAGCAACATCTGCATCGCGCTGTGCAAGACTGGCATCCAGATTGGAAACGATAATATCCAGCTTTACGAGTGGATGCCGTTTGCTGAAGTCGGCAAACATGGGCATTAATATCGAAGATGCCATGTTATTAATGGCAGTAACACGTAATGGCCCAATCATTTGTGTATCTTTTCCAACTAGCGCTCCATCCACGCCAAGTACTTCACGTTCAATATTATTGGCTGCTTCTTTGACGTGTTTACCTGCCTGGGTGAGTTCGTAACCGCCTTGTTTTCGTTCAATCAAACGCGCACCCAGATCCAACTCGAATTGGCGCATACGTCGAGAGACGGTTGAATGCTGAACGCCCAGCTGCTTTGCCGCACCGCTGATAGAGCCATTACGGGCCACGGCCAGAAATAATCTCAGATCATCCCAGTTCATATCGTCACCATTATGTGCATTTTTGCACATTATGTTTCTTTTTATTGCCAATTGTAAGTAAAAATAATCAACCTACACTACTAATAAAGCCACATAACGGTATTTACGGAGCAAGAACATGAAAAAAATTGGCATCGTACAAAAACCACCAGTCTTCCTGAATAAGGCTGAGACCATTAATTCTGCCGTTGACATGGTTGAGGAAGCCGCAATAAATGGAGCTCGTCTGGTGATTTTCACTGAAGCATTTATCCCCGGATATCCTGCATGGGTGTGGCGACTCAGACCAGGAGGCGACTGGAACACGTCCGAAGCACTGCATCATCGGCTGCTTAACAATGCCATTGATGTCGATGCAAATGACCTGGCGCCATTATATGCTGCCGCCAAAAAGCATAATCTCACTATCGTATGCGGTATCGAAGAACGTGATGGAAAGCTTAGCCAGGCAACGCTTTATAACACCGTTGTCACTATTGGTCCTGATGGCACTTTACTAAACAAACATCGCAAACTTATGCCAACCAATCCCGAGCGTATGGTATGGGGCTTTGGTGATGCAACGGGATTAAAAGTGATCGATAGCCCGGTTGGCCGCATCGGTGCATTGTTGTGTTGGGAAAATTACATGCCACTGGCACGCTATGCCATGTATGCACAAGGTGTCGAGATCTATATTGCACCGACATATGACAGCGGCGATAACTGGCTAGGCAGCTTGCAGCACATTGCTCGCGAAGGCTGCTGCTGGGTTGTAGGCTGCGGTAATCTGATGAAGGGCAGCGATATTCCGGAAGACTTTCCGGAAAAAGAAACCTTATATCCCGATGAGAATGAATGGGTGAATCCGGGTGATTCTGTCGTTATAGCACCGGGCGGTGAAATCGTTGCCGGCCCTATGAATAAAGAAGCCGGCATCTTGTACTACGACGTCGATCTGGAAAAAGTCGCTATTGCCAAAAGAGCCTTTGATGTCGTAGGTCACTATGCACGTCCGGATATCTTTCAGTTACATATTAATACACAGCCACAAACACCGGCAATATTTGAAAAATAACAGGAAATTATACACATAAGGATAAAACCATGAACAACAATCCACAATATACAGGTCATTGTTTTTGTCGCGAAGTTGAATTTAGTCTAAGTGGTAATCCTGAAGTCATGGCTTATTGTCATTGCGACTCTTGTCGGCAATGGTCTGCAAGTCCTGTCAGCGGATTCACCTTATGGAAACCTGAAAATATTCGAATCACAAAAGGTATAGGAAATATAGATGGCTTTACCGGCAACCCGCTTTCTGATGACAGAACCATCGTAAGTAAGCGAGTATGGTGCAAAAAGTGCGGCGGCCATCTTTACACGGAACACCCAACGATGGATTTAATCGATGTGCCATCTGCAGTCATTAATAACTTTATATTTAGGCCTGGATTTCATGTACATTATCAGGAATCAGTGCATCCTATAGAAGATGGTTTGCCGAAATTTAAAGACCTTCCCAAAGAAGCCGGGGGAACAGGAGAACTGTTAGCAGAATAGGGAATGAATGCCCTAATATTAGTAACAATTGTGATCTGACCCCACTTTTGTTTTTTAGTGCCATCCTGTCATCGCGAGGAGTGGTTTTGGCGACGCGGCGATCTGCAAATCTTTATATACAATAATAAATATTTGACACGGGTAGCTGGTTCAACAGATTGCTTCACTGTGTTCGCAATGACACTGGTTGAGCGGATCAACTGACCCTATTTTTGTTTGTCATCGCGAGGAGCGGTTTTGGCGACGCGGCGATCTGCAAATCTTTATATACAATAATAAACATTTGACACAGGTAGCTGATTCAACAGATTGCTTCACTGTGTTCGCAATGACACTGGTTGAGCGGATCAACTGACCCTACATTTGTTTGTCATCGCGAGGAGCGGTTTTGGCGACGCGGCGATCTGCAAATCTTTATATACAATAATAAATATTTGACACGGTTAGCTGGCTCAACTGATTGCTTTACTGTATACGCAATGACACTGGTTGAGCGGATCAACTGACCCTACTTTTTGCTACTTTTGGGCGAAGCTACTTGTATTACCGATACCTGGCGGATGTAATGAATTGCCCGAAGGATTCGCACCAGACAATAACACTGGTGAAATTAGACGAATCGATGCCTGACGGTACCTCGACAATGAAATTCTCAAATGTCTTAATGTCTCCTACACGAACCATAGTGCTCTTCAGTCGAGTAAAATCGGCTTCGGTCTCAATGAATTCCGGAGAAAGATAGAGCTTGTTTCCGGAGAAAGATAGAGCTTGTAATCTGGGCCGGGCGCAAGCTTTCCCATAAGGCTGATGAATTTGGGACCAACTGAGACGACACCTTCCCCCCAATGCAAAGCATCGCTGTCTTTCAGATCCCTGCGGAATTGCGCGGTATACCTGGCTTGCGTGGACATTGCCTTTATCTCTGCTTCGCTTGGAGCAGGTGGAGCGATAAGAATGGGTAGCGCGTATATTCCGAGACCAAATCCCACGACACCTACGGCGCAGTGTGTTGCAATAAGTAATACCACGGTACGTATTTTCATTACGGCTCCGAGGATGCATGGTTGCTACGCCTAACACCCGGTAGACCAACCCATCCGCCAGTCAAAGAAGAATGTGTAAATTCTAAAATTTACTGATTTTTTTATAATAAACAAGATCCTAATCTGTTTTATATATCATGGCAAATGGAATTATTACAGACCGTATATCATGCTCATTAATAATGGATATCAAGGAATGTTGCAGGGTACTTGAAATATGAATAAGATTATTAGATTTATTTTCCCAGTGAATATATATAATGACTGCATTGGATCGACAAGCTACTACCAACATAAGAACGAGTATCCAGGCTCAGGTCACCTTAGTTTTTACTCTGACCCCAAATATCTTACTTTACAGGCAAGGCAAGAACAAAGCGTGAGCCCGTCTCAGGCATATTTTCGACCCAAATCCGGCCTTTGTGGGCCTCGATGATATTCTTGGCAATAGACAAGCCCAGACCACTACTGGATTCCCCCTCAGTTGGACGATTCGAAATTCGAGAAAAAGGCTTGAACAATTTGCCCTGTTCCTGCTCTGGTATACCGGGTCCCTGATCTTCCACTTTTAGCACAAATTCATCCTTACCAGGCTCTGCCAGCACTCTGACCTCGGTTCCTTTTGGAGAAAATTTGATCGCATTGCTGATCAGGTTATTCAGCACCTGCTCTATCTTGGAGACATCGATATCCAGTTTCGGTATTGTTCCTGAAAACTTAAGTTTCAATTCAATATCTTTACGTCTGGCAAATAGGCGGTGAAATTCGACGACATGAGTGAGAATTTCGGTTATGTCAGTAGATGTTTTTTCCAGGCTGAGCTGGCCGGTCTCGATCTTGGACACATCCAACAGGTTATCCACTAAATGGAGCATCTTGTCACTGACTTTATAGATCTCCTTAATCGTGCTTTTGAGTTTGTCCTCTGACATCTGACCGCGCTCGATCAAGCGGCAGCCGCTGACAATAGACGCTATCGGATTACGCAGCTCATGGGTTGCAATACCTAGTAGCTGGTTCTTCTGCTCATTTAACTGCTCCAGGCGTGCATTCTTGATCGCAAGTTGCCGCTGCAAATTCACCAGCTCATTGTTGAGCCGACTCATTTCGTCAAGCATTTGCTCATTTTGCCTTCTGTTTTCGACTACTTCATTGTTGGCTTTGCTTGTGCTCATACAGGTGCGAGTCCCACGAGCCGTCGAGCCTCATCAACAGCGACGGCAGAATTTACAGCATAACCATCTGCACCCACCTTTTGCCATAGCATCGGATCGATGTTGAAAGCATAACCGCCCACCAGGATCCTGGCCCCGGTGGAGAAACTTTCATCATGCACCCGATCAATGATCATCTGTGTAAATGGTAGATGAATGGTCATCGTGGTAGATATCGCTAGTACATCCGCAGGTGGTTCGCTAATGGCTTTTAGTATGCTTTCCAGCGGAACATTGGCACCTAGATAATAAGTATCCCAACCATCCATTTCTAAAAAATCACTCAGCATTCGCAGACCTAATTCATGCAGCTCGTCGCCTACACAGATAGCAACAAGTCGTTTACCGAGACGCTGGACACCAGAGAACGTGTAAGGATAGAGTTGTGACATAATAGACTGGGTGGCTGCTGTACAGAAGTGTTCCTGACCCACTGTTATTTTCTTTTGTTGCCACAGTCGGCCAACCTCCCACTGACTATTCTGAAAAATGTATAGATAGATGTCACGCACTGATGTTCCACTTTTCACCGCTTCCAACACCATTTGTCTGGCCTGTTTATGATTGCCTTCAAGTAACGCGGCCAGATACTCCCTGCACAACATTGCATGTGGCTGACTATCATCGATGAAACTATCAACGTCAGCAAGTGGTTTGTTGATGATTTGTACAGCAGGCTGAAGATACTTGGAAAAAACACTTTCCTCCAGATCTGGCACCTGCTCCTTTAGCGCAGAACCCAGAGCAGCAAGATTGGTGTGCAAATCCTGCACAGGAATGTTTTGATTGACTAACAAGTAAGCAAACCAGCTAACGTATTCAGTGAAAAGCAATGGACTACTATAACGCAAAGCCTGGATAAGATTCTGAATATGGCAGAAGGTGTCCTGTAGACATTTGTCACGGCCCGAAGCACCATACCGAACCATAAGTGTTGGATCAAGTCGGTAGGTTTGTTCCACCGCAACCGCAGCCAGTGGCTCCTTGAGACTTTCAAGCACCTCGATATTATTCATAGGCATTCTTTTCTGAGCAATCTATATGCTACATGGTTATGTAACTTCAGTCTGACCGAATCAAGAACCATCATTGCTATTATATAAATGCTGTCTAAATATTACGATCCCAAATATTATGTTTTAGCTCTAAGCAAAATATTTATTGTTAACGCTAGCCGCTAAGCACTTCTACTTACTCGGCCTCTTTCTTTATATCAACAACCATTCGATAGACTGAGCGATAGCCCTGTGGCAGTTTCTTGCCGCGGCGTCCGCGTTCGGCCACGTACTGGTCGACTTCGTCGCCTTTCATAGTTTTATGGCGCTGTCCGGAATAGATGGTCAGCTTCTCGCCGTCCTGGACGCAGGTGATGGCCACGACATATTCGTCACGCGCAGCGACACGCGCGGTTGGGATGGCAATAATCTTGTTGCCCTTGCCTTTCGGCAGTTGCGGCAACTCATTGAGCGGGATCACGAGCATA
>CAMYJD010000053.1 GCA_947258655.1 uncultured Gammaproteobacteria bacterium | reverse complement strand
TTAAGTTTTAACGAATCCACCCCGAACGTGCTTCATCGCGATTCTATGAGATATGACCCCTGGAATCTGAACGCATAGACACGGCTTCAGTCAGAGGGCATTAAAACCGGTTTTTAAGCGGCTAATGCGTAGTTGTCGTCGTTGGCAACTATAGGTTGTACAGCTGGATTTAAGAGGTAATCTGTTCCTCTACATGCACTTCAGGTTTCGCGACCCACGTCGAAGCCAGGTCGCCCCCATGGGGTATATTATGGGGGCTGGGTGTGGGGATTTCAAGCGTAATAAGCAATTGAATTTATAGTATTTTTAGAAAAGTAGCTAGTGGCGAGTGGCTAGTGGCTAGGAAAGATTGGATGTCTAGCCGTGCTTCATGATTCTGGCTTTTTCGCGTTTCCAGTCCTGGTCTTTCTTTACGGCGCGTTTGTCGTAGTCTTTTTTACCCTTGGCCAGGCCGATTTCCAGTTTGACCTTGCTGTGCTTCCAGTACAGGGCCAGGGCGACGAGGGTATAGCCTTTGCGATCGATGGCGCCGACCAGCCTATCGATTTCCAGGCGGTGCAGCAGTAGTTTCCGCACTCGGGTGGGTTCGGGTTTTGTATAGGCAGCTGCTGTTGCCAATGGGGTAATGACCATTCCTGATATAAAAGCCTCGCCTTCTTTAATGAAGACATAGCTTTCGGCCAGTTGTACCTTGCCCTGGCGTAGGCTTTTGACTTCCCAGCCCTGCAAGGACAAGCCCGCCTCGATGCGATCCTCGATAAAAAAGTCAAATTTTGCCTTTTTGTTGAGGGCGATGGTGTTGGACGGTTTGCCGGTTTTTTTGGACTTTTTCTTTGCCATCGGCGGATTATACAGTTTATCGTCGATTTATGAAGTATATTGCCCGTAGATTCATTGGCTTATCAGAATGACGTTTGTAATTGATTATGATACGGTATTGCGCAATAACAGAATATTTAATTCGGCATGCCTTGAGTTACAGGTAAAGCGGGGGACATGAATGAACAATAATATAACCAGGGTCGTAGCACTGATTCTATTCGTGGTTTCGGCGTTTACTACAACCGAACTTCTGGCTGCGGATACGGCTGGAACCAATAGTACCCTGAATGACTGGTTCGGTGTCGTCAATGGTTATCTGGCGATGGTGTTCTTTTTTGATGTGATACCCGGAACGGCGAGTATGCCTTTTATTGTTGCCTGGCTCATCGTCGGCGCGGTATTCCTGACCATCCGTATGGGCTTTATCAACCTGCGCATGTTCAGGCATGCCTACCTTATAATTCGCGGCAAGTACCAGGTCCCCGGTGCTATGGGTGAAGTCACGTCGTTCCAGGCATTGACCGCGGCACTGTCGGCTACGGTCGGTCTGGGGAATATCGCTGGGGTTGCGATTGCGGTCGGAGTAGGTGGCCCGGGCGCGGTGTTCTGGATGATCGTTGCCGGCCTGCTGGGGATGACATCCAAGTTTACCGAGGCAACCCTGGCTCAGATGTATCGTGAAGTTCGCCCTGACGGACATGTCATGGGTGGGGCAATGGAATACCTGTCACGCGGGCTTAAAGATAAGGGTTGGGCGCAGACCGGCAAGCTGCTTGCTATGCTGTTTTGTTTTCTGACCATCGGTGCATCGCTGGGTGGCGGTAACGCGTTTCAGGTCAGTCAGTCACTGTCCGCCGTGCAACAACAGATTCCGTTACTGGAGGACAATGCCTGGATCTATGGCGTGATCATGAGTGTGCTGGTGGGTATCGTCATCATTGGCGGTATCCGTCGTATTGCGCATACTGCCGAGGCCATTGTACCGCTGATGGTCTTTATCTATTTACTCGCCTGCTTGTGGATCATTATCGGCCACATCGATGAAGTTCCCAGGGTGCTGGGCCTGATCGTGACCGAGGCGTTTACGCTGGATGCGGGCCTCGGTGGTTTGCTCGGTGTGCTGGTGCAGGGTTTCAAACGCGCGGCGTTTTCGAGCGAGGCCGGCATCGGTTCGGCGGCCATCGCCCATGCTGCTGCACGGGTCAAATATCCGGTGCGTCAGGGCATCGTCGCATTGATGGAACCGTTTATCGACACCGTCGTGATCTGCACCATGACCGCACTGGTGATACTGCTGACCGGCGTGTATACGGATGCGCAATACGCACCGTTGATCGATGCCAATAAAGGGGCCGCGCTGACCTCGGCCGCATTTGGCTCGGTTATTTCCTGGTTCCCGATCATTCTGTCGATATCGGTGGTGTTGTTTGCCTATTCTACGATGATTTCGTGGTCTTATTATGGTGAGCGTTGCTGGACCTATATGTTTGGGGAAAAATCTTCAATGGCCTATCGCATCATTTTTGTTATCTTTGTCGTGATAGGTTCGATGACGAGTGCTACGAATATCCTCGATTTCAGTGACCTGTTGCTGCTGGGGATGGCATTCCCCAACTTTATTGCGTTATACGCGTTACATGGCAAGGTCAAGCAGGCGCTGTCGGAATACCTGTCTAAGTTACGCACGGGTGAACTCGACCGCGAAGTGGGCAGAAGCAGCGAGTAGTTCGGTTTCACCAGGCCGATAATAATAATGATATAGCGAGTCAAATATGAACACAGGAGATGTGCCACAGCAGGGGCAGTGGTCAGGCGCTTATCCTTTTTTTCTGGCTGCTACCGGGGCCGCTGTCGGTCTCGGTAATATATGGAAGTTTCCATATGTTGCCGGAGAAAACGGCGGTGGCGCATTTGTGCTGGTGTATCTGTTGTTTGTGTTGATCATCGGGGTGCCACTGTTCATGTCCGAGCTGATGCTGGGCAGGCATGGGCGTCAGAGTCCTTCGCAATCCATATTCACAATCACTCGGGAATTACACTTAAGCAGGTACTGGGCTTGGCTGGGTGGCATTGCGACCCTGTCCGGTTTTCTGATCCTTTCATACTACAGCGTTGTCGCCGGCGAGGTGCTTGCCTATGCGCTGCGCACGGTCAGTGGCACCTTTGACGGGCAGAGTGCGGATGGCGTAGTAAGCCTTTATAACCGCTTCCGTGCTAATCCGGAGATATTGTTGGCATGGCACAGTATCTTTATCGTGTTGACCTGTATTGTTGTTGCCAGAGGCGTGCGCCATGGACTGGAGAAAACCGTAACGGTACTGATGCCTTTGCTGGTTCTGATATTGCTATTGCTGATTGCCGATGCATTACAAAGCGGTTCCTTTGTCAATGGCGCCAGTTTTCTGTTTGACGTTGATTTCAGAAAGCTGCTGTATGCAAGGAACGAGTTCGGCGCCTATATTATTGATGATAATGGGGCATACCGGCTCACATACAAAGGTCTGCTAACGGCGCTGGGCCATGCATTTTTCACGCTCGGCCTCTGTGTCGGAACGATGATGATCTATGCTACCTATCTGAAGCCTGCAGTATCTATTCCACGGATCACAATCTCGGTTGCGTTGGCCGATACACTGATTTCATTACTGGCCGGTCTGGCCATATTCCCGATTGTATTTGCCCATGGGTTATCCGCCGCACAGGGGCCCGGGCTGGTTTTCACAACGCTGCCGATTGCTTTTGGTGGTATGGAATATGGGCAACTGCTCGGTGGACTGTTTTTCCTGCTGTTGTTTATTGCTGCATTGACATCAGCGATTGCGCTGCTTGAGCCGAGCGTCTCCTGGCTGATGGGCAAATATCAAATGACACGGGTCAAGGCAGTTACTATTGCGGGCATTACTTGCTGGTTGCTGGGAATTGTCAGCTTGTTCTCGGTGGCCGGTACGACCCTGGACGATATTCTGTTGTATGCGCGCAGTATTATAGCCTTTCCCGCTGACGATCTTAGCCACCCATTGTTGAACCTGACTGCCTTTGAACTCATCGATGGCTTCGTTACGCTGGTGTTATTACCGCTAACGGGTCTATTGATTGCTGTGTTCGCGGGATGGATAATACGCCCTGTACACAGCCTGGAATACCTGAAGATCAAAAGCCTGGTTTTTTTCAAGATATGGCAGATTCTGGTGCGGTTTCTGGTTCCAGTGCTGGTATCGGTAATTTTTGTTTCCGGTCTGATGGAGTGGATAAATACCTATCTGCTGCCACGACCGGTGTTGTAACCGGAGTCCATGTGACGACTATTCACAGACACGCGCTGACCCCCCACAGTGCAGAACAGATGTATGCACTGGTGGATGATATCGATTCGTATCCACAGTTTTTGCAGTGGTGTCGATCGGCCCGCGTTATTAGCCGTGACAGTGATGTTGTCACGGCGAAGCTGGAACTGGCCAAGGGCTCGGTACATAAGGAATTTACGACGCGTAACCGCTTGATGCCCGGAAAAATGATAGAAATGCAGCTGGTCGAGGGGCCCTTTCATCACCTGGAGGGATTCTGGCAATTCGATGCGTTGAGTGAGGATGCCTGTAAGGTCATTCTTGATCTGGAATTTGACTTCAATAGCAAAATGCTTGGCATGCTGGTCGGTCCGGTTTTCAACCAGGTGGCCAATACCCTCGTCGATGCCTTCTGTAAAAGGGCGAGTGATCTGTATGGATGAACAGCAACGAATAATGGTCGAGGTAGCCTATGCCTTGGCGGATGAACAGCTGATACTGAGTCTCAATGTCGAGCGCGGCACGACGGTAGAGCAGGCCATTGAGCTGTCCGGTATCCTCGACCAATATACCGATATCGATCTGGGTAAGACCAACAAGGTCGGCATCTTCGGCAAACTGGCAAAGCTGGACAAGGAATTGCAGGAAGGTGACAGGGTCGAGATCTATCGTCCGCTGATCGCTGATCCGAAGGAAGTCAGGCGAAAACGCGCCGCCGAGGGCAAGGTCATGACGAAGGGAGCTGCCGCTAAGGGTGGCGAGGATGGCAAGGAGCCGTCCGCGTAGGCTTGTTGCGGACATATTCCTGACACAGCCCGGTCTCACAGGTGTATAGCATTAAAATTAACGTGGGATAAAATCAGTTATCCAGTTCGTATTCATCATCATTGCCAAAGAAGCTGATCCAGATACGTTTTAGCCACCCCGGTTTTTGTCTGACAGGCGGATTGACGTTGATGACCTGCTGTTTCTTGTAGCTGCTGACATCCTTGCTATGGGCTGGGTCGGGTTGTATACTGCCACTTGTTTTAACAAGAATATCCTTTTCAAAATAAAGGCTTATGTTCTTTTTGTGAAGTTGTTTATAGCCTTGTTTGAGCGTATAGACATAGTCCCAGCGCGCGGCGTGGAACGGATCGGTTATCGTCGGGCTGCCAAGGATATACTGTATCTTGTTCTTGTCCATACCGATCCTGATCTGGTCAACATCTTCCTGGGTCAGGATGTTTCCTTGCTGGACATCGATTTTATAGGCGGGAATATAGTTTGAACAGCCGGTGACAACGACGGCCAAACTACTTACAATAAGAATGAGAAGCTTTATCATTTAAATTAACAACACACAGATTCATGAAGTGGCAGATAATACCGCATGCGTATTGCGCTGGCCACATAAGAAAGGAAAGAACTTGGAATCACAAGATCTGCGAAAAGCCGGACTCAAGGTCACGTTGCCGCGTGTCAAGATCCTCGAGATCCTCGAGAAAGGTACCTCCAGGCATTTCAGTGCCGAGGATGTCTACAAGTTGTTACTGGATGCAGGCGAGGAAATTGGCCTGGCAACGGTATATCGTGTATTGACACAGTTTGAAACGGCCGGACTCGTGACCCGTCATCATTTTGATACGGGTCACTCTGTATTTGAAATGAACCTGGGGCATCATCATGACCATATTGTTTGCGTGCGTTGCGGTCGTGTGGATGAATTCATCGATGAGACGATAGAAAAGCTACAGCATGAGATCTCGGAAAAAGCCGGTTACAAAATGACGGATCACTGTCTGTATATATATGGCGTCTGCGAGGATTGCCAGAAATCGGAATAGCCATATCGCCGTTTGCGTGGTGTTGCAAAAATCGCTGATGACATCTTGAAAAACGCAAATCAGTTGCGTTATTCTTGCGCACAGGTTTTTTCATCCATTGGTACCTGTCAAAGGAGTGTAAATGATTCTGGTGGATTCGCTCAGTCGTTGCTATGGTGATTTCACGGCGGTTGATAAGGTCTCATTTGAGATTAAAAGAGGAGAAATAGTCGGGCTACTGGGGCATAACGGTGCCGGTAAGACGACTATTATGAAAATGCTGACGGGCTTTCTCGAGCCTGATGACGGTACTATCAGCATCGATGGTCTTGATATACAAGCGCAAGCCGAACAGGTTAAATCCCGCATCGGCTACCTGCCCGAAAACCTCCCGCTTTATCCCGAGATGCTCGTGGCCAGCTACCTCGACTATGCGGCAGGCCTGCGTAGTCTGAAAGGCGCCAGCAAGTGGCAGGCAGTACGCGCAGCGATCGACAAAACAGACCTGCGGGACAAATCGTTACAACCCATATCCACGCTGTCACGCGGCTACCGGCAAAGGATCGGTGTGGCGCAGGCCATTCTCCACCGGCCCAGTGTATTGATACTGGATGAACCCACCAATGGACTCGATCCGACCCAGACCATGCATATGCGTGCCTTGATCAGGGATTGTGCCGAACATGCAACTGTCATATTGTCCACGCATATCATGCAGGAGGTCGATGCGATTTGCGATCGCGTCATGATCCTCAGGAATGGCAGCCTCGCCGTTGATGAAAAATTATCTGCGCTCGGGCAAGGCAAGATCCTGATGCTGGAGACAGACGTCGCCACCGGCGATCTGCGCCGTATCATCGAAGATCCGTCAGAGATCATCAATGTTGAGTTAAAGGAAAAACAGGGTGATGTCTATGTCCATGCCATACAGTTGGCCGAGCATGCGAATCCCCGACATGCCGCTGCGGCAGTGACCCAGATGCTGGTCGAAGCAGGTCATAGCGTCCATGCCGTGTACCCGTATAAACGCGATCTTGAATCCCTGTTCAGGGATGTGAATGCCGGTAAGGAGTATGTCGATGTTGCTTGACAGGGATACCCGGCTGATCAGCGCCAAGGAATTAACGCTGTTTTTTTCGTCGCCGATCGCCTATCTGTTCATTGCCAGTTTTATCGCCGTGATGTTGTACCTGTTTTTCTGGGTAGAGACCTTCTTTGCGCGTAATATTGCCGATGTGCGCCCGCTGTTCCAGTGGATGCCAGTGATTCTGATCTTTTTATCGGCCGCGCTGACGATGCGCATGTGGAGCGAGGAGCGGCGCTCGGGCACACTCGAGTTCGTTATCACGTCACCGGTGCGCAGCACGCATTTTGTCCTCGGTAAATTCTATGCCTGCCTGCTGTTACTGCTGATAGCATTACTGCTGACCTTGCCGGTGCCGCTCATGGTCGATATGATCGCCGACCTCGACTGGGGGCCGGTGCTCTCGGCCTATGTAGCCGCCGTATTACTGGGCGCCTCCTATCTGAGTATCGGCCTGTTTGTCAGTGCCCGTACCGACAGCCAGATCGTCAGTCTGATGTTTACGACACTCTTATGCGGTCTGTTCTATCTGCTCGGCTCGCCGTTACTGACAGACTTTTTCGGCTATCAGAGTGGAGAAATCCTGCGTCTGCTGGGCAGTGGCTCACGTTTCGAGGCCATCGAGCGTGGCATTATCGATGTGCGCGATCTGTATTACTACCTCAGCATCACGATCACGTTCCTGCTGTTGAATATCTATAGCCTGGACAAACAGGGGTGGGCCGGTCGCGGCAATAAACGCACGCATGCGAGCAGGCGCTTGCTGACCACGCTGGTCCTTGTCAACCTGTTGCTGGTCAATGTATGGCTGTACCCGTTAAACCAGGTGCGTCTCGATATGACCCGTGGGCAGATCTACAGCCTGTCACAGGCCAGCCATGACTATCTGCAGCTCCTGCAGGAGCCGATGCTGATACGCGGCTATTTCAGTGCCAAGACCCACCCGTTGTTGTCACCGTTGGTGCCGCAAATCAAGGACCTGCTGAAGGAATATCAGGTTGCCGGCAAGGGCAAGGTCAGGGTGGAATTTGTCGACCCGGTGCAGGACCCGGAGAAGGAGGAGGAAGCCAATAAGAAATACGGCATCAAGCCGGTGCCATTACAGGTGACCGACAAATACCAGGCGGCCCTGGTTAATTCGTATTTCAATGTCCTCGTACAATATGGCGATCAGCATGAGGTGCTGGGATTCCGCGATCTGATCGAGATCAAGGCCACATCGGAAACCGATATTGATGTGCAATTGAGAAATCCGGAATATGATCTGACCCGCAAGATCAAGAAGGCCATGTTCGCATATCAGTCGGGCGGTAATATATTCACACAAATTAATAAACCTGTAACCGTATCGGCCTATATCTCGGCGGACCAGCGCCTGCCGGATATTCTCAAGCAGCTCAAGAAAGACGTCTCCGCATTGTTACAGGAAATGCGCGCCAAGGCAGGTGACAAACTCGAAGTCAGGTTTGTTGAACCGGAGCAGGGTGGTGACCTCAAGGATATGTTGCTAAAGCAGTATGGCTTCAGGCCGATGGCGGCGAGCCTACTGGACAGCAACACGTTCTATTTTTATGTCGTACTCGAAGGAAACGGACAGGTCGTGCAGATTCCGCTGCCTTCCGATTACAAGATCGACGAATTCCGTCGCGGCCTGCAGACGGGCCTGAAACGTTTTGCCAGTGGTTTCCTGAAAACGGCCGGTTTAGTAGCACCACCCGGAAATCCATATATGCAGCAATTGGGTATCACGGGAGGAGACTTTCGTAACCTGAGGCAGTCGCTGCTGGCCGATCTGACCGTCAAGGATGTGGACCTGGACAAGGGGCAGGTTCCCGGTGATGTTGATATTCTGCTGTTGCTGGCGCCAAAGGAACTGGATGCGAAGGCATTGTTTGCAATCGACCAGTTTGTCATGCAGGGTGGCACCGTGATTGTAGCGACGTCACCGATCGCGGTGGAATTCAGTGGTAACAAATTGCTTGCCAGCAAGCACAAATCCGGGCTTGAGGACTGGTTGCAACATATGGGTATTGGTATTGCCGACAGTCTGGTCATGGACCCTCGCAATGCATCCTTCCCGGTACCGGTGACACGTAATGTCGGCGGATTTAACTTCCAGGAAGTGCGTATGCTCGATTATCCATACTTCATCGATATCAGGGAAGGCCTGTCTGCACAGAACGCGATTACCGCGGACCTCGGACAACTGACCATGGCCTGGGCATCACCGATTCAACTCGATGAACAAAAGAATACCAAGCGTAGGGTGAGCAGGCTGCTGAGCAGTTCCGCTAGTGCATGGGTATCCGATTCTCTGGACGTCATGCCACGTATCAGCCCGAGTGGTAGCGATCCATTCCCGTCGGCAGACACGCGTCAGTCTGACCTGCTCGGTGTCATTGTCGAGGGACAGTTCAGTTCTTACTTCCAGGACAAGCCATCGCCATTGTTGTATAGCGAAAAAGAAACGAATGACAAGCTTAAAAAGGAGAGCGAGGCCGGCGAGGAACAGCAGTCTTATGCGTCTGTTGTCAATCATTCCCCTGATAGTGCGCGTATCATTGTCTATTCATCGAATGAATTTCTGAAGGACCAGACCGTCAGCCTGCTGACATCGGCGCAGGGCTCATCGTATCTGAATGCGTATCAATTGCTGGCCAATACGGTGGACTGGACACTCGAAGACCGGGGTCTGCTGAGTATCCGTTCACGTGGTCATTTCAACCGCACCCTGCCACCGCTGGATCGTGAGCGGCAGTTACTGCTGGAATATAGTAATTATGGACTGGCACTATTTGCTATTGTCCTGATCGCGCTGGGCCGGCGTATATTCTCTGCCAGCAAGAAGAGAAAATACCAGAAGCTGTTAGCAAAGGAGACTGCCCATGTTTAACAGTATCAGTCTCCAGGGGATTCTGCTGGGCCTGCAGTGTGCATTGATTGTATGGCTGTTCAGCGGACAAGCGGATGGCGTTGACCAGCAACAACGGCAACAAGCGCTGCTTGCAATTGACAAAACGGCCCTGAATACAATCACCATCAGCGACGCTGATGACAACAAGGTTGTCCTGAAGAAACAGGATGGCAGCTGGCTGTTACCGGATTATCATGGCCTCGCTGTAAACAAGGGGCAGCTTGAGCAGATCCTGGACAAGCTCGTCAATGCCGATACTGCGTGGCCGATCGCGCAGACAACGGATGCGGCCGAGCGCTTTCATGTCTCCGCATCGGCATTCAAGCGCCACCTGCGCCTGCAATCCGCAGGGGATGACGTGGAAGATATCTATCTCGGCGATTCCCCGGGTTTGCGCAAGATATATATCAGGAACGAGGAGCAGACAGCGATCTACGCAATCGAGTTAGGTCTGCATCATGCCCCCGCCAGTGCTGAACAGTGGTTCGACAAGAACCTGCTTAAACCCGGTAGTGATATAAAAGTGGTCAAGGCCGCCGATTTCGAACTGCTCAGGGAAGCCGACGACTGGGTCATGAAGGACCTGGGCGAACAGGAATCATTTAACCAGGATAAAATCATCAACCTGGTCAATTACCTGCAGTTTCCGCAGGTGCAGGAGGTTGCTCCTCAGGGCCTGGTCGATAAGGTCATGCAGGCAAAACCAGTTGTGCAATACCGGGTGAGTAGTGGCGATAAGGAAATCGATTATGAGCTATACACGGTAGATGAAAAGCATATCCTGAAATCGAGTCTGTCCGCCTTGTATTTTATCGTGGCCGATTTTGTCGCCGATACGATAGCAGGGATCCAGCGAGATGCATTGATTACCAGTGAAAAAGGGGTCGGTGACAAATGATTATCATTCTCATTGCATTTGATAATATTTGGGGTCACCCCTAAGCCAGTTGCTGTCAATAGGCAATAGCGTATTGCGACGTGCATATATTACGCCTTTGCAATATAAAAACGTAGGCTTTACTCAATGCGCCCGTTATTTCTAAGTGTTGGTTCTCGCTTAAAAGCTGAGTTGCACCAGTCACCCCTCGGGATCAAAGCAATAACCACTATAGCAATAGCAGGCTATGCCCCTGGCTCATACGAGCCCCAGAAAATCG
>CAMYJD010000052.1 GCA_947258655.1 uncultured Gammaproteobacteria bacterium | reverse complement strand
TCGAATGTGCGCAAGGAACAACCGATAGCGGCCCATCGCCTGCGCAAGGCAGCCATGCGCGGTGCGCGCATGATGTTCATCAACAGTCGCGATTTCGATTTCCATTTCAATGTCGATGAGAAAATCGTTGCCGCGCCGGAAAAGATGGTGCAGGCACTGGCCGGCGTCGCCAGGGCGGTTGTCGATGTCACCGACATCGAGATCCCTGCCAATTGCAAGCATATACTCAGCAATGTCGAAAGCAATGACACCCAACTGGCCATGGCCGAGCATTTGAAAGCGGCCGAAAAGGCATCAGTGATACTCGGCTCCCAGGCATTGATGATGCCTTATCTGCTGGAGTTGCGTGCACTCGCCAGTCTCATCGCCAGGGCCACCGGTGCCAGCTTCGGATATCTGAGTGATGGCGCCAATACGACCGGCGCCTGTCTTGCCGGCATCCTGCCCGCAGGCACTACCGACAACAAGGGCATGCATACCCAGCAAATGCTGGCGGGTGATTTAAAGGCTTTTGTGTTGTTGGGGATCGAAGCGGAACTGGATTGCGCCAATCCGGCCGCTGCCGTTGATACGCTGAAGAAAACAGATTTTGTCGTCTCATTAACACCCTATATCAGCGACACGATGAAGGACTATGCCAATGTCCTGTTGCCAGTCAGTCCCTATAGCGAAACCTCCGGGACGTTTTTTAATATAGAAGGTCATAAGCAGAGTTTCGCCGGCACGACCAAACCCGCGGGCGATGCCAGGCCAGCATGGAAGGTATTGCGCGTCATCGGTAATCTGCTCGATCTGGATGGCTTTGACTATAACAGTTCGGACCAGATCCTCGAGGAGGAGCTGGCCAGGATCGGTACCGTGGAGATGAATAATTTTGTTGTCAGTGATGACGAGATCAGATTACCTGTGCCGCATCAGGGACTGCAACGCATCGGTGCCGTCTTGAGCCATCACGAGGACAACGTAGTCAGGCGTGCGACCTCCCTGCAAAAGACGTTTGATGCCAATGACAATGAAGTCCGTATCCATCCGGCCGCGGCCACGCGTCTGGGCCTGATCGATGCGAAGAAGATTCTGGTCAGCCAGGATGGCGATGGCATCAGCATGTCATTCGACCTGGATGAGAGTATCCCCGAGGATTGTGTCTGGCTTGCAGTCGCAACACCTGAGAGTGCGGCCCTTGGAGCATTATTCGCTCCGATTCAGGTGGAGGCCGACTGATTATGATGGAGATGTTGATTGATCTTGGTTTTGTGTTGTTGAAGGTATTCGCGATAATTATCCCACTTATGCTGGGCGTTGCATACCTGACCTATGCTGAGCGTAAACTGATTGGCTATATGCAGATACGTGTCGGACCGAACAGGGTAGGGCCCAAAGGCTGGTTGCAACCCATCGCCGATGCATTGAAGTTGTTGATGAAGGAAATCGTCATACCGACCAATGCCAATAAATTCCTGTTTGTCATTGCGCCGATGTTGTCCATCGGTCCGTCTCTGGCAGCGTGGGCCGTGGTCCCGTTCAGCGAGGGCCTGGTGTTGTCCAATATCGATGCCAGCCTGTTGTATGTCCTGGCGATGACCTCACTGGGCGTTTACGGTGTTATCGTTGCCGGTTGGGCATCGAACTCCAAGTATGCATTTCTCGGCGCGATGCGTTCGGCGGCACAAATTGTCGCCTATGAAATTGCGATGGGGTTTGCGCTGGTTGGAGTGTTGATGGCGGCACACAGTATCAACCTGTATGAAATCGTTATGCAACAGTCAGGAGGAATCTGGCACTGGTACTGGATGCCATTACTGCCTCTGTTCCTGGTGTATTTTATCTCGGGCGTGGCTGAAACCAATCGTGCTCCGTTTGACGTGGCCGAAGGTGAATCGGAGATCGTTGCCGGTTTCCATGTCGAGTATTCGGGGATGACCTTCGCGGTATTTTTCCTCGCCGAATATGCCAATATCATCCTGATTTCGGTGTTGACGGCGCTGATGTTCATGGGTGGCTGGTTGTCGCCGTTCCAGGGCATTCCGTTGCTGGAGTCGACGTTCCTCGCTGCGCCCAGTTTCATCTGGTTCCTGGCCAAGTCGGCATTTTTTGCATTTCTGTTCCTATGGTTCAGGGCGACCTTCCCGCGTTATCGTTATGACCAGATCATGCGTCTGGGCTGGAAGGTGTTTATACCGATTACGATTATCTGGATTCTGGTGCTGGGTGTAGTCATCGCTGCCAAGGTATCTTACGTGACATTGGGCCTTGCCACGGTAGGCATCGCAGGGGCCTATATTTTGTTTAATAAACTGCAAACAGTTTCGAGGTCAAAATAATGGTCAAGACACTGAAAAATGCGTTTCATAGTCTTTTCCTGCTGGAGCTTATGAAAGGTATGCGTCTCACCGGGCGTTATATGTTTGCCAAGAAAATTACTGTGCAATACCCGGAACAGAAGACTCCGATGTCTCCGCGTTTTCGCGGTCTGCATGCCTTACGTCGTTATCCAAACGGTGAAGAACGCTGTATTGCCTGTAAATTATGCGAGGCTGTGTGTCCAGCATTAGCGATCACGATCGACTCGGAGGAACGTGCCGATGGCAGTCGACGCACCACCCGCTATGACATCGATTTGTTCAAATGCATTTTTTGCGGTTTCTGCGAAGAAGCCTGTCCTGTCGACTCGATCGTCGAGACGCGCCATTTTGAATATCACTTTGAAGAGCGCGGTGAACAGATCATGACCAAGGACAAGCTGCTTGCTATCGGCGATAAATTCGAATCACAAATTGCAGCAGACAGGGCGGCGGATGCCCCTTATCGTTGATAACACTACGGGTAACAAGACATTATGACATTTGAGAAAGTAGTTTTTTATCTGTTTGCGACCATTCTGGTGCTGGCCGCGGTTCGCGTCATCACGGCACGCAACCCGGTGCATGCGGCGCTATTCTTGGTGCTGGCATTTTTCTCCAGCTCGGCGTTGTGGATATTAATAGAAGCGGAATTTCTCGCCATCACCCTGGTGCTGGTGTATGTCGGTGCGGTCATGGTGTTATTCCTGTTTGTAGTCATGATGCTGAATATCAATATCGATGTAATGCGTGAAGGTTTTATCAAGTATCTGCCGATCGGTGTTGCTGTGGCCATTATCAGTGCGATCGAGATGGGTATTGTCATTACCGGCAACTTTGGTGCAGACAAGAGTCCGGCACTGGTGCGTAAACCCGCCGACTACAGTAATACCGAGGCCATTGGACAGGTGCTTTATACCGAATACCTGTTTGCATTCGAGGTCGCCGCGGTGTTGTTACTGGTGGCCATTGTTGCTGCGATTGCCCTGACCATGCGCAAGCGTCCCAATACCCGCTATCAAAATCCATCCTCGCAGGTGGTCGTGCGTAAGGAAGATCGCCTGCGTGTTGTCAAAATGGATGTGGAGGACAAGCAATCATGATTACGCTTTCTGATTATCTGATCGTCGGCGCGATCCTGTTCTGCCTGTCGTTGGCCGGTATTTTCCTGAATCGCAAGAATGTCATTATCCTGTTGATGTCGATCGAGCTGATGTTGCTCGCGGTCAATATGAACTTTGTCGCATTTTCTGCATTCCTCCAGGATATTGCCGGACAGGTTTTTGTGTTCTTTATCCTGACCGTTGCTGCAGCCGAGGCAGCCATCGGCCTGGCCATCCTGGTTGTACTGTATCGCAGCAAGCAGTCCATTAATGTCGATGATATGGATTCCATGAAGGGTTAATAGCGTGACTGATTCAATGCAAAGTATATATCTGGCCATACCTCTGGCACCGCTATTCGGCGCGATTGTTGCCGGATTATTTGGCTGGAAGATAGGGCGCACGGCATCACATCTCGTTGCCATTGCCGGTGTCGCGGTGGCCTTCGTGTTATCGCTGATTGTATTCAAACATATTGTCATCGACGCGGCTGAGCCATTCAATGGCACTGTGTATACCTGGATGGTCAGTAATGACATCAATTTCCAGATAGGCTTTCTGATCGACAAGCTGACCGCCGTCATGTTGATTGTCGTCACCTTTGTATCACTGATGGTGCATATCTATACGATAGGTTATATGCATGATGATCCGGGTTATCAGCGTTTCTTCAGTTATATAGCGCTGTTTACTTTTTCGATGCTGATGCTGGTTATGTCGAACAACTTCCTCCAGCTGTTCTTTGGTTGGGAGGCGGTTGGTCTGGTCTCGTATCTGTTGATCGGTTTCTGGTACAAGAAACCTACGGCCATCTATGCCAACCTGAAGGCCTTCCTCGTCAACCGTGTCGGGGATTTCGGTTTTCTGCTGGGTATCGCCGCGGTGTTGATGTATACCGGCAGTCTCGATTATGCCGAGGTCTTCAAGCAGGCACCGTCATTGAGCGGGCGCACGATGGAAATTTTCGACGGTCATGCCTGGTCAATACTGACCGTGACCTGCATCCTGTTGTTTATCGGTGCGATGGGCAAGTCCGCGCAGGTGCCTTTACATGTATGGCTGCCTGATTCGATGGAAGGTCCGACACCGATCTCGGCATTGATTCATGCGGCGACGATGGTGACGGCGGGTATTTTCATGGTTGCGCGCATGTCACCGTTGTTCGAATTGTCCGAGACGGCATTGAGTTTTGTCCTGGTCATCGGCGCAATCACCGCTCTGTTCATGGGTTTCCTCGGCCTGGTGCAAAACGATATCAAACGCGTCGTCGCCTATTCGACGCTGTCGCAGCTTGGCTATATGACCGTGGCACTGGGTGCGTCGGCCTATGCGACTGGTATCTTTCATCTGATGACGCATGCGTTCTTCAAGGCGCTGCTGTTCCTCGGTGCCGGGGCGGTCATTATCGCGATGCATCATGAGCAGGATATGCGCAAGATGGGCGGACTGAGGAAATACATGCCGATTACGTGGATCACATCGCTGATTGGTTCACTGGCGTTGATCGGCACCCCCGGGTTTGCCGGTTTCTATTCCAAGGATGCCATTATCGTCGCAGTCAGGAATTCCGAACTGGCCGGTTCGGGGTTTGCGTACGCCGCGGTACTGATCGGTGTATTCATCACGGCCCTGTACAGTTTTCGCATGTACTTCATGGTCTTTCATGGCAAGGAGCGTATGGATGAGCATACGCGCGAGCACCTGCATGAATGCTCCGCGGTTGTGACCGTGCCGCTGATCCTGCTGGCCATACCCTCGGTGCTGGCCGGCGCGATTTTCGTCGACCAGATGGCCTTTGGCGGATTCTTCGGTAGTGCCATTGTCGTCGATGAAACACATCGTATCGCAGCAGATGTCGCCCATCATTTTGACAGCTGGTGGGGTCTGATTCTGCACTCGTTTGCCGACTTGCCGGTTTACTTTGCCGCGGCCGGGGTGTTGCTTGCGTGGTTCCTGTATATGAAACGCCCGGATATTCCAGGCATGATCCAGAACAGGTTTGCGCTGATCCACAGGATCCTGGTCAACAAATATGGCTTTGATCGCTTCAATGAAATTGTTTTCGCCGGTGGCAGCCGCCAGCTGGGCAATCTGTTCTGGCGTGTCGGTGACGAGAAAATAATTGACGGCCTGGTCGTCAACGGTTCCGCCAGATCCATAGGCTGGTTCTCCACCATTGTGCGTCATGTACAGAGCGGTTATCTGTATCACTACGCCTTCGTCATGATTATTGGCCTGTTGTTATTATTAACCTGGGTTGTGTTTCGCTAGTGGCGATATAAGGAATCACAGATGCTATTTGATTTACCCATTTTAAGTACATTGATCTGGACGCCAATAATTGGCGGCCTGCTGGTATTAATGGCGGGCGAGAAGTGGGCGCGCATGAGCGCGCTGTTTTTTTCGGTACTGACATTTATTCTCAGTATCCCTCTGTATACACAGTTCGATGTTAGCACCGCCGCGATGCAATTCGGTGAACTCAAGTCGTGGATACCTTCCTTCAATATCTTCTATCAGTTGGGTGTTGATGGCATTTCCATGCCACTGATTATTCTGACGACGTTTACCACCGTGCTGGTGGTGTTGTCGGCCTGGGAAGTGATCAAGAAAAAACCCGAACAGTACATGGCGGCATTCCTGATCATGGAAGGCGTCATGATCGGTGTCTTCGCCGCACTGGATGCAGTATTGTTCTATATATTCTGGGAAGCGATGCTGATTCCGATGTTCTTGATCATCGGTATCTGGGGCGGCCCGCGGCGCGTCTATGCGACCATCAAGTTTTTCCTGTATACCTTCCTCGGTTCTGTGTTGATGCTGATAGCGCTGATCTATATGTCGATCAAGGCCGATGGCAGTTTCTCGTTGCTGGGTTTCCATACCTTGCCACTGACGCTGGAAGAGCAATTATATATATTCGCCGCATTTCTGCTGGCCTTTGCCGTCAAGGTGCCGATGTGGCCGGTGCATACCTGGTTGCCGGATGCGCACGTCGAGGCACCTACCGGCGGTTCCGTGATCCTGGCCGCGATCATGCTCAAGATAGGCGGCTATGGTTTCCTGCGTTTCAGTCTGCCGATAACACCTGATGCCAGTAGTGAACTGGACTGGCTGATTATCCTGATGTCACTGGTGGCCGTTGTCTATATCGGTTTTGTGGCGCTGGTACAGTCGGATATGAAGAAGCTGATTGCCTATTCGTCGATTGCACACATGGGCTTTGCAACCCTGGGTTTCTTTCTTGTGTTCAGTATCATCGACAATACCGGTAGCTGGAGAGAGGCGGCACTGGGCATGGAAGGTGGCATAGTGCAAATGATATCGCATGGTTTTATTTCCGCTGCGATGTTCCTGTGTGTGGGCGTTATCTATGACCGCATGCACAGCCGTAACATTGCCGATTATGGAGGCGTCGTCAATACCATGCCGATGTTTGCCGCATTCATGGTGTTCTTCTCGATGGCCAATGCCGGCTTGCCAGGTACATCGGGTTTTGTCGGCGAATTTATGGTGATCCTGAACAGCTTCAAAGCCGATTTCTGGATTGCCTTCCTGGCTGCGACCACGCTGATCCTCGGGGCAGCATATACACTATGGATGGTCAAGCGTGTGCTCTATGGCGAGGTGGCCAACGACAACGTCGCCAACCTCAAGGATCTGAACGCACGTGAATTCGTGATACTCGGGGTGCTGGGAATCGCGGTACTGTTTTTTGGTATTTACCCGGGTCCACTGACAGAAGTAATGCATTCGTCTGTTGAACATTTATTACAACATGTCTCCATACAGAAATACTAGAAGGGCGGCACGGATGAATGTATCGAGGTTTAACTGATTATGACTGATAAAATGGCCGTTATAGAAATACCTGATCTTGCCCTGGCGATGCCGGAGATGTTCCTGCTCGGAATGACCTGTATTATCCTCGTGCTGGACCTGTTTCTGAATGACAAAACGCGGATTATTACCTACCTGCTGGCACAGTTGTCATTGCTAGGTGCTTTACTGATTACCTATAACCAGACAGGAACAGAGGCGGTGAGTGGATTCAGCGGCGCCTTTGTACGCGATAGTATGGGTGATATCCTCAAGATCTTTATCTATATCGTCACCGCAATCGTATTTCTATATTCACGCCAATACCTGCAACTGCGCAATATGTTCAAGGGAGAATATTATGCGCTCGGTCTGTTTGGTGTACTGGGCATGATGATCATGGTCTCCGCGCACAGCTTCCTGACGGTGTATCTGGGCCTGGAATTATTATCGCTGTCGCTGTATTCGATGGTTGCACTAAACCGTGATTCCGAGGCTTCTACCGAAGCGGCGATGAAGTATTTTGTCCTTGGTGCCATGGCTTCCGGCATGCTGTTATATGGTATGTCGATGATATACGGTATTAGCGGGTCGCTCGACGTCGGCGAGGTTGGCCGCTTTATCGTTAACAATGGCGCGAATAATATTATTCTCAGCTTCGGGCTGGTATTCGTCGTCGTCGGTCTGGCCTTTAAACTGGGTGCTGTACCATTTCATATGTGGGTGCCGGATATCTATCATGGTGCGCAAACGCCGGTCACATTATATATAGGGGCTGCACCTAAAATTGCCGCCTTTGCGATGGTCATGCGACTCCTGGTCGATGGTATGGAAGCACTGCATGTCGACTGGCAGCAAATGCTGAGCATTCTCGCTGTGCTGTCACTGGCGCTGGGTAATGTGGTCGCGATCGCACAGACCAATATCAAGAGAATGCTGGCGTATTCAACCATATCCCATGTCGGCTTCCTGTTGCTGGGGATCATAGCGGCCGGGCCTGACGGTTATTCCGCAGCGATGTTTTACGTTCTGATCTATGCATTAATGTCCACCGGCGCGTTTGGCATGATCATTCTGTTGAGTCGTGCAGGCTTCGAGGCCGATACGCTGGATGACTTCAGGGGCCTGAATGAACGCAGTAAATGGTATGCGTTTATGATGTTGCTGATCATGTTCTCGATGGCAGGCGTGCCACCCACGGTGGGCTTCTTCGCCAAGCTGTGGGTACTGGAGGCCGTATTGAATGCCGATATGGTCTGGCTTGCTGCCGTTGCGGTGTTGTTCTCGGTTGTGGGTGCTTACTATTACATCAGAATCGTCAAGCTGATGTATTTTGACAAGGCCGAAGACGATACCCGCATCGTCGCCGATATTGACCTGAAGGTCGTCGTCAGCGCCAATGGTATCCTGATGCTGGTGCTCGGTTTGTTCCCGGGTATGCTGATGGCGGTCTGCCAGCGGGTTATGGTCTGACTGTTTATCAACAGCAGGGGTATTTATGCTGCGAGGTGACCTGCAAGAATACGGACGCGCAGCAATGTCTGAAAGATGATGCGGCGTAAGTTAATACTGTATACAAATAGATATGTTATCTAGTGCAGCGAATACGCAATGGCTGCCGTGACATGCAGTGTCGGATCTCAGGCGCTGCGTCCTTGAATGGCTTTGTGTTTGTTTAGTCTTTTCCTCCAAGCTTAATTAATAACACCATCATTGCTGAAACAGCGCTATCACCTTGTTATTAATATATAATAATATCCTGAAATATTAAACATACTACTGCAATTTGCAATATATGATAAAATGCAAATATGCAGTTACGACAAAAACTTTTCATTGTACTGGGTTTGATGGCATTGGTGCCGCTGTTGTTTCTGCTGTTCGGTGTAGTAGGCCATATTGAAAAGGACCTGGAAAGCAGTACAAGCGTTGAGATCCACAAGACCTTGCGCAAACTGTCGCAGGAACTGTCCAGTCTGCTGGGTAATCAGAAATCGATTGTGCATGGATTGGCCAAGGTCCCGGTCGTCAGGGATTTCGCCGCATCGATTGCGACCACAGAGGATGTCGAGTACGAGCAGAAGGTCACCAATCTGATGGCCTTTTTCCTCAATTACCAGTCTACCGTTCCGAGCATTCAGGCGATCAGGTTTACCGATATGCAGGGTAAGGCACTGGTCAAGATCAAGGAAGGTCAACTGATTCCGCTGCAGAAAAAAATGGCAACCGGGCGGAGCTATGTCGAGGATATTTCATACAAGCCTTTTTTTCGCTGGGCCCTGAAAACCGACGAGGATATATCCATTTCCGATTTTGAACGCGGCAAGGTCTCCGGCGAAGTGGAGTTTTGTCCGGCCATGGTGCGCTACAGTGTACCGATCAGAGATGAACTCGAAACACCGCTGGGCATGCTGATTGTGAATATGTGGGGTGTGCGTATTGATGATGCGGTCGAGGCGGCATTGGCCGGTTATCCTGGTCAGGCCTATATCGTCGAAATCAACAGGGACAAGACAAGGGACGGTATCTATTTGTATCACAAGGATGCAGATAAACGCTTTTCAAATCAGCTCGGAACCTCGATCCGCTTTTCCAGCGATATCGGAGACAGGCAATGGCAGCAAATCAGGGAAGGCTCGCGGACCGGTATCATTACAACCGAGCAGGATCAGTATTTCTATTATCACAAGTTGTCACCGTATCAGGAGCGTGATTCGCAATGGTTGCTGGTCATAGAGATGGCCAGAAATACTATCCTCGCACCAGTACTGGATTTGAAGAACTGGATCGTCTATCTGATACTGATTGTTGTCATCGTCAGTCTGCTTATTGCACGCTGGGCCGCAGCGCGTCTGGCCAAGCCGGTACACGATCTGGCACAGATTATAACGCGTTATGCAGATGGTGATCGTAAGGTGCATTACAGTGGTAATCGACGTGACGAAATAGGTCTGGCTGGCAAGGCCTTTAATTACCTGACCAACAAGATGGAAAAAACCCAGAAGCGACGTATCAAGGCAGAACTGGCGGCCAGACAATCCGAACGCCTGGCTGCGGTAGGGCAAATGGCTGCAGGTATCGGCCACGAAATCAACAATCCGTTGATGAATATTATGTCGCTGGCGTCACTGGTCGAAAAAAGCGTCCCTGAACAGGACGTGCAAATGAAGGATGATCTGAAGGCCCTGCAAAATGAAGGTGAACGCTGCGCACGCATTGTTCAGGGTGTGCTGAATTTCGCCAGGGAGAACAAACCAAAATACGAAGAGTTTGATTTCTCCGAACTGATGCGCGAAACGGCCGTTATCTTTGAACACAGGCTGCGTACATCCAATGTAAATCTGGTGCTGGATGTACAGGAACCGCTGATCATGCAGGGGGACTCGGGTCAGTTACAACAGGTGCTCGTCAATGTGGTCATTAATGCGCTACACGCTTCACAACCCGGCTCGGAGATCATCATGCGAGCCAAAAAAACAGACGGTAAAATCATGGCCGAGGTGCTCGATAGTGGCAATGGCATTACCGATGAGAATCTTGCCCGTGCCTTCAGCCCCTTCTTTACGACCAAAGCGGAGGGTTCCGGTACCGGACTGGGCCTGTCTGTCAGTTACGGCATTATCAGAAAGCATGGTGGCTCGATAGTACTGGAAAACCGGCCGGAGGGCGGGGTGCGGGTCGAGATCATCCTTCCCAGAGTAAATGCAAAAGAGGATAACGCTATGGGCGAAACGGAATTATTAACCGAGGTAGGAAATGCAGGCCAATAAAAGTTTAAGGATTTTGTTCGTAGACGATGATTCGGTTACCTGTTCGGTAATGCAGAGAAACTGTGATCGTGTCGGTTACGGCTGTCATGTTTTTCAATCACCGAAGGAATGTCTGGCAGACTTCGAAAAGAATGGTGCCGATTTGCTGGTGACGGATCTACGCATGCCGGAAATGAGCGGTTTTGAATTGCTCAGCCGGGTCAGGGAGATCGACAAGGATGTGCCGGTACTGGTCATGACCGGTTATTCGTCCGTTGAGAATGCCGTCGAGGCGATGAAACTGGGGGCGACAGATTTTATCAAGAAGCCATTTGATTTCGAGGAACTGAAGCTGATTATCGACCGCAATTTCAGTGCGATTCGATTACAGGAGGAAAACGAATTATTACGCAAGCGTTTGCAGGCAGGCAGGAACCGTTTCGGAATGATTGGGGATACGCCGGTTATGAAAACGCTGTTCTCGACGATAGAGAAAGTAGCGACCGTCAGTTGTAATGTGATTATTACCGGCGAGTCAGGAACGGGCAAGGAACTGGTTGCGCGTGCATTACATGATTATAGCCCACGCAAGGAGGCCCCTTTTGTTGTTATCGATTGTGGCGCACTTACCGAGACCCTGCTTGAAAGTGAATTGTTCGGGCATGAAAAAGGCTCTTTTACTGGTGCGACACAAAGGAAACGCGGCCTGATGGAGCAGGCGAGTGGTGGCACCCTGTTTCTGGACGAGATATGTAATATCAGTGATTCCATGCAAATGAAGCTGATGCGCGCACTCGAGAGTCAGGCCATTACACGTGTGGGCAGTACCCGTGCCAT
>CAMYJD010000051.1:12381-13213 GCA_947258655.1 uncultured Gammaproteobacteria bacterium | reverse complement strand
GGGCAAGAAGGTTCCTGCCCATTTCATTCAGAAACTGACCGTCGAGCACAATGGCAAGAGCGTCATGGATGCAGACTGGGGACCGGCGGTATCGGCCAATCCCTACCTGTCGATGAAGTTCAAGGGCGCAGCCGCTGGCGATAGTGTGAAGATCAGCTGGAACGACAATACCGGTGCCAGCGACTCGCACACGGTAACAGTGAAGTAAATACGCCTGACAAGCGGGTGTAGAGAAAGCGGCATTAGTTGTACTAATGCCGCTTTATTATTGAGCCCGGAACACTCAAATCAGTCTTGAGCATGTAGAAACACCATATACAATTGTCAAGCCATACAAGTCATGCGCGCAAAGTTCGGCAATATTCTGCAACCAGTACAATGCATTTTGCATAAAATGGCGCCTACGTGTCTCTATGTTATATTTGTAACATATTGTATTAATTGAGTTATTAATAAATGGTATGGCTTTTGCTCTATAGTTACAAGGTTGAATACAAATGAATAAAACTACAAGTGCAGGAGGAAGTATATGAAACGAAGAACCCTATTAAAGGGCAGCCTGACGGCTGGCATGGCAGGGGTAGCAGCAGCAGCCGGCCTGTTGACCCCGCAAATGGTAATGGCCGCATGGCCAAAAGCGGCCTTTGAAGCCAAGGGCGTGGATAACGCCGTCAAGAGCCTGTTCGGCAGCAGCGGCCTGAGCGCCAGTGGCGATATCAGCATCAAGGCGCCGCCGATCGCCGAGAATGGTGCCGTGGTCAACATCGCGGTCAGCACGACGCTGAAGAATGTCGACTCTATCAGCATCCTGGTCGAGAAAAACGCACAACCA
>CAMYJD010000051.1:0-12346 GCA_947258655.1 uncultured Gammaproteobacteria bacterium | reverse complement strand
GCCAAGACCTCAAGCGTGATCGCGGTGGTGAAATCGGACGGCAAGCTGTACAGCGCAGGTCGTGAAGTGAAGGTCACTATTGGTGGATGCGGCGGTTAACGCAGACAAAAAACGGAACTATAGAGATACGAGGTAAAACATGGCTTCAAATACAATTCGCCCGCGGGCATGGGTTGACGGCGATATCGCCACGCTAAAAATGTTGCTGACACATCCGATGGAAACGGGTCTACGTAAGGATAAAAAGTCCGGTACAGTTATTCCTGCACACTACATTGAAACAATAAAGGTTGAGCATAATGGCAAGATGGTACTGGATGGTGTTCTGGGTCCTGCAGTGTCAAAAAATCCCTTTATACAATGCAAGTTCAAGGGCGCCAAATCAGGCGACAGCCTGACGATTTCCTGGACTGACAACAAGGGAGACAGCGACAGCAAGGAAGTGAAGATCGGCTGATTATTCATTTGGCTGACTCCAGCCGCTGTGTTTTGATAGTATGCAAGCTATACAAACACAGCGGCTTTTTTATGTCTGCTGAAAAGAGGATAGTGATCGATGAAAGACATTGCGGCGATTGAAATGCCGCCGCGAGGTGAAGCAAACGCCTGTGTGATCTGGTTACATGGTTTGGGTGCAGACGGTAACGACTTCGTCTCGCTGGTTGAGGCGCTTGAACTGCCGCATAGCCATGGCATCCGTTTTCTGTTTCCTCATGCGCCACTCAGGGAAGTGACGATTAATGCCGGTATGCGTATGCGCGCCTGGTATGACATCATCGATATTGGTAGCGATATGAGCGAGGATGAGGAGGGTATCAGGGATGCGCAGGCCATTATCGAGTTGCTTATAGAGGGACAGATAAAGGCCGGGGTACCTTCTGAGCGCATTATGCTTGCCGGATTTTCCCAGGGTGGTTGCATGGCCCTGCATACGGGGTTGCGCTACAGGCAGAGCCTGGCGGGTATACTGGCCCTGTCCTGTTATCTGCCTTTACGCCGGTCTGTTGCAGATGAAATGCAATATTGCCAGCAGTCTACACCTGTTCAATTGATGCATGGCTTGTATGACCCAGTCGTGGATTATGAATTAGGGCAGATGGCATACAGGCAGTTATGTGATCTGGGCATGCAGGTGTCGTGGCTGGAATATGCGATGGATCACACTGTTTGCGTGCAGCAATTGACGGATATTCGTCGCTTTATAATTAACTACCTGACTGATTTATAACGAAAATATTAACAATAAACACAATTTACGATATTTATCAAATTCTGCTGTATAAACGCTTGTGTATAGTATGGATAGAAGATAGTATATAAGAATATTCTAATATATTGACGATACTGGTAGGACATGAAAAATATATTCGCCATAGTGTTGGTTTTTTTGTTACCTGTGGGTGCCTATAGCGCGCCACAGGGCGATAAACTATATGCGCAAAACTGCGCTGCTTGCCATGGAGAAAATGGCAGGGGTGGTGTAGGAGTGCCACTGGCACTGGCCAGTTTTCTGGATAGTGTGTCCGACCGCTATCTTTTTGAAACAATCAGACAGGGCCGCCCAGGCCGTATCATGCCCGCCTTCGAGGAAATGAGTGATGCACAGGTCGATGCAATCGTGGCGTATATGCGTGCCTGGTCGAAAAACAAGGCGCCTGTGTATCCGCTTGACCTTGTTAAGGGCAATAGCAGTAATGGCAAAAAATTGTATGCACAACACTGTGCAAGTTGCCATGGCGCTGATGCCACAGGTGGTAGCGGTACCGGCGTGACTTTTTCACGGCCGCGTGATCTGCCCATTATAGCCCCATCATTGGCCAATCCCGGCTTTCTGGCTTCTGCCAGCGATGCGATGATCAAGCACACACTGATAAACGGGCGTGAGGGTACGCCAATGAATTCCTTTGCGCGTCAGGGCATGTCGGAAAAGCAATTGAATGATATTGTTGCCTATATCCGCTCTTTGCAAGCGGTGGAGACAGAGCAAAAAAAGAAGGAGATATTGTCAGCCTATATCAAATATGAATCCTCCGAGCCTATAGAGGAAACCCTGAAGGCGCTGAAGGCAGCCGCAATGGGTGCCAATTTCAGAATTATACGTGAACAGAATTTTGAGCAGGGTTATGTTGAAAAGGGTAAAGAAGACAGAAAAAAGATCATTCTATACTTTTGTAATTTCAATATGCTAAACAAGGCCCTGGCGATAGATCCGCGTGTCGGCCTGTTTCTGCCGTGTCGGGTGACGTTAATTGAAAGGGAAGGTAAGGTCAGTATGATTACTGTCAATCCTGCCGCAATGAGCAAAAAATTCAATAACTCCGAACTCGACAAGCTATGTGATGAAATGTCTGGTATGTACCGGGAGATCCTCGAGGAGGCGGCCCTATGAAAAAACTGCTTTTATTTCTGCTATTGCTGGCTCCCTTGCAAGCTGTGCATGCCAGCGAGCAGGATGTGATTATGGTCCGTGCAAAACTGCCATTTCCGGATGCGATGACAAATCTGCAGAACGCGATAATTGAGCATAAATATGTGCTGTCTCGTGTCCAGCGTGTCGATATCGGACTGGAAAAGGCGGGCTTCAAGACAGACCGTTACCGTATCGTGTTTTTTGGCAAACATGATGAATTGAAGCAGATAACCGATGAACATCCCGAGGTGGCTGCTTATCTGCCACTAAAGATGGTTATATTTGCTGAAGGCGATGAAACCATGCTGCTTACCCTGAATCCATTGCACTTCAGTAAGGTCCTGGGTAGCACGGAATATAATACCCTGTTCAAGCGTTGGTCCAATGATCTGAAATCGATAATGGAAGATGTGGCTGTGGAGGATTAAAGCGTCGGTATCGACGCTAATATATTTTGTGATTATACCTATAGATTGCTTAGCGTATGGTTGAGTCTGCTTTCAATAACCTTTTTCTGGTTCAATAGCTGCACGGTCTGAATACGCTTGCTGTTATGTGGCTGTGATTTACTATTATCGATGTCGGTAATATATATCGGGTAGCGCTCGCTCTGTTTACGCTTGCTCAATATATAGCTAACAGCCTCATGCAGTACATTATTGCCAAATTCAAGGTTAGAAAATTCCCTGCCATCACAATACAGATAAAAACTTTCATTTTTTATATTATTGATATCGCCGATGACCTGAATGTCAAAATAATTATGCCTGCTGGATATCCTGGGCTTCTCCTTTTGCTCAACGTAATAGCTTTTGTTGACTGTTTTTTTAATTGGATAGAATTCATATTTAATCTGCATGTCGGTGCCGAGATCCGTTGATGCCTGCATACTGTGACGCTTTAAAGCAGCATCAAAAAAGTTCTGGTAATGACCCAGCATGGTGGGGATATCATGGTAATCAATTTGATGCGTATACAGGGAGCCGAGTTCGTCGAGCACATAAATGTCAGCTTGTTTTTCCCGATCCAGGTAAAAAAGTTGTATGACGCCCGCTTTGTTATGACGTTGCAATAATTTCAGTATAACGTCATCGTTGGAATAGCGGTCAAAATAATATGTGCAGAACTGATCCTGGGTGCTGCCAAGCGTTTGCATCAGTTCCTTGTTGGTGCGCAGAATTTCATAACGGGGTACATCATTCTCCACCTGGATCAGGGCATGATAGCGCTCTACTCTTAACAGGTAACGTGCATTTTCCGAGTCGATGTTACGGTAGAAAAAAGTGACCAGGTCCTCAAACAGGCGGTCAATTCGCCGACTAATGGACTCTCCATATGATGGTACATAACTGTATGTTCTGGATAGGTGCGGAACCTTTCTGCGTGATATGGGAGCCCAGGCGAGTTGATCAGTTATGCATTCAAGTAATGCATGCTCAGTATCGTATTGCTGGGTAAGGATCTCGCCCCAGCTGGTCACCAGAATGCAACTGCACGTCTCTACCAGGTTTTGCCATTTACCGCCAAAGCTCAACGGGTCAGAGCGATTACTGGTCAGGTGAAGACCCTTGCGGGTATGTGATGAAAGTGGGTCACGACCAAGATTTATGAACAACGCAGCATTGACTATACAGGCGGGCTCACTAAGTTGCTGCATTGTGGACTTGTTGATTTTCCCGTCGGGGAAATGGCTCCTGAATGTGTCGACCAGTTGTAGTAGTTCACGTGAAGTATAGCCCTTTATATGACTATGCATAGTCACGCGTGTATCGTGACCCAGTATGCCATTGAAATGACACCATGCGACAAGTTCGACAAGATGATGGCTACGTTTTATGGGCGACTGCTGCTTGTGGATATTGCCCGGATCATAATCATTCCTGTATAACAGCCAGGTCGGCGTATCGTTGACCGACATATACACAAAGGCGAGGCTCTTTTCCGACAGATCTATGGAAATGCCTGGATTGATCAGGTCGATTTTCCCGGTCTTTCTTTCAAAGGCACTATAGAGTCGACGGCCAAGTATATTCAGGTCTTCCTGGCTAATACTGGTTTCCGCAGTGTGCTGCCTGACCAGGTCAGTTAGCATACGGTAACTGTTGGTCAGCTCGTCAACCAGTATACTTCTTTCCTCGAGTACGCGATCAATTTTCCAGTTCTCGCGTGAATCAAGTAATAGCAGTTCATCATGGGTCCAGTTCCAGCGCGCGGTAAGATCTGACATTATTTCATGGGTGCGGGACTTTTCCTGGCTGCTATTGCCGGTCAGCCATTCATGAACCTTGAAATAAAAACATTTTCGCGCCAGCTGGATGCGTTCTTCGGATTCCTGTCGGGAAAGATAATCATCCAGTTTGTCGATCATCAATACATAAGAATCGAGCTTGTCAATGTTGGTTTCGCCTTCGTAAATGGCGTGTTTCAGTCGTGTGCAGAGCAGGTCCGTGCGCGGATATTCGCTGGCATAGGCTTCCATCAATAACAGTTTGAGCATGGACTTGTATGGAGAATCGATGGCCTTGTTAAGTTGCCATAGGGCGGCACCGTAAAATTCTGCAGCGGAAATGTTATTCACGTCACCAAAATCAATAATATCGCTGGCCGTGATTATTTTTTTTTCCAACAGCGTTTGCAGGTGTTCGTAGTAGTCATTTTCATTTTCGGGCGGCACCAGCCACCAAGCAGGTATACGTCCGGCCAGTAATAATCCGGAGCGGTAAAATTCCTCGATGAGTAGTAGATGCTGGGCGCTGCCGCTGCTTTCATCTGAGAGCTTGTCGATTTGCCCGTCACGTATCGATTCCGGCGTCAGTACGAAAAAATTGGCCTCCAGACCGAGGCTGGCTGCCCACACACTTAACTGATCGCATTTTTGTTGCAGTAGCTGTATATCATCATCGGCCATATCGGAACGATGACAAACCCAGATATCCAGGTCGCTGCGATCGGTATAGGCGATAGTGCCGGTACTGCCGATAAGGTACAGGGCGTATATATTATATTCGCGCAGAGGCATACGCTTGTCTTTGTACTTTTTAACCAGTTTTCTCGCGGCACTAGCTTCGACGGTTCCGGGCGTATAGTCGTATATACCATTGGGGCAGCGATCGTTGACATAGCCAGGCAATTGCACCTCATTGTAATGAAATAATAATGGGAGGAGGTCAAGAAAAACCTGCTGGCGTTGCTTCAGTGCGCTACGCACTGTCCTGATGCGGCCATTATTGACTTTCAGAAAACGGTCGCGTATTTCGGCAACTGATTTTTCATCTTCAGAAAAAAAACGTTTTCTTGCCTGAGCCATAAGATCGCACTACTCCAGGTTTATAATGGAAACTATACGGACAACTCAAAGCGGTCTGTATGGAATTATGCGACATCCTGGCCGCTGTTGCCTGTATGCTTTGTACTATGCAGCTCATGTTCGCATCGCATTAGCAGGTCAGTAGTGTTTATGCCTTTTTTCCATGCAGACAGAGTGAAATTGACAGCGTATTCATCACCCCAGTTGCTGATGGTGTCTCCGAGCTTGGTGACCAGTGCAGCTGCGTCTGAACTTTCAGTTTCCGGCAGGATGATGGTGAATTGCTTATCGGCCGTACGCGCAATCATATCCGACCAGCGTAACTGATCTTTCAGCAGGCGGCTCAACTTCAGTAGCTGTAATTTTACATCGGCGTTATCGCTGTCGTTATTTAATTCCATCATCATGACGGACAGCGGTGTTTCATAGCGCCGGCAGCGTGAAACCTGTGCCTCCAACACCAGTAGCAGGGCGCGTTTGGTTAACAGGCTGGTGTCCTGGTCGACAAGTTGCAGCTGCCGGGCTTCTTCCTTGAGTCGTTGATTATCGCTGTAGAGGTCGAGCAGCGTGGTGATATTGGTGAATATATGGATTTCACCAGTTGTTGCGTGGTCATCCAGTACGGTGTGATTGAACTGGTAGCGGGTACTTTCTTCTGTACTGATATCGACGTTACCGGGTGTTTGCACCAGTTTTGTAATGACCGGTCCGGATTCCGCCGGCGTCTGACCGTTGATCTGTTCAGGCTCAAGCCCTGCCAGCTTGCATAGTTCAGGGCTGATGTATGCGATCGCACCATTGGCATCCATCCTGATGATGCTGCTCGGGCAGCTTTCCAGAATGGATTGATTGGCAACGTATAAATTTTCCATGACCATATTGACATTCCTCATCGTAATCGGCGAAATTAGACCGTCATTTTCCTGACGTTTTTCCATAGCAGGGACTTATATCCATGTTTTTACATTTATAAATCTGTTAGCGGTCAGGCGTAGCAATGCTTTAGCCTGTAGAGAGCGAGGGAGTGCGGATGTTTAACAGGGTCTTACATCATTCATTATCGATGTATTCACTGGCACGTCTGGCTTGACCCCTGACACGCTCCTGCGGGTATCTTGATTCATTCAACGCGATTTTCTGGTACGCTGCCTTTATCAGGTCTATATCGAGCCGGTCGGCCGTGCGAATCAGGTAAATCAGGATGTCGGCCAGTTCCATGCTGACTTCATGATGTTTCTGCTCACTGAGCTCTAGGCTTTGCTCCTCAGTAAGCCATTGGAAATGTTCGACAAGCTCTGCCGCCTCCGCGATCAGGGCCATAGACAGGTTTTTCGGTGAATGGAATTGCTCCCAATCACGGCAGCGGGCAAAGTCGGCGAGTTTTTGTGTTAGCTTGTCAAGGCTGTCTTCAGGCATATGCGTTTCTCGTTTGTGACCGAGGTAATATTATAGTGTTATCTTATGCGATATGGATTGTGCTGTCAGTCGGCAGGTAGAAAAATCGAATATATCAGTTTTTTTTACGGCGGCCGACACAGGATCTAACAAGAGAACGTAATGAACTGATTTAGTTAATGAATATAGAGCAGAAAAGCGCACTTTTTATTGTCTCCCTGATCCTGGCGGTTTTACTGAGTATTTTCAGTATTGCACTGTACCTGATCAATGGTCATATTCGTAATGAAATCAGCCAGGAGCTTGATTCGGCCTTTACAGTCCAGCAATCAATTCTGCACACGGAATCGAGTGAGTTGAGCAGGAGCAGCAGGATTCTGGCGCAACATATTGCTGCACTGATTGAGCGCTCCAGCAAATTGGCAAAACCGGTTAGCGTCTATCGCGAGCATCTGCAACAGGCGCGGAAATTGTCCGAACAGGACCTGCTCTTGCTGCAATCTGCCGACACAAAACAATCCTTTACAACCGGCGCCTCATCCTATGCCGTTTATATGTCGCCGCGAATCCTTGCGACCGATGAGTATAGCGCGGTGTTCGCTCGTGTGCGTGAAACAAAAAAAACGGTCAGGGCCTATCTGTTTGTCGATGAGGACGTGCTCAATGCCGTGGCCGTCCCGGTATGGAGGCGCGACGGCAGTATGGCAGCCGTACTGTTGCAGGCGAATCTGATCACAGATTCAGATCTGACCAGGATCAGGGGCAGCTTTCCTTATGGTATCGAGATTATGCTGTACAAGCCCAACTCTGTCTTCAGTACAACAGATGAAGCATTTGCATATCAGGCTGAACTCAGTGTCAATGACAGCGATTATCAGGGCCAGCGGATTGTGCAGGTAGGCGATGAGCATTATTACAGCAAGGTCTACAGGATGCAGGACAGTGTATACAGCCAGCCGCGACTGTTCGTGTTGCTGAGTACGTCGATGAGTGAACAATTGGGCCCCTATAACGAGATGTTTAGAAATGCGTTATATGGCGGTTTGATTGTAATATTGCTGGCAGCACTGATCGGTATTCAGATCAGTCGCTCAAAATTGTCCAGGCCACTGAGGGAGCTCGCTGGCGTGAGCCAGGCCATTGGTGACGGCCAACTCGATGTAGACATAAGGCTACATGAGCGTAGCGATGAACTCGGTGAATTGACGACATCTCTGGACCAGATGCGGACAAAAATCCTCAATGCGCAGGAGCAAAAGGCACTGGTCAAGGACAGGATCGCCGATTTTGCCGAGATTTCTTCAGACTGGTTATGGGAGACCGATGCCGATGGCGTTTTTACCTATCTGTCATCCTCGGTCAATGAATCGCTTGGTTATACAGTTGAGGAAATGCAGGGCAGGCGTATGACTGATCTTTTTGCCCGTGACAACCTTTCCGAGATTGCCATGCTGTTTGCCAGTGAGATGTCATCGCATGTTGGATTCAAGAACCTGGAAATATGGCTGACCACAAGACAGGGCTATCGTATCTGCGTGCGTTTCAATGCCAGCCCCTATTTTATTGATAGCGAATTTAAGGGCTACCGTGGTACTGCCAGTGATATTACCAAGGAAAAAAATGATGAGGAACGGCTGCTGCGTCTGGCTAACAAGGACCACCTTACCGGTCTGTCCAATCGCAACCGCTTTATGGAAGAGTTGACCAGGGAGATACACCTGGCGGAACGACAATACACCAGGGGTGCATTGCTGCTTATTGACCTCGATCACTTCAAGTTAATCAATGATACTGCCGGTCATGCGGCCGGTGACGAGGTCATCGTACAGTTCGCCGGCCTGCTGAAGAAGATGTCACGTAATGCGGATCTGGTAGCCAGACTAAGCGGGGATGAGTTTGTAATAGCCTTTGTGAATACCGATATCAATCAGATTGACAAGCGTATAAACGATATTGTGGAAAAGATTAATCAGCTAAAACCCATGTACAGCGGCAAGGTCATGAATACCACGGCCAGCGTTGGTGTGGCTATATTTCCTGATCACTCCAATGATCCTGTCGACTTGCTTGCCAAGGCCGATACCGCGATGTACAAGGCCAAGGCGGAAGGGCGGAATCGTGCGCGAATATATGAGCCGGGTGATCAGCAGCAAGAAAAAATGGGCTCGCAACTGATCTGGAAAGACCGCATCCATGATGCTCTCGATCAGGAAATGCTCGTGCTCGCATATCAGCCAATCGAGCCAACGACCGGTGAGTCGGCTTCAAGGTATGAGGTCCTGGTCAGGATGCGTAGTGGCGAGGAAGGCAAATATTTCTATCCGGGTGATTTTATCCCGACTGCCGAGCAGTTCGGACTGATTCGCGAAATCGATAACTGGGTTGTGAAGAAGGCCATGGGTGTGCTCGCAAGTCTGCCGGATGCGCATTCGCATATTTCGTTTACGATAAATCTGTCGGGACTGTCCGTTGGTGAACCGAAAATGTACAACCTGATAAAGTCGGAACTGGAAAGGACCGGGGTGGACAGGAACAGATTGATTTTTGAAGTTACCGAGAGCGCTGCATTCCAGGATATCGGCTGCGCAATAGAGTTTATAGACCGGATCAAGGCATTGGGCTGCAGAATAGCGTTGGATGATTTTGGTGTCGGCTTTTCGTCTTTTTCCTATCTGAAACAACTGCAAGCAGATATCCTCAAGATCGATGGCAGCTTCATTCGTGAAATCCATCGTAGTAAGCATGATCAGTTATTCGTCAAGGCGTTGGTCGATGTAGCCAGAGGCATGGGTATGATGACCGTGGCCGAGTTCGTTGAGTCAAAAGAGGTCCACGATGTTGTTCGTGGCCTCGGTGTTGATTATGCGCAAGGTTATTATATTGGCAGGCCAAGCATAGGAAAATTCGATTAGGCAGGCGCTTGTTCCAGTAATGCGCGCGCACGTTTGACCGCTGCCCTGACCTGTTCGGGTGCCGTGCCGCCGATATGATTGCGTGAGGAAACCGAACCTTCCAGTGTCAACACGTCGAAGACATCCTCTTCTATCTTGCTGTGAAAGATCTGCAATTCCTGCAAGCTCATGTCGGACAGGTCCTTGCTGTTTTCCACACCGAAGCGTACTGCCTGGCCTACTACTTCATGGGCATCACGAAACGGAAGGCCCTTGAGTACCAGGTAATCAGCCAGATCGGTGGCGGTGGAGAAGCCGCTGCGTGCTGCCTGGTACATGTTTTCTTTCCTCGTTTGAATGGCGGGCATCATGTCGGCAAAGCTGCGTACGCAGTCCATAACGGTATCGACGGTATCAAACAGGGGTTCCTTGTCTTCCTGGTTATCCTTGTTATATGCCAGCGGTTGCGACTTCATCAGTGTCAGCAGCGCCATCAGGTTGCCATGCACACGCCCGCTCTTGCCGCGCACCAGTTCGGGTACATCGGGATTTTTTTTCTGGGGCATGATCGATGAGCCGGTGCAAAAGCGATCTGGTAATTCGATAAAATCAAATTGAGCAGACGCCCACAGGATAAGTTCTTCCGAAAAACGTGACAGGTGTGTCAACAATATGGAGGCGGCGGCATTGAATTCGATAGCAAAGTCGCGATCGCTGACGGCATCCAGTGAGTTTTCGCTCGGTGCATCAAAGCCGAGCTGTTTGCAGGTCGACTGACGGTTTATCGGGTAGCTGGTGCCGGCCAGTGCTGCCGACCCCAGTGGCATGATGTTCATGCGTGTACGACAATCCTGCAGGCGGCTGCGATCGCGTTTCAGCATCTCCTGCCAGGCGAGCATATGGTGACCGAACGTAATCGGTTGCGCCACCTGCAGATGGGTAAAGCCGGGCATGATCGTGTCGGCCTCACGTTCGGCCAGGTCAATCAGGCCTTGTTGCAGACGCAACAGCTCAGCAAGGATGGCATCGATAGCATCGCGCATGTACAGGCGTATATCGGTGGCGACCTGGTCATTACGTGAACGACCGGTATGCAGCTTTTTACCGGCATCGCCAATGCGATCGGTCAGGCGTGCCTCGATATTCATATGAACATCTTCCAACTCGACAGACCAGGCGAAATTATCGGACTCAATCTCTGTCCTGATATCTTCGAGTCCGGCGATGATCCGCTCACATTCATCCTCTGTCAGGATGCCGGTTTCGGTGAGCATGCGTGCATGCGCAATGGAGCCATTGATATCGTAACTGTAAAGGCGCTTGTCGAAATTGACCGAGGCGGTAAATTTTTCCACAAAGGCATCGGTTGGTTCATTGAATCGACCACTCCAGAGTTTGTCCTTGCTATTGTTTTGGCTCATTGGCTGGTATCCTGCTGAATAATCTGGTTGCGATTATAGCAGAAACATCGGCATTATCAGATAGTAATGCCAAGTCGTCGGCAATCTGGACTGTATAATAGTCTAGAATAAAAGGCGTAATCCTGATTTGTGCAACCTGGAAGTCTGTGATGAAAAATACAAAACACGCCAATAACAAGGATGAATTGATATTTCTGCCCGACTTTTGTGCTATCCGCATGGTGTTTGCCGTGATCGTACTGGCACAATTGATGGCCTTTGCAATTCTGTTGACAAGCCCTCAACAATGGCCGCTTGGCTGGGACAGGCTGGGCAGGCTGTCATTGTTCATACAGTGGATCGCCCTGGGCAGTATCGGCATGTTATGTTTGCTGCGTAAATGGCTGGTCCGACTCAGGGATACTGTTGCCGGATTTGTCAGTTACATGATAGTCCTGCTGGTTACACTGGCCGTCAGTGAAGCGGCATTCTGGATTCTGCTGGATCCGGGACATACACAAAACCGGGCGCAGCATATGGATTTCCTATTGCGCACCCTTGGTATCAGTGCCATCCTCAGTGGTATCAGTCTTCGTGTCATTTATCTGCAATACCAGCAGAAAATCCATATTCAGGCCCATGCCGAAGCGCGCATTCAGGCCTTGCATGCGAGAATCAGGCCACACTTTCTGTTTAACAGCATGAACACGATTGCGGCACTGATCCGTTCACAGCCCGATCATGCCGAGGAAGCAGTAGAGGACCTGTCTGACCTGTTTCGTGCCAGTCTCGGCAAGACTTCCCAATTAATCAGTATGTCTGAAGAGGTGCAGATAGCCAGGCGCTATCTGCATATCGAACAATTGCGACTCGGTGACCGCCTCAAGGTTGAATGGGACCTTGATGAGTTACCGGATAATGCATTACTGCCTGTGCTCACTTT
>CAMYJD010000050.1 GCA_947258655.1 uncultured Gammaproteobacteria bacterium | reverse complement strand
CAGCTCCGTGATCATTGGATTATATTTTGGACCTTCATTGCCTTCCTCTTTACCAATCATTGTTATATTGAGTTTTGATCCAACCGAGGCTGTACCATTTGATTCTTTAATAATCGGGCTCCATTCCTTCCACTTGTCAATGTCCTTTATTATGGCCCAAACATTTGATGGTGGCGCAGAAATTTCAATTTCAGTTTTAATTACTTGCAATTTGCTTCCTGCAACTGCCAGGTAGATAACACCTGCACCTGTCAGCGTAATTAATATTAAAATAATTTTCTTCATAGATAGCCGCCCTCTATTTAATAGACATAATCTACCTTGTGAACGAAATACCAATTGTTGTGGGTGTTGGTTTTTCTAATAACCGGATCGGACCAAGCCCACCAATTGATCTTATAATTCTCATCAGAAAAACACGCAATTAAATGCCCTAAACCACGTTTTGCTAGACGCCATCATCATGACGATTTACGCTTTCTTTAGCACGACCCCATTGAAAATAGTCTTTTAACTTTAACCCCATCAGTGCGTTTGCATCCTTAAATAACGGCCAACCAAAAGCAATAAATATTATCCAATACAGGACATCTGGAATCCTTAGCGCTATGCCGACTGCCGCCATGCCCCACCATGGAAACGCTTCTGGCATTGCTGACTCTAAATCCTGGGCATCCTGAGCAAACAATGTATCTTGAAAGAATAAAAAATATAATACGGCAATAATTATTCCTTTAATCTGTCCTACCAGTTCCCAGGAATTTACTATCAGATAAAGAATAATAAATCGAAGTATAATATATTGAGCGATTCGATTATCCATGATTGGTGCAAGTATTTGTCTTACTTCCATATGCTGCGGCAGTTTTTCAAGCGCGGTCTCTTTTTCACGGATCTCCAATTCTGTTTTTTTGGTCTCCAGTCGTGTTTTACGGATTAACACATACGAATAAACAATACCTATAATCGTTGCCGGGATTGCTATTAATCCCGTGCTAATTTCAAGCCAGTTTGGCCTGCTGACTTCAGCCGCAAATGTGATAGATGGCATCAATGCTATAGCAAACACTAGAACGGAAAACGTTGCGTGGTGAAACATCCCATTACCTCCTTACCTGATTGGATAACGCTCTCTTAACAGGCGCGATGACAGCAGCATCCCGTTTATAGGAACAGGATATCAGCGTACTTGAATCCTTGATCTGTAACGCTTACATTCCATCTTCAAGCACTGACCCACAGATCACCTGCCCTGCATTATTAGGCAGTTCTTTGAAATAAACAATAAATATACGATTGCTCCACACCTGATGGCGTATGGTGCATCTCGTGTTGGTGACGCTTCAATTCAAACTCGGCGCCAAACCTCTCCTTCAAAAGCGCCAAAGTATAACGCTGGACTGGCAGCCCACTGCATTGCGCCGGGCCTTCCGCATCAAATGTCCCTATTAATATATAGCCACCTATCTTTAACGCCTTTAGAACAGCATCTCTATACTTTTGCTGCTTTTCCGGTTCGATCAGGAAATGAAACACCGCTCTATCATGCCACAAACCAAAATACTGGGATGGAAACTCATATTCTGTTACATCCTCTTGCAGCCAGGATACTGAGCTGGATAACTTTCCTAATCTTTCCTTTGTGAGAGACATCGCAGATCTGGATATATCCAGCACGGTAATATTTTTATGACCTGCATCCAACAGATCGTCAACCAATGTAGATGCTCCACCACCGACATCAATAACCGGATCCTCCGCAGCTAAATCCAGATCAGCGATCCATTGTATCGAAATATCCAAATGTGGCTTATACCAACCAACTTGCTTGACAGATTTGGTCGAATATACTTTTTCCCAATGTTCCGATTCTTTCATAGTGTAATCCAACCTCACAGTTATATACAGAATTCCATGTTTTACGATATAGACAAAAATATGCCTAAATTATTTTATATTTATGTGATTATCATACCCAATCGTATCAGGCCTGTTTTATTTTTTCATTCCCTGTAAAAGCAGCGATATCCGCATATGACCGACCAGGTTACTCACCTGAGTGGCAATCATATTGAAATACAAAATCTTACGTTATAACAGATAAAATAAGTCGCGACTACGTCAGTTGATACAATGATATTTTATAAAGCCACCGAAAATATATGTTAGGCCGACCACGCCTTTCAGTTTTTTCCATCCTCCATTACGCTATAACGAAAAAAGCTGCGTGACGCATACGCAGCGCAGTGTGCGTCAGAGCGAGTGCCTTGTTAGGCCAATATACAGATGTTTTACAGCCATTTTTTCTTTTTGAAAAATATGATCAATACAACAGGAATAGCAATAAATACCACCCAAAGGACTGGATAAGCCATTTCCATTTCAGTTCCGGCATATACTCAAAGTTCATACCATATATGCCTGCCAGAAATGTCAAAGGAATAAAAATTGAAGCAAATACTGTCAGCACCTTCATAACTTCATTCATTTTGTTACATATGCTGGATACATAATTATCTAATAGGCCTGTCAAAATATCTCTATATGATTCAATCGACTCTGTTACCCGAATTGCATGATCAGAAACGTCTCGGTAATCTATGCGTGCAATTTCACTAATTAATCCAGACAACAACTCTCTTATAGGTGAAGCATATCTTATGATAAATGAATCTCCTGCAGTGTCCTTCTGCCTATCTCCATTGCATCGATCATGCGACTGGTCAGGACTATGAACACAATCGCCAATCGATCGAAGACAAGCTATTGGTCTTGGGACATATCGTTGCACATGATGTCTGCGACGAGGCTGCGCTCTACATTAATCAGGACAAGATGGTGAATTTGAATAAGGATGAAGTCATCAGCCAATGGCATCAGCAAAGGCGCACAGTCCGTGTTGTTCGTATAGTTTTTTTACTACATTGCCTTTCATGAACGAAATGAAATGTTTACCCCACTGACCACCGTCAGCGATTAAGCCGATGTGGTAGCGTGTTGTAGGGCTCGTGGAGGTGGGTTCCTTTGACAGTATCCCGCCAATATCCACAAGTTCAAAAATATCAGGAAAGATTCTAATATAACGCAGCGCCAGGTGATAATAGATCAGCGCTGCGTCTGCCTGGCCAGCGCTGATCAGTTCAGGTATTTCCCTATGGTGGATGATTTGAGAATGTACAGTCATCGGACCTGCTGTGGAAAGTTTCGCAACGATCGCGTCTCCGTCCGTGCCGGATTCCCGAGCTAAGTTCCTGGCCGTTTCCTCATAGACCGCATAGCTTGCCTTTTCCGTAACCGGGTTGGAACACGCAACAGTGACATCATCGGATAGCAGGCCCGCGACAGATTGAATACCTTTCGGGTTACCTTTGCGCACCAGCATAACGTTCCCCCGGCTTTCGGCGAACGGCATGTGCATGGTCATGAAGCCAGCATCTACCAGTGTATCCAGAATGTTACTCGGGCCGATAAATACATCCGGCTTGCGGGTGATTCGAAGGTTACCTAAAACCATACCGTCGCCTTTGAGTGCATCCACTAGCGGCGCGGGCGGTGTGGTTGTATAGAATACATCGCCTACTCTCGGGTTGTCGACAAGGAAGGCGCGCACCGAAGCTTCCAGTGCCATGTGGTGATTACCGTCGGAAAACACGGCCAGGCCCGCCGTCGCGGGATCGCCGTGGAAGTCAAGCGCCAGATTGCTGCCAGGCGCGGCAAAGGCGCGCACCGAGTCACTCGGATATTGCGCGGCTTCCGCTGGCCAGCTTAGAGGGCTGTTCACTTGATTCATGAGTAAGCTTTATGCCGCACCCAGTTCAAGAAGGCGACGCAGATGATCGGGCCGCACAATGTGGATATGATGGTTCACCATTCGAACTGCTCCCCGCTTACGCAGGTGTGCCAGTGTCGTGGTGACTGTCTGACGGCTGGCACCGATCAAATTAGCGATATCCTGGTGCGTGAGACGCACGTTCACGCATAATTCACCTTCCGTAGTGCCGCTACAACAGCGCATGCCGGACGATACAGCAGCAAAACGGATCAGTAAACGGGCAATACGTGTTTCCACGTTATCTGATGCCAAACCCACCAGTATGTGTCCCAATGAACGGACACGGGCCGACAGGATACCGATCGCCTTCATGGCTGCTTCCGGATGTGTACCCAGGAAGTCGGTAAAGTCTCTGCGCCGGATGGAATAGATCTGGGTAGCTTCGTTCGCAACAGCGTGGATCTGGCGGCTGTTACCTCGCCAGAGTTCAGCCATGCCAAATATTTCGCCAACGAAGCTGAACCATAAAATAGTTTCCTTGCCGGTGGTCGATACCTGGAACAAGCGTATGCAGCCGCCGGCAACGATGTAGACGTCGTTGGAGCGATCACCCGCACGGAACAGGAGGTCGCGAGATTTCAGATCCAGTCGTCTTGAGCATTTCAGAAGATCCTGCGTCTCTTCCTGCGAGAGACTGGACAGGAAATTCGCATGAGCATCTGACCATGTATCTCCGCCATCGTCGATACTGGAAAAGTCGTGGGTCATTATATCCGAGAAAGGATCCGCGGCAGGCCTGCTGATGTCGCTCAAAGCGTTTTTCCTTATTGTTTCTCCCTGGCTAATAATGGCATGCGCTGTGTTATATTGCCAGCTGGTATTAAATAAAAAGTAAGATATACATTTGGTATGTAAATTGTGCGCTCTAGGACTGAAGGTATATTTGTTTTGTCTAATATTATTCTAGACGTTTATAAGGATCTTTTAATATTAAGTAGCCTGTGCAGGCATTGTCACCTAGACGACAAATATGCCATCCCACTTTCGTTAGTATTGCATTGAGTAAAAAAAGTGCAGGACGCTCCTTAGAGTTTAAGGGCGAAAGATAAATATAATCTAATATGGAGGAGTAATGATGAGAAAACTCATTAGCCTTGGGTTCGTTCTTGTGATGACAGCATTTTTTACCAATACAAGCGCAGCAGAATACCCTAGCCGTCCAATTACATTCATGACTATGACACAGCCTGGCGCACAGATCGACCGTTTGACTCGCGGCCTGGGCCAGCGCATGAGCAAGATTTTGGGACAGCCCATCAACGTGAAGAACGTTACTGGCTCCCACGGTACTGTGATGGCGACCGAACTTAGCAAGGCCAGGCCCAACGGATACACCATCGGTGTCACTTCGCTCACTGCGTATACCTACGCGCCACATCACGCCAAACTGATCTACAAGCCGAGTGACTTCGACTACCTGACCCTGGTAGCGCTCAACTCCAGTGGCTTCATCTCCAAAAGCGACAAGCCCTGGAAAACACTGAAAGAAGCCTTCGCATGGCACAAGAAGAACAAAAAAGCCATGGTCGCCATGTTCCACGGCGCCGATGACCGGGATGCTATTACACGCATTGCAAAGAAGGAAGGTGTTAAGTTGTCACTGATCCCTTCGAAAGGCGGCCCGTCAGTCATCAAGGCTGTGACCGGTGGCCACGCTGACGTCGGTTACGTGGGCGCCATCCTGTATAAGCATGTAGAAGCCGGCTCAATCAAATTGATCGCTGCGGCGCTGGGCAACCGTCTGCCGCCGATTCCTGATGTACCTACCTTGCGCGAACAGGGTTACGATGAACAAGTAGAGATGATCGTCGCCCTGGTTGCTCCCAAGGGACTGGATGCGGGCGCCAAGGCCAAACTTCTGGCTGCCGCAGACAAACTGGCAAACGACCAGGAAACCCAGGAATTCATTACGGGAAACCTGTTGATGCGACCTGTCAAGTGGGGCGAGGGCCACGCTGACAAGATGGCGCAGGAGTTGTACGACAATTTCGGCAAGCAGGCAAATAATTAAACAGGCTGTATCACCGGACTGGAGAACTATTCCGGTCCGGTGACATCGCTCCCAGCGCAAGGCTTGGTGAGAGGAAAAATGAGTGACAAGAGTTAAAAGAGATTCGATCGCTTATCTGCTTATTGTTGGATTTTGTATATTGATGCTCGCGTGGGCGATTCCCACGTATACCCCAGCTTATCCTGGTTATGGTGCCTCGCCGGCACTGATGCTGAATGTTTCTGTCTACGTCATGCTGTTCATGGCAATCCTTTCACTGATACGTATCAGCGTAGCTGTTTATACGAACAGGCCTGTGTGTTCGGAAGAAAGGGAATTTCCGGAGGACCTCGAAGGGGACGACGGTTTTACACAGGTCGGACGGATGAACCTGCTCCACCTCGCACGAGTCATGATCCCGTGCGTGTTACTGGTGGTAGCAATTGAATACATTGGCTACGCGCTGGCGTCTTTCGCCTTTCTGATGATCCTGCAGTATCTCATCGGCAGCCGCAAGTGGCTTCAGTCGACAATACTGTCGAGCGTTCTTGTGGCCGTTCTCTATATCGTCATGCGTTACGGATTCGGCGTGCCGGTACCGGGCCCTCAGGTTTTCTGACAACAAGACCAAAAAGCGGAATACAAAACCTATGGAAATGATTTTTGCGGGTCTGCTGGACTCCATTTCACCTGCCAGCCTGATGTTTCTACTTGTCGGCGTTGCCGTCGGAGTATTGATCGGAGCCATTCCCGGCATCAATGGGCCCATGGCGATCGCCTTGTTCATACCGATAACTTATTATATGACACCACTCACTGCTATCGGCTTCCTTGTGGGGTTGAACAAGGGCGCGTTCTTCGGTGGCGCGGTATCGGCAGTGTTATTGCGTACACCCGGAACGCCGGAAGCTGCGGCAACATCATGGGATGGATATCCGCTCACTCAACAGGGAAAGGGTGAAAAGGCACTGCGCATGGCTTTGTACAGTTCGGTGGCCGGTGATATTATCTCAACATTCGTACTGATCCTTATTGCCGCACCTCTTGCTGCAGTAGCCCTGTTCATGGGGCCATCGGAAATATTCGCACTGATTTCACTGGCATTGACAGTTATCGCAGGTATCGGCACTACTTCTATTTGCCGTGGCTTGATTGCAGCCGGGTTCGGCATTGCAGCAGGACTGATCGGCACCGAGCCGGTCACCGCTTTGCCCAGGATGACTTTTGATGTCTATCAACTTGGTAGTGGATTGTCGCTTATACCTGTTGCCATTGGCCTGCTTGCGTTTTCGGAGATTCTGTTACAACTGGAAAGGTTCACAGTCAAGGGAGACAGTGAACATTCTGCCAACGTGTTCTCATCAAAGCTGGAAGACCGATTGGTGTCGTTCAAGGAGTTTTTCTCGAAACTCAAAACACTGTTACGTGGCAGCCTGATCGGTATTGGCGTCGGTGCCATGCCGGGACTTGGCGCGCCTGTGGCGTCGTTCATGTCCTACGACCAGGCGATGAAGCGCTCCAAAAACAAGAATGAATTTGGCAAGGGCTCTCTCGAAGGTATCGCTGCTTCCGAATCCGCCAATAGCTCAGTGGTAGCCTCAAGTCTGATTCCACTGTTCGTGCTCGGTATACCCGGAAATCTAGCAGCGGCAATGCTAATGGGTGCATTCATGATTCACGGCATGCAGCCGGGTCCTTTGTTGTTCAAGGAAAACGCCCAGCTCATGTACGGTATCTATGGCAGCCTGGTGCTGGCTAGTCTGTTCCTGTTGTTGATCGGTCGCTTCGGGCTACGACTGTTTTGCAAGGCCGTTGATATCCCGGCGATGGTGCTGTACCCGATCGTGATCTTCACCTGCATAATGGGTGCTTACCTGGGCAAGTCATCCATGTTCGATGTAGGTGTCATGCTCACATTCGGTTTCATCGGCTACTTTATGCGTAAGTTTGATTACTCCTATGTGGCTTTCCTGATCGGTTTTATTCTAGCGCCTGAGTGGGAGCGGGCTCTACAGCAGGTGGTAATAATTTCCGAGAATAATACCTTCATGTTCTTCCAGCGCCCCGTTGCCATGGTCTTGATGGCAGTTACCTTTTTCGTAATCGGGCGTACCTTCTGGGTCAGCATCAACGACAGTCGAAGGAAAAAAGCAGAACAAGCAATGAGCGCGGAACAGGCCAAAAACGGTTGAGGAAACGTACAACTTTTTGTCGCCTGTGCGACATGAACGAACAAAGCTCTGAGTTAGACTTGATCAAAGGTCTGAACTGGAAGCCAGTGCTTAAAGAAATAAAAGAGAACATGAAAAGAGGTTGTATCCATGAAAAAAATGACAGATGCTGAATTAAAACAAAAGCTGGGTGAATCGTATACTGCGCCGATGGGCCTGTATGCCAAAACAAAGGACATGTCCTTCCTTGGGAGCGTCAGTTGTAATGTCGAAGAAATCGTCGCCGGTTCCTGGCAGGAAATCATCATTGATTACGAGCTGGGTCAATCCGGCATGGCGGACGGCTCATGGTTTAAGGCAACATTCCGCTTTTATTCCGATTGGGAATTGTTTCAAACCACGGATCCTTCTGCTGCCAATTATGTATCGGCTGAATATCATGCGGGTCCAACTGTCGACGGACAAAGCCCCGCATCAGTGCAGAAGTTGACGGTGCGTTTCGATCAAAAGGGCCACGAACGTCCTTTCCAGAAGGCTGTCATTGTCGATACCTATGACGGTTACCTGAAGCCTGGCGATCACATTGTGATTCGTCTGGGCGATCGCCGCTTTGGTGGACCCGGTACGCGTGTACAAACCTTTACCGAGCAGGACTTCATGTTTCGCTGCTACGTGGATCCATTAGGTACTTCCCGCTTTGCTGCTGTGGATCCTGACCTGGTCATAAATATCAAACCGGGTGTACCGGCATTACTGCAGTGGGCCGGCTCGCGGATTGTCAAACAGGGTGAGAAGCTACCTTTACGCGTGCGCGCAGAAGATGAATGGGGTAATACCTGCTGGAATCAGCCTGAGCACGTACATGTCCATGCCACGCTTGATGGAAACGACTGTTACGAGAGAAATATTACCATGCCACAAGAAGGCTGGTGCGTCTCATTACTGGAAGATGTGCCGACTGACAAGGCAGGTGAGTTACGGATTGTTGCCACCATGCCGGATCACTCAGCGGTAAAAAATCAGGTCTTTTATGTAACGATTGACAAGGAACTGGATTACCCACGTATTTTCTACACAGATTTGCATGTGCACTCTAACGACACGATTGGCACCAACACAACAGAATATAACCTGACCTATGGCCGGGATGTAACCGGCCTTGATGTGCTTGCGTTTGCGCACAATGATTTTAACATCACGACGGAACGCTGGAAGGCAACGGTTGATCTGATTCGACAGATCAGCAAGGACGGTGAGTTTGTAGCATATCCCGGGACCGAATGGTGTGGCAGCTCCTGTGCCGGTGGTGACCATAATGTAATCTTCCTGCATGATCGAGAACCGGATTTCCCGTTCCTGAAAGATGGCACGCACGTCCGTTCAGTTGACTGGAACGAAGATTCAGGCACAACTGAAGCCATACCTGGCGCATGGCCATTGGAGGAATTATGGGCAGCTTACATTGATGACCCGGAAGGTCATTTATTAACCCCTCATGTAGGTGGTCGTCGTTGCATCCTTGACTGGCACCACCCTGAACTTGAAAAACTTGTCGAAATTGGTTCAGCATGGGGTCACTTTGGCTGGTTGTACCAGGAGGCAATGCAACGCGGCTACAAGATCGGAGCCAGCATGGCGGGTGATGAACACCGTGGTCGTTGCGGTGGTGGTGTGCCGGGTACAGCTGTGTTTGGTACCAAGGGGGGTATTTCTGGCGTGATTGCGCCTGAGTTATCACGCAAGGCTATTGGCATAGCCTTACGTGAACGCCATACCTTTGCGTCTACCGGTGAGCGCACCTTCGGAATTATCACTTGCGGTGATCACATTATGGGGGATGAGTTCGAAAACAAGGGTGCGGCACAAGTGAATTATCGTTTTCTGGGTGATCGAGGCTGGGACAAATTGATTGCCTATGACCATAGTGGTGAAATCTGGCGTCGTAATCTTCAGCAAGAGCTAGGTTACTCAGATCGCAAAGTACGCTTTCGATGGGGTGGTGCGCGCATCAAAGATCGCTATCGCTGGGCAGTATGGAAAGGGACTATCACTATTACCGATGCTGTGATTAACGAATTTGTGGGACTTGGTTTTGAGCATCTTGAAGAAACCTGCTGGCGGGAAAGTACTACATCAGTTGGGTTCAAGAGCGATACTTACGGCGATGTCGATGCGATTGAGCTCGACGTATCGCACCTGGCCACTGCAAAAATAAAAATAGAAGGCACCATCGATGGTTATGTCAAAGTGGGTGATCCGTTAAAGGGCAATCCGTTTGTGCATTGCCCGGCCTTCACCTGGGAACTAACCGGCGCTGAGCTGCTTGAAGCTGCAACGCTGAAAAAGGATCTTCCGGGTGTTGATATGTTCCTGGCGATGGATCGCATCAGTGATTCAGATGCGCCGCGTGAAGTTACGGGCAATTTTGAAGTAAGTCCAACCAATGGGCCGCACGGACATCGTCCGGTATATATGGTAGCGCACCAGGGTGATGACGCAAAGGTCTGGACCTCAGCACTCTTTATAACATTCAAGTAGAAATTATAAAAACAAAATAAACAAGAAAGGTGTCGATGATATAATAGGTCAATGGCGTCAGACTCTTTTATTCGTCAGTTTTATGTCGTATTAATCAAGCCTGATCCCATTGATCTGCCATTGATTTGTTAGCGCGTAACGTCCTCGTTGACCTGATTGTCAGGCGTGTTGACCGGGGATTTCACATTGAATGCCCTCTGTACAGTATGTGCACTATATATATGCTCAAGGGAATACTGTATAAGCCCTGTAGTTCTACTTATTTTTAGTACTGCATTCTGAATTGCTTTTGGCTTTTGTGCATACTTAAACTCTGCATGAACGAGAACAAATTCCGCTGTATTACTGATGGTAGTGACGAATGAATACTTCTGATCTACGCCAGGTTGAACGAAAGTGTCGTGCGGCACCAATAAAAATGGCACTATACTTTTTTGTTGCTTGGCTTCTTCTTCAACGACTTTATTTAATGGATTGGGAAATTTGAGGCGTCCATATTTCTTCTCATCACTGTATAGAACAGTATCATCCTTCGCATCAATAGTCTTCAGTACCAGCCGGATATCTTTTGCCACAAGAACAGACGAGCCTTTGTTTATAATGTGAACTGTGATTTCAATTATCTTATTATCGGATTTTTCTCCGATTACATCGGATTCAACATCAAGTTCTGCTGCAGGAACTAAACCTCTTTCAATGACATACCGGGTTAACGCCCAAAAGCCACCGATTAGCGCCGCAATAGCCGCAATGAGTTTCAGGGAGAAGTTTAATATTTCAATCATTGCACCAGGAGTCTCTTGCTGTTTGCACCTACATCAAAGTTCAGCCGCGCCGTTTTTTGGCGTCGGCTGGAACGCCTTGTTGGGTTGCATTATCAATTGGTTTAAATGCCATTGCTAGTGCCAAGAAATGCTCATTGGCCTTGTATGGTTTTCCATCGATATTTACTTGGCATTTTTCTTCAACATGTTTTTGGTATTCGCGGCAACCTTCAATTGCTAGAGATAGATCGTAGTACTTGCCATTATGAACATAACAAAAGTCTTTGGTAAATTTGTTTTCTTTTGTGTCGAGAACAAGCCCAGGTATTGAACGTTTTACTCCAACATCATTAAATGCCGCCACGTAATTAATATCGTTTCTTACCCAAGACACACCACCTAGAATTGGGCTTTCAAATTCGGTATCTATATCTCCGTTAATATGCTGAAGTAAATTTCTTAATTCTTTCATCCCTGATAACTTTGATGAAAACAACTTAAATTCATCGCTTTTTTGGCTAAATCTGGGGAGTATGCTAGCTATTTTTTCATAACGCACAATATTATCAACAATTGAAAATGCTAATTCATAAACACGAAGAACATCTTGTATGTCTTGCTTCTTGCTTTTTAGTGCCCTCTCGAAGGAAGCAAGTACCTTTGGCTTTCTTCTTTTTACAACATATTCAGTAACCAAATATTGACGCCCTAAAAGTACAAAGGCATGAATTAGTCGCTTATCAATATCTAGCATATGCAACCCAACAGTTATATATACAGAATTCTGCCTGAATCTTTTAAATATATTTCATAATCACGCACAATCGTATCAGGCTTAATTATTTTTTTCATCATCTGAATTGCCTCGGATGGCAACATGACAATCACTCAGCTTACTCACATCCTGGATAAATATATCGCTAAAATAAAAGCCTATTGTGACAAGATATCGTTGGAAATCAGGCATAGTGAGGCCATACAAAGTCACACGGCGATATACTCTAAAGCGATCATAATGACCTGCTTGCAACAGATTACCTGAAAGATATAGTTAGAAAAACGTATATTCAGAATTAGCAATATTTACAGACAATTGACATGTTGTGTATATTCTTTTTGCAAAAGTTAAACCTGAATTTCTAAGTCAATTGGCAACGGTGAATAGTAGCGTAATTTTTGCGTTTAGATATGGACTATGCGAGGTTACTAGATTCGGGCAATACATTCTGGCCGTAACATTACTTATTTTTTATCCCAGCGTATCCGCACGGTCGCCGCGCACATCACAATGATAATCCTCCTTCCCCTTTAGTTCCCTGATTACATCTGCCTCTTTCAATAAGTCGCTCAGTGAGCGGCCTTCGGCAGGTCTTTCATTTAATACAAGATATTTAAGGCGCTCATGCCGGCGCATGACCTCGAGATACTCCGCCGCCGAAAACAAGTCGGTGGCCTGCTGGAAACCCTGATGCAGATAATTCATCGCGCCCTGGAGTTTTCGGCTTATCAACAACTGTCCATAGACGAGCTTAACCAGTGCACTGCACCTGTCGTCCTTGCATGTGGCCTGCAAGGTTTCGATGTCACCGCTGACGTCACGCCCGAGCCAGTAGCGGGCAATGATTTCCTGCAATCGCAGTTGCAGTTGGGATGCATCATGCGCCTGCCTGAATTGACCGCGAACCTCAGCCAGCTGCTGTTGTGCCTCGTCGTAACCGAGAGGATTGGCATACCAGGCTGATAGCGCTTTGGCGTTCATTACTTGATATCGGCGATACTATTATGAATCGGAAATACCTTATCAAGCCTTGCCAGTTGCAGCACCTGCATTGCGGCATCACTGACACCGATCAGGCCAAACTTGAGGTTTTCGTTTTTGGAAAGTTGAAAACCTTCGACCAGGCTGGCGACACCGGATGAATCGATATACTCAACCGCCGACAGGTCCACCAGCAGGTGATGGTTCTGGCCGAGCAAATCCAGGATCTGCTTGCGCGCCTGCGGTGAAAAATGCAGGTCAACCTCGCCACTGAGTTCAAGCACCTTGTAACCGGCCTCTTCTCTTGTATTGTATTGCATTACTGCTTGTCTCCTTTAGTTTCTAAACA
>CAMYJD010000049.1 GCA_947258655.1 uncultured Gammaproteobacteria bacterium | reverse complement strand
TTTCCAGGGCATAGTCAGATCCTCCTGACTCATACTCTAACTTGTGTAAACCATGTGCCCGGTTTATTTTGTAAACGATGTTACCGGTTTGTACCCCCATTTCCCCCCCTCCTCGCAGGAGGGGGGCAGGGGGTGGTGATTAATGCTTTACGTATCCAGCCAGGATTTGGTATCTGATCCCCACCTAAAAACAGCGCACAGCGGTACCACGAATTCCCCTCTCCTTGAAGGAGGGGGAATCTGTGGCATCTCTATGCACTAATTAGAGAGGTGGAAATGGTTGCACTTCTGTGCGCTATTTTGATGGATGTCTGACGTGGTGTCAGCAAGAAGATCCTGTCAGTATATATCTGTGCAACTGCCACTGTCCTGCAAGAGGCTCAATGATGTATTACATTAATACAGAGTCCTACGTGGAAAACACAGGTCTGTCCGGTATCCAACAAATTTATTCCGGCACACCCTGCCATAACATCTCGTAGCCAAGTTCATAGGTCTCATCGCAGAATTCTGCCAGCTCGGTAAACTTATTCCTGAATGTCTCGTCGGCATGGGATTTTTCGTGTTGCTCGAATGACTGCCAGTAGGTCATGATAACGAGGTGATCTTCGGTCATTTTCTTTGAATCGAATGAGCCTTCATCGGATACAAAGCCGGTATATTTATAGACCTGACCGCCAATGAAGCCGCCATGATCGTCACCATAGGTATTTTTTACCACGTTGCACATCTCGCCGAGGGTTAATTCAACGTCCTGAACGGTGACGCCGTCTTTCAGTTTGACGACATTAAACAACATGACGCAGCCAAAGGGTATTGTGATGGGATGAAACATACTTACTCCTTAATAAGGTTGACAGCCGATATAGTTCCCGCATTGTTAATGCTGGTTAAAGATGAAGGATTTCTGGCTGATTTTCAAGTGTTCAGCCTGGCAAAGTTGTAAGCAATTGTAAATTAGATGACGGGCTGTCAACGAATCTTGTAGTGGCGGTTTGCGGCATCTATTTCAAGCCGGCGCTGAATGCGCCATGACGGTGAGTTGGACTCTAGAATAATGTTCCATGTCCCCGGTTTTAACGGCGTAATCGATCCATTATAGGCGGATTCATCCGCACGCAGCAGGGTAATGGATTGATCCCTGTCGGATAAGGTTGGATGCAATATATGCAGCTGCAGCTTTTGTGGTCGGGCCTGATCTGCGGCATTAATGATGATGCGTACGCCTTTGTTGTCTTGATCGAGCCGCATGATGCCTCTTATGTTGAGTCTGTCAGCCCGTTGTTCGCGAGACAGGTCACGATTAATGGCCAGGCCGGCCTTGTAATAGTCGTCAACTACAACGCTATCCGGATTGCGCGTGGCAATGATAATCGTTGCAATCGAGGCGATTACGACCGCGCCGGGTAATGCGATCAGGAACCAGGGCCAGAACTGTTTATACCATGGGCTTGTTTGATGTTGATCCATATGTATTCTTCACCAGATATTGAATTTGCACTTTAACGAATGACGGGGCCGATAAAACGTGCCTTTTCTGTAATGCTTATCTTCTCGCCGCTGACTGAATTTAGCTTGAACAGCACTTCATTACTGGGTCGTTTCAATACCACCGGATCAAGCCGTAGCTGTACCGTCAGGTTGAAGATCTCACCTGCCTTGACTTCTACGTCGCCAGCACGGTTGATCAGTTGCATTCCCTCAAGGCCCTCGGCAGAGAGTTGATAACGTTGCTTTGCATTGCTCATATTGACAATGCGCAGGTTATAGACGTTCTCGACCAGGCCTCCCTTGACTTCGCGGAACAGGGAATTGCGGTCGCGAATGATATCTAGCTCGACCGGAATCCGGTTGAGGATAGCAACGACCAGAGCGATAAAGACCAGCGACAGGACTGCAGCATAAAAAATGATGCGCGGTCTGAATACGTGGGTTTTGCCCCCCTGCATTTCATGTTCGGTAGTATAGCGGACCAGGCCCTTTGGGTAGCTCATCTTGTCCATTACTTCATTGCAGACATCGATGCAGGCGGCGCAACCGATACATTGATATTGCAGGCCTTTGCGAATATCGATGCCGGTCGGACATACCTGCACACACAGCGTGCAGTCAATACAATGACCCAGTCCCAGTTCCTCCGGATTGGCGCTCTTCTTGCGTGAGCCGCGTGGCTCGCCGCGTTGATCATCATAGGAGATGATCAGCGTGTCCTTGTCGAACATGGCGCTCTGGAAGCGTGCATAGGGGCACATGTATATGCACACCTGTTCACGCAACCAGCCGGCATTACCGTAAGTGGCAAAGCTGTAAAAGATGATCCAGAATGTCTCCCAGGGCCCCATTTCGTATGTCAACAGGTTGTGCCACAGGACATCAACCGGCGTGAAATAGCCAACGAAGGTAAAGCCGGTGAATGCAGAAAATACAATCCAGATCGTATGTTTGAGAGCCTTTTTGTAAAATTTCCGTCTGCTGAGTTCGGCCTTGTCCAGCTTCATCTGCTGTGTACGTGTGCCTTCGATCTTGCGTTCGATCCACAGGAATACTTCCGTCCACACGGTCTGCGGGCAGGCATAACCGCACCACAGGCGTCCGGCCAATGCGGTAAAGAAGAACAGCGCGATGCCGGCGATGATCAGCAACATCGCGAAGTAAAAGAAGTCCTGTGGCCAGAAGGTCAGGCCAAAGACATGAAACTGTCGATTGGGCAGGTCAAATAATACGGCCTGGCGCTCATCCCATCTTAGCCAGGGGACGCCGTAGTAAATGCCGAGCAGCACCAGCACGCCGCTGATACGCAAGTTTGCGAACAGCCCGTGGACCTCGCGTGGGTAGACCTTCTTGTGCTTGGCATAAAATGATTCGACCTCGGGCGTATTGGCGTTACGGTCATTAGCGGAAGACTCTGCTTGTGGCTGGTTCATGCTATCGCCTGTATGTCGCTAATCGTTTTTTCCATTTACGGGATGATGGCAGGGACGTTGGAAATAACAGGTCAATGCACAGGTGGACGAGGTCAGTATCCAGAACAGAAAGAAGCCGATCGTGTAGGCGCCGATATTGCTGACTGGTTTCTGATAACCCATGCATAAGGATATTTCTTCAGGATTAAAAAATGTGAAAAACAAAATGGTAGCGATACCCGCGGTCAGGAAAGAAGGCCAGAACACCGCAATGATGCGTTGCGTTGTCGGTATGTCTGATTTGCGACGTCTGGGGTGAGCGGCCATCTTTCCTTACTCCATTGCTTGTGGTTTTTATTGCGACAGACTGTATATATAGGCTGCAATAACGTGTGACTTCTGCTCGCCAAGGAACTCGCGGTGGCCTGGCATGTTGCCGGCGCGACCTTCGATGATAGCTTTCTTGACAGCGCCTATTGAGCCGCGATACAGCCAGATATCGTCAGTCAGATTGGGTGCGCCGATAGCCTGGTTGCCCTTGCCTTCGAGACCATGACAGCCGGCACAGACGACAAACCTGGCCTTACCTGCCGTTGCCTTGCTGGCATCATGTGGTGCACCACTCAGGCTCATGACATAGTGGGCAACCTCGTCGACACCCTGTTCACCGCCCAGGCTGGCGGCCATAGGTGGCATATTGCCTGAACGACCGTCAAGGATACTGGTCTTGATCGCTTCAGGGCTACTGCCATATAACCAGTCCCGGTCTTTCAGACTCGGAAACCCTATCGCACCACCGGCATCAGAACCATGACAGGTGGAACAATAGTTGATGAACAGCCGTTGCCCAGTTTTCATCGCTGCGGTATTACTGGCTAATTGAGGAATGGGTTGCGCCGCATACTGTTTGAACAATTTTCCATATTTGTCATCAGCGGCCTGCATCTCATTTTCATACTGTTTTACCTGGGTCCATTTACCGGTGCCGGCAAATTTACCGAGGGCAGGGTAGAAGGCCATGTAGCCGAGCCCGAATACGATGGTGATATAGAACAGCCACAACCACCAGCGCGGCAGCGGGTTGTTGTATTCGGCCAGGTCACCATCCCAGGTATGGCCGGTCTCCTCTCCCTGTGCCGCCTCACCCTTGCGCGGTTTGCTGGTAGACCAGATCAGCCATAAGCAACCGAGAAAGCTGCCGACGGAAATTATAATGATAAACCAGTGCATGAAATTACTCATGTTTGCTCTCCTCTTGTTCCTGGAGTTTCAGGACAGAGCGGGCTGATATCTCTTCATCGGCAAAGGGCAGGTTGGCCGCATCGTTAAAAAATTTCTTGCGTTTGTTGCTCCAGGCCCAGAAGCAGATACCAATGAAGACGACCAGCATCAACAGGGTATAGAACGAATGAAAATCGGTTATGTTTATCATGACTATTACCTCTTGTTCCTGATGCTGGTACCCATGACCTGCAAATATGAGACCAGCGCATCGAGTTCACTCTTGCCTTGCACCGCTGCCGCGGCAGATTCAATATCTGCATCGGTGTAAGGAACGCCGAGCGTGCGCATCGCCTTCAATTTTGTCGGTGTCTGTTTGTCATCCAGGATATTGTCCTGCAACCAGGGGTAGGCAGGCATATTGGATTCCGGTACCACATCACGTGGATTGTTCAGGTGAACGCGGTGCCATTCATCACTGTAACGACCGCCGACACGTGCCAGGTCTGGACCGGTGCGCTTGGAACCCCATTGGAAGGGATGGTCATAGACGAACTCGCCAGCCACTGAGTAGTGACCATAGCGCTCGGTTTCGGCACGGAATGGACGGATCATTTGTGAGTGGCAGACATAGCAACCTTCACGAACATACACGTCCCGCCCTTCCAGTTGCAAGGCCGTATAGGGTTTCAGACCTTTTACCGGTTCCGTTGTTTCCTTCAGAAAAAACAGCGGAACGATTTCAACCAGACCTCCGAAACTGATTGCGATAACAATCAGAAGCATCATCAGTCCGACATTCTTTTCGATTTTTTCATGACTCATGTTTGCTCTCCTGATTATGCAGTTTGTGCAACAGCTTCATCGGCTGGTTCGCTACCGGCTATGGTCTTCCACATGTTGTAGGCCATGATCAGCATGCCGAAGAAGAACAGCCCGCCGCCCAGCAGACGAACAATGTAATAGGGGTACATACGTTCGAGGCTCTCAACAAAGCTGTAGGTCAATGTGCCATCGGCATTGAACGCACGCCACATGAGACCCTGCATGACACCGGCGATCCACATCGACACGATATACAGGACCACACCGATGGTTGACACCCAGAAGTGCGTGTCAATCAGTTTGATGCTGTACATCTGTTTGCGACCGAACAGGTGCGGAATTAATGCGTAGATCGCGCCGATGGACACCATGGCCACCCAGCCGAGTGCACCGGAATGCACATGTCCGATAGTCCATTCGGTGTAATGAGACAGCGCGTTGACGGTCTTGATCGACATCATCGGCCCTTCAAAGGTAGACATGCCGTAGAATGATAATGATACGATCATGAACTTCAGGATTGGATCAGTGCGCAGCTTGTGCCAGGCGCCGGATAAGGTCATGATGCCGTTGATCATGCCGCCCCATGAAGGTGCCAGTAACAATAGCGAGAAAGCCATGCCTAGTGACTGGGTCCAGTCAGGTAGGGCGGTGTAGTGCAGGTGATGCGGCCCGGCCCACATATAAATCGAGATTAGTGACCAGAAGTGTACAACACTGAGACGATAAGAGAACACCGGGCGCCCAGCCTGTTTCGGCACAAAGTAATACATGATACCGAGAAAGCCCGCGGTCAGGAAAAATCCGACCGCATTATGGCCATACCACCACTGCACCATTGCATCGATGGTGCCTGCATAGGCGGAATAGGACTTCATCATGCTGATCGGCAAGGCCGCACTGTTGACTATATGCAGTATCGCGACGGTAATGATAAATGCGCCAAAGAACCAGTTGGCTACATAGATATGTGGTGTCTTGCGTTTAAGCACGGTACCGAAGAACACGATCGCATACACTACCCAGACAACAGCTATCAGAATGTCGATTGGCCATTCCAGCTCCGCATACTCCTTACCACTGGTGAGGCCCAGAGGCAGTGAAACGGCGGCCAGCAGGATGATCAAGGTCCAGCCCCAGAACGTAAAGGCGGCCAGTTTGTCGCTGAGCAGTCTGGCCTGACAGGTACGCTGCACTACGTAATATGATGTTGCGAACAAGGCCGAGCCGCCAAAAGCAAATATGACCGCATTGGTATGTAAAGGTCGCAGGCGACCGTAGCTGAGCCAGGGTAGATCAAAATTCAGCTGTGGCCAGACCAGTTGCGCGGCGATAATAACACCGACCAACATACCAACGATGCCCCAGACTACGGTCATCACGGCAAACTGGCGCACGACCTTGTAATTATAGGTGGTCTGCGTATCCATAGTACTCCTCACTGGTTGTTATTAATCATGATGTTTAGTACCGATTAAACTAAAACATAGAAGATCATTTAATGATCTTCCATGTTTTTCTTTTGCTTTGTGTGTTGCCGAACGTCACACTTCCCTGTGTGCAGGATTCAATCAGAATCTTGTGCCGATACCGACCCCAAACACCCATGGATTGATATCGACATTAACATTGCCTGCCAGCGCACCGCCGCTGATCGTGGCCGTCGTGTCTATCTGTATATATTTGACATCGAGGTTTACGAACCAGTCCTTGTTGATGTCGAAGTCCACGCCGGCCTGGGCCGCGAGGCCGAAGGAGTCGTCGTAGTCGATGTCCGTGGCGCTATTGGCCAGCAGTGCCGCACCGAGTTTGTCATCGTAAAAATGGGTGTAGTTGACACCCACTCCTGCGTACGGGCGTATCTTGGCCCTGGGTGCAAAATGGTATTGCAGGGTCAGGGTTGGAGGTAATAGTTTAACTTTTCCGACATCTGCACCGGCCAGTGTGCCGGTTCCGCTGACATCATGCGGGGTCGTGGCCAGGATCAGTTCCAGTCCAAGATTGGGTGAAAGCATATAGGTAAAGTCAAGCTCCAGTGTCGTGGCACTGTCGGGGCTGACGCCGGACCCGGCCACATTCGGGACCTGCGAACTGCTGTCATCGGGGCTGACATGGATGACACGGGCGCGCACCAGCCAGTCACTGGCCTGGGCGGGTATGGCCAGCATTGTGCTGCACAGACCCGTCAATAATAATGCGGATAACTTGTTTTTCGGGAACATCTAAACATCTCCTCAGTTAAAGGCTTTTTTCTGGATTGCCTCTCGGGCGACCCAGATAATCAGGAGATGATAATATGCAAATATTCTAAGGTAATTGTATTGATCTAAATCAATAAATGAGCGAAATGATGACTGTATAAGTCATCGGAATCGTCTGCGCTAGGCCATTTTGGGATCACTTTGCACGCATTCACTGATCATGGCCTTGAGGTCATCGTTTTTCAGTATTTGCACAAATTTCCCATCAACCTTGACCAGGCCCTGGTCCTGAAAGCGGGTAAACAGGCGGCTGACCGTTTCGACCGCCAGGCCAAGGTAATTGGCGATGTCATTACGTGACATACTCAGATTGAATTCGGTTGCCGAGAAACCACGGTTGCTCAGGCGTGAGGACAGGCTCAGTAATAAGGAGGCGAGGCGTTCATCGGCGGTTTTCTTGCCTAATAACATCAGTAGATTGGCGTCATGAGTAATTTCCTTGCTCATGATCTTCAGTAGCTGGTGGCGCAGACTCGGTAATTCGCCTGATAAGTCCTCCAGTTGATGGAACGGTATTTCACAATAACTGGTTGTTTCCAGTGCCTTCGCCGTACAGGGGTGATTATCCTCGCTGATCGCATCCAGGCCGACCAGTTCACCGGGGAGGTGAAAGCCGGTTATCTGTTCACTACCATCATCGGCAATCGTGTATGTTTTGACCGAACCCGAGCGGATCGCATAAATGGCTTCGAATTTATCGCCCTGGTGAAAAGGTGTGGCACCTTTTTTCAGCGGATGGCTGCGTTTGATGATATCTTCCAGGCGCTCAAGGTCCTCGCCATGCAGGCCAAGTGGCAGGCACAGCTGATAGAGACTGCAGCTCTGGCAGGCCATCTTGATCTTGGACAGGCTAACTATTTTTTCGGGCGTGTTTTTGGTCATATGTATTTATAATAATAGTAATTGCCATATTGTGTGGATCTCCTATTTCAGCAAATGCCAGGCAATTAATCAATAAAATCATTTAATTTGCTCAAAATACCGCTTAACATCTGTAACGGGTGCATTTTTTTATCAATTTCATAGTGTAATCCATATCCTGTTGCGGTTATTCGATGTATTATTAATAGTTTATAGCAAAAAAACCCTGATCTTTTAGATGGAATCGGGGTCAGAAACTGGAGTAAATTGCATGTCCGAGCGCAAGGCTTCCATAAGCCGTGACACGCTGGAAACCAAGATCAAGGTCAGTGTCAATCTCGATGGTAGCGGTCAGTCCGCGTTTAAAACCGGTGTTCCATTCCTCGATCATATGCTCGACCAGGTTGCCCGTCACGGTATGATCGACCTCGATGTCGTCGCCGAAGGCGACCTGCATATCGATGCACACCATACCGTTGAAGATATCGGTATCACCCTCGGCCAGGCCTTCAGCGAGGCGCTCGCTGACAAGAAGGGAATCCGCCGCTATGGTCATGCCTATGTGCCTCTGGATGAGGCCCTGTCGCGCGTGGTCATTGATTTTTCCGGCAGGCCCGGGCTCGAGTACCATGTCAGCTACCCACGTGCACGTATAGGCGATTTTGATGTTGATCTGCTGCATGAATTCTTTCAGGGCTTCGTCAATCATGCGCAGGCCACGTTGCATATTGACAATCTGCGCGGCATCAATGCCCATCACATTGCTGAAACTATTTTCAAGGCCTTTGGTCGCGCCGTGCGCTCGGCCCTGGAACACGATGTCCGCATGGGTGACAGATTACCCTCAACCAAGGGCAGCCTTTAAAATCGAGTGATTGCAGTATGAGTCTGGTCGCTGTTATAGATTATGGAATGGGAAATCTGCGTTCAGTCGCCAAGGCGCTTGAACATGTCGATCCACGCGCACGTGTCAGGATTACCGACGCTGCGGCGGACATCAAGGCGGCCGACCATATTGTGTTTCCCGGTCAGGGCGCGATCGGTCACGCTATGACGGAACTGCAACGGCGTCAGCTCGATCAGATCCTGCTTCAGCAAATGGGACATAAACCCTTTCTCGGTATCTGCCTCGGCCTGCAGGTCATGATGGATTTCAGTGAAGAGGATGGAGGCACTGGAGGTCTCGGTCTGTTGCCTGGCCAGGTAAAACGCTTCCCTGATCCGCATGTTGACCCGGTCTCGAACGAACGTCTGAAGGTCCCGCATATGGGCTGGAACCAGTTACACCAGGTTCGCCCGCATCCGCTCTGGCAGGGTATAGAGCAGGACAGCCGTTTCTATTTTGTGCATAGCTATTATGTGACCACCGAAGATCCGGACGAAATAGCCGGGACCTGTGATTATGGTTTGCAGTTCGTCGCTGCGGCGTGTCGCGATAATATGTTTGCGGTTCAGTTTCATCCGGAAAAAAGCGCACAGGCCGGATTGAAACTACTGGAAAATTTCCTGCAATGGGATGGTCAGGGAGGCTGAGTGTGCATGTCATTTATAATTTTGAATAGATCTAAATCAACGAGGATATTGAGATGTTATTGATACCTGCCATCGATCTGAAAGACGGGAAATGCGTCAGATTGCGTCAGGGTAAGATGGATGATGAAACCGTCTTCTCTGATGATCCGGTTGAGGTTGCAGCGCGCTGGGTAGAAGCAGGGGCCAGACGTTTGCATCTGGTGGACCTGAACGGGGCATTTGCAGGCAAGCCGGTCAATGCCGATGTCATTCACAGGATAGCCGAGCGCTTTCCCGAGCTGCCGATCCAGGTGGGCGGTGGTATTCGCGATGAGGAAACCGTACAGGCCTATCTCGATGCCGGTGTACAGTATGTGATCATCGGCACCAAGGCGGTTAATGAACCACACTTTATTGGCGATCTCTGCGTCGAATTTCCCGGACATGTAATCGTCGGCCTGGATGCAAAGGAAGGCAAGGTGGCAGTGGATGGCTGGTCCAAGCTTTCCAATCACGATGTTATCGATATGGCTCAGCGCTTCGAGGCCGATGGTGTCGAAGCGATAGTGTATACTGATATTGGTCGCGATGGCATGATGACCGGTGTCAACATCGAGTCCACCGTGGCCCTGGCGCAGGCCATCCATATACCCGTGATTGCCTCGGGTGGTATTACCAATCTCGACGATATCAAGGCACTGTCAGAGGTCGCGGATGAAGGCATCATGGGTGCTATCACCGGCCGCGCGATCTATGAAGGCACACTGGATTTCGTCGAAGGCCAGAAACTCGCCGACTCGTTGGCGAATGAGTGATGAATGTTCGAGTCCTGGATTTTTTCCACGCCACTCGCCACTAGCAACTCGCTACTGAGGTTTTAAGATGGGATTGGCTAAACGCATCATACCGTGCCTTGATGTCGACAATGGTCGGGTCGTCAAGGGCGTGCAGTTTGTCGACATTCGTGATGCCGGCGACCCGGTTGAGGTGGCCAGGCGCTACGATAGCGAAGGCGCAGACGAAATCACCTTTCTGGATATCACAGCCAGTTCGGACAATCGCGACACTATCATCCATGTGGTCGAGGCCGTGGCCAGCGAGGTGTTTATCCCGCTGACCGTCGGTGGTGGCATACGCAAGGTCGATGATATTCGCCGCATGCTCAATGCTGGCGCAGACAAGGTCGGCATCAATACCGCGGCAGTATTCAATCCCGAGTTTGTCAAGGAAGCGTCCGACAAGGTCGGTTCGCAGTGCATCGTTGTTGCGATCGATGCCAAGCAGGTCAGTGGTGACGGGGAGTCGAAACGCTGGGAGATATTTACCCATGGCGGACGCAAGCCGACCGGTATCGATGCGGTGGAATGGGCCGGGCGCATGCAAGCGTATGGTGCCGGCGAAATACTGTTGACCAGCATGGACCGCGACGGTACCAAAAGCGGTTTCGATCTGGATCTGACCCGCGCGGTATGCGACGCAGTCAGTATCCCGGTCATCGCCTCGGGTGGTGTCGGTAACCTGCAACATCTCGCCGATGGCGTAACCATAGGCGGCGCCGACGCCGTACTGGCAGCGAGTATTTTTCATTTTGCCGAATATAGCGTCGGCGAGGCCAAGCAGTATATGGCCGAGCGTGGTATCGAGGTCAGGCAGTAGCGAGTAGCGAGTTGCTAGTAGCGAGGCTAAAATAAGGGTTCCTAGCTACTCGCCACTCGCTACTAGCTACTTGGCCGGAAGGACTATTAACTGAAAGCCTTGGGTAATATTATGTCAGACAATTGGTTGGACGAGATACAGTGGAGCGCCGACGGCCTGGTGCCGGTCATTGCCCAGGAGGCCGATAGCGGCAAGGTACTGATGTTTGCGTGGATGAACCGTGAATCCCTGCGTTTGACGGTGGAGACCGGACATGCCGTGTACTGGTCGCGATCACGCAACAGGCTCTGGCATAAAGGCGAGGAATCCGGCAATCAGCAGGTGATCCGGGACATGCGTCTTGATTGCGATAATGATGTCATCCTGATTACGGTAGAACAGCGCGGTGGCATTGCCTGTCATACCGGTCGCCATAACTGTTTTTTCAAACAGTTGCAGGACGGTCAGTGGCGCGAGGTCGAAGCGGTCATCAAGGATCCGAAAGAAATCTATAACAAGCCGAAGTAGTCGGCTACACGGTATCTGTCCCCTTTTTTCGTAGGGATAGCCAGCGCCGGTTCCCCCTCTGCAATAATTCCGATTCAGGCAATACGGCTATATTGGCCAGTCGCAAAATGCTAAGCTGGGCATCTTTTTCCGTGGATGTCGGCGGCAACCGCTTTGACGCGTCGGATTGATATGATAACATATTGATTATTATAAATTTTAACAGTCTGTGAGGCATGCAGATGAGTGATATACTTAACAAACTGGCAGAGATCCTTGAGCAGCGCAAGCAGGCCGACCCGGAGTCATCCTATGTCGCCGGTTTATATAGCAAGGGCCTCGATGCGATATTAAAGAAAATCGGCGAGGAGGCCACTGAAACGGTCATGGCTGCAAAGGACGGGCAGGCCGACAAGATCGTTTATGAAACAGCAGACCTGTGGTTCCACACCCTGGTGCTGCTGGCGAGCCAGGGCCTGGGCCCGGATGATGTGCTGAACGAGCTGGACAGGAGGTTTGGCATTTCCGGTATTGAAGAGAAGGCAGGCCGCAAGCAATAACAATAATTGACTGCATTGAGAGTATAATAGGCATTAAAGCAAAATATGTTGGAGCATTGAATTATGGGAATAAGTATTTGGCAATTATTAATTATCCTGGCGATTGTGCTGTTGTTATTCGGATCGAAAAAACTGAAAAACCTCGGTTCGGACCTTGGCGGAGCAATCAAGGGTTTCAAGAAGTCGGTCAAGGATGGCGAGGCGGATGAATCTGAAAAACTGGAGGAAAATAAACAATCCAACGTGATTGAAGGTGAAGTGACCAGTTCAGAAAAGGATAAAGACAAGGTTTGATTTCCACTCAACTGACGAATAGCGCCGTCCTGGCATTCGTTATCTTCTGGTTGTCCCGTTATGTTTGATATTGGTTTCTGGGAACTTGCGATTATCATGGTGGTGGCCTTACTGGTTATCGGGCCGGAGCGCTTGCCTGGCGTTGCACGCAAGCTCGGCCTTTATGTTGGCAAGGCGCGCCGTTTCGTGTCTTCAGTGAAGCAGGATATCAATCGTGAGTTGGCGGCGGAGGAACTAAAGCGCATCATCAAGGAGCAAAAGGAATCTGCCGGCCTGCATGATATCATCGAGGAAACCAAAGACGCCATTGATGAAGCTAAACAGGAATACCTTGTCAAGAACAAGGACGAAATTGAAAAGCAGGTCACGTCGATTGAAGAGTCCGTAAGCAAATCCGATAACGATGACGCAAGCCGAAAACAATAACACTAACGATGAAGAGATGGGTTTCATTACCCATTTACTCGAACTACGCGATCGTCTGTTGCGCATGGTGCTGTGCGTCATTATTGTATTTTTGGGGATATTTTACTTCTCCAATGATCTGTATTCGTATGTCGCGGGACCATTGATGAAGCATATGCCGGAAGGCAGTCAGATGATTGCCATCGATGTTGCATCCCCTTTCCTGACCCCGTTCAAGTTATCGATGATGGCTTCGATATTCCTGTCGATGCCCTTTATCCTGTATCAGTTATGGGGCTTCATCGCCCCGGGTCTGTATAGTCACGAAAGGCGTATGGCAGCTCCGCTGGTGATTGCCAGTTCGTTATTGTTTTACCTCGGTATGCTGTTCGCCTATTACGTCGTTTTCCCGCTCGTATTCGGCTTCCTGACCGGTACCGCACCCGAGGGCGTGTCGGTCATGACCGATATCAGTCGCTACCTCGATTTTGTATTGACCATCTTCTTTGCCTTTGGGCTGGCGTTCCAGGTGCCGGTGGCGACGATACTATTAGTGTGGAGCGGGGCGACGACGCCTGAGAGCCTTGTTACCAAGCGCCCGTATATCATTGTCGGTGCGTTTGTCATAGGCATGGTATTGACCCCGCCGGATATAATCTCGCAAACCCTGCTGGCAATCCCGATGTGGATATTATTCGAACTGGGCATTATGTTTGCGCGCGTTTATGTCCCTGCCCGCGATGAAGAAGAGGAAGACGAAGAGCATACGATCGCTGCCGGTGCCACAGCGGCTTCCGCTGCCACTGCGAGTGCCCATGCAGCAGCAGCCACTAAAGCCGATGATGAATTTGATGAGGTCAACGAGTCGGGGCATGGGGAATATGAGCCCGCCGACGATGAGTACGACCAGGCCATGAGCGAGGAAGAGATGGATGACGAGTTCGACCGTATCGAGGCCGAAATGGAAGCGTTAGAAGCCGAGGATGAAGAGGAAAACGCGAGCGATCGCGAAGAGGCAGAAGATACAGATAAAAAGGAAAAATAAAAGATTGGGGTCAGAGTAAAAACTACCATGATTAAAGTTTATAGTTTTTACTCTGACCCGAATGGCACTTACTTAAGATGACAATCTCTTTCAGAGTAATAGATTGTCGTCATTGCGAGCGCAGCGCGGCAATCTGCTTCAGCAGCCATTCCCTATCAGGCAATGCGATATCCCAATACGGAATTGGGGAGATTGCTTCGCTGCGCTCGCAATGACAGGATTATTTGGCTAAGTAAGTGCCATTCTACTCTGACCCCAATCTTACTCAGATATTAAATCTGTGAATATACCTGCTCAGGTCTTTGATTTTTCCATTTGTTACTGCCACTCCTTCGCCGATCAGTAGGTCGGCTTTTTTATCGG
>CAMYJD010000048.1 GCA_947258655.1 uncultured Gammaproteobacteria bacterium | reverse complement strand
GCCACCTCCTTGCTTTACCCGGTCATACCAGTTCGCACCCTTGCTGCCCCAGATATCATCCCAATCTTCTGTTAGCCTGTATGCATCCATAGTAACCGGCCCCTGGTTACCACTGCCATCATCCCAATTATGCAACCGCAGCAATGCAGATTGAATGGTGGAACCTGCCGGTATGGAGCTTACATCAAATTGTAAAATCGGCCGCCATTCACGAGAGCCAAAACCGGCAAACAGAGAAACATTACTACCATATGCCACTGTCGAATTCCCACCTAAAAAAGAATCTCTGAGCGGTGTAAATGTAACCACAGTATCGGGAGTTATGGGAGCAGTATATTCTTCATCGCGAATCTCAATATCATCCAGATAAAAATACTCAGAAGAACCCATATCATACACTTGAAATATGATTTCAGTATTGGATGACTTAAATGGTGTTAGATCGATTTGCCTGATTTGATAATCTGTATCGGTCCCGGGACCGGTAATGGTATCGATTACGGAACAGACCGTACCAGCACCCGAATCATAGCAGGCTGTGATTTCCAGCCTATTATTCATCAAAACAAGCGCTTCGCGGCGATAGGCAAACTCAAGCAAGGCATACTGGAATGTTGACAGATCAACTTGTCGGCGTACTCCTCTCAATTCTTTAGCAATACGCAAACTATTGTCCCCTAAATCTGCTGTTATGAGTACATCGCCCGAACAGGAATCCTGACTGGTCTCGTTCATTTCAATCCATGACTGCCCACTCCAATCCAAGGTGCCATCGCTACCTGTATAATCATCTGCTGCAACACAAGTATTGGAAGTAAACTCATCACGATATATTTTTGTTGGATTACATACCATACCGCAGGGACAAGTCCATTGGACCGTTAGTTTCGGGCGTGTAGTGGCGTCCGAATCATTACTACTGGCGATATTCATTTTCTCCAGATAACCGGTATCCCCGCCACGCACCAGGAAACCATAATTCGGGTGGCTTCCAATTACCCAGTCACTAACCAGGGATGTGACATTCCACTGGTACCACTGAGCGGTAACATCACTCATAGTTATAGAGTCAACCGCTGCCGGATCATAATCACCACCGGCTGTTGCCCAGGCGTTAACACCATCATAGGTAATGAAGTCCGCGCCATCGGAGGGCGACAAGCCATTATTATTACCTGTGCCTTCCAACCAGGCCTGGGTGATTCGATGTACACTCACATCATTCGAGGTAACCGCATCGATACCTACAACATAAAGCTCCAGTTTTGCATCCTGAACAATTGCCCCAGCTGGAATACTGGAGAGATTGAATTCAAACAGGGCCCGATGAGACGCCTGGTTATCCACCCACAACGGTGAAGATGTGCCATAATTTTTCGTGGCCTGGCCACCGCCGCCATGCAGGCTAGTGTCTTTACTGTTCGCTTCTCCGGGTTGCAATAGCGAGGTCTGGCCGGATCCAGTGATACCACATTCACAGGCATAAGTAATGACAAGCTTCGGCCGTGAACTGGCATCCGTATGATCACTGCTACTGAATCGGGCACTTGTATTCGACGTTTCGGGTATTAACATCAACCCCATATCAGGACTACCATTTCTCCAAGCCTTAACCAGGTCAGTAATATCCCACTGATACCATGCCTTTGCACCTGCTGCAATATTCGTACTGGCATAAGAGACATTGGGATCAAAATCCCCCCCCGGGGTCCAGGTCACGTTTTTCGTGCTTTCCAACCAAGTTGCACCGACGGTATTCACCGCACCGGATTTCTCACCCTCCGTCCAGTCTACTGTCATGTTACGCACACCGACCTGTCCTCCGGCAACACTGGTATCGTTCTGATATAACTCCAGCCTTGCACTAATGATTTTGGCATCACTCTCGATCGAGGAAAGATCAAATTTCATTAATGAATGCGCTTTGGAATCCGCAAATGTATTATCAACCCATAGATCATTACTGACTCCATAATTCCAGGTATCTTTCCACTCATATATATATACATCAGTTCCCTCAACACCATCCGGCTGCAGTGTGATCGATGTAGGCAACTGGTAAATAGAAATATTACTTTGCTTTATGGTCGAACTGCCTCCATCCGACAGGGTTCCAGTAGTATCGATGACAACGGGTGAGCCACTATTAGGTGTAAAAGTAGCCGTATAGGTGTGATTGCCAAAAGGCTCATTGGTAAATCCATATCCTGTACAAGTGCCATCATTGGCTTTCCATAAAGCATGATTTAAACCTGCTTCAGCCACATAATGTGCCTGCTCTGTCTGGGCCTGACTGGAAGTCTGATGCACATTCATGGCGCCTTCCCGGTTCATGAGAAAGGCTATCGAGGCAATCAAAAAGAGTGATAGTAAAACCGGGATGAGGACGAAACCGCCTTGACTATGAACAGCTCTAGTCACCGAATACACCCTTTGTCTAAAATATCAAAGTCCTGCATCTATTTCGACAACCTGTTCATTACACTAACGCCAGAACCCAACATACCAGCGCAAACATTAACAAGATCGTACCTGTTATCCCTGGATGGCGTTCTGCCCAGCCATCCCATACTATAATCTTAACCTGAACGGGTTGATTCAGTTTTTCTTCCAGTTGTATTTCACCGGGCAAGCCTGTACGTAACGCGATAATCGTAAAATCACCCCATGGCTCATTTAGCTTTTCTTGTATCTGCTTACACCAGACAGGGAAAAACAGAAACAGCATAGCTACCAGGATTGTTAGCGAACCGATTGTTATTAACAAAATATTTGTCAGATTCATACCACTACTCCCGTTTTTTTATAGCGCTTGGAATACACCCTGCATTTAAATTTTCCATGCCAGTACTCATACCAATTACATTGTTTATCTACGCATTCTTGCAAGTTGCTTTCTACGCATCTAATTAATGACACAAAAAATGCATCTCGTGTCACTGTCAACTTATTGCGGCTTATCATCCAGTCGGATCCTGGCCTGAAGTTTGACTGTATCCCCATCTGCGTTCATTAGTCCCAGGGAGATGCTGATCAATGTTGCATTACCCGATCCTTGTGAAATCAGACTGACAACAAACTCAGTTACATTATCGACGATAGGGTTTTCTATAAAGTCAGCACCGGTCACCGAACTGTCTCCATTGGTATCGGTCAGGGAAGGCAGGCGCTCAATGAGTTGGCTACCGTTCAGGTAATATACGACAGGATCAAACCAATCATCATTTCTGAAGCCATCCTCGTCATCATCTGGCCCCCAATCTCCAGGACCACCCAACTCATCAGTCGTACCATCATTGTCGTCATCCACATTGGCAATACCAGGTTGACCATCACCGTTCATATCATCGGAGATATCCTCATCGATAGCCCCATCACCGTCATCATCGATACCATTTAATATATCTTCCGCCTCGTCCCCTGCGGCGGGAGGCTGTGTCAGACTGCTTTCGTCATTATCATGCCAGATGGTTTCATTATCTGCTGGAATGTAGCGTCCGGCACCATCAAATGATCCATCGCCGTTATCATCGATCCCGATTATCCCGTGCGCATCATCGTTGGTATTATCACCGTCCAGGTCTTCATCAATCCGCTCCCACTCTCCCGGGTCACGAACTGCGTTGTTATTGAGATCCTGGTAATCCTTATCATTATTGGCATCGGCCCAGCCATCACCATCGCGATCAATGGTAGGGTCCAGCGTGACTGCAAGCACATCACGCACCGATTCGCTCCAGGTCGTCGCAGGATTATCACCAAACGGAATCAGTAATCGTTTTGAACCCCGTACCGATGCAACCATACGTTGCATGGCGAATCTAGCCTCCTGCATCAATTCGTTCTTGGCCCGGTTCTGGTCTTCCGCCTGTAGGGCACGGATGATAACTTCGCCTAGTGTTGCCATGATAATGCCGGAAATGGCGACCACGAATAGCATTTCGAGCAGGGTAAGCCCATGCTGTGAGGATGTATTGGCTTTCATCACAGGCTCACTGCTTCACCAGGGTTTCATAGCGGATTACAGTGTCGCGCTTTTTTACCTGCACCCAAAGCAACCCAGCATCGGTGCCGGTAAATGGATCGTTATCAAGATCAGCATTATCGCCATCATAGGCGGATATAAACACCTCACGCCAGATATCTCTCCCATCGGTAGTGGTATAGGTATCGGTAAAACTGGTCGGTATCGTGTAATCTCCAGCCGCGTCGGCTGCGGCCTTGAGTGAACTATACGACAGTGTCAATAGCTCCTCCATTTTACTCTGTACCGCATATTGGTCGATGGTGCTGGTTTCGTGGATATCTGTTGCCTGAATACCCGACTGCAATGCATCCAGGGCTGGAATTATGCCAACTACAACCAGAACAGTAGCAATCAGTACTTCAACATAACTATAGCCGGACTGAAGTACGGGACTAGAATGTGAATGAATCATTTTCATTGCACCGTCACCCGCCCTGTAACAGGCGCCACTGTTATGGTCTTACTGAAATTACCCAGGTTCAACACTATGCTGCCGGATAGCATCGGATTCAGGTCACTCGACGCGACCGGTTCTCCCCTGGCATTGAAGGCCACGGCCCAGACAGGGCTGCCCGGTATTGCATAACGGAAATCCGCTGTTGCCAAAACACCGGTGGAAGCATGGGAAGTCTTGACATTTTCTTCGTACAACTTTTTGGATATTGGATCGTAGATGGTAAAACGTTCTGTCGGTGTAACAGGAGCAAGATCAAGCCAGAATACCTGTAGACGCTCCTGGTCGGCTGTGATGCGAACACCATGGTGTGTTCCGGCTCTCATGGCCTCGCTGCGGCTAAAGCGTAAGGCCTGTACCACTTCATTGGTAGCCACATCGACTTTTTTGCCATCGTTAGATGAAAATGTGGGGATCGCCACGACTGCGACGATCCCCACGATGACTACAACAACGAGTAGTTCTGCAAGAGAGAATCCTTTGTCGGTGGGCCGCGCCCTTTTACTGATCAGGTAACTTGGCCACATCACTTTCTTGCTATGAGGGCCAGCCACCTCCCGACTGATACCCATACCTGTAACCCGAATTAAATATCATCGTAACTCGTATGATTCATGATGAAGCGGCCAGTCACGTTATCGTATTTCCAACCACCTGCTACGCCATCCGCAATCATGTTCAAATCACCTGTGGTTATAATCGTTAGCGTTGAGACGCCCTTGATGGGGTCGGCAGGGAGCACTTCTTTCATATATGGACCAAAGGTATACAAGGTTCCCATCTTACTACTACAGGCCGCACCATCTTGTTTAGTATACCTCGTCATTTGATCGTTAAAAGAAGCCTCAGTATTAGCAAGCCCTGTACCTTTCGTTGCGGTACAATCAGCATCGCCCGTAGCCAGTGCTACGCTGGGATATGCACCATGTTGTTGGTAATACAGGTTGATGCCACTACGAATAGCAGAAAGTGTCGCTTTTAAAGACGACAATTTGGCTTCATCGGTAGACGATGAAAACTGGGGTACAACGATCGCTGCAAGAATGGCCAGGATTATGACCACTATTAACAGTTCCACCAAAGTGAATCCTTTCTGTATTGATTTCATCATGATTCTTGTCCTCATTATCCTTCTCTCAATAAATTTGCAATTTTTCAAAGCCTGATTGTTCAGCACCCACCTTGTATGCTTAAATATAGCGATCTCTTTAGCAATAACTTTAGTAAATCTAATAAGCAATAATGGCAATAGGTATTTGCCCATGTATTTTTTGTGTTTTTGTGCCCACGTTAAAATCTTTGCTACTTACATGGCAGCACTTGAAAGCTGGAATATCGGCAAAATCAGGGAACTGACAATCAATCCGACCACGAGCCCCATCACAATCAGCATGACTGGCTCGGCCATTTTGCTGATCTTATTGACTTTTTTACCTAGCTCACGCTCATAAAAATCAGCAATACGAGCCATCACCTTGGGCAAATTACCGGTTTCTTCCCCCGTGGTAATCATTTGCTTGGCCAATTCCGGCATTATTTCCGATTGCCTGAATCCATGGGCTATGCCATTGCCTTCCTGTACCGTTTCTTCTACCTGAACCAGAAATTGTTGGAAAATCTTGTTGTCGACAACATCACTGCAAGCCTTCAGTGCATCCACGATATTGACGCCATTGCCTAATGACAGGCTCATGACACGCATCACCTGTAACAAGTAAAGCTGGATAAAAATAGATTTGATACCCGGTGTTTTTAACTTAAATTGATCCACCCAGGTTCTGCCGGCATCGGTTCTCAGCCAATACATCCCAGCCATGAACAGTCCAACCAGTATCCCGCAAACCCAATACCACTGGTGTATCAATACATCACTGGCAGCCATCAGGAATTTGGTGCTAACAGGCAAACGATCCTGGATTTTGGTAAACATCTCCGTGAATTTCGGGAACACCACGACCAGCACAAAGATAACGACGGCGATGGAAAAGAATACCAGAAAACCGGGATAGGAAAGCGCTGATGACAAGGTGCTTTTCAGTTGCTCACGCTTTTCCTCCATCTCCAGCAATTGCACTAGCACTTCATGCATGAAGCCACCATTCTCACTGGCAGCAATCAGGCTGACATAGGTCGTGGAAAATAACTGCGAATGTTTAGATAAGGCATGAGAAAAAGTCATGCCTTCGGAGATATCCAATGCGATCGCATCAACAATATCACGCATCGCAGGGTTTTCCATCTGTGTCTTCATCAGCTTTAAGGCGGCATGCAAGGCGGTACCTGTTTCCAGCAGCAATGCCAACTGCTCGGTAAAGAACATACGGTCTTTAGAACTCAAACTAGAACGTTTTTTACCAAGACTGATCCCCTGCAAGCGCTTGGCAGGGGTGGTCTGTGTCGATGGTGTTTTCAGTTCCAGAGGCATGCACTTATCCGCTTATATATTAACCACACGATTGACTTCTTCGATGGTTGTATCGCCGTTCCTGACGCGCTGTAGGCCATCATCAAACAGTGTTTTGATATCACGCTTGGTAATGTAATTGGTCAAGTCATCACGGCTGGGATTCGACATAATCAGACGCTGAAGTTCAGCATCCACATCAAGGATTTCATGATTACCCATGCGTCCCTTATAACCTGAGTCATAACACTCAGGACAACCACGGCCCTTGGCCAGACGAATAGATTCCTTATCATCCCAACCATATAACAGGCTCATTTCCGGCGGCGCCAGGTAAGAGGTTTTACAGGAAGGACATATTGTACGTATAAGGCGCTGTGCCACGACACCAATAAGCGCGGATGAGAGTAGATAGGGCTCTACACCCATGTCGATCATACGTGTGACCGCACCCACGCTATCATTGGTGTGCAAGGTTGATAACACCAGGTGTCCTGTCAAGGCTGCCTGCACGGCTATTTCTGCCGTTTCGCGTTCACGTATTTCACCCACCATGACAATGTCCGGATCCTGACGTAGGACATGCTTGAGAATCTTAGCAAAGGTCAGGCCGATATTCGCCCTGACTTCATTCTGATTAATGATATCGACTTGATACTCGACCGGATCTTCAATGGTAACAATGTTTTTCTCGATGCTGTTCAGATAATTCAGTGCAGCATACAGGCTGGTAGTCTTACCGCTACCAGTGGGGCCGGTCACCAGGATCAGACCATGACTGCGCTCCAGTAATCGTTTATAGACATCCAGATTATTGCCCAACATACCGAGTTTATTGACATCGAGGATGGCCTGATTTTTATCCAGCACACGCAGCACTACTTTTTCACCGTACAAACCCGGCAGTGAGCTAAAACGCAGGTCCACTTCACGCCCATGGGTATGCACCTGAATGCGGCCATCCTGCGGCATACGTCGTTCCGCGATATCCATATTAGCCATGACCTTGAGCCTGGAGACCAAGGCAGGATGTAGCTCTATTTTGGGGGTCATGGCTTCGTACAACACTCCATCAATACGATATCGCACTCTGGATTTTTTTCTGCCAGGCTCGATATGGATATCGCTTGCACCATCGTGTACCGCACGCTGAATCAGGGAGTTGACCATGTTAATGATCGGACTGCCTGCAGCCATTTCATCAATAGTACTGTGATCATCAGAAATAAGATTCTCGATTACTTCAAAATCTTCATCCACATCACTGATAAGATCAGTGATATAGCTATTGTCGTCATAGGCCTCATTGATGGTTTTAAGAATCTCTTCCTGCTGGGCAAGTATGGGCCGTACCTTACATCCGGTTCGTTCTGCCACCTCATCAAAACTGGGGATGGCCTGTGGGTCAGCCGTCGCTAATGACAGCACACCGCGTATCTTGAATAACGGGATAACTTTTAATCTTTTCGCAATCTCTTTATCGAGTAGGTTGACTGCCTCTACATCAAACAGGCCCACACGTAAACGTGCAAAAGGCATAGACAGCTGTATCGCCAGAGCATTGAGCATGTTCTGTTCGGACACCCAGCCCTTCTCTACAATGATTTGCCCCATACGCTTGCCAAGTTTTTCCTGTAAACGAATAGCCTCATTGATCTGATCTTCAGTTATTAATTGTTTCTCTAACAGAATATCGCCCATTCGTGCCCTACTTACTCCAACGGCGCTACTCTTATGCTGTTCATAATTCGACATAACATCATCCAGGATGCTAATATTGTCCTGCAAGCCCGTTAACTCGAGAATTTCGAGTATTAACTTATCGACCTGCGCCAGTTTCAGCCAGCCTCCCAGTCGTACGAGCTGATCCTGAATATCCAGCAATAATTCCAAGGCGTCACCACCGATCACCTGCACCGAAGACATATTCATAACAATATGCACTTCCCGGTCCTGGACACAGGCATCCACGGCATTTTTTAAGTCATTCAGAGAGATTTCAGTAGACAGGGTATTTTTAGGTGCCAGATAGGTCATGGTACCAATACGGGTACGCAGGATTTCCTCATTCTTATGTTGCTCAGTGACGCTCATTTAACTATTAACCTGCCCTAGTCTTTTTTTATACTTTTAGTTTTCTTGTGCGGCATAACGGAATTCTTCAGTAAGTATGTTATTCATTTGATCTTTTACTGGCATCGGTTTACCAATGCCATATCCCTGCACATAGTTAATCCCGATATCTTGCAAACATACTTTGATAGCATCAGTTTCTACAAACTCTGCTATGGTCTTTAGGCCCATGACATTACCGACTTGATGAATGGCCTTTACCATGGTTTCTGAAACAGGATCTTCCAAAATACCTTTTACGAATGATCCATCTATTTTTAGAAAATCTACCGGCAGTTCTTTCAGATAGGTAAAAGAACTGAGTCCGGTCCCAAAGTCATCCAGCGAGAAGTAACAGCCTAAATCCTTCAGTGATGCAATCAAGTTCAAGGCCATATCCAGGTTTCTAATGGCGGCCGATTCAGTAATTTCGAAGCATATCTGGGCCGGGGAAACACATGAACCAATGACCTGATCAATCAGGAAATCTGCAAAACCATCCTGACCAATTGATTGACCAGAAATATTTATAGCAAAATGCCCCTTCTTACCTTGCAAGTGTGATGAATACTGAGCCAGGTATGACAATGTATTTTTAACCACCCAACGGTCAATTTTCGGCATTAGTACATATTGCTCCGCAGCTGGCATAAATACTCTAGGCGCGAGAATATTACCTTGCTCATCCAGCATGCGTATCAGAATTTCACAGTGAAAATCCTCTTCCTCAGTTAAAGATTGAATTTGTTGCGCATATAACACGAACCGATCTTCACGTAAGGCCTGGAGTATCTGATTAACTCTATTCAAATGACCCTTACGTTCAACCAACTCTATATCCAGAGAATGATATATCTTTACCATATTACGGCCTGCTTCTTTTGCTGCCTCGCAGGCTATTTCTGCACATGAAAGGACGGCAGCGATGCTGGACGTATGCTCGTTAATTTCGACCATGCCAATACTTGCACTGACATCAAAAACCCTATCACTCCATTTATAGGTATAATCACTAATTGTAATTCTTATTTTTTCAGCAATATTTTGCGCCTTATCCAACGCGCAATCCTGCAGCATTACTCCAAATACATCTCCGCCCAGTCGAGCCAACTTATCGCTTTCACGAATGACTTTTGGCAATAACCCGCCAATCTCCTGAATCAGGTTATCACCAGCAGTATGCCCGGCAACATCATTTATAATCTGGATTTGATCCAGATCTATTACGAGCAGGCTATAGACTTGCTTTGCTTTTTTGGTAGACTCCAGCGCAGTTTCCAGACTTGCTTCAAAACAGGTACGATTAATCAAGCCTGTCAGTGAATCATAATTAGAGTGAATAATCTTACTGACTTTGCGCGCCATCGTTTCAAGCAGGTTACGATCGCTATTTGTAATGTCCAAGTTTGAAACACCGAGGTTTACACAGGCCAACACGCCAATTACTTTATTATTAGCTTCAAAAATCGGGCAAGATAAGATTTTTGCATTATCATAATTATCAATACCTGCCTTCATATAGTCATGAGCGGCATTGAAAACACCGGACCCCGCTGTTTGCAAACTCCATTGATATATATCATTACGAATAAAGTCATAAATATCCGACAATTTATCGTCTATATCTGTTTGCTTATCACTATTCAAGACGATATTTTTATCCGGCATATAAAGTACTGTACCCGACACATTAAGATAATCGGTACAGTTTCTAACCAATTGCTCTAATGCCAGTTCTCCTTCTTCGTATCGCGAAACTTGATCTTCGGTATCATAAACCAGATTCAACTCATCGTAGCGCTCACTTAAATCCTTGGCCATGCCATCCATTTCTACAATCATTTGCAGCTCTTTTTCCATCCCATTGACGACACTTCGTAATACTGAATTAACCCAACAGGTATACTCTCGGTCTGACGCGTCCTTTTTAAGGCTGACACCAGCCTGAATAATAAATATCAGTTTACCTATAATTTCACCTACAAAAGAATATAGGTCTAATGTAAAAATGCGGTTCTCTGAATCTAAATCTGCGTAACTTACTTTATTATCTGAATCAAAATACTGTTGCTGAATATTATTCACATCTATTAAATCAAAGGCGTCATCTCCGCACTGCCATATAGTGGCGCCCGCTTCATCATTTACAGAAAAATAACGAATCCCGATGGATGTACTTTTCAAGATATCGTAATGCCTATCAAAATCAATTGACTGTATAAGGTGGCTAGACAATACGGGAAGCCTCATGAGTTTGATTCATAAAATAATCATTCAGCATTGGCATCAATTTACGCGTACTTACCGGCTTTTCCAGAAACAGGAGATTGTCGATTTCACGAGACCATTCCCTATGTTCGACTTCTGTTCTAGACGTTGTTACAAATATAAGAAATTCTCTATCCGGCATTTCTGTTGATATCTGTTTGCATAATTCCTCCCCCGTCATTTTAGGCATGGCGATATCTGTAATTAAAACATCAGGTGGCTCAAGGCGTATCTTTATAAGACCTTCCATTCCATTTGAGGCTATATCCACTTCATAACCCTCTCGTTCCAGTGCCAGTTTCATAATGCGTATGATATGTGGCTCATCATCTACAATAAGTACGCGTTTCATAACTATATCGCCTGTTTAACCAATCCAGTGGATTTCTTTATCTCAATCACAAACTCAGTCCCTTCTCCGAGTGTGCTCTTGACCATCAGGTTACCATTATGCAGATGGACAATATCTCTTGCCAGGGACAGTCCCAGCCCATGCCCTGTTCTTTCCCTTACCTGGGCATCATCCGAGCGATAAAACTTTTCGAATATATTTCCCAGATCTTTTTCAGCAATACCAATGCCCGTATCACTCACTGCAACCATGATAGCGTCTCCTGTTTCCTCTGCTGATAGCGTTACAGAACCTCCCGGTTTATTGTATTTAATGGCATTGGTCAAAAGGTTATTAATTGCCACACGTAGTAAATCCTTATCAATAGATAGTGGACTTATTTCTTTGGGTAGATCCAGTCTGAATTGCAGGTTCAACTCTCTACCACTACGTGAAACGTTATTCAATGTATCTTCCAATAGATCACGGAATTTTGTACGTTGTCTTTCAATATTGAGGCTACCCATCTCAATTTTTGTCAGACTAAGGAGATTGCTGATCAATGTTGATAATCGCTCCACTTCATCACCAATCACATTAATGGCTTCGACCCTAAAGCTTTCATCCTTGCCCTCTTCTCCCTGTAGTGCTTCGGAATACATCGCCAGGACATTCAATGGCGTTTTCAGCTCATGTGCCACATGCGCGACAAATTCACCTCGGCTTTTTTTAGCGAGTTTTTCCACTGTAACGTCGCGAAATATGATGAGCGTACCGAATACCGCTGAGGTATCCTTTGGTGAAAACAATGGGTAGGAGCTTACTTGAATATCTTTTTCTAAGGCATTTTTCGGCGAAAATTCAATTGTTTCTGCTGAATAGCTAGGCGCGCGGGCCCCCTCGGTTTTTACAAAGAATGCAAGTACATCCGGATCGGTACACCAGTCCATTGGTTTTTTACCTACCAAGTCACCTTCATCAACCCCTAGTAAATTCGAGATTTTTGCATTTGCAAAGTTAATCACACCCGTTTCATCAATAATTAACACCCCATCCGGCATAGACTGCAATACATTTTCTACTCTGGCACGTTGATAGGATAATAATTTTGCCGAGGTAACAAGACCATCCCTGTTTTGTTCCAATTCCTGTATACGGGCCTGGTTTTGTTGTATAAAACCGTTCAAATTATTCATGAACTCCCCGAGTTCACCACTGGCATGGACTTGTACTTGTTGTATTTGACCGGTCTTCATAATTGACTCTATTTCCTGGTTGGCCAAATGTAACGGCCGAATTTCGCGCCGCAGTAGGAAGTAAAACAGGGGTACTAGTAAAAATATCGGGAATGCAATTGTTGCAAAAAATGGAATCTGCTGCATATTTAAACCAAACCCAGGTATAGTTAGCCCCAACCGCACATAGGCTTGCAGCTCGCCTTTACTCAGCACGGGGGCATGGTATTCAAGAATTTCTTGTCCTGTATTTTCTAGAATCAAGCGCTTTTCATCGATCCAGGCACTCGGCTGAGTCGGTATTATCCAATCTGGCACTGTAACGCCGGCTGTCGAGAATTGATTCAGTCTTTTACCATTCTTACTTTCAACCGATATATAAACCAATTCTGGATTAATGTCTCGGTAATTAATCAGCTGCAATATGTTTTGTTGCCGGTTGCCAACAGGTGTCAGTTGCTCTATCGTCATGCCAGCAAGCAAGCGCGTCAGGCTAAGGCCCTGTGATCGTATTTGTGTTTCTTGCGTCTTTTGCTGGTAGCTGAACAAAAGAGCTATTATCAGCACAATCACAATCAGTGAAGCTGCTATTATTATCAATCCCGTGCGTTCATTTTTTTTCATCTGTTTATAATTCCACCGCCCGCAAAAGTTAATTGCAGCGCGATAACTGTAATACTTTATATTTGTAATGATATTCTATAAAAAAATAACGCTACCACACTGATTTATATATATATTGCTGTTATTAATTTGTGTCATTGCCCACTTTGGTATATATCGTCTATATATATAGAATCTTGAATACTGAAGGCATAACCTCAGGAAGGCCTTGGATTTAACTTGCGCACACTGATATCAAGTACACAAACCCTAAGGGGATTTGCCTTCAAATGTTACTTCAGATGTTACTTCAGCCTTGCTAGGACAGCATTCCTGGATGCTTGGAATTAGTAGAGATTATATTTACGATTGGGCACGAACGCCCAAAATTCCTGATAATGACAGGTGGCGCTAAATACCATTGTTTTAATGTAATTATTGACGACCGCATAGGTGGAGTGAAAATTAATGCTCCATATTTCTAATTACTATTCTGTAATTGTTAAAACTTCACGCAGCATATGACGGTATCTACTTAATATATAACGCCAATGTAAATAGTCATTCGATCTTGGAATCATGGCTAGATCAGGTATGCATGAACAGATTGAGATCTGACCCCATTTTCTTTTTCAGTTCATCTTATTGAGACATGTTAAAAATTCCAATTCCTAGTTTAATTGACATTAACCATCCACTTCTTCATAACCAAGGTACTTTTCAATCCCCGCCAGTACATCATCTTCACTTGCCATGTCTATTCCAAATAACAACATACAGTATCTAACCATTTCTTCTTTAGAAGAAAACTCCCAGAAAAACGTAAAGAAGTTGAAGAGGCACTACGTAAATGAACTACTGAACTGAATACCGTATTGGATGCTGCCACTGAAATATCAATGATAACAACGGATACTGACGGCATGATCAAAATGTTTAACAGCGGCGCAGTAAAAATGCTTGTTTACCGTTCTGATGAGATAATTAATAAGCATACACCTGCGCTTATTCATCTTGAATCAGAAGTAATTGAACGAGGCGAAGAATTATCTGAATCATCGGGTGAGGAAATTGGTGGATTTAAGGTGTTTATAACATTACCGAAAAAGCATGGTTCAGAAACTCGTGAATAGACATACGTGAGAAAGGACGGTTCACACATAACAGTTTAACTGAGTGTGACGGCAGTGAGATCCAGTGATGAAAGGATTATAGGTTACCTCGGTGTGGCGCAGGATATTACCGAGCGTAAACGCCTGGACAATATGAAAGCGAGTTTGTCTCAATTGTCAGCCATGAATTACGTACTCCGTTAACTTCAGTAAAGGGTACTTTAGGATTAATCAATGGTGGATATCGCATCATCTAACACTGAGCGACTAACACTTATGATAAATAACCTGCTGGATATGGATAAAATTTCCAATGGCAAGATGATATTCACGTTTAATCAATATAACTTGATGGATATGGTTGATGAAGCCATAGTATTAAACCATTCTTATGCTGACATGTATGGCGTTACATTTAATATTGCACAACGGTTCGACGCTGCCGGTGTAATGGTAGACAAAGATCGATTCATGCAGGTTTTGGCGAACTTTTTATCTAATGCCGCAAATTTTTCACACAAATACAGCTCAGTTGATATTTATATAGAACCTAACGATGACTTGGTCAGGGTATCTATTCAGGACTACGGCATTGAGATTGATAAAGAATATCATAATGAAATATTCACCAAATTCTCCCAAACAGATTCGTCAGATACACGATCAAAAGGGGGTACTGGCCTGGGGCTGGCAATAACTAAAGTACTAATAGCAAAATTCAGGGTAATGTAGGATTTGAGACAGCAAATAATAAAGGATCAGCATTCTGGTTTGAACAACCTTTGTCACAATCAAGTGACGATGAAATTGTATCAACAATATCAATAAATAGTTAAATTTGCCAAGGGCAAATCAATGGGATCATGCTCACTGCTGTCCCATAAACTTTCACACCAAACACAACTGCCGGATTTCTCGTGCATTTTGTTTTGGAGGATCGCCTCGTAGCAGTGCCATAAGGTCTCTT
>CAMYJD010000047.1 GCA_947258655.1 uncultured Gammaproteobacteria bacterium | reverse complement strand
CTCTTTCCAGGGCATAGTCAGATCCTCCTGACTCATACTCTAACTTGTGTAAACCATGTGCCCGGTTTATTTTGTAAACGATGTTACCGGTTTGTACCCTGCCGCTTTCCCCTCCTTGTAGGAGGGGGGCAGGGGGTGGTGATGTATTGCTTTATGTATGCTGGTTTGGGCTGTAATAAACCCTACCCAGGTACCCTGAGGGAAGTTGATTAAACAAGGAGGTATCAATTTCTCTTCGTGTCTTTGTGATTGAGCGGTAACTGTCTACGTCAAATCAGGTCTGAATACACCGTATCTATAGGTGTTTGGCGATCGTCTTGAAGCCTTCGCGGATCTCCTCACCTAGTAGCTTTGCTGCAGCACCAATCCCCCTGGATGCTTCGGCGGTAGCAGAACCTATTTCCTTCGATTTGGCTTCAAGTTTGTGCAGTTTGGCTTCAATACTGCCCCATTCGTCACTCGCGTCCATCTTGATCAAATGAAGCTTTACTCGTAGTTCATCACGCTCTTGTTTGAGTTCCCTTATCATTTCCTCTATACGATTTTTTAGGTCATCCATAATAAGTTCCTCATATCTGGGCTGATAAAATGATGTAAATTACGTCGATATTTGCTCGGCATTTCGCGATCCTGCCATTAGTAGCCATATCTTACCCTGTTTGAAGACACCAGGAAGTCTGGAAAACAAACAGTCTGTTCGCAGTATATTTTATAGGTGCCATACCCATGGCACTATAATGACCGTTACTATTCCGACCAATAGTGTCAGCGGTATACCGAAGTAAAGGTAATCCTTGAAATGATAGCCTCCGACGCCATAGACCATGAGGTTGGTTTGATAGCCAATGGGTGTGGCAAAGCTCGCCGAGGCGGCTACCATAATTGTCACTGCGAAGGGGAGAAAGCTGACACCGAGACCTGCAGCAGTGGAAAGTGCAATCGGGAACATAATTACTGCAGCCGCATTATTGGTGGCAATGGCACTGAACAGGGCTGTTGCTGCAAACACAACAGCAAGCGCCAACCACGGCGTATCGCCAGCTAAAGCAATAAGCGATTGAGCAATGGCCATAGCGGCGCCGGAGTTTTGCATCGCTGTAGCAATACCAAAGGATGCCGCGATGACGACCAGCACTTGCCAGTCCACGGCACGGCGAGCAATGCGACCCGTTGTGCAACGTGTGATAATCATAAAGCCGGCAGCCAGCATGGCTGCCTTAAGCATACTAAACCAACCCAGGGCCACAGTAGTGACCATGGCAACAAGGATGGCCACGGCAAGCGGCGCCCGTTTATAACGCACAGGCTCTAATTCGCACAGGCCACTGACCAGAAAAAAATCCCGGGAATTTTGATGTTGTTCGAGAAAGTTAGGGTGGGACACCATCAGTAATGTGTCACCGGTACGCAATTTTATGTCACCGATTTTCTCGCAGATCTTTTCGCCGTTGCGCGCCACGGCGATAATTGCTGCATTATAGATGCTGCGAAAACGGCCTTCACGAACGGTCTTGCCCACGAGCGGTGAGGTATTTGAAATGACTGCCTCGGTCAGACAGCGTTCCTGTCGGGGCGGATGTAACTTGAAGACCTGGTTTGTCGCGGGTTTGAGGCCAGCGATGCGTTGCAGATCGATGACCGATTCGACGACACCGACAAACACCAGGCGGTCATCTGCTTGCAAACGCTCATGCGGTGCCACGGCCGTCAAAACCTGTCCCTTGCGTTCAATTTCTATCAAGTACAGACCGGGCAACTGACGTAAGCCTACCTGTTCAATGCTTTTTCCCACCAGAGGACTGTCTGCTTCGACCAGCATCTCGACCGTATATTCACGCGCATCGCCAAACTTACTGACGGCCGGGCGCCGCTCCGGTAACAACCAACGCTGGCTTACCATGACATAGATAAAAACAAGCAGTGTTACCGGTACGCCTATCCAGGCCAGATCAAAAATGCCAAAATGAGGAAGCTCGGTTTCAGAGATCACCAATCCGTTGATGACCAGATTGGTACTCGTGCCAATCAACGTGCAGGTGCCACCTGCTATAGCGGCATAGCTCAATGGCAGCATCAGCTTGGATACCGAAAGCCGATAACGTTTGGCCCAGTCATCGATGGCAGGTATAAAGATTGCGACGACCGGTGTGTTGTTCAGGAAGGCGCTCAGGGCCGCCACCGGCGCCATGACCTTTAGCTGGGCATGTTGTAATGATCGCGGAAAACCCAGTACCGATTCGACGATCCAGTTGATGCCGCCGGTTTCACGAAATCCTGTGACGACAATGTACAGGACCGCGACGGTCACCATGCCTTCATTGGCAAGACCTGCAAGGGCTTGCTCCGGAGAAACGATACCGAACACCAGCAGCAGTGTCAGGCCAGCCACGAGGATCAAGTCAGGAGAAAAGCGGTTCGAGGCCAGCAAGCCAAAACAAAGGAAAACAACGAACACGGTAAACCAGCCTTCCCATGCCATGGTGAGAATCATTCAGGAACCTTCTAGATGCGTATATCGATGACTCGATGATTATCGCACTTGCATTGTTTTATTTCAAAGCCAGGGGATTTTTCTGGTGTGATATCGACATGCAGGCGTGTTGAATTGTTGCGCGAATACTTCGCCGCTATCCAGATGTCGTGTTTCTTTCAAGTTTATGTTTATTAGACAATCTGTGAAAACGCAAGCAGAGGTAATTGTCTGTCTAAGTCGTTATGGGTTGAACGATAGCGCAGGACAGGACCGTGGAACAACGCTGCCCTGTGGACAGTACCGGTATTATTATGACTGGGTTCGGATACAGCGTTTGCAGATTTTCATTCAATCGTTTCAGCACAATCGCCCTGGATTGATAAAATCCGGCTGTGATTACTTGGCCAGTCAAAAAACTGACGATCGTTATTAGTCCTAATACAGATTCGTTATATTTTATTAGCTAAAGCATTGTGATCGAGTGCGGCGTATTGTATATTATGGGAAATATTTCCCATAATATACAATGTAATTTATAAGGATGGTATTATGCTGGAGAAAAATACCCACTCTGAAAAGCGCTGCTGCGGCCGACGTACAGTGAGTACCGACATCATGATACGTTTTCATAATCGCAGCTATTACGCGTTGACGCGTGATATCGGACTGGGCGGCATGTTCATTGATCTTGATGCCGTGTTGATACCGCGTGGTGCCAGTGTCGAGGTTTCGATGCTTAAATTTGGTAGCAAGTCATGCTGTCCTGTTTTCGAGACCTGTGTGGCCTATGTAACACCACACGGATATGGCCTGCATTTTACCGACCTGCAGCTTCAGCAGTTTCGTGATCTTCAGGAAATATTGTATCAGGCACCCTAGATATTAACCTTGGTGTGATGCGTCTGCGAGGGTAACATTACCCGTCTTTTTTTCTAAAATCGCTTGCATCCTGGCGCCATCTTACACAGCTCTTCAGGCGCGTAGCTCAGCTGGTTAGAGCACCACCTTGACATGGTGGGGGTCGGTGGTTCGAGTCCACTCGTGCCTACCAGATATTTGAACGGCGATCTTCATTGTTGTGGATCGCCGTTTTATTCCCGGAACAGTCTTGCGTATGGATTGTTCTGTATAAACAAGCGGCCTTGCGTACAGGTCGCCACTGATGAGAGGGTTTAACTATGCCAGTCATTACACTGCCGGATGGCAGTCAACGTACTTTTGCAAATCCAGTCAGTATCGAGGAGATCGCCGCAGATATTGGTCCGGGCCTGGCCAAGGCCGCGCTGGCTGGAAAGATTGACGACCACCTTTACGATACCTCCCATGTTGTCGATCAGGATACGCACCTATCCATCATTACAGAGCGTGATGACGAGGGCCTGGATATTATCAGGCACTCCACCGCACATCTGCTGGCCCAGGCAGTCAAGGAATTGTTTCCTCGTGCCCAGGTCACAATCGGTCCGGTGATCGAGAACGGTTTTTATTATGATTTTTCCTATGAAGAATCATTTACGCCGGACGACCTCGAGGCGATCGAGAAAAAGATGCTCGAACTGACCCGTCAGAACATTAAGGTCGAGCGCAGCGTCATGCCACGCGAAGAGGCCATTGGTTTTTTCCATAATATGGGCGAGGAATACAAGGCCGAGATCATCGAGGATATACCGCATGGCGAGGTGTTGTCACTGTATCGCCAGGGCGACTTTATCGACCTGTGTCGTGGCCCGCATGTGCCCAGCACCGGCAAGATCAAGGCCTTTAAACTGATGAAGATCGCCGGCGCCTATTGGCGTGGAAACTCCGATAATGAAATGCTGCAACGCATCTACGGCACGGCCTGGACCGACAAAAAGGCCCTGAAGGCCTACCTGAAACGCCTGGAAGAGGCCGAAAAACGTGATCATCGCCGTATCGGCAAGCGCATGAACCTGTTCCATACCCAGGAAGAGGCCCCGGGTATGGTGTTCTGGCATGAGCGCGGCTGGGAGATCTACCTGGCCGTACAGGACTATATTCGTACCAAGCTCAAGGACCATGGTTATCAGGAGATTCATACGCCTCAGATCGTCGATCGCACACTGTGGGAAAAATCGGGCCACTGGGAAAAGTTCAGCGACATGATGTTTACGACCCATTCGGAAAACCGCGATTATGCGGTCAAGCCGATGAACTGCCCGTGTCATATCCAGGTGTTCAATCAGGGCCTGAAGAGCTATCGCGACCTGCCATTACGACTGGCTGAATTCGGCTCCTGCCATCGCAATGAACCTTCCGGGACCCTGCATGGACTGATGCGTGTGCGTAATTTTACCCAGGACGATGCGCATATTTTCTGTACCGAGGACCAGATCCAGGAAGAGGTGGACGGATTTATTGATCTCGTCTATGAGGTCTATCGGGATTTCGGTTTCGAGGATATCGCCGTGGCCCTGTCTACCCGGCCCGAACAGCGCGTCGGCAGTGACGAGTTATGGACCAAGGCAGAGCACGCACTGGAACTGGCCCTGAATAACAAGGGACTGGAGTGGAAGCTGCAGCCGGGCGAGGGCGCCTTTTATGGCCCCAAGATCGAATTTGTGTTGCGTGACTGCCTCGGTCGCGAATGGCAATGCGGGACCATGCAGGTCGATTTTTCGATGCCAGGCAGACTGGATGCCCAGTATGTTGCCGAGGGCGGCGAGCGCAAGACGCCGGTCATGTTGCATCGCGCCATCCTCGGTTCGCTGGAACGTTTTATCGGTGTCCTGATCGAGCACTATGAGGGTAATCTGCCCCTGTGGCTGGCGCCGGTACAGGCCGTAATCATGAATATTACCGACAAACAGCATGATGCCGTGCAAAATACCCATGAATTCCTGAAAAATAAGGGAATCAGGGCCATTTCGGACTTGAGAAATGAGAAAATAGGCTTTAAAATTCGCGAACATACAATAGAACGTATTCCGTACATGCTGGTCATTGGCGACCGCGAGGCGGAATCAGGTACTGTAGCCGTGCGCACGCGGAGTGGTGAGGACCTGGGAGTCATGTCCCTGGATGAAGTTGAAACATTCCTCAATGCCGAGATTGCGAGCCGCGGCTTAACTATTTTAGAGGACTAGGAAAAATCGCAGCAAAAAACAAAGTACGTATAAACGACTCGATCACCTACCCGGAAGTCAGACTGATCGGGGCAGATGGTGAACAGGTTGGGGTTGTACCCACTGCGGAAGCGAAACAAATTGCAAGTGATGCGAATCTGGATCTGGTGGAGGTCTCGCCGAATGCAGAACCCCCTGTGTGTCGCATCATGGATTATGGAAAATTCCGCTTTGAACAGAAGAAAAGTTCTCAGTCTGCACGTAAGAAACAGAAGCAGATACAGATTAAGGAAATCAAGTTTCGTCCCGGGACGGACATCGGAGACTACAAGGTAAAGCTACGCAACCTTATACGTTTCCTCAGTGATGGCGACAAGGCCAAGGTAACCGTCAGGTACCGTGGTCGTGAAATGGCCCATCAGGAACTCGGCATGCAACTGCTGGACAGGATCGAGGCTGACCTCGCCGAATATGGCGTCGTCGAGCAGCGTCCGAAGATGGAGGGTAGACAATTAGTCATGGTATTTGGTCCAAGGGCCGCGGCTAAAAAAGGTGTTACCCAGAAATCGAAACCAGCGGCCGATACCTGATAAATTTAACTATTGAATGCGGAGTTATTGAAATGCCCAAGATGAAAACCAACCGCGGTGCAGCCAAGCGTTTTTCGCGCACAGGCTCTGGCGGTTATAAAAGAAACCAGTCGCATCGTCGACACATATTAACCAAGAAGCCAACGAAGCGTAAACGTCAGTTGCGTTCGCCGATGGAAGTCCATGACTCTGATGTAGCCATGGTCCGTCGTATGTTGCCTTATAGCTAAGCGGGAGTAGGAATATGCCAAGAGTTAAACGTGGCGTTACTGCTCACGCCAGACACAAAAAAGTATTGAAGAAGGCCAAGGGTTACTATGGTGCCCGCAGCAAGGTCTATCGCGTAGCCAAACAGGCTGTCATCAAGGCAGGGCAATATGCCTATCGTGATCGCCGCCAGCGTAAACGCCAGTTCCGTCAGTTATGGATCGCGCGTATCAATGCGGCGGCACGTGAAAACGGTCTGTCATACAGCCGTCTGATCAATGGTCTGAAAAAGGCGGGTGTTGAACTGGACCGCAAGGTTCTGGCCGACATCGCCGTTTATGACAAGCCTGCTTTTGCCGCTATCGCAGAGAAAGCCAAGGCCTGTCTGTAAACATTGCTAGCCAGCCACAAGTATCCGGCTAGTAACAGTAAAAAGGGGATAGGTTTGACGGCCTTTCCCCTTTTTTATTCTATGGAAGCTCTGATTAATTCGAAATTTTATGTCATTGCGAGCGCAGCGCGGCAATCTGTAAAATAGAATCATGTACTTACATGCCGTTTATATATTCCATTATGAATGGCACTTTGGATTGCTTCGTCGCTAAACTGCCGCTCATAGATATTTCAAATGAATGGCACTTTGTCCTCGCAATGACTGATTAATCAGAGGTTCCCTAAAAATGATAAAAGTCAGAACGCATGATAGATGTTGATTCACTGTTAAATGAAGCACGGCAAATGCTTGCAGCGGCTACCGACCTGCAGGGGCTGGACGCGGTGCGTGTGGCCTATCTGGGAAAAAAGGGTTCGCTGACCGAATTGTTAAAGCAGCTCGGCAGCCTGTCCGCAGAGGAACGTCCCAAAGCAGGACAGGCAATTAATGCGGCCAAAAAGGCATTGCAGGCCGATATCGAGGCACAGCGGGAGAAACTGCAGTCCTCCATCATGGAGGCCCAGCTGCAACAGGAAAGTATCGATGTCACCCTGCCCGGACGGGGTCAGTCAAACGGTGGTGCCCACCCGGTTAGCAGGACGTTGAGACGGATAGAAACCATGTTCAGGTATATGGGTTTCAGTATTGCCCATGGCCCGGAAATCGAAGATGACTACCATAATTTCGAGGCGCTGAATATCCCCGCGCATCATCCAGCACGTGCCATGCACGATACCTTTTATTTCGATCCGCATACGTTGTTGCGTACGCATACTTCACCGGTACAGATCAGGGTCATGGAAAACAATGAACCGCCATTGAGAGTCATTGCTCCCGGCCGTGTTTACCGTTGTGATTCCGATGTCACGCACACGCCCATGTTTCATCAGATTGAAGGACTACTGGTTGATGAGGATGTCAGTTTTGCTGATCTCAAGGGTATTATTGTCGAGTTTCTGAAACTGTTTTTCGAGAAAGAGCTTGCGGTCCGGTTCCGGCCCTCCTATTTCCCATTCACCGAACCGTCGGCCGAGGTCGATATGGAATGTGTGATCTGTGGCGGTGAAGGTTGCCGCGTGTGCAGCCATACCGGCTGGCTTGAAGTGCTGGGGTGTGGCATGGTGCATCCGCGCGTCTTCGAGATGGCCAACGTCGACACAACACGTTTCTCCGGTTATGCATTCGGTATGGGCGTCGAGCGTCTGGCGATGTTACGTTATGGGGTTAATGATCTACGTCTGTTTTTCGAAAATGATTTACGTTTTCTGCAACAATTCAAGTAAGCACTGATAGGTTCCCGGCAAAAGTATAAGAACGGGCGGGAACATTGATAAAGTATGATCGAGTATATAGGTAGGCAATGAAAATAAGTGAAACCTGGCTCAGGGAATGGGTTGATCCAACCCTAACAACAACTGAACTGGCCGAGCAATTGACCATGGCGGGACTTGAGGTCGATTCGGTCGAACCTGCAGCACCTGCATTCAGCAACGTAGTCGTTGCCGAGGTTGTTGATGTCAGTCCGCATCCGGATGCCGACAAGCTGCGCGTATGCCAGGTCAATACCGGTGGCGAAGCGCATCTGCAAATCGTCTGTGGCGCCAGTAATGTACGCCCGGGGCTGCATGTTGCGGCTGCGATTATCGGCGCGCGTTTGCCTGGTGACTTCAAGATCAAAAAATCAAAACTGCGTGGGGTCCAGTCTTTCGGTATGTTGTGCGGTGCCAGTGAGCTGGGTCTGGAAGAGAGCAGCGAGGGTCTGCTTGAGCTGCCGGCTGATGCACCTGTCGGTATGGATATCCGCGAATATCTGAATCTGGATGATCAGATAATCGAAATCGACCTGACGCCCAACAGGGGCGATTGCCTGAGTGTCGCCGGTATAGCAAGAGAAGTGGCGGTCCTTAATCGCATCGACCTCGAACCAGTATCTATACAGCCCGTCGAAGCAGGCACCGGGCAGCAGTTGCCGATAAATATTGAAGCAGTACAGGATTGTCCGCGATACCTTGGGCGCATTATCGAGGGAATCGATGCTGCTGCACAAACACCGGACTGGATGCAGGAAAGACTGCACAAGTCAGGCCTGCGTCCGATCAGTCCCGTTGTCGATATCACCAATTATGTCATGCTTGAGCTCGGTCACCCTATGCATGCCTTTGATTTGCAGCACCTGGATAAGGGGATCATAGTGCGGCGGGCGCGGGGCAAGGAAAAACTGACGCTGCTCGATGATAAGGAAATAGAATTGAGTGCGGAAGAACTGGTTATTGCCGATCACAGCAAGGCACTGGCCCTGGCAGGTATTATGGGTGGACTGGATAGTTCGGTTAACGAGCAAACGCGCGATATCTTTGTTGAATGTGCTTTTTTTCAACCGATTTCGATTGCCGGCAAGGCACGCAAATTCGGTATGCAGACAGACTCTTCGCATCGCTTTGAACGCGGTGTCGATCCGCAGCAACTGGACAAGGCGATGCAGCGCGCGACACAGTTGATAATGGACATCTGTGGTGGCAAGGCCGGGCCGGTGCAACAATGTGGGTCTGACCAATATATGCCCCAACATGACAGTATAGCTCTCAGGCAACAACAGCTGCAGCGTATTCTGGGTATCAGCCTTGAAGATGCCCAGGTCGAGGATATCCTTGTCAGGCTGGGTATGCATGTCAGCAAAACCGGGCAGGGTTGGGACGTGATTTCACCATCCTTCCGCTTTGACATTGCCATTGAAGCCGACCTGATTGAAGAGGTGGGGCGTATATATGGTTACAATCGTTTGCCGACCAAGGCCTTTGTCGGGGCCATGCATATGCCAGCCGTGTCAGAGCTGACAATGGATCAGGACAACATCCAACAGCGCCTGTTCGATAGAGGTTATCAGGAGATTATCACCTACAGCTTTGTCGATCCTGAAGTACAGACTGTGATTGATCCCGATGCCAGCGCGATAGCCCTGGCCAATCCGTTGTCAGCGGATATGTCTGTTATGCGTACGAATCTATGGGTCGGCCTGATCCAGACAATTGACTACAATATCAAGCGCCAACAGGAGCACCTCAGATTCTTCGAGTACGGTCTTAAGTTTAATTCGCAAGATAATGATATTAAACAAGAATATGTATTGTCAGGTGCCATCTGTGGGACGCTGACAGGGAAGCAGTGGGGGCAAAGCTCACACCAGGTAGACTTCTATGATCTGAAAGGAGATGTCGAAGCCATCATCGATATGACTGCGCACAGGGAGCAATTCCGCTTTATCGCGGACAACCACCCGGCACTTCATCCTGGTCAGTGCGCACGTATTGAAAAGAATGCTGAGAGCGTGGGTTGGATAGGCAAGATACACCCACAAGTGCTTAAAAATCTGGGCATTAAGGCCGATATCTATGTGTTCGAATTGAGCGGAGATGCAATATCGACAGTGCAATTACCCGAATACAGGGCATTATCGAAGTATCCGAGTATTCGTCGTGACCTGGCCCTGGTGGTCGATGACCGGGTGAGTAGCCAGCAATTAACCGATATAATTCAAACGGAGATTGCTGAAATCCTCGTCGATCTGAGGATTTTTGACGTTTATCACGGAAAAGGGGTAGATTCTGGTCGAAAAAGTGTTGCTTTGGGCTTGATTTTACAGGAATCTTCGCGCACTCTTACAGATCAGGAAGTTGAAGATGCAACCAGAACTTGGTGCAACTTTAAGAGATTAGACTATGGCATTGACCAAAGCTGATATGGCAGAACGCCTTTTTGAAGAACTGGGTCTCAATAAACGTGAAGCAAAAGAATTTGTCGAGATATTTTTTGAAGATATCCGCCGCGCGCTGGAAACAGGCAGGCAAGTAAAACTTTCAGGTTTCGGCAACTTCGATCTGAGAGACAAGAGCCAGAGACCCGGAAGAAACCCCAAAACCGGGGAAGAAATTCCGATCACCGCACGCCGCGTCGTAACCTTTCGACCGGGGCAAAAACTAAAAGCAAGAGTAGAGGCATATGCTGGAGGCGGGGAACAACAGTGAGTTACCTGCGATCCCGAGTAAACGTTATTTCACCATAGGTGAAGTCAGCGATCTGTGTGGTGTCAAGCCACACGTACTTAGGTACTGGGAGCAGGAATTTCCACAATTAAAACCGATAAAGCGTCGGGGTAACCGCCGCTATTATCAGCGTCATGATGTCATCATGATCCGGCAGATACGTGGGCTGCTGTATGATCAGGGTTTCACGATCGGTGGTGCCCGGCAGAGACTCTCGGGCGAAGTGGCCAAGGATGACAGTAATCAGAGCCAACAGATTATCCGCCAGATGCGCGTCGAGCTGGAAGAGATTCTGCAAATTCTTAAACAGTAGTCGGGCACTCATAACCCGCAGCGCTTCAGCAAGCTGTTCTTTATATTGCCTATCTGATAGAATGCGGCCTCTGTTCACAGGGCAGTAGCGGGGCGTAGCGCAGCCTGGTAGCGCACCGGCATGGGGTGCCGGTGGTCGGAGGTTCAAATCCTCTCGCCCCGACCAAATTCACTCCAATCAGCACCGAAAGCAACCGCAAGATCACTATCCCTACGCAGTCTACACTGGCGCTCGGATTCCCGGCCCTCGCCGGAGGCTGCGGGCGTTCGTCGGGATGAATGTCCATTGTTGATGTATTTTGTTCTGTGTTTTATCACATTCATTAGTCATTTCCATATCTTTTATAAAGCATTAAATATGCGGTGCTATAAATTGGACCGTACTGTGGTAGCAATGACATTTGTAGGCTAAATTTAGAATGTGAGTTGTCATGGTGTGGATCTATTCCGCCAGGGCATGATCATAATACCTTATTGTTCGCTTGACATTCTTCAGGAGCAGACGATGTTTTTAAAAGAACGTAGCAGGGGTGAACTGGTAGAGGTGCTCGACACAAACGGTCTGGTCAATCCGTTTACCGACGAATTACTGGGCCGTTATAACCACGGTGAAGAGGCGCAGGACCCGGAAAAATTCAAGAAATCGGAATTAAGGTTTCTGTCCGGCGAGGCATTGCCACAATGCTGGATGAATTCACATTACCGGGATAACGAGATCCGGCGCTGATCTGTAGGTACAAGACGAGCCATGTTATGCAGGGATACATTCAGTCGCCCTGTCGGTTCATTTTTGTGTCAGTTTAACGCGCAAAAAAATCTTAATAGGGAACGAGCTCTTCATCCCACGCGACAAACGCACCGGGCTCGTATTCGTCTATCTGATTGATGACCTTGCACATACCGTTAACAGACTCCCTGGCATCGATTTCTCCTGTATGCGCGGTCATGTCAGTACGTACCCATCCCGGATGTAATGTAATTACGCGTACTCCCTGCGGTTTCAGATCAACTGCCATTGATTTTGAAATAATCACGAGCGCAGCCTTGGATGCGCGATAGGCATAACAGCCGCCACTGCCGTTGTCGCCACTGGAGCCCATTTTGGAGCTGATGTTGGCAATAATGCCACGTGACTTGATGACCCTGTCCTTGACGGCTTGTACAACACGCAAGGCGCCGACACAATTTATATCGAAGACGTCGAGCATCGTTTCCGGCTCGATATTATCAAGGCTCTGTCCGGCCATCTTGGCAGGGCCGTAGATACCGGCATTGTTGATAACGATGTCAATTGCCTGTGGCAGTTTTGCCAATGTTTCCGCGGCGGGCATCTGCCTGACATCCCATTGAACGAGATGTAGCGAAGCTGTATTCAGCTCAATTAAAGCGCCCGGGTCAGAACGGTAACAAGCCCAAACCTGGTCGCCCTGGTGCAGATAATGCGATGCGAAGGCGAGTCCTAAACCACGATTGGCGCCGGTAACAAGAATATTCATGCAAAATGCCTGTTGGAGATAATAATCCTGTGTTGCATTCTAGCGCATGCCCCTTATTATGAGAATCATTATATTAAAAGACAGGGCCTCATTGATCTCAGTTCACTCGTAAGTTCAGTTCTTTGCTTGATAACCCGGTGATAGCTATAACGTATGTCAGGCATCCCGATGTATTGTTAATGATATAGCCGTGATCTATCGTTGATGATCCGCTCGGGCAGGAAAGAAAGGTCAACAGAATATTCATTGAGATTGTTGTTTTTGACAAACACGGTGATTTTCCGGCCTTTAATGTATTCGCTGGGGTCTGTCCACAGATCTTCGCTTTGAAAAAAATGCACTTCGGAGGTTTTCGGATCTCTCCATTGGGAATAGATGCAATATGGACGATGACCTTCGATCTCGTTGCCACGATTTTTTTCAACATTTACGAACATGGTTTGTAGATGCGTGGTTTTGCTGGCGGCTTTCAGTATTTGTCTTTGTTCTATAAGCGCATGAACAAGGAATGAAATCCCGAGCAGTAAAAGGCCTAAACCCAGGCTTATAATAAATAAAGGCCCTCCCCATAGATCAAAATTGTTATAGACGATTGCTGAGCGGGGGCTATGAGTAGGGTACATAATATTAACAGAATCACCTTCAAGGAGTTCTGTACTGAGTTCAGAGTTGTTTACGATATGTTCTGTCCATTTTCCTGCAGAATCGGAAAAATGAATCACCGCATTGGGGGCATCAGTTTTGGCAAAGGGAGAGTATTCCAGGTCAACAACAGTACCTTCTGTGAAGGCGAAATTGTTAACGGAGAGCCTGATGTCCAGATACCAGAGATATGCACTAAATATGAAGGCCAGCCCCGTCAGTACCAGTAAATGTTTATATGTTGATAGTTCCTTTGTCATGTATTCAAGTGTAGTGTTGTTTACTGCCTGAATTTACAAGTTATGATGCACAGGATCGATAACTAACCTGGATTGTAGTATATGGTTCGGCCGCTTTGTATTAAATGACACAATTACCCGGTCAGCTTGCAGGACGATAACAAATGTAGTTGTACAGTGTGGTGGTACAGGAATTTCGTGGAGAATGACAATATTCGTTTGGCATTGGCTTTGTCCCTAAAGCGATACTGAGTAGCGATGAATCTAATACTACGTGTTTTTACCAGCGCGTCAATAGTCCATTCGAGGTTGAAGCATACCAGGTGTCAACGTGAATATGTGTGGCTCACTATTCGCCCTGTCTACCGGGTCATTGATTGTTAAATCGTACTTGTGTTGATGTTGCTTGCATATACGCGGACGATAATACAAATAGCACTATTTTCAGTCTGGATAAATGCATGTTAGTACTATTTTATCGTTATCAGCTACGTTTACGCCAACGCTGTTAATCAGCATGTAATATTTACGACTTGGACTATTGCAATAATTTTGTTACTTTCAGCTTATCTATTGCAGTTGAATGTTGCGGGACCAGATTAAGGGATATTAGCGGATGTTACGTATTCTTGCTTATTGTCTGTGTGTGTTGATGTATGCCACCAGCACGGCCACTATTGCCGGGCTCGTTTATGAGTATCGCACGCCCAAGGGTGTAACGATCTTTACGGATGTAAAACTTACGCCACCTTTCCAATTGATCCGTAAATTGTCCATGGACCCTGAGAACACTCGGCATCGTTCTTCCTATCGGGAATATGTAAAAAAGAAGCAGCAACAATACGACCATATCATTCGCGACAAGGCCACTAAGTACTCTCTGCCGCCAGAACTGGTCCACGCCATCATTGAAGCAGAGTCTGCATATATGCCTGATGCCGTTTCATCCGCAGGTGCTGTCGGCATGATGCAATTGATGCCGGCTACGGCGCAGCGTTTTGGTATAACGAACCTGACTGATGCCGCGGAAAATATCGAAGGAGGCACGCGCTATATGCGCTACCTGCTTGATTTGCATGACAGCAATCTGGAACTGGCTATTGCGTCATATAATGCTGGTGAAGAGGCCGTAAAGCGTTATAATAACAGTGTGCCTCCATATCCGGAGACGCAGCAATATGTTAATCGGGTAATGAATTACTTTGAGCGGAATTTGTAGTCTGAGCATCTCCTCGGTGTGTCCTGTCGGCCGGGCAATGTATTTTTAAGCTCGCATGATGTATAGCTATATTTATCATACATTGCATGCATTTTAGATCACTGCAATTATTTCTGATGCAGGTCATTGCAAGCCCATTGCGGGATAATTCTCGCGAAGACCAGTGGCTGCCAGATTGTCACCAAATCCAGGTAGAAATGCCACTTATCCTCGGCGGAAATAGCTGTTATGATAAAAAATCATGCAAATGATGTCGAAATATCGACTGTATCATGTCGACTAGCCTGCTAATTGGATATAATCTGATTATTGTTAACGACACCAAAGCCCCGATGCGGTAGGTTCCCGCAATAGATGTAGATAACGCAGGAGCGTTCAGCGTGTATGAAAAACATTATCAGGTCCTAGAAGACCCTTTCAAATTAACCCCAGATGATAAAGCAGCCTATGAGCATAGAAACTATCTCAGCGGCAAGGCATTCCTGCAGCATATTATTGCAGACAGCGAGAAATCTGTCGTTGTGATTTCGGGTGTACCAGGTGTCGGCAAATCAACACTGATTAATGGCTTGCTGCAACAACAGCAAAGAGCAGATATTAGCAGTTGCCTGCTACATTCCAGTCAGATCAATACTCATGGCTGTCTGCATTCGCTCGCAGCAGTACTTGATCTGAGTGATAGTGATAGTGATAGTGAGAGTGATGACAAGCTGCTGCAAAAGCTCGATCGATATCTGGCGAAACAAGCCTCCCAGAACCAGTGTTCTATCCTCGTCATCGATGATGCAGATGAGCTCGATTCAGATGCACTCTTCAACGTTGGGCAACTTACAAGGATTATTCATGATCATCATTATCCGGCAAAGATATTTCTGGTGGGCAATGAACATCTTAGGCAATTATTGCAATCAACGCATGCAGATGCACAGCATAATCGCTTTATAACCGGCTGGAACCTGGAAGGGCTGGCAGCGAATGAAATCGAAGCTTATGTTAAACATCGGCTACAAAATGCCGGGGGAAGCGGGTTGCTGCGAATTGAAGACGAAGCCTGGGATAAGATTTATCGCTTCAGTGATGGTATTCCGCGGCGTGTCAATCGTATTTGTAGCAGACTGCTGATTGATGGCCTGTTTGAGAACAAGCTGGTATTCACAAATGAAGAAGTAGTAGCAGCGATTACGAATCTGGATAATGAGGGCTTGCTGGAGCTGAGTTCGAACATTGCCTCGTTACACGGTCTTGTCGGTATCGCCCGAAGTGAGACACCTGCCAGCGAGCGGGTGGATATCAATGCATTCCTGTCAGGCTTTGCTGACATAGGCCCCACATCAAGTGCGGACGATGAGGATGTCGATGGCAGTGCCTTGAATATAAGAATTGTGGCCAATGATCTTCATGCAGAAAGCGCGGATGAATCAGGGCTGCGGGCTAATATGCAGGCAGATGAAATCCATACTCCGCGCCCCGACATTAACGAGATCCTGGAAGCGGATACAACGACTGAAACGCCGAGAGCCAGGAAAGGTGTATTTGTTTTTTTGTTTCTGTTGCTGCTTGCAGTTGCTTTTACATATACCAATAGTACTTTTTTTGACAGATCTGCCGACGTGCCCGGGACAGACAGTTTGTCGCCTCCGCCTGTTAGGGACGCCACTGTGTCTGCGGTTGATGAGTACATTCTTCGCCAGCAACCGGAAGCTGCCGATGACAGCAGTACGGTCCAGTCTATTGACTCAACAACAATAGATGGGAAAACAGCGCCACTGGAGGCTGTGGTTTCCTTGCCCGAATCAGTTACTGCAGCCGGCCTGGATACTCCCGGCAAGTCTGTTGATTCCAGTGCTATAACAGATGAACGTGAAATTGCTGACGCTATAGAAGAACTGGCAGGTCAGCCGACCGACGTTACTACAACCGATCAAGCGACGGCTACGGATTTAGCGAAACAGCAAGATCAGCCTGTGAATCAGGTTGTCGATGAAGGGGCTATCGCGGCACATGACAGCGGCTCGGCAGCTAATGTCCCGGACCAGGTCGAAGCGGAAGTGGAAGGCAAGGCGGAAACTATTGCCAGGCCTGCAGATGTGGAGGAAACAGTAGTCACGCAATCAAGCGAGGATGCTGACAATAAAGCTACAAAGGACCCGCAGCACGTACAATCAGATGAAATTGCCGTGCCTGGTAAGCCGCAACAGGCAGTGCGTCCAGCCAGCAAGAAGGTTGCATTACCGGGGTTTAGCGCAGATCAGCTAAAGCGCATGTTACTTGCCGGTTATTGGCACAGGAATGGAAGTCCCGCGTTACTGCTGCCATCAGAGCTGAACAGGTGTAGCGATAATGGACTGGATATCTATTGTCTGACTAAAAAACAGAAACCACCGTCCACCCAAAGTGCTGAAATTGAGCAGACCGGTGCGATGATAGAGAACTTCGCAGCTGACGGGACATTTAAGGTGTTGTATCGCAGTAATAGGACCGATGCTCAAATTAGTACCAGGCAGTTGGATCAGTCAGCCATTGTGCCAGAAGGACCGGCAGCCATTCAGGAATATGAAATGTCCTGTCGCTTTGACAGTAGTAGCGTTATTCATTGTCTAAATGAAGGCATCAGGGTGCGCTACGTCAGGCGTTTTAAAAATGAATATTAAATATTAACGGTCTTTGCTGGCCACACGACTTGATTGTAAAGCATGCTGTACCTGTCGAATGCTGGCGGTAATGAGGCAGTAATCCCTGCATTGTCATATCAGGCCCATTATTCATGCAGAGGATATAAGTCGGCCTGTATGCAACGTAGGATACCATAATCATAGCACTGCTCGAGCGCTTCATAGACCGGTTTTAGCTGGCTGTTGTGATCTACTGCCAGTAATTCCATTGCTCTGACTATTTCGTCATATTGCCCATCATTCAATGGCAGTACAACGCGTGCCTGGAGCAGACCAGCCTGAATGGCTTCAGCAAAATGCGTGAAAATAGTAGAGCTTTTCAGCGCACGCTCTGTGGCGATGGTGTCGATATCCTTGCCCTGGAGGTGTAAATACAGCGTATCATTGATTGTATCACTGAGTTGATTATCCAGCAGATCGGCCAATGGGTTGGCCAGAATAATATCGAGAAATCGTTGTCCGTATTTGTGCAGTTTTTGTTCACCGACACCCGCTATATTACGCATGGCTTGCAGTGTTGCGGGCCGTTCCCTGGCCATTTGTAACAGGCTGTTATCGTGAAAAATGATATAAGGCGGAACGCCGCTTTCCTGGGCGATACACAAACGCAGTTCGCGCAGGGCTTCAAACAGGGTGTTATCGACCGAACGCAAATCCGAGGATTTGCGCCGCGTTTTACCATGTCTGGATTTTTCAGGCTTAGCCTGCTGCCGCAGGAACAGTTGCTGTTGTCCGCGTAATATTGGCCTGGCTTGTTCATTCAATTTCAATGCCCCATAGGCCTCAACATCGACATCGAGGAGGCCCAACGCAATCAATTGTCTGAATATGGCACGCCATTGCGTGGCATCGAGTTCTTTGCCGATGGCAAAAGTACTGATTTGATCATGCAGATTGCGCCGGATGCGTTCGTCATCCTTGCCGCTCAAAACATCGATGATATAGTTCACGCCAAAGCGTTGCCCGGTTCGATAGACACAGGAAAGTGCCTTTTGTGCGCATTCAGTAGCGTTCCATGTGTCCGGTGGCGACAGGCAGGTGTCGCAATTACCACAGGGTTCCTGCAGGGTTTCACCAAAATAACCCAGTAGTGTCTGCCGTCGGCAGTCGGTTATTTCACATAATCCAAGCATGGCCTCGAGTTTCTGTTGCGCAATGCGTTTGTATTGTTCCTCGCCATCGGATTCCTGCATCATCTGGCGGAGACTGATGACATCCTGCAAGCCATAGGCCATCCATGCATTGGCAGCTTCTCCGTCGCGACCGGCACGGCCTGTTTCCTGGTAGTAGGCCTCGATACTCTTGGGCAGACTGAGATGGGCGACGAAGCGAACATCGGGTTTGTCAATGCCCATGCCGAAGGCAATCGTCGCAACGATTATCACAGCATCTTCGCGCAGGAAACGCTGCTGATGCAGTTCACGCGTTTGCGCTGTCAGGCCGGCATGATAGGGCAGGGCGATTCGACCCTGGCGTGATAGCCATTCTGCCACGGCCTCGACTTTCTTGCGTGACAGACAGTAAACGATACCGGCATCATCAGGGTGTTCACGCTGTATAAACTGCCACAGGCGTTCACGGCTGTTCTGGCCTTCACTGATCGTGTAGTGAATATTCGGTCGGTCGAAGCTGTTGATAAATTGCTGTGCTTGCTGCAACTGCAGTTGTTCAATGATTTCCTGGCGTGTACGCTGGTCTGCCGTAGCCGTTAATGCTATCCGTGGTACTTGCGGAAATCGTTCATGCAGGACCCATAATTGTTGATATTCCTTGCGAAAATCATGCCCCCACTGTGATACACAATGCGCTTCATCGATGGCAAACAATGCAATTGTACTACGCTCAAGCAAGCCGAGAGTATAGTCGCCCAGCAGGCGTTCCGGGGCGATATACAGCAGGTCCAGTTCACCATCGAGCAGGGCCTGTTCTGTCTGTTTCTGAACATGCTTGTCCTGTGTGGAGTTCAGGTAGGCCGCGTTGATACCCAGTTGCTGCAGTGCGCTGACCTGGTCCTGCATCAATGCGATCAGTGGAGATATTATAATACCTGTCCCCTTGCGCAGCAGCGCCGGGATCTGGTAACACAAGGACTTGCCACCTCCGGTAGGCATTAACACCAGGGCATCATGACCGCTGCACAACGTCTCGATAATATCTGCCTGGTGATGGCGGAACTCGCTGTAACCGAATATGTTGTTGAGGATTTTCGCGGCGTGTTGCAAATTATCTGTACTACCTGTGTTGTTGATGTCCATCTTTCGTTCCATGAATGAGGCTTCGATCGTCACTGTCTATATAAAATCAACATTATATCAGGTTCTCAGCCGTGCGGAATTGTTATTGATTATTGGCCAGTTTTTTGTAATATCCTGTATATATGACTCGACAACCCGATTTAACGGAACCACCGTATTATGCGGTTATTTTTTCGTCGCTGCGCAATGATCAGGATGACGATGCCTACCAGGTCATGGCAGCACAAATGCAAGCTCTGGCCAGTACGCAGCAAGGCTATCTGGGCTTTGAGTCAGTCAGGGATGCAGCCGGCAAGGGCATCAGTATATCCTATTGGAAGGACCTCGAATCCATTCGTCTGTGGAAACAGCAGTTACAGCATCAACAGGCACAGCAGTTCGGCAGGGAAAAATGGTATCAGAATTATCGTGTACATGTGGCCAGGGTAGAACGTACATATGAATTTGAATGATAATATTATTCATTTTCCGTTGTGGCGCTGACCTCAACAGCATCCGTATCACTGGCATTGACTGTTAGATTAATGGGTCGGCAACATACGCTGCAATCCTCGATATATTCCTGCACAGGCAGGCTGCAATCGACGAGTACTTCGATGGGCTCACCACAATAGGGGCAGTGGATCGAGACGGTCTGTAACAGGGTCATGATGCGGGCCTGGATACAAATACGGGATAGACCAAGTATATATTTCTGTTGCGATGCACTCAAGCATCGTTATCACGGAATAGCCTGTAAAATTATAGCTTTATTGATAATTGCAGTTTCGACCTGGCCACGGTATTTGAGTTATGTACGCGTGCCAAGGAGGATATTCGGATTCAGTTTTCTGCGAAAATACTCCATAATACATAATCTGTAGATATTCATTTATACCAGGCGGTTAATGTATATGAAAGGCGATTCTCCTAAGGCTATTTATCTTGATCAATATCAGGCTCCTGACTTTCTGATCGAGACGGTTGATCTCGAATTCAACCTGCAAGCAGAGCAGACGACGGTGAAATCAACAGTGTTGTTTATCAAGCAGGCCGAGGCACCACTGGTGCTGAGTGGACAGGAGTTGGTGTTGAAATCCGTCAGGCTCGATAATCAGGACCTGACAGAGTCACAGTATGTCTGTGATCAGGACTCACTGACCATTGAGCAGGTTCCCGATCGCTTTGAACTCGAGATTGTCACCGAGATCAGGCCACATGAAAACCTGTCGCTGGAGGGGTTATATCAATCCAGTGGTAATTACTGCACCCAGTGTGAGGCGGAAGGCTTTCGCAAAATCACCTATTTCCTCGACCGCCCCGATGTCATGGCAACCTACAGTGTGACAATCATTGCCGACAAGGACCTGTGTCCGGTCATGTTATCAAACGGGAACCTGGTAGGAGAGGGCATCCTCGACGACAATCGTCACTGGGTGAAATGGCATGATCCATTCAAAAAACCCAGCTACCTGTTCGCACTGGTGGCCGGTCAGCTGCGCTATATTGAGGACAGCTACAGGGCCATGGACGGACGTGACATATGCCTGCGTATCTATGTTGAACCGGAAAACATCGATAAATGCACCCATGCGATGCAGTCGCTTAAAAAGGCAATGAAATGGGATGAGGACAAATTTGGCCTGGTATACGACCTCGACATTTACATGATTGTGGCCGTGAACGATTTCAATATGGGCGCAATGGAAAACAAGGGCCTGAACGTATTTAACAGCAAGTATGTGCTGGCTAGTCCGACGACCGCGACCGATAGCGATTACGACGGTATCGAGAGCGTCATTGCACATGAGTATTTCCATAACTGGACCGGTAATCGGGTGACCTGCCGGGACTGGTTTCAACTCAGTTTGAAGGAAGGCCTGACGGTCTTCCGTGATCAGGAATTCAGTTCCGACATGACCGCACGCGCGGTCAAACGAATCCAGGATGTGCGTATATTGCGTGCGTATCAGTTTGCCGAGGATGCCGGGCCCATGTCACATCCGGTACGACCACAATCCTATGTGGAAATCAATAATTTCTACACGGTAACGGTTTATAACAAGGGTGCAGAAGTGGTGCGTATGTACCAGTCCCTGTTTGGCGTCGAAGGCTTTCGCCGTGGTATGGATCTGTATTTTTCCCGTCATGATGGACAGGCTGTGACGACTGATGATTTTTGTGCTGCCATGGCTGATGCCAATGATGCGGACCTGAGTCAGTTTAAACGCTGGTATGATCAGGCGGGTACACCCGAACTCAAGGTCACAGATGCCTATGCGGCGGATACAGCAGAATATACACTGACATTTACCCAGAGCTGTCCACCGACCCCGGGACAACAAGATAAAAAACCATTTTATATCCCGGTTGTTACTGCCCTGTTATCTGCAAGCGGAGAGGTCATAAGGCCGTTGGTCGATGATGGAATCAGCATCGATGATGCCGGTAATATGGTCCTGATCGTTAACGAAAACGTACAGGAGTTTGTATTCAGGGGTGTTGACAGCAGGCCGGTGCCATCACTGTTACGGGGTTTTTCTGCACCGGTCAAACTGGATTATCAGTACAGCAATGATGAGCTCGCCTTCCTGATGCATCATGACGAAGATGACTTCAATCGATGGGAAGCAAGCCAGGACCTGGTTGTGGGTACCATTCAGGGCATGATCAGGCAGCGTTCCGATGGGCAGGGATACAGCATCGATCCACTACTGATCAACACGTTGCGTAAACTGTTGCGTACAAAAGATATAAACAAGGGTATTCTGGCCGAGATCCTGACGCTGCCTTCCGAGAATTATCTGGCTGAGTTGCAAGGGGAGGACGTCGATGTTGATATTATTCACGATGTTCTGGAAGCGCTGAAGACAGAGCTGGCTGCAGCATTGATGGATGAATTGCTGGATTGTTATCAGCGCAACCAGGATACAATGGAATATAGTTTCGATGCCGAAGCCGTTGCCAGCCGTAGCCTGAAAAACACCGTACTGGCTTACCTGATGCAGCTCGAAGATGAAAAGCTGAAGCAACTGTGCGAACAGCAGTACCGACAGGGCAATAATATGACCGATGTCATTACCGCACTTGCCTGTCTCGCAGACAGTGAGGGTGAGTTAAGGCAAGGTGTTGTGGAAGACTTCTATCAGCAATGGAAACATGATCCATTGGTACTGGACAAGTGGTTTGCGATCCAGGCACGTTCCAAGGCAGCAGATACACTGACGCGTGTCCAGGGCCTGCTCGGGCACGAAGCCTTCTCGATCAAGAATCCGAACAAGGTCAGGGCCCTGATCGGTAGTTTTACAGCCAACCCGATCCATTTCCATCGCGCAGATGGCGATGGATACCGTTTTGTCGCGGAGCAATTGCTGAAACTGGATCAAATAAATCCGCAGGTCGCCGCCCGTCTGTTGCAGGCCTTCAGTCGCTGGAAGCGTTACGACAGTCAGCGCAGGGCGTTGATGCAGGCACAACTGCGACGTATATTAGCGCATGAAGGATTGTCTACGGATTGCTACGAAATAGCGTCCAAATCGCTGGCATGATTGATAAATATTTGGGGTCAGAGTAAAAACTATGAAACTGCAATATTTGAACGGATCCCCGACAAAGTCATTCGGGGATGAAGGTCGGAAGGAACGGCCGCTGTTGGCCGGTTTCTGCCCGTTAAACAAATATTCCTGAAAGACTGCTATAGGGTATAAGAGATCTTCATGTCCAGGCAATATTGTCAGGTCATGTATAAATCTGTTTTTTAATGTGACGGATTGGTTCCGAGCTACTACACATTAAATCTACAAGCTTGTCAGAAAATTTCGGAATTGTCTGCAGATCCTTCAATAACCAGAACTAAATATTTTCTTGCTTCGTACCTTCGCGTCTTCGTGGTGAATATCGTCCGCTCAGATCTGCTTCAATGTGTCAGTTTTTGTTCAAATTAAAACAGATCAGGCAAATTCGCTCGGATCGAATCCGGCCATCTTGAACAGGCGGTCGGCCTCTTCCTGGTTTTTCTCGACACCATTACCATCGCGGTACATCATTGCCAGTGTGGTCATTGAGCCCTGCATGCCGGCATCGGCGGCCTTATGGAACCAGTGTGCGGCCTGCTTGGGATCCTTGTCGGTACATTCGCCCTCCAGGTACATGAAGCCGAGTCCGTGCATGGCCAGCGCATGCCCCTGTTCGGCAGCTGCGTTCATGTATTTCAGCGCCAGTTCTTCGTTGACGACCATTCCCAGGCCATTCTGGGCCATAATAGCCATACGAAACTGGGCCTCTTCATTGCCCTGATCAGCCAGTGGCGAGAGCAGGCGTGAAGCAGTGGCAAAATGTTTGCCTTCAAAGGCCGCTATACCGCTGGCCAGGTCCTGATTCGTATCTATGTTGGTGTCATTCATCGAGTTATCTCCGCGGCGCATGGATCGAGCACAGGGATTATAGAGGGGTGGTGCCTGCTTGAATACCCCCTTATTATAGGGAATTGCATAAAAACAGGGGCAAAATTGCTGGAAATGTTAGGAAAATTCCATAAATAGGGTATTATATGCAGTTTCTGTCGACGCTATCCACGTCATGCAGATTTACTATATACGATTTCCACAACAGGCACTGAGCAGACTATAACGACCATGACCGCAGACAATTTGCACAATATCAATGTCATTTCACAAGACCTATTGCCGACGCCGGCCGAGGTCAAGGCCGAGATCCCGATATCCGAGGCCGCCACCGAAACGGTCCTGTTTGGCAGGGAAACCGTGCGTAATATTCTCAATCGCCTGGATCATCGTCTGTTCGTCGTTGTCGGTCCCTGTTCCATACATGATCTCGATGCGGCGCGGGAATATGCAAGGAAATTGAAGGACCTGTCCGAACGGGTCAAGGATACGCTGTATATTGTTATGCGCGTCTATTTCGAGAAACCGCGTACGTCGGTAGGCTGGAAAGGGCTGATCAATGATCCGTACATGGACGATTCCTTTCATATCGAAAAAGGCCTGTATATGTCGCGGCAAATCCTGATGGAGCTGGCCGAAATGGGTATCCCGACAGCGACCGAGGCACTGGACCCTATTACGCCTCAATATCTGTCCGACCTGATTACCTGGACCGCCATCGGTGCCAGGACCACGGAATCACAGACCCACAGGGAAATGGCCAGTGGCCTGTCGACGCCGGTCGGCTTCAAGAATGGCACCGATGGCAGTCTGTCGGTCGCCATCAATGCCCTGCATTCGGTATCGCAGCCACATCATTTCCTCGGTATTACCCAGAAAGGGCAATGTGCGGTTATACATACCCGCGGTAATGACAGCGGCCATGTTGTGCTCCGCGGTGGGGATGGTAAACCCAATTATGACTCGGTTAATATCGCGCTGTGTGAACAGGAGCTGATCAAAAACAAATTGTCACCCAATCTGGTCGTGGATTGCAGTCATGGTAATTCGATGAAAGATTATCAATTACAGCCACTGGTCGTTGATAACTGCAGCAACCAGATTCTTGAAGGTAACCAGTCCATTGTTGGCTTGATGCTGGAGAGTAATTTGTATGAGGGCAATCAGGCGGTTCCCGATGATCTGTCCAAGCTGCAATACGGGGTTTCAGTAACCGATGCCTGTATGGGTTGGGAGATGACCGAGAAATTATTACTGCAAACACGTGACAAACTGCAGGACGTATTGCTCAAACGCATGAAAACGATGAAAGATGCCTATGCCATCTGATTGATTGTGGATGTGCCCATCAAATGTAGTCGCAGTGTATCCGGACCCCGACTGCTATCACCGCCAATCAACTGGATCTGATGTTGTTCTGCCAGGTCAAGCAGGCCGCGACTGAATTGATCCAGCCACGTTTCATCCAGGTGCTCAAAGCTCAGGGACAGGGTCATCCACGCAGGTTTTACCATCTGTGCTTCGAGTTCACTGATCGCCTGGGCAAGCAGGCGCCGGCCGGTATCTGCGCCGGGTGCGGCTGGCTCATAGTCAACACCTGCAAGCCATTGTAACAGGACCGTATCCAGTTGCTTACCTTCGTCAACCCTGATCAGGGCTGCATCGTCACCGATAGCCAGTATGGTATCGGCTCTGTGCGGGCTTGCATCACGAAAATATTTTGCAATCATGTCGAATTCAGATAAAGGCATACAGGCATTCCGCTGGCAAAGTAATACACATAGAGAACGAACCTGATTATCAATTTTCAGATCACTACAACATAGAAATTTCAGGCTCTATTATATCGGCCAGCTGGTCTCATTGAATGGCGCATGGATGCAGAATGTGGCCCAGGCCTGGCTGGTTTACCGACTCACAGAGTCGAGTTTCATGCTCGGACTGACGGCATTCTTTGCGTTGTTTCCGGTGTTGCTGCTGAGCCTGTGGGGAGGTGTACTGGCAGACCACGTCAATCGTCACAGGCTACTCATGCTTGCCTATTTTGCCGGACTCATCCAGGCCCTGGTGTTGGGCCTGTTAACCCTGAGCGGTTATGTGCAGGCCTGGCATATACTGGCCCTGTCTGCAGTACTGGGCATCATTCATGCGCTGGAAATGCCGGCCAGACACACCTTTTTATCCGACATTGTCAGTCGAGAAAACCTTCCCAATGCGATTGCCCTGAACTCCAGTGCCTTTAATATTGCCCGTTTCAGTGGTCCGTTTATTGCCGGTATCCTGGTGGCACATATCGGTGAAGGACCTGTGTTTATCATCAATGCAATAACCTTTCTGGCCGTAATATATAGCTTGCGCAGAATGCGACTACCTACGTTGCAAACCTCGCACAGTAAAGACTCGGTACTGGATAAGATGCGCGAGGGCCTGGGTTTTGCCTGGTCGAATCGGTCCATCAGGTTGAGTCTGATGCTGCTCAGTGTATTCAGCATCGTCGGCACATCCTTGACCGTACTGATGCCGGTTTTTACACGCGGTACATTTCATGGCGACTCCGGTGTACTCGGTATACTGCTGGGCACAATGGGCGCCGGGGCGCTGACTGGCGCCTTGACACTGGCCTATCTGTCCAGGATCCAGGGATTACAATGGTATATAGGTACTGCGGGCATGGTTGCAGGTCTTTGTCTTGTATTATTTGCAATGATCAGCAAGCTCATGCTGGCGTTACCGGTTTTGGCCTTGTTCGGCTTCTGCCAGACAATTCTGGCGGCATCGACCAACACCTTGATACAATCACAGGTCAGTGATGTGCTCAGAGGCCGGGTAATGTCGATATTCTCGACGGTTTTTATCGGCTTTATGCCCATTGGTAGTATTTCATCCGGCTATATTGCCGATATAATCGGGGTCAATAGTACTATTAACATACTGGGGACAGTCAGCATGCTGGCTGCAGGCGTTTTTCTGCTACGCCAGCGGGCAAGGACTCTACGCGAAAACAACTGACATGAATCACGCGAACACCAAGACCTACAGGGATTTACTCGAAGCCGAACTGTTAAGCGTGGAAAAACGTTCACAGCAGATGGCAGGCTGGTTGCTGGCCGTGACTATCGTTGTCATGAATCTGTTTGCCCAGGCTGATCATGACCCCAACATGGCGATATTCCTGAATTTTACCCAGCTACTCAGTGTTGGTCTGGTGTTGTGGTTTATCGGTACGGCAATATTGATCGGGCGCGGGGTCTATCACCCGGCATTCAAGTATCTGAACCTTGTCCTGCAGGTATCCACGGTGACTTTTTACATGTTGACGACGGCACGCCTGGTCGATGCCAATTTCGCCCTGTCATCGACGGCACCGCTTTTTTACCTGTTGGTGATAGGTCTGACCAGTCTGTCGATCAATCCGCTGCTGTCGTTACTGGCGGGTGGTTTTGCGGCCGGGCAATTCATTGGGGCCTACGCGCTGTGGCTACAACAGGAAACTTTCATGCCCGGTCTGGAGACCAGTGAAGGCGCCTGGGTGCAGATACTGCTGAAAGGCGTCATGTTCATCATGATGGGCGTAGCGGCCATGTTTATTGCACGTTCCTCACGTCATTTGCTCGAAAAGGTTGTGGCCCAGGTCAGTTATGAGGAGAAGCTCCGGTTTATAGAGGATGATATGGATCAGGCTGCCGAGATTCAGGAAAAACTGATACCGGATAACGAGCATGATCTGCACTATTACAATCTGGAGACCTTCTATAGCCCGGCAAAGCAGGTGGGCGGCGATTACTTTGATATTATCGAACTCAGTGGCGACCGCTGTCTGGTGGTGATCGCGGACGTTTCCGGAAAAGGTTATTCCGCGGCGCTACTGATGTCCAATATCCAGGCCATGGTCAAGACACTGGCGGACCAGGATTACCCGCTAGACAGGATGGTACAGTTCATCAACCAATCGGTTTATCACAATAGTGTGCGCGGGAAATTTGTCACCATAGTGTTTATGGAACTGGATCCGCATCGACATAGCCTGGAATATATCAATTGCGGTCATAACCCGCCATTGATGGTCAATAATGACGCCGAGGTTATTGAACTTGACCAGGCCGATCCTGTACTGGGTGTGTTGGATGATTATCCATGCCAGATTAACAGGATCGATTTTGTTCCCGGTAATATTATCCTTGCCTATACCGATGGTTTGTCGGAATTACGTGACCATAACGGCTATCAACTGGGCGTCGGTAATATCATAAAGGTACTGGAGATGAGCAAGCAACTGGAACCCGCATTTATTAAACAGTTCCTGTTGGCGCGCATCTATGAACATGCAGGCGAAGCGGAAATGACGGATGACCTGAGTTTTATATGCATTCAGGCAGCGTCACATAAAAGCGAAAACGCCTAACAAGTGAAGAAGCTAGAGAAATGTGAATGAAATTAATAAAATATCATTTAAGAATTTTGTACAGTAATATTTAAAGATAAAGCGTCGAATGATTGTTATGCTAAATAGCACGAATTGATCAGACTAATAGAATGCACAATCTTAACAAGACCAGACATTCATGAGTGCAAAATACCCCAATAAAAAAACCCGCTACAATGGCGGGTTCAGTAGTCAGAATTATTTAGTCTAATATGATGCGTTTTTCTTTCGTTTAGCTACTCCGACTAATCCAATCAAGCCACTACCAAATAACCATACCGCCGCCGGGACCGGCACTGCACTTGGAGTGAGATCTACGGCAAGCGGGAAGCTATCGTTGAGTGGTGAAGTAGAGCCGCCTATGAACGAGCCCCAGTTAGAGCCGAAGAACGAGTTAATCCCGACCCCCAGCAGACTGGTACTATTGGTACCGTAATACAATGTAGTACTGTTAAACTCGAAGACACCACCGCTGGGCGTATCATACTCGAGAAGCGTCACCGCCGCGCTGTCTAGTGCAGTAGCGATAGCCCCGATGACCGTTGTCGCGTCTGAGAGCGTGTTAACGTCCAGCATTGTTGCCCAATTGTTATGCGTAATGCTGCCAGTGAAATCTACATCGTAGAAAGTACCCCCCACATCTAACCCGATAATTCCGGTCGCAGCAGTCCCTCCAGAATTGAATTGAACTACCGCCGCGTGTGCGGGTGAAAGGAAGATACTTGTAATCGCTAAAGATACGGATAATATAGCTGTTCTGCTTGTAACCATCCCGTAGAATAGTGATTGTAACCATCCCGTAGAATAGTGACATAGCCAATTAGAGTTCTCCATCGTAAACTATCGGACAGGAGAACGATAATGAAAAAATCACGTTATACAGAAACCCAGATCGTCAAGATCTTGAAGGAAGTAGAAAATGGCAAATTGGTTAAAGATGTTTGTCGAGAATACGGCATCTCGGATGCGACCTATTACAACTGGAAAGCCAAATATGGTGGTATGGAAGCATCAGATATCAAGCGACTCAAAGATCTGGAAGAAGAGAACAGACGTTTAAAACAGATGTATGCGGATCTGAGCCTGGAGCATACTATCCTGAAGGATATTGTTGAAAAAAAGCTGTAAAGCCTGCTGTGCGCCGTGAACTGGTTGACTATGCAAGACAGCAGCATGGCGCCAGTCTTCGACTAGCCTGTCGCGCAGTGGGCATCAGTGATTCGGTGTATCGGTATCAACCTGATACGAAGAAGGATGAGCCCGTGATACAGGCCTTGCAAAAGGCGGTAGAGCGCTACCCGGCATACGGCTTTAGTAAGCTCTTCAAGATCTTACGTCGCTGGGGGCATCCTTGGAACCATAAGCGAATTTATAGGCTTTATTGTGAGCTGAATTTGAACAAACGACGCAGAGGAAAAAAACGATTACCCACACGTAGCCCAGAGCCACTGGCAGTCCCTGCAACGCTGAACCAGTCCTGGTCGATTGATTTTATGAGCGACAGCCTGTTCTGTGGAAGACGGTTTAGAACGTTTAATGTGGTGGATGATTTTAACCGAGAGGCACTGGCGATAGAAATTGATCTGAGTCTGCCGTCGCTACGTGTGATCAGGGTGCTGGAGCGTATCGTGGCCTGGCGAGGCTACCCAAAACAGCTACGGATGGATAATGGGCCGGAATTTATCTCTGCCACACTTGCTGAGTGGGCCGAGGAACATAATATCAAGCTTGAGTTTATCAAACCGGGTACACCAACCCAGAACTCATATGTAGAACGATTTAACCGGACCTACCGAGATGAAATCCTGAATATGTATGCATTTAAAACATTAAACGAAGTCAGAGAGCTGACTGAAAACTGGATCAGAGAATATAACGAAGAACGACCACATGACTCGCTGAATGACCTGACTCCCTGGGAGTATCTGGCCATTCACAAACAAGGGGAAAACTCTAATTTAGGGTGTCACTAAAAGCGGGGGGTTTACAGGTTATATATAATAAAACAATTAAAAAATGGAAATTCATTGGCAATAACTTTAAACTAGAAAGCAGCATAACAATTACAATGATATTTTTCTTTTTTTCTAGTATCGCATTAATTCCAGCAGTTAAATATGCTAAATAAAAAGCTTCTAACAAACACATCAAGTCGCTCCCTATGGTCGCTGGGACCTCCGCTGCTACGCAGCTCCGGCCCCTTATGTAGGCGTTGAGGCTGTAGAAAAACCTAAGCAATACGGAAAAACTTTGCTAAAATGACTCATCGTCACAGGGAGTCGACTGTCATGCCTAACTTTATTCCTTATGATCCCAACCAAAGCAAAATGGTCGTGATCAACTATTCAGATCAATTACAAGCCGGGACGTTCGAGTTTGCGATCAATCACATCATCGATCACAAGTTGGACTTAACGGTCTTTCATCCACGTTATCAAAATGATGCAGGCGGTAGACCGGCCTATGACCCGGCGATACTATTAAAGATCATCCTGTTTGCCTACTCAAAAGGTATTACCTCCAGCCGTGAGATCGAATGGTGTTGCGAGACCAACATTATTTTCAAAGCCTTGTCGTGTGATACCGTGCCACACTTCACGACCATCGCCAGTTTTGTCAGCGGTCGGGGTGAAGAGATCGAGGCGTTGTTTGAACAGGTCCTGTTGATTTGTGATGAGCAAGGGTTATTAGGCAAGGAACTGTTTGCGCTGGATGGTTGTAAGATGTCCAGCAATGCCGCCAAGGAGTGGTCTGGTACATTTAGAGAGCTGGAACAAAAGCGTGATAAAATCAAACGACAGATGCACCATTATATAAAGGAACATAAAAAGCTTGATACCAATGACACGCGTGAGGATGAACGGCGCCAACGCACCGAGCAAGCCATCAAGACCCTTAATAAAGCGCATGACAAAATCGACAAATTTTTAAAAACAGCCAGTCCAAGGAAGGGCAAAGGCAAACAAAACAAGGAAGTGAAAAGTAACATCACCGATAACGAAAGCGCGAAGATGACCACCAGCAAGGGCAC
>CAMYJD010000046.1 GCA_947258655.1 uncultured Gammaproteobacteria bacterium | reverse complement strand
AGATCCTGATGCGCCTGATCAAGATTTTTATCATTTTTTACAGACTGCAGATCTTTATCGTTAACGGTAGTAGCTCTGGCATTGGCCTTCATAAGTTCGAGTGCAGTAAGGGGATATATCCGCGTGGATTCCCATTTCTTGTACGTTTTTTCGGTTGTATTACAGACCTCGGCTGCCTTTTTGGTCGACATACCTGTAATTACAAATCGTAACGTAAAAAGTCCGGCTTCTTCCATAGTGTGTTCCTTAAACCTGAGGGATATATAAGCATATAATATAGTTTAAGTAAAGCCAGCGAAAAGTCATGCAAACTATTGATTATATTATAATTAATCTCTCAATCTGTCAATATATACTATTTCTTGTCAATTGCCAGCTAGAATTCAGTATATCAAATGATGCTAATAAATAAAAAAACCACAACATATTTTAGTACAAGCCAGATAAATATCAAAATCTGCGGAAAGATCATCGGGCCAAGTATCGCAAAGATTACTGATAATATCGGCCACAAATAATATTCTTTAAATTATTATAAATCCCGGACATATCAGGTTTGGTTTGATGATGTTTGTTCCATGGCAGTATCATTTGGTGACTATTTCGCAAAGAGAATGATCCGCGAATCGTTCGAACTGATACATGATGGTGCGGAGCAGGGGATTTTGAGTCACGGCAGACAAATTAGTCATATCTAACGACTTGGATTTATATAATAAATATTTGGCTGTGCTTGTATATGATATTTAATTTATCAACAAAAATGTAGTAGATGATGTTTACATGATTTATATCAAGGAAATTTTACTATTAACTAAGTACACTTTTTATTGTGAGAGTATGATTGACTGTAGTTTAGCGGAATGACCAAACAACTACACAAAATTATATTGCGCACAATATGTTAAATCGTGATGTTGAAGTAAATATAATATTTAACACGGAGAATATATCATGAAAAAAACTCATCTTATAATTACTAGTCTGTTTGTTGCACTTATGGGAGTTACAACTGTTCAGGCAGAAGTAGAGAACGGAATTGAGACCGGAAATATTGAAGCATCAGAGGCATTGTCAGTCTGGATTGAAAATGATGCCGGCAACAAGGTAACGACTATAAGGCTTTCAAATCCATGGATTCCTAATACCAATGCCTATTGGATAAGGTGGTCCACAGGAGGTGCAAGCATAGGGTCAGCAACAGTGAAGGCAACGCTAAAAAATCTTGGACCTAATCCATTAAAGAGAATTATCAAAAAATATAATTTTGGAGCATCTGGTTACAATGGCAGCGGCTCGACTCCTCTTGCCGTCAGTGATTGGGGTGGTACATCCGTGCCGGGTAAAGGAAAAGCAATATTCATTACACCTGTCGGAAAAGTTGCAACAACCTTTAAGATAATCAGATAAAATATAATTAACCGGAGATGTTTTTTATGAAAAGGGCATGGCATATGAACATGCCCTTTTTTTATTCTCTGGATATTTTTATAAAATAAATAGAATTTATCTGCAAACATGATTTATCAAGATATATTTTGAGTGCTATTAATAAGGTATGTTGAACAGAAAAAGGGGAAAAAAGTTTAGATATACCTGTAACAGGGCTGCACGGTATTAACATACTATAATGCACTATCTGCCCCTATTTATGTTCGGAGTAAAATAATGACAGTAAAAGGGCTAGTGTGAAACCTTGTAATGCAGGCTGAACCACTTAGTTGATCTGTATCAATTCCATTAATTACGGTTAAGGTACTCTTGATTCAATACTGATTAGTATCGTAAAGCGAGGTGTATCATGAAGCACGCATCTATCCTATCTATTTTCATTGGCACGATGATTATATTTGGCAACTTCAACGCTTTTGCCTCTGGATAGGCTGTTTTTCAGTCGATCAAATGTAACTTGTGTCATTCAGTGGATTCAGCAGAGCTGCCACAAATACCGGGTCCGAAAACTCCGAAAGGTCCTGATTTATCAGGAGTAGGGGCTAGGTTCGATGCGCAATGGCTGCAAAGTTACCTGACGAACAAAACCAGCAAGGCAAGAAAGAAACATCCCGAACCATTCAGAGGGTCGGATGAAGAACTGCAGGTGCTCGTTGACTGGTTGCTGGAGCAAAAATCCGACACCGGCAAGTTTGAACCACCGGCTGTGTACAAATAGACAAAGGCCCCGTTATACGCATGAATCTGATCACCCGATAAAAAACCAAGCTAATTCATCACTAATAATATTCGCAGGACCCCGTGGAGCATGGGTCAACGATCCGTCAAAAATGCCTGCTGCCAAATGTCTGGGCAGAAAGAATCATTATCCGGAATCACATCCGCGTTCACAGGCATGTAAAAAGGCAAGCAGAACGATAGAGCCTCCACCTCAGTCGCCCGGTGGCGGTAATGGTAATGGTGGAAACGGCGGTTCCGGTGCCGGAGATGGCAGTGGCAATGGTGGAGGCGGGCATGGTGCAACGAAGCAATAGCAGCATCGTCTGATAATAATCTTTTCAATAGTTATGTTACGAGTCAGCATTCACTGTCTATATATTATCGATTTAACAGACGATGACAGCGAAAACTGACCCGGCAATATACGAAGCCTGGTACCACACAGCACGTGGCGCATGGATTGGCCGCACAGAATCGCAATTGCTGCTGCAGCTGATGCAGCCTGTGTCTGGACAAACCCTGTTGGATGTTGGTTGTGGTACAGGCTATTTCAGCCGCCGCTTTGCTAACGCGGGATTGGATGTGACTGGAATCGATCCTGATCCTGCAATGATCGGTTATGCATGCAATCAGGCGGGTCCAATTACATACCTTGAAGGTATGGCCGAACAGTTGCCGTTTACAGATAACAGTTTCGAATACACTACAGCGGTCACAAGTCTATGTTTTATATCTGATCCACAACAAGCCCTGGCCGAGATGTGGCGTGTCAGCCGTCAAGGAGTCGTACTGGGCTTGCTCAACCGTCATAGCATTTTATATCGTAAAAAACGCAACAGTGGCAGTTACCATGGAGCCCGTTGGGACACCTGGTCGACAGCGAAGGTTTGGATCGATCAACTTAGGCCGAAGGTCAGTTCGCACAGACACAAAACAGCCATCTTACTGCCTAAAGCTGGCAAAATTGCACGTCTTGTCGAAGTATCGATAAACAATACCTCGCCATGGGGTGGTTTTCTTGCGATATATCTGCTGAAGCACTGAACTAAGTTAGCGGTCATCGATATGATCCCGGTGACACGAAAAGTAGTCTTACCCCTTAAATGATATGATTATTCGTTGATGATTTTAATTTCAATCCGACGATTCTTGGCGCGTCCTTGACGTGTCTCATTAGTCGCGACAGGCCTCGACTCTCCATAACCATGTGACATGATCCGGCTCATTTGTACTCCCCCGACTTCGTTGAGAAACAGCCCAACCTTTTCCGCACGCACTTCTGAAAGCAGTTGATTGCTGGTGTCATCACCCAAAGAGTCTGTGTGCCCGGTCACTTCTATATATGCTTTGGGAAATATATTAATAGCCCGGACGATCTTGTTCATTAACGGAAAATTGTTTGCCTGGATTTCACTCTGCCCCGATGGGAACTGAAATCCATGTATAGAGATCAGCACATTTTTGCGCTGCCGGAACACATTGGCTTCTGATTCATCGAACATGGCCTGCACAGCCTCAAATTTTTGCCGTTCAGCACGTTCTTTCTGTTGTGCCGCCTGACTGGCAGACTTCAGGCCGGCGATACGTTTTTCTGCAGATTTCAACTGGGCTTGTGACTGCTCCTCGGTTTCTTCCAGTTGGGCTCGAGTCAGGTTCTTTTCGTTGACTATCCTGGCAACATCATTTCTCAGGCTTATCACTGCCTTTTCACTCGCTTCATTGAATGGTGGCTGCTTACCTAGTGGTTCACTGATGGATTTGAGATGCTGTTGATGCCAGAGCACAATATCTTCCATGGTAAAATCACGGCGATCGAAGTCCTTGACGGTTTCGGTTATTGCAGCACTTCGTTCTGCCAGCCATTTTGCCTTTTTCGCATACGAATTTGCCTTGTCTGTCTGTGTTCTGTCGGCATCAAGGATCGACACGGCTAGTCGCATTTCTTCCTCGGCCTGGGCGAGTGTCTTGGGGGCGTACCTGTCGGCGCGCTGTTTTCGGGCCTGTGCTAATGCCGATTTTGCCAGGCTCATGGTGTTTTGCTTCAGGGCCAGTAATTCAATATTGTGATATTCTGCAATTAATTGCGGGCGCCGCTTCTTGGCCTTCTCGAGGTGACCATCCTCGATCATGGTTGCGGTGCGTTTGAGGTCGATATCGGCATCATCGATTTTGCCATCCTTTAACTTGTCAGCGCCGGCCTTGTAAGCACTGTTCCGTGCCTGCAGCACCTCTGCCAGGATTTCGCGTGTGATACTTATATCGCGATTGAGTTTGTCGACTGCTTTCTGGCCTTGTCTTGCCTCTTCATCGGCAACTTCAGGGACGTTGTTTTTTGCTGCTTCCATAGCCCGGATCAATGCATTACTGGCGCGGGTATAACTCTCTGCTGCAAGCAACTGGGCATCATTAGAGCGGGCCTGTTTCAGTGCCGTATTCAGACTGGCGATATTCCGGTTCTGATTCAGGATTTGCTCCTGGGTCAGGGTAGGTTGTGTAGCGCATCCACCTGTTATAGCGAATACGACAAATAGAGCCAGTTTAAACAGATGGCACGTTGATTTCATTATCACTCTCCATTGTATGCATTGTCATTAATGTCTATTGTAATAAATTAGTGCATGACGGGTAAAGGATCATAATAGTAAAACTTTATGTCTACTGGTTCATTTTCGTAGTTGAAACAGTGTTTTCATTTGTCCTAATGCCGGATTTTCCAATCAGCCCGGCTATTCAGCTAGTCGACACTCGCATTTTTCTGGTACAGGAAAGCTTATTGAAATCCCTTCCCCAGGAGCTGGCTTTGTTGATGAAATACTGGCGCTGTTTCGTTGTCAGTGAGTTAATTGATTGCTCTATCAAGCTGATCACACTTTGTCGTGTTTGTGCAAACTGTTGTTTGTATCCCGGAGTCCACGTCTGTTGTGGATTCTTAATTAATTGTCGTACACCCGTCACAAACTGTGGCAAATCCCTGCGATACACAAACAGTCGTTGAAGGTTATTTTTCCAGCGTTCACGCATGGCCAGTCTCAAGCTTTGATGTGGGGCGACCTTTTTGCTCCATAACTTGATCGATTCAATTTGAGCTGATGTCAACGATCCGAACCAGTTCTCAAATCTATCCTGCATACGTTCAGACAATTCCAGCTCAACTTCTATAAGTGGTGGTTCAACAAGTTCTGCATACAATTGGGCATTCTTGTCACTTATTTTGTCAAACAGCTCCTTAACTTGTTTATCGTTTGCTTCATAAATTACTGCCGCCAACTCGGGAATATATTTATCGAGCAGCTCTTGCCAAAAAACCTCAAGTTTTCCCATATACGATTCAATTTTCACAGCATCCATATGTCCTTCTTCGACATCACTGCTCAAACGTGTAAACCACTTGGCATACTCGTGCATATGTGTGCTGCAATGCCATAGCAAAAACTGTTGCGTATGTATATCAAGGACATGGTATTGTTCATCATTCAACGAAATATAATTCTCGATATAACGGGGTATCAGCCAATCAAGTTGTGAGTAGACAAGCTGCGTGCGGCTGCAGGCATTTACCGTCATCAGCAAGATGACTAGCAAGATCAGATTGCGCAGTCGTTTTAGAGGTCCAGTCATCGTCAGGCATCAATGAATCACTATTATCTGAATGCTTGCATAATTATTTTACACAATAAAGTATTTTCTGGCACTTTAATAAATTGTAATTATGCTCAGGAAAAAATAGATAAAGTTTTGTCAATCCTTGGTTATTTCGGGGATATTGATAACTGCTTGTGAAAACTATCAGAATTCTACTATACCAGTAGGAGCAACAATTACAGGTGAAGTAGTTCTCGACAACGAGTAAAATCCGGGTTCAGAGAACAATATTCAATAATTTTAGAAACAATTGTTCTCTGCCCCGTTTTTGCAGGCATGTTTGTTAGTGGAGCTGGATAGTAGCATTGTGAGATTACATCGCAGCGAATGGTATTAAATTATTTAAAGGTATGGTCTATAAGCTCGCAATCACATCTTTCTCGATTTATGTAAGTGCCATTCGGCTCTGACTCGGTTTTTTCCCGGTTATTCTCAGTTCTACACGTTATCTTGTTTTGCATTAGCAAGTACTTCTTCAAGCGCCAGTCCGGTCATGCCATGAATCGTGCGCCACAGGTAGTAAAGGATCGCCATCATCATCACCGTGGAGGGGATGGCAATGACCGGGTAACTGAGCAGGGTCATCTGGCCAAGCTCTTCGTTAAAGGCGGCACTACCCGCTGGGCTGGTCACAATCCACTTGGCCAGTATGTAGTTCATGATCGCCGAAAAGAAAAAAGTAGCGCCGAGTAGATAAGTGGCCTTCATCAGGTGAGCATCGAACACATCGCTGGTATCGCGTTCGTCAAGCTTGCGTTTGATTTTATCGACATTCATAACCTTGGGGTTATACAGCAGGGTTTTTATCAACGGATATCGGGTGCGGGTCGAAACCAGTACCGCTATGCCGATCAGTCCGGGCACGGCCGCTTCTTTGATTGCCAGCCATTGCGTATCAAGCTGCAGCAGACCAATGCCACCGGTCAGTAACACGCTGATCAAACCCAACAATGCAATAAAGTTGAATTTCTTATATTTGATCAGTTCGAACAAACCCCAGCCGATCGGAAAGGCAAGTGCGACGATCAGGGCGGTTGTTGCGCCAAGATGCTCCTCAGCACTGAGCTTCATCAGGATGATTGAAGGAATGACAATGCTAAGTAGCAGGTCTAACAGTGGTCTTGGTTTATGTTGTGCAGGTTGTTGTGTCATTGTGTCTGGTGTGCTGATGATTCAATCGTTATGTCTGATCGGGTTATTCCAAGTCGGCTGTCCTTCAGACAATCCGGCTATCCATATTATATATTTGTGTACAATAAAGAAAGTCCAGAGTTGGAAAAAAACGAACAGATCAGGCTAATATAACACATTGAAAATGCGTATAAAACCACCTGAACTTAGCAATAATCCATACTTAAATGCACCTTTTAGATACCAGAATGGCTATTATCAAGGATGAAACCATGAGGCAGTGTCGATTCATTATGACAAAGCAAGCCCTGAATCAAACGAGTCTACCCGCATTGCATTATTGATTCTAGGCTGTATGTATCGGTATTGTTTTAACTAATACGTATAAATGACATGTTAATTGATATTCGTAAAGCACTGATCCATGAATTAGCTTTGGAATGATCATATTTCAAGGAAAATATTTAACAGATAACGCAAAGAAAGACAGTATTAGGAAAGCCAGGACACCCAAGAGCAGAAGAAGAGTAGGCCAATTATGGGTAGGGTATTTAGTATATTAGCAACAATCGTTCTCTGACACCGTTTTTCCCGTTTTTCGGGACACCGTTTTTCAGACCGCCTATAGCAACCAGGAGGAAATCTGGACATGATCGCACATACAACATTACCCGTGAGCGACTATAAGAAGTCAAAGGCTTTCTACGTACAGGCTCTCGCACCGCTTGGTTATAAGAACAACATGGAGGAGGGTGAGGCGGCTGGTTTCAACGACGGCAAGAATACCGACCTCTGGATTGTACGCGAGGATACCGTCGTACCGACTCATCTCGCTTTCGAGGCAAGCAGCCAACAAGAGGTTGAGGCTTTCTACAAGGCGGCGTTGGCCGCAGGCGCGACTGATAATGGCGGTCCGGGCTATCGTGATTACTGGCCGGGCTACTATGCCGCGTTTGTCTATGATCGTGACGGCCACAATATCGAGGCCGTCTGGTACGACTACGAAAAAGTAGACTGAGCCATTCCCAGCTGATGACTTATCTTCAGCTTGAAACCAGAGCAATCGGTGGTGCCCCAAACAAAGTATAGGAGATAATCGAGTGAAGGGGCGCAGTTAGCCGATAGCCGCCTTCCAGAATAAAAAGGGCTCTGCTTAGACTCAGATGAGCTAATCACGTTGTAGTGAGTGCTCGCGTATTGGATGCTTTATAATATAGGCGAGCGCAAAAGCCGTGATCAGGCCGCTAATAAAAAGTCCGATCGCTGTTCTAAGGCCAAGCCCGGGATCAATTTGTAAGCCAATGGCCAATCCCAGGGTCCAGGCAAAGAAGCTGACCAGGATCCACCATGCCGAATAGTGGTAGTAACCCCGAAGCACCAGCCACTGTAGTATTCCTGCCAGTATGCCATACGCGGGGCCCATAAGGTCTAATGGAAGTAGTTGCGTAAACCATGCATCGTACCAGATAACAATCCATGCCGAGGTGCTGGCAAAGAACCACCACCAGGCCCATCGGCCTTCCTGACCGAGCACGACACGCAGCAGCAAGGCTTGCGCAATGGCAATGGAAACCATGAACCAGTCATCGCCGACAGAAAGCAGTGCGGCTTCAGGTGCCGAACATGCGAATGGCCATAACGTAATCAACAACCATCGCATGGAACGATGTACCTCCGTGCCCTTGGAGCGTACATCAGTAGACGTCTCTGCTATTGATGGAGTGGTTTGAGCGCTTGTGCGCCGATTGAAGTAAGCTGTGATAAGTGCGGCCGCAATAGCACCGAGTATGCTGCCAATAATGCTTATGAGTGCATTTGTCATCCTGACTCCTTTGTTTATGCGGTTCTAGCCTTAGCGAGAAATTGCGGTTTTACAAAGCAATCGGCTCGAAAAATTGCTTACGCTTCACAGTATGCAGTTGATGCAATAATAAACCATTATGTACTTGATGGGCCAATGGAGGACCTAGATAACATTGAAATTATAGGTGGCCCAATATGGACGAATACCTAATTATTAGGTGAGCTTGCAGTTCGACTACCTGGACGCGTGCCTGGCCAGAATACGACATAACAACCTCAATATAGGAATATCCGTAATAACGTTAATTTAACGGAATTCATTATTTAACATAATATATATTATACGCATATGGTGTATTGTCGGTGGTTAAAGTTTCGTGTCTATTCAGCGCTATATTCTGTATGAAATTTAAAAAAGAAATACACCCTGCTTTTGACGATCTGCACAATTTCTACGAAGAATATGTGTTTTCAGGTATAGCCGATCAGCTGGGTGCTGAATATGAAGATAACCCGGGATTTCTGGCCGATGTTGCCTGCGTTGCGCTGAACAAATTACCGGTCAAATACATACGCCATCATGTGGATATGGCCTTTTACATGACGCCTGAAGAATACGCGCAAATGGAAACCATGGTCCACAAGGCCGTTAACGAGGCCATTGAGCTTGTCAAAAATCATCAGCGCCACGATCAGTAATCATTAGAAGTTGTTGTACCTGTCTCTTACTGTGTATATTTCACAGTGTCATATTACCAGTTCATCCCACATTAAAATCCGTCAGTAAAGTAAATCCAGCTTAGACCGGATATCGGAAACAAACCGGTCATCTATGCTAGTATAATTTTTCATAGACACGGAAAATAAAAACAACATGACACAACAAGCCAGGCATCCTCAATTTCCGCTACATGAAAATATTCTGTATTTCAATCATGCTGCAGTATCTCCGTGGCCGCGCTGTACCGTCGAGGCTGTAAAGCAGTTTGCTGATCAAAATCTGTACTCCGGATCAAGCAATTACCTGCAATGGCTGGATACCGAACAGGAACTGCGTGAACGCTTACGCTGGTTGATCAATGCCGATTCGGTCGACGATATTGCCCTGTTAAAGAGTACATCGGAGGGATTGTCTGTTATTGCCTATGGCCTGGATTGGGAGCCTGGCGATAATGTTGTCATCCCTGCCGGAGAATTTCCGTCAAACCGTATCGTATGGGAATCACTGGCACAATTTGGCGTCGAAACCAGGCAAATAGACATTCTCACGGCGGACGATCCGGAACGGGCCCTGATCGATGCAATGGATGCGCGTACCCGGCTGCTATCGGTCAGTGCCGTACAATACAGCAGCGGTTTCAGGCTTGATCTTGAAAAACTGGGTGATGGATGTCGGCGCAATAATGTTTTATTTGCCATCGATGCGATTCAGCAGCTCGGTGCGCTGGCCTTCGACCAGCAACAGATTCAGGCCGATTTTATTGTTGCCGATGGCCATAAATGGATGCTGGGGCCGGAAGGACTGGCCCTTTTTTACTGCAAATCCGAACAACGTTCGCAGTTAAATCTGAAACAATACGGTTGGCATATGATCGAAAATCCAGCCGATTTCCTGCAACAGGAATGGCGTATCGCTGATACGGCCAGACGCTTCGAATGCGGCAGTCCGAACATGCTGGCCATCTTTGCATTACATGCAAGCATCGGACTGATTCAACAAACGGGAAAACAGGTTATCGAGGATGCGATCCTGAACAATACCAACACAATCAATGACTACATACGTAGCCACAACAACTATGAATTGCTCGTTAACACGCATCACAGCAGGATGTCCGGCATTACCAATTTCAAACACAGCAAACAGAATACGCATGAGTTGCATACATACCTAAGCGCCCAGGGGGTACAGTGTGCAGAACGCGGTCAGGGTATTCGCCTGTCACCCCACTTCTATCATCAGCCATGGGAATTTGAGCAACTTTTCGGGATACTGGATTCAGCCTGATGTGCTTATTGCTTGACCATGCGCCTGATTCATAGGCTATCAAAAATTTACCATTATTATATAAAAATAAACAAGGCTGAAAAATGATGCCCGCAATAACTTCACTGATTACAATGGATTAGGTAAATATCCATGTTTTAACTACTTATAATGACTTATATTTTCCGCTAATTGAGCGATACTATATATAGATACTAGGTTATTATTATCCTTATAATTAATGTGCTTATAGATGCAACCCAAAAGTTTAAACAAGGTCAAAGTTATATAGAAATGATTTTTATTTAGCATTTAGCCTGATCAACAGGCCTGACAGGAGTTCGTCATGACAGGACTCAAAAAATGGCTCGATAACAGTATTACCCATTGGCTGACTAAAGACCGGGCCCGGGTCACTACTGTCCCTTTGTGTGATTTTGAACAGCTCTCTTATGAGATCAGACCCTGTGATGTGTTACTTGTCGAGGGTCATAGTCATGTCAGTCATGTTATCAAGGTAATCACCCAGAGTCCGTGGACACATTCAGCGTTATATATCGGCCGCCTGAATGATATCGAGGATGAATACACACGTAAAAATATCGAACAGCATTACTCGGGCGATGGCAATAAACAACTGGTTCTCGAAGCCCTGATGGGTGAAGGAACCATTATTACTCCACTGGAAAAATATGTGCATGACCATGTGCGTATCTGTCGTCCGAAGACCTTGTCGAGACAGGATGCGTCGAAGGTTATTTCCTATAGCACACGTCATCTGGGCTGTGATTACGATGTGCGTCAATTGCTCGATCTGGCCCGGTTTTTATTCCCGTATAGCATCCTGCCTCGGCGCTGGCGCTCTTCCCTGTTTCAACACAACGCCGGAGCGCCGACACGCACCGTTTGCTCCTCATTGATAGCCGCGGCTTTTTCGTCGGTACACTTCCCTATCCTGCCCGTCATTCAACGAAGCGAACTGGGTGAGTTAAAGTTGTATAAACGTAACTTTCGTTTATATACCCCCTCTGACTTCGATTATTCACCCTATTTCGAGATCATAAAATACCCCTATCTGGGACTGGAAGAGCTATCCATTTACCGCAACCTTCCCTGGGACAAGGAAGGGATTGTCTGTAATGGCGAAGACGACTGTTATCTACCGGCCAATTATTTCGGTCCGGCGCAATCCGGGGATAACATGAGAACCCGGTCACCCTTACATGCCATTAATCTGTTAAAGTCACGTTATGGGAGTCAGTCTGAATAATCCATAAGGAGTAACAGGATGTTTGTGCTATACAGCTTGCTTGTAATCGCCTTGATCTGGTCACTGATTTATTTCAGATCCCCAGCTTATGTCTGGGCCATCAGTGGTGCCGCCGCATTGGCATTGTGGGTCGGCCTGGATGACAGCATGCGTGCTGTTCAATTATCTGTTGGGCTGCTGTTTGTCGTAATGATTGTCCCGCTGCTGTTTCGTCCACTGCGGCGCAAGCTGATCAGTATCAGACTGTTTTCAATATTCAAACGGGCTATACCGAAAATGTCTATATCGGAGAAAGAAGCCCTGGATGCTGGCAGTGTCTGGTGGGATGCGGAGCTGTTCAGCGGCCGTCCTGAATGGAAAAAACTGCTGCACACCCCTGCCCCTGAACTTAGTCATGAAGAGCATCAGTTTATCGATGGCCCCGTGGAAGAATTATGTGCCATGATAGATGACTGGAAAACAACCGCACAGGATCATGATCTGTCCCCCGAGGTCTGGGAATACATCAAATCTAATGGTTTTTTTGGCATCATTATCCCCCGCGAATATGGCGGGCTTGGCTTCTCTGCGCTGGCACATTCAACGATTATCATGAAGATCGCCAGTCGTAGTGTCACCGCCGCGGTGACGGTTATGGTGCCCAATTCATTGGGGCCGGCTGAACTCTTGTTAAAATACGGAAGCGACGAACAGCAGCAATATTATCTACCGCGGCTGGCTGCCGGCAACGAGGTTCCCTGTTTTGCGCTCACTGGGCCGGATGCGGGCAGTGATGCCAGTTCAATGCCGGACAGCGGTATTGTCTGTCGTGGCGAATATAATGGTCAGTCGAATGTTCTTGGCATCCGCCTGAACTGGGAAAAGCGCTATATCACACTGGGGCCGGTGGCTACCCTGCTGGGCCTGGCATTTCATCTCTATGACCCGGATCATATCCTCGGCGAGCAGGAAGATATCGGTATCACCCTGGCGTTGATCCCAACGGACACGGCGGGTGTTGACATCGGGCATCGGCATAATCCGCTGGATATTGCCTTCATGAATGGACCCAATAGCGGCACGGATGTATTTATTCCAATGGACTGGATTATCGGCGGCCAGGCACGCATGGGCCAGGGTTGGAGGATGCTGATGGAATGTCTGGCTACCGGGCGTTCGATATCATTGCCCGCCCTCAGTACCGGGGCCGGCAAACTGGCCAGTCGCGCAACCGGTGCCTATGCACGTATTCGCAGACAGTTCAAACAACCTATTGGAAATTTTGAAGGCGTCGAGGAAGCATTGGCACGAATCGCTGCCCTCACCTACCAGATGGATGCCGTCAGACAGGTGACGGCAACGGCGATAGACCAGGGACACAGTCCATCGGTATTGTCTGCGATCGCAAAATACAACCTGACAGAAAAAATGCGCGTCGTCATCAATGATGCAATGGATGTCCAGGCGGGTGCGGCGATCTGCATGGGGCCGAGAAATATTATTGCCCGAATCTACCAGTCGATTCCAATCAGCATTACCGTCGAGGGTGCAAATATTCTGACCCGCAGCATGATTGTGTTTGGTCAGGGTTCAATACGTAGCCATCCCTATATTCGCGCAATTATGGAAACAGGCAATACGGCTAATCGTGACAAGGCCGTCAAGGACTTCGATCGCCTGCTGTTCAGCCATATACGCTTTTTTCTCAGCAATATAGCCAGAACCCTGTTTACCGGTATGACCGGGGCAGCCCTGGTACGTACACCGATTCAGGGAGACGAATCCTGTTACTATCGGCAATTCTCACGTATGAGTTCTGCCTTCGCGCTATTATCCGATACCTTTATTCTGACCTTGGGTGCCAGTTTAAAGCGCAAGGAGAAGGTCTCGGCACGACTCGCGGATATATTCAGTGAACTCTACATTGGCTCATGCGTCCTCAAGCATTATCAGGATCAGGGCTCGCATCCCCAGGACTATCCATTGGTTCAGTGGGCTTGCCAGAACTCGTTAAACACAATTCAAACAAGAATACTGTCATTGTTACAGAATTATCCCCACCGACCCGTTGCCTGGTTATTGAAGAAGATCATTTTTCCGCTGGGTACGGGCTTTGTCCCGGCCAGCGATAAACTGGACCATAGCTTGTCCGCCATGCTACTGGAGCCCTGTCCATCACGCTATCGACTGACACAGGATATATACATCCCGCATAATACCGATGATGCACTGGGTCGTATTGAGTCGGCGCTTACAAGGGTGATTGTGGCCGAGCCGATCGAGGCCACTATCAGGCATGCAGTTAAGCAGGGACTGTTGCAAGCTAAACCGGATGACACATTGACCCGGCGTGCGGTCAGTGAACGTATCATTACGCCGGAACAAGGGGAAATCGTGCATGCGGCGGTAAGGGCCAGACGTGATGCGATCACGGTGGATGAGTTTTCCGCAGACCTGACACAGCATTTCGATCCAGTTACAGAGCAGATGAAAAACAACGACAAGCCGACATCATTGCATGAGGTACATGATCATGTCTCATGAGCACCATGCCAATAAAGACAGGCAGGCATACCGTGGCCGTGCCGTATACGTCATCGATGGCAGTCGGACACCGTTCCTGAAAGCGGACAGTACGGCAAAATTCAGCGCCGCCGACCTGGCGGTTGCTGCGAGTCGTGGCCTGTTATTACGGCAGAAATTCAGCAAGGATGATGTCGATGAGGTTGTTTTCGGTTGTGTGATGCCGGGCGTGGATGAAGCCAATATTGGTCGTATTATAGCCCTGAGGCTGGGATGCAGTATTTCAACACCGGCCTGGACCGTGCAGAGAAACTGCGCATCGGGCCTGCAGGCGCTGGACAGCGCGGCGCAGAGTATCAGCCAGGGGCGCGCCGATCTGGTCCTTGCCGGCGGCACCGAGGCGATGAGCCATGCCCCTGTGCTGTATAGCCAGGCCATGGTGAATTGGTTATCGATGTGGTCGCGTGCACGCGGTTTCGGTTCACGCTTCAAGGCACTGACGGCGCTGAGACCGTCAATGTTTGCTCCGGTTATCGGTCTGTTACGCGGCCTCACTGATCCGGTCGTCGGCTTGTCAATGGGACAGACTGCGGAGAACCTGGCCTACCGGTTTTCAATAAATCGTGAACAGATGGATGCCTACGCATTGCAGAGCCATCAGCGCCTCGCCCTTGCTTATGACGAGGGTCGCCTTGATGAAATGATCGCGCTGTATGACAGCGATGGCGACTGTTATACAGAGGACAACGGGCTCAGACGCGATAGCAGCATGGAAAGACTGGCTAAATTAAAACCTGTTTTTGACAAACACTTTGGCCTGGTCACAGCCGGTAACAGCGCCCAGATTACCGATGGCGCTGCCTGCCTGCTTCTTGCCAGTGAAACCGCCGTCGAAAAATTCGACCTGCAACCCATTGCCCGAATTATTGATGCGCAATGGGCCGGGCTCAATCCCGCGCAAATGGGCCTGGGTCCGGTGCATGCGATGACGCCTGTCATGCAGCGTCATCAATACCGTATCGAGGACATTGACTATTGGGAGATCAACGAGGCCTTCGCGGCGCAGGTGCTGGCCTGTGTAACAGCCTGGAATGACGACGAATACTGCACAACGGAACTGGGTATGAGTGCGGCGCAAGGCCTGATCCCCGCTGACAGATTGAATATCGATGGTGGCAGTATCAGTCTTGGTCATCCCGTCGGTGCCAGTGGCGCACGCATTGTGCTGCATCTGATCAGGACCCTGGAGCAAAGACAGGGAAAACTTGGCATGGCCAGCCTGTGTATCGGTGGTGGCCAGGGTGGTGCAATGTTGATTGAAAGGCTCGATGGTGACAGTCATGACTGAACAACAAATCCAGCATTGGCGTATGATTACGGATGACGAAAATGTTGTCTGGTTACATCTGGACAAGTCTGATGCGCATGTTAATACGCTATCGTCCGTTGTAATGCAGGAATTCGAGCAGATGTTGCACAGGCTCGAACAGCAGACTCCCACCGGTGTCGTGATTCTGTCCGATAAATCCTCCGGCTTTATCGCCGGTGCCGATGTGCATGAATTCAGTGATCGTACCGACGAGGACGAGATCTTTGCCTATATTCGCTATTGCCAGTCGCTGTTCGAGCGCTTGCAAGCACTCCCCTGCCCCAGCGTTGCGCTGATACATGGCTATTGTATGGGGGGTGGCACAGAGCTGGCGCTGGCCTGTCAGTACCGGGTCGGTGTGGATGAGCCTGACACACGTATAGGATTACCCGAGATAAGACTGGGGATACACCCTGGTTATGGCGGTACAGTACGTTCGACCCGTTTACTGGGCCCGCTGACGGCGATGGACATGATGTTGACGGGACGTGCCCTGAGTGCCAGAGCCGGCAAACGTATCGGGCTTTTCGATTATGTTGTTCCGCAAAGGCACCTGCACAATGCTGCGCGCAGGATTATTCAGCAAAGGCCGCCAGTCAGAAAAACAAAAGCGTTACATAAAATGTTATCGTTGCGACCAGTGCGACCGCTACTTGCCTGGCAACTACGCAAACAGGTCATGAAAAAGGCAGACAAAAATCATTATCCGGCACCCTATGCACTGATTGATCTGTGGGAGAAGTACGCAGGCGCTGACGACATGATGAAGCAGGAAGCCCGTTCAGTCGCCAGGCTTATCGGAACAAACAGTGCGCAGAACCTTATCCGCGTATTCTTTCTGCAAGCGGCGATGAAGGAAGCGGCCAGGCAATCGTCGTTCAAGGCCGGTCATGTGCATGTTATAGGTGCCGGCGCCATGGGTGGTGATATTGCTACCTGGTGTGCATTACAAGGTCTGACCGTGACACTGCAGGATCAGTCGGCGGAGCGTATTGCACCGGCGCTCGGACGTGCGGCCAGATTATTCCGCAAGAAGCTGAAATCCACACGCCTGGTAACGGCGGCCATGGACCGCTTGATTCCGGATCCGGACCGTCATGGTCTGGGCCGTGCCGATGTCGTCATCGAAGCGATATTCGAGGATCTGGAAGTTAAACAGCAGTTGTTCAGGGAAATCGAACCCTTAATCAGGGACGATACCTTGTTATGTACCAATACCTCGAGTATACCGCTACAGGAACTCGGTGAGTGTCTGCACCGACCACAGCGCCTGGTCGGGCTGCATTTCTTCAATCCTGTCGAAAAGATGCAGCTGGTTGAAATAGTGCATGCAGACAATACCGACAATAATGTTATTAATAACGCTGCTGCGTTTACAAAACAAATTGCAAAATTACCGCTCAAGGTCAAAAGCAGCCCGGGCTTCCTGATCAATCGGGTATTGATGCCCTACTTGCTCGAGGCGGCATTCATGGTTCAGGAGGGAATCGATCCCGGCCTGATTGACAAGGCCTCTGTAAGATTTGGAATGCCGATGGGGCCGGTTGAACTCGCAGACAAGGTCGGTCTGGACATATGCCTGTCGGTGGCGGAAATTCTGACCAGTCACCTCGGCGGCAAGGTACCCGATATATTGAATGATTATGTATCTTCCGGCTACACTGGCCTGAAGAGCGGGCGTGGATTTTATGAATATCGCAAAGGCAAGCCCGTCAAACATCGCGCAGGTGAAGACAATGAGCTGATCCGCACTATACAGGACAGATTGATTTTAAGACTGCTTAACGAAGCAGTGGCCTGCTTACGTGAGGGCGTGGTCGATAGCGAGGATATGCTCGATGCCGGTATGATCTTCGCTACCGGATTTGCACCATTTACAGGCGGACCGCTGAAGTACCTGCATTCTCTAAAACTGGAAAATCAAAAGCAGCGCTTTGAGGAGTTTAATAAAAAGTATGGTGGCAGATTCGAGATGGATGCAGGCTGGAACAAACTGCTGTGTTAGAGATGTATATGAAGACCGATTATATTAATCCTGATAGCGTAAACAGTCTGTATGAGTTATTCAAAACACGTGTAACAAGAAGCCCTGACAAGACTGCCTATCACTACTATGACCAGCACAGCGCATGCTGGCAGGCTATTACTTGGCAAAGCGTATACGAAAAAACCTGTGCATGGGCCAATGCCCTGGCCCATGAATCCCTGCAAGCGGGCGATCGCGTCGCAGTGATGGCACGGAACTCGGTCGAATGGATTGTGTTTGAACAGGCCAGTTTTGCCAGAAATCTGGTCGTTGTACCATTGTATAGCGAGGATCGCGCGGAAAATATTGCCTATATCATCGAGGATGCTGAAGTAAAGCTAATGCTTGTCGATGACGACAAGCATTTGCAGCGACTGCATGGCGTTGCCGATCGACTGCAATCATTATCCACAATAATCAGTCTGCAGAAACCCAGCGATAATTGTTTAACAGACAAGAAAGTATATATTGGCGACTGGTTGCGTAAGCCTGTAGTTGAAACGGCCGCACAGAGCGCGGACAGGGACGAACTGGCCAGTATTGTGTATACCTCGGGAACCACCGGTAAGCCCAAGGGTGTCATGTTGAGCCATGACAACATCTTGCAAAACACGTGGGCCGGTATACACAGTATCAAGCTATACCCCGACGATCATTTTTTATCATTCTTGCCGATCTCGCATATGCTGGAACGCACTGTCGGTTACTATATGCCGATGATGAGCGGTGCCCGGGTCAGTTTTTCCCGCTCGATCACTGAATTGGCCGAGGATATATTGAACCGCAATCCTAGTGTCATGATCACAGTGCCACGTATATTTGAACGCATATACAACAAAATAGAAGAAAATATCTCTGGCAAAAGCCGTCTGATACGCACGCTGTTTCATTATTCCGTCGAGGTCGCCTGGCAACACTTCCAATATCGACAGAACAAAATCGGCTGGAATCCACGCTTCCTGCTACTGCCGCTGTTCAAACGATTTTTCCATGACCGGATCCGTGAAAAATTCGGGCGTCACTTTCGCTTCGCCATATGTGGTGGAGCGGCCCTGGATTTTAATGTCGCACGCCTGTTTATTGCACTCGATATCACCATTGCCCAGGGTTATGGGCTGACCGAGTTCAGTCCTGTTATCAGTGTTAATCGCCTGGATGACAACGACCCGAAGAGTGTCGGCCGACCTCTGCCGGGCGTGGAGATAAGTGTGGATGAAAACAAGGAGCTGCTGGTCAAGGGAAAATGCGTCATGCACGGCTATTGGAAGCATGAGCAGGCGACACGTGAAGTCATCGATGAACAAGGCTGGCTGCACACCGGCGACCAGGCCGAACTTGTTGATGAGCGCATATATATCACCGGGCGCCTGAAGGACATCATTGTCCTGTCAACTGGCGAAAAGGTGCCACCCTGTGAAATCGAACAATCCATCCTGCAGGATCCGATATTCGAGAACGTCGTCGTTGTCGGCGAAAACCTCCCCTACCTCAGTGCCCTGGTCATCCCTAACTATGATCTGGCCGCTAAACTGAAAAATGGTTACGGTTCACTGGATGAAGAGCTGCTCGATCACATCAAGGTCAAGATGAGCGATTTTCCCGGCTATGCGCGTATCCACAAGATCGGCATATGTGAAGATGCATGGACAATAGAGAATGGCATGCTGACGCCGACACTAAAGCCCAGGCGCCAATATATTATCGATCATTACAAACAAAAGATCGATGACATGTACCATGGACATTGACCGGGAGCTGACCCGATATACAACATCCAGGCATTGACAACGAGGCTGGATTTGATACAGAATAATACCCAGATTGGACCAGGGAATGGCTGACTCCCCTGGACACCAGGATAAGGGACTACAACAAGCGGTTTATGGATGAACCTGGCTAGCTCACCAGTAATCCCGTATTCCACACCTGTCCCTATCGACCCATGACCAATGCCTGGCCAGCCTGCTTCGTGCGTGGGCCGGACAGACACAGCAAATAACAAGGACAGGGAGAGCATCGGATGCTGACACGTTCAAAGCCTGGGCGCAATAAAAGCGTAATCAACTCGAACTACACAAAAACGCCTGCCACCACGAGGAGCAATGCCACGCGACGATCCTCCAATCCCCCAATAAAGCCAAAACAACATGTCATCGCGAGGAGCCCCGCGACGCGGCAATCTCCAAATCCCGCTCCTAAATCCAAATCCCCTGTCATCGCGAGGAGCCCCGCGACGACGCGATCTCCCCAATCGCACAAATACATGCGCGGCGTATCCCTGACCGAAACCTTGATCATGATGCCCGTGTTCCTGATGCTGACCCTCGGCGCCATCCAGTATGCGCTGATCTACGAAGCCAAATCCTCAGTGGACTACGCCACGTTTATGTCGGCACGCGCCGGTGCAGTAGATCATGCGCGTAAAAATGCGATTACGACCGGCCTGGCCAAATCGCTGGCCCCATTGTACTCGCCGGACATGGATGCCGCCTCTCTGGTCGCGACAATTGCCAAGGCCCGTATCGACGTCGCCGCGTTCTCGAAGATCAAGATCCTGAACCCGACCAAGGAGGCCTTCCGGGACTTCGGCGTCAAGAATACCGAA
>CAMYJD010000045.1 GCA_947258655.1 uncultured Gammaproteobacteria bacterium | reverse complement strand
GATGCTGCTGGAGTCATAGGGTGAATAGTGCGATCCGTTGATAGTGATATCTTCATAGTCACTGTCATCGAGTTCGCTCCAGAACTGCTCACGGGCTGTGAGCCATTGACCAATATCACTATTGGGCAATGATTCGCCAAACTTGATTTTCTTTTCCCAGCGATATAACTCTCTCATTTTTAACAGATAAATACAGAGAGTGTATTCACCGGCGAAGTGGGCGTCGGCGATGTTGCAGTTCTGCTGCACGGACCTGGCAATTTCCTGAGCTACCATGATGCGTTACCTGAACGATTAGCTACTCTAAAAATACACATAATCATACTAAAATAGTATACTACTAAGCTGTTTGTTGTACATGCTCTTGTAGAAAAGTCTTATAATAGATGTGGGTATAATATGAGGATAGTCGTTTGGCTGTAAGAATCAAAAGTAAATGGACTGAAAAGTCCCGGGCAAGCCTGCCAGAAGATCTGGTCAGGGAAAATGCACAGGCCCTGGCCTTCATTTACTGGCGCGTGGCGCTTGATAATGCGAAAAACCTGCATGGCGAAAAATATATTTATGATAATGACGAACAACGCGTCAAGGTCATTGCCGAATACCTGGCCATGTTTCTGCAGGTTTCGGACAGACTGGCCTACACACGTCTGGATGAAGACAGCAGGCAGGTATTTATCACAACGCTGGCAATGCGTCTGGCGGATCATATGCAGGACAATGCAACTGATCTTTTCGGCGACGGGGATTACCGCAGCTCGTTTATCGATATGCTGAACCGGCGTTCGGCCGAGTATGCCGAGTTCGACTATTCCGCTGAAGATGGCCCGAGCTACAGTTTCCTGCAATGTTTCGGCAGCAAGATCCAGGATGTCATGGGCGACGAGCATCATGACAACAAGTGGGTTATCGATCAGATCATGGATATCGATGGCCCGGCCGCTATCGAAAAGGCCAGCAAGGCGCTGATGCAATTATTCGAATAATTACATCGGCAGATATCGACAGGCGATATCAGGGGCAATAAAAAAGCGGGAATGAATCCCGCTTTTTTATTTAGAGAAGATGACAATCAGGACTTGAACTTGTCTGCGTTGTCAGTGTTCTTGTTAGAACCATCTTCATAACCGGCTGAGTATGCATCGGTTGCACGTTGCTCTTCACGTTCCGGGTTGTGTAGGAAGCCACTCGCCCAACCGTTTACGTATTCCGGGTCTGCGCCCATTTCTTCAAGTTTAGTGATGGTCTCGTAGTACATGGGATCCATTGTCTTCTCCTGCATGTAGGTTTATCAATACGTCTGATACTTTTTCAGACGCTGTTTGAAATCGTTAAACTGTAATTATCGCACATTCTGAAATCGTCCATCAACATTTGCTAATAAAGATTTCAGAAATATTCAGATATCCGGGGATCCACTCAATTACAATAAAAAACAATATGATAAGTTTGTTTTAAGGTTGATGTGGAGCTTCAGTACACCTAATTGGAGCGAGATTTTAGTATTTTCTGAGGGATTTGCCTAGTCTTTTTTACAAAATTGGCAAATTATCCGCTGATAACGACTGTGACGGACAAAAACAACATAATCCGGCTAATAATGCGGATATAGTTCAGTTATAATACGCTGCGTTTGTAGGCAGAGATGAGGAAAGCTTAATGGCAAAGGTGGTCATGTACTCTACGGCTGTTTGTCCATACTGTATCCGCGCTGAGCAGTTGCTGACGAAGAAGGGTGTACAGAATATAGAAAAGATACGTATCGATCTGGATCCAGACCGGTTTCAGGAAATGTTGACCCTGAGTGAAGGGCGACGCACGGTTCCGCAGATTTTTATTGGTGAGACGCATGTCGGTGGTTACGATGATCTGGTTGATCTGGACATGGACGGTGATCTGATGCCGTTACTCGAGGCATGAGGCCTGGACGTTTCTTTCCTTAATTGAATTACAAAATCCCGTTTTATGGAATTAAGCCCCGAAGACTCCCTGCGACTGAATGTCATGCTGGCCAACTCGGTTGCGGTACGCATTGATGAAGGCATCAATGTGGTCATGTGTCTTTCCGAATCAGGCAATGAAGCGAAAGTACAACTGAATCCCAATTGCCGTGCAGACCAGTATATTCGTTATGTACGCGAGCTCCTGTCGAGCCATGTAATGGGATCACCTGGGGGCTATCCGGTCTATCTGAAGCGCTGGACTCGTATGGGACAGGCAAGCGATGCGCGCCTGGACGACCTGTTGATGCTGGGTGAGAGCGAGGCCGTGATTGCGGTCAGTGGCGCCAGTGGGCTGACCGATGAACTGGCCAGGCGTGCCTGGTGGGCCATGCCCGATTCGGGTAATGCACGCCGCATGCTCGCGCGCCAATGTGTTGTCGAAGGCGATATGGGGCGGATATTAACTGAATTTCTGTTGGAGTTCCTGCCATTCGAGGAATCACCGCGGGATATCATCGACAGTGTCAAGTTGATGTTGCAGCCGGGACTGCTCACTGAAGCGGAAAAAATGGAGATCTGGAACCGCGGCAAGAAAAAGAATGTCTTCCAGGTCGGTTTTCTGTATACCACACCTGATAGCCTGCCAGAACAGGTCCCGGCGCGTGCGGATTTACCCACTTATCTGCCGCTCTTGCGTGAGCTGGAGTCCGCCGGCAATCCCTTTGCGGTCATGCTCATGCGGCTGTTGTCGGAAAAGGGGCAGACCTTCATTTCTACCTGCCTGCATATACTCAAACGCCCGGCCAACCAGGATGTGGTCGTCGCATTCCTCGAGGCCCTGGAAACCTATTTCGCTGTTGTCAGGCTGACCGACTTTCATTATCGCTCTGTCGATGACATTATCGTGCAGGTAGACAGGGTCTTGAGTGCAAATCATGATGAAATGCGTGCCGATACCGCGCTTGAACAACTGATTCAGGCAGTACCGCAACTTCAGGATGAGATCAGGTCCATGTTAATACTGGCACATACCGGTGTAGCGGCCATTAATCCTATCTTTGCCATTACGGATGCTGTCGGTAGTGTCATGCGCAAGAAGATCGAGCCGCTCAGCAAACCGGTCGTGCAGTGTCTCAGCTCTTTGTGCTGACGGTATTTATTCAACCGGCCAGTTTGTAGGCCAGAATCAAGATTATCACGAGCTGTAAAGCGGATAGAGCTTTCCAGAACAGCGTCGGATTTCTCTGCATCAACGGCTGGAAAGTCTGCTGTTGAAATTCCGGATTGGGGTGCGAGATATCATGTACAAATTCCGATAGCTTTTCATAACGTTTTTCCGCTGTCAGATGCACGGCTTTTTGTATTGCTGAATCAAGCCACAGCGGTATCTCCGGGCGATAGTGCTTGAGCGATGTATAGCGCGCCCGTTTTATCCTGCTCTCAGACAAGGCCTTGCCATAGGGCAGTTTGCCAGTAAACATCTCATAGGTTATTACGCCGAGTGAAAAAATGTCAGAACGATTGTTGCCGCTATGATCGAGAAAATATTCCGGTGCCGAATAATCCAGTGTGCCTAACAGGTTATTGCGTTCATAAGGCGTGTGGATCTCTTCTATGCCGGCTATTTTCGTCGAGCCAAAATCGATAATAACAACGCAGTCATCCTTGTCGATCATGATATTTTCAGGTTTGAGGTCACGGTGGACCATTTCCAGACGGTGAAAGGCGCGTACTCCCGACGCTATCTGTTCGACTATCAGTTTAATCATATTGCCAGGGGGTACGGGATTCTCTGTCATCCACTGACGCAGGGTTTTACCTTCGATATACTCGGTGATGTAATATAAAAATCTTCTCCGTCCTGCAGGTTCAACAATTTTCAGAACATGAGGATTATCGATCCGCCTTGCCACCCATTCTTCATGCAGGAACTGGTCTATATATGAAGCATCATCATCATAATTGACCGAAGGCGTTTTTATAATAACTTTTTTACCGCTCGTATCCTGGGCAATATAGACCTGGGTGCGACTACTGGCGTGCAGTTCGCGAATAATGCGGTAACCATCCAGTATCATTCCCGGTTCAAGTGGGGGCGGGAAGGGCAGTTCGGTCAGGTGCTCGTAGAATTCGTTTTCATCAATCATCGGTAGATGATCCACCTTGACGATGAGGCAACTGGCATTGTCCTGGCTTCCCTTTTCCAAGGCGTGGGTGACTATCACCTTGGCTGCGAATTCAGGGCTGTTGCGATGTTCCAGTATCATTTTTTTCAGATCGGACGAACTGAGATATTCATGCACGCCATCGGTAAGCAATATGAATTCATCGCCTACCTCGACCGGGTGGCTTGCATAATCTATATCCAGGTGTACCTCGGCGCCCATGGCGCGCCCGAGATAGCTCTTCTGCCCGGAGCCCCAGGTGCGATGGTCGGTGGTCAGGCATTCCAGGTCATTGTCGCGCAAACGGTATATGCGCGTATCACCGACATGAAAGATATGCGCAGTACCGGATTTGATTACCAGCGCGCTCAGCGTCGTCAGCATCGCCTGTGCATAGCCATACTGCTTATTGGCGTGACTGTGTAACCAGCGGTTCAGCGAGCCCAGGACCTTTCCGCCGGCTGTCTTGACGGTCCAGGAATCGGGGGTACTGAAATAGTCATTCATAAATCCATGCAGACAGGCTTCGGAGGCCTCCTTGCCTCCTTCGGCACTGCTGACGCCGTCGGCGATCAGGGCAGCGATGCCCTTGTTGGTGATCGCAGGTTCCTCCGGAATCAGTACACCGCAGGCATCATCATTGATCTCTTTGACGCCAGCGTCGCTGAACTGACCTGTTTGTACGGCTAAATGTGCTGACATGAATACCTGCAAGTTGATGGATTAATTCATCAGGTTACATCAATCATTTGTATACTTCCATCAGGCATTGTCTCGGCCATCTGACCCTTGGGTTCATCAAGGAAAAATATGATAGCCAGCAACGCCACCATGGCAGCGCCTGCGATAACCAGGAAGAAGACAGATGGAGTAACGAATGAAAATACTGTCAGGAACGTCACCGCACCTACGTTGCCATAGGCACCGGCCATGCCGGCGATCTGGCCAGTCATGCGACGCTTGACTAGCGGAACCATTGCAAATACCGCTCCCTCACCGGATTGGACGAAGAAAGAGCAGGCCATAGTCACGACCACGGCGAGTGCCACAGGCCAGCCCGAGTTGATCTGGCTCATCAGGAAATAGCCTGCCATCAAGCCCAGGATCAGAATGATCATCGTGCGCTTACGTCCAAATTTGTCGCTGAACAATCCACCGCTGGGTCTCGCCAGCAGATTCATGAACGCATAACCGGAGGCTAGCAGGCCCGCTGTAACCAGCGATAAGTCAAATGTATCCTTGAAGAACAGCGGTAACATGGAAACAACGGCCAGTTCAGAGCCAAACGTTACCAGGTAAGCGAGGTCCAGTACCGCAACCTGCTTGAATTTGTAGCGATCTATTTCAGGAATTTCTTCTGTGAAGACGTGTTTGTTTATCTGGTAAACCCTGATCGTCTGGAAACAGTACAGGCCGATCAAGAGCGCATAGATTGAAACGGAAAGAGTTTCATTCAACATACCCAAATTGGAGGGGCTTAATTTCCATGTCAATACCGCCAGTGCGGCATACATGGGAATGTTCATGATCAGGTATAAAAAGAAATCGCCCTTGCTACTGACTTCCATCGCACCGGATTTCTTTGGTTTGAAATAGGTGGAACCTTTGGGGGTATCGCTGACGGAGAAGAAATAAATGACGGAGTAGACCAGGGTCATGACACCGGTTGTCGCTATCGCATATCGCCAGCCATCCTCGCCGCCATACATCAACGCAATGGTCGGAAGTGACAGCGCAGCCGCAGCCGAACCGAAGTTACCCCAACCGCCGTAGATACCTTCAGCCAGGCCCACTTGCCTGGCAGGAAACCATTCACTGACCATGCGAATACCGATAACGAAGCCGGCACCGACAAAACCGAGCAGGAAGCGCATCATTGCAAGTTGCTCATAATCATCGGCAAACGCAAAACCAAAACACAGGAAGCTGGATATAAATAGCAATAACGAATACATGCGGCGCGGACCAAAGGCATCGACCAGCATGCCGACAATAATGCGTGCAGGAATTGTCAGTGCAACATTCAGAATCAACAGTGCCTTTACCTGTTGCGAACTAAGACCCAGGGAATCAGCCATAACGGCCAGCAGCGGAGCATGATTAAACCAGACGAAGAAGCTGAGGAAAAACGCAAACCATGTCATATGCAGTATGCGTATCTTTCCGGTAAATGATCCAAGGTTGATTTTTTCCGCGCTCACTGATGTTCCCCTATAGACTAAATTAAGTTAAAAAATTGGTCACAAATGAAGCATTTAATATGCCAATTACATTAGTTGTTGATATTCATTGATAAAATAAATTCATCTATCGCATTCTCCATGTTCATCTGCACGATAACAGTGCGATACAGGAGGACTTAAACAGAAGTTGTGGATATTTCCTGTGCAATCGTTACATTATGAAGCGTAACTTCACCCTGTAAATGCGCAGTATTTGAAATATTGTGCTTTAACAAATCAAAATATTCTGCAGATGTATTAAAAAGATGCAGGTTTTGAGTTTAACGCACCATACCTGAGCATTTTTGAAAAAACCGCACCATTACGATCATTTGGCGGCATCATTAAAGTTCCAATAAAACAATACGTTAGGCTGCTTTAACTGATTAAATTAATCTGGCATACTGCTTGCTATATAAGCAGGCAATTATATTTTCACTGCCAGGCAGTGGCTATCAGGAGCAGGTATGAAAGAAAAATTGGTATTGGTTGGGAATGGAATGGCTGGTGTGCGCACGCTCGAAGAGTTGCTGAAACTGACCCCGGAAGATTATCAGATTACCGTGTTCGGTGAAGAACCGTATGGTAACTATAATCGCATCATGCTTTCCCCGGTACTGGCTGGTGATAAAACCATTGATGAGATCATGCTCAATGATGAGCAATGGTATGAAGACAATAATATCAAGCTGCACAAGGGCAAAAAGGTCGTCGACATCGATCGCGTCAATCGCAAGGTCATTGCCGATGATGGTACCGAAGAAGAATACGATCGCCTGTTGCTGGCGACCGGTTCGAAGCCGTTCATCATTCCAGTGCCCGGAAATGACCTCGATGGTGTGATCAGTTTCCGTGATATCCATGATGTCGACCTGATGATGGATGCATCGAAAAAGCACAAACATGCCGTTGTCATCGGTGGAGGCCTGCTCGGACTGGAAGCGGCCAATGGTCTGATGCTGCAGGGTATGAGTGTGACTGTCGTCCACCTGATGGATACGTTGATGGAACGCCAGTTGGATAAACCCGCAGCCGCGATGTTGAAGAAATCTCTGGAAGAGAAAGGACTGCACTTCCTGATGGGGGCCCAGACCGAGGCCATTATCGGTAAAGATCGTGTCGAGAAGGTGCGTTTCAAGGATGGTTCAGAAATCTACGCAGACCTGGTCGTCATGGCCGTGGGTATTCGGCCCAACTTTGAGCTGGCCGAAAAAGTCGGCATCCACTGTGAGCGTGGTATCGTCGTAAATGACACGATGCAGACCTTTGATCCACGTGTGTATGCGGTCGGCGAGTGTGTCCAGCACCGTGGGCAGACCTATGGTCTGGTCGCACCATTGTTTGAAATGGGTAAGGTCTGTGCCAATCACTTTGCCAAGTTAGGTATCGGTCGCTACGAAGGTTCGGTCACCTCGACCAAGCTCAAGGTCACCGGTATTGACCTGTTTTCTGCCGGCGACTTCACTGGCGATGAGAACAGTGAAGACCTGGTGTTCCAGGATGCCGCACGCGGCGTGTATCGCAAACTGGTGGTCAAGGACAACAAGATCCTGGGCACTGTCATGTATGGCGATACCATCGATGGCACCTGGTACTTCGATCTGATGCGTGACGAGACGGACATCACGGATTTCCGTGAAAATATCCTGTTTGGCCAGGCGCATCTGGGTGACTCCGGTCATGGTGACGATAACCGTATTGCACAGATGTCCGATAGCGCTGAAATTTGTGGTTGTAACGGTGTCTGTAAGGGCGACATCGTCAACGCGATCACAGAAAAGAAACTGTTTACCCTCGACGATGTGCGCGCACATACCAAGGCCTCTAGCTCCTGTGGTTCCTGTACCGCTCTGGTCGAAAGCCTGCTCGCACATACCGTCGGGGGTGATTACTCGACTGCCCCGCATTTGAAACCGATGTGTGGCTGTACCGAACATACCCATGATGAAGTCCGTGCCAGTATCAAGGCACAGGAACTGAAATCGGTGCCGGCGGTCATGGACGCGATGAACTGGAAGACCGGCGGTTGTTCCAAGTGTCGACCGGCACTGAACTACTATCTGCTATGCCAATGGCCGGATAAATACAAGGACGACTCGCAGTCGCGCTTCATCAATGAGCGTGCGCATGCCAATATCCAGAAGGATGCCACCTATTCGGTCATCCCGCGTATGTGGGGTGGTGGTACGACACCGGAGGAGCTGCGCAAGATTGCCGATGTCGCCGAAAAATTCAACGTCAAGACCGTGCATGTGACCGGTGGTCAACGTATTGCGCTGTATGGACTGAAGAAAGAAGAGTTGCCGGTTATCTGGGGTGAGCTGAACGAGGCAGGCATGGTCTCCGGACACGCCTATGGTAAGGCCCTGCGTACCGTCAAGACCTGTGTCGGTAAGGAATGGTGCCGTTTCGGAACCCAGGACTCGACCCATATGGGTATCGAACTGGAGAAAATGACCTGGGGTTCATGGACGCCGCACAAATTCAAGATGGCTGCATCGGGCTGTCCACGTAACTGTGCCGAGGCCACGATCAAGGATTTTGGTGTTGTCTGTGTCGATTCCGGCTATGAATTGCACGTCGGTGGTAATGGCGGTATCAAAGTGCGCGCTACTGACCTGTTGTGTACGGTCAAGACTGAAGAGGAAGTGCTCGAATACTGCGCAGCCTTTATGCAGATCTATCGCGAAGGGGCCCACTACATGGAGCGTACCGCACCGTGGATCGAACGTGTTGGCCTGACCTATGTCAAGGAACGTCTGCTGGATGATCCGGAAGGCAGAAAGGCCGCAGCCGAACGCTTCCTGTTCGCGCAGAAGTTTGCCCAGGATGATCCATGGGAAGAACGCGCCAAGGGCGCCGAGGCCCATGAGTTCACGCCGATCAAGAAGATCGGCTAGGTCAGCGTCAACACTATTAACAGATTATAGGTAACAAGACATGAGTGAAAACTGGATTGAAGTAGGCAACCTGAACGAGATACCGGCGCTGGGTGCACGAATTGTAGAAACACAGGATGGCAATATAGCCGTATTCCGTACCAAGGACGATGAAGTATTTGCCGTGCGTGATAAATGCCCGCATAAGGGTGGCCCGTTGTCACAAGGCATCGTCTCCGGAAAAAAAGTGGCCTGCCCGTTACATGACTGGAAGATCAACCTGGATTCCGGTGAGGCCGTGGCGCCGGATGAAGGCTGTGCAGCCACGTTCCCGGTGAAAATGGATGGTGACAAGATTCTGTTATCGTTGACACCAAACGAAGGTTGTCCAAACAGCTAGACAAAAAAATACAGCAATGGAAAAGAACTAAATGTTATTTGGTCGCACAAAAAAGAATCCAATTAAACTGACAGATAAAGGCATCGTTGAATGGAAATACACCACCTGTGGCTATTGCTCCACGGGTTGTTCCATTGAAGTCGGTCTGAACGATGAAGGCAAGGCTGTGTCTGCGCGTGGTGTCGGTGATGCCGATGTCAACCGCGGCAAGTTGTGTATCAAGGGTATCCTCGAATACGAACTGTTCGAGAGTGACGGTCGTGGACGCATACCCCTGATGCGTGATCGTATTCATGAGCCATTCAAGCAGGCCAGTTGGGATGAAGCCCTGGGGCGAGTCAGTGACGAGATCAAGGGTATACAGGACAAGTACGGGCGTGATGCATTTGCCGTGATATCGACCGGTCAAATCATGACCGAGGAATTTTACACACTCGGCAAGCTGGCGCGTGGTGTCATGGGCACCAATAACTACGATGGTAACACGACCCTGTGTATGTCATCGGCGGTTTCCGGTTACAAACGTTCATTTGGTTCGGATGGACCGCCGGGATGTTATGAAGACTTTGAGCATACCCATTGTCTGTTGGCGATCGGTTCCAACCTGCCCGAACAGCACCCGATTATTTACTGGCGCATGCGCGAGGCACGTGAGCAACGTCATTTCCCGTTGATTGTCATCGATCCACGCGTGACCATGCTGGCCCAGAATGCCGATATGCATCTGGCCATCAATCCAGGTACGGACGTAGTGTTGTTGAACAGCTTCGCGCATGTGATCCTGGCCGAGGGCCTACAGGACGAGGACTACATTAAGGCTAATACCGAAGATTTTGACGAGTTCAAGGCCTTGGTTGCACAATATGACCCGGTCACTGCATCCGGCATTACCGGTATCGACGAAGATACGATCCGTAATGTTGCCCGACTGTATGCCAAGTCACCGGCGGCGATGACGATCTGGACCATGGGTATCAATCAGAGTACGCATGGCTCGGATGGAGTTGTCGCGATCAATAACCTGAACCTGATTACCGGCAACATCGGTAAGCCCGGTGGTGCCAGCCTGTCGATTACAGGCCAGTCTAACGCAATGGGTACACGCGAATGGTCATCCTGCTCCGGCCTGCCGGGCTATCGCGCACTCGAGAATGAACAAGACCGTCAGGACATTGCCGAGTTTTGGGGCATTGACCCGGAGTTCTTCCCGAAAAAACGTGGCATGTTCATGACCGATATCCTGCCGGCGATCGAGACCGGTCAGATCAAGGGCCTGTGGCTGATTGCGACGAATCCGATGACATCGATGCCGAATACGGCACGCATACGCAAGACACTCGAGAAACTCGATTTCATGGTTGTCCAGGATGCCTATGCCGATGTCGAGACCAATGAATACAGTCATGTCTATCTGCCGGCAGCGATATGGGCCGAGAAAGAGGGTGTGTTCACGAACACCGAGCGCAGGGTAAACCTGATCCGTAATGTCGCACCGCCATTCGGAGAATCGAAACCGGACTTCTGGATTTTCAATGAAATGGCCAAACGCCTGGCGCCGCAAGGCAAGATCAACTTCCCGGAGACCACCGAAGGTGCGTTCGAGGAAATGAAACAATTGTCCAAGGGGCGTATGCTGGATATCTCCGGTATGAGTTACGACAAGATCGAACAGCAACGTGGCCTGCAATGGCCATGCAAGGAAGGCGAGGACATGGGAGAACAACGTCTTTACACCAATGGGGAATTCAAACACCCGAGTGGTAAGGCCAAGCTGATCCCGTTGCCGTTTATCGACAATAATGAGCGTCCTGACAGTGAATACCCGTTCTGGCTCAACACCGGTCGTGTTGTCGAGCACTTCCATACGCGTACGCGTACTGGCAAGGTCGGTAACCAGAACAAGTTCAGTCCGACACCTTACATGGAGATTAACCCGGATGCGGCCAAAGAGCTGGGCATCGAACATGGTAGTTATGTCCGCATAGTCTCACGCCGCGGTGACGCCGTGCTACTGGCGCAATGTACACAGCGTGTAGCCAAGGACGCGGTGTTCGTGCCGTTCCATTTCCATGATTGTGTCAACCGTGTTTCACTGGGCCTGCTCGATCCGCATTCCAGGCAGCCGGCCTACAAACAGTGTGCGATACGTATTGAACCAATAGCCGATCAACAGGCCGCCGCCAAAATGAACCTGGCATCCAGGTCATATTAGAAGTAGAGGATTACATGTACAAGGTACCTGAGCATGAACCGGATTATGCCTTTATTCCGGATGTAGAAACCCCGGAAAAAAACCGTTATGGCAAGGCGATCGATCTGCTTGCCGGCAATGATGAATTAAAGGGCAAGAGCCTGAACATCAATGGCGATAACAGCATCGGTGACAATCCGAACCGCTACAAACAACACGGTTTCTACTTCAATGCCGATAACTGCATTGCCTGTCATGCCTGTGAGGCTGCCTGTGCCGAAAAGAATGATACACCGCCACACCTGGCCTTCCGCTCGGTCGGCTATCTCGAAGGCGGCAGTTATCCGGCTACACAACGTCTGAATATTTCGATGGCCTGTAACCACTGTGACAACCCGGTGTGTCTGAAGGGTTGTCCAACTCGCGCGTATACCAAATTCGCCGAATACGGTGCCGTACTCCAGGATCCGGATATCTGTTTTGGCTGCGGTTACTGTACCTGGGTATGTCCATATAATGCCCCGCAACTTGATCCGGTCGCCGGGCATGTATCCAAATGTAATATGTGTGTGGACAGGCTCGAAGTCGGCCTGAAGCCGGCCTGTGCATCGGCCTGTCTCGGTGGCGCCCTGGACTTTGGCCTGGTCGAAACCACACCGGAAAACTGCGAACAACTGGAGACACAGATTCCCGGTTTTCCCGATCCTTCGATCACGCAGCCGAATATCCGCTTTCAACAGCAACGCAGCCTGCCCCGCGAGATGACACGCACCGACAGTACACCGATCAAGTACGTGCGCGATGACCAGAATGCCAAGCCTGACCCCGAGGTCAAGGGCGGCCAGAGTGCTTATCACAGTGCGCCGTTGTCCAGCGAGGGCAAGAAGATGCAATGGGGGCTGGGCAAGTTAAGCTCACGTGAAAATCCGCTGGTGATCTTTACCCTGATTACCCAGGCCGTCATCGGCGCCTTCCTGGTATTTTTCCTCGCCCCGGTTTTTGGCTTTGACGCATTCAATGCGACGAATTATCCGCTGGCCTTTCCGGTCAGTCTGTTTGTATTGATCGGACTGGAGACCTTTGCACTGGTTATTTCGACGCTGCATCTGGGTCGGCCACATCGATTCTATCGTGCATTCAATAACCTAAAATATTCACCGGTCAGTCGCGAGGTCGCCGCTGTGGCCGTGTTCTACAATCTGCTGGGTGCCTATGCAGTATTGAACGGTCTGCCACAACTGTTTGCCTGGCTTCCCGGGAATGTACTCGGATTCCTGCAACAGGCCGCAGGCTGGTTGACGGTTATGGCCGGTCCGGTATCGCTGTATTTCATGCATGCAATCTACCGTATCGAGGCCCGGCCCTACTGGAACCACTGGCAGGTACTGACCAGCTTCTATGGCAGTATGCTGACCCTGGGCGCAATCCTTGCCGGTGTGTTTATGATCCCGTTACTCGGCAGTACTAATATCGACTATAGTGGCCTGTTTGATGGACTGATGTGGGTCATGTTGGCGGGCCTGGTCATTGAAGGCTTCGGCCTGTACCGGCATGCCCACTATCTGCGCCATGCGACAGGCGAAGGTCAGGCTGCCCATGTGGAGCAGACGATCACGTTTGGCAAGTCATACTGGAGCAGGAACATCGTCTTCGCAGCGAGTGCCATGATGTTGCTATGGATGCTCCTTATGTCTGACAGTTCGGTTATAGGGTGGAGCGCTGTGTCCGTATTCGTTGTCGTTGCAGCGATAATCGGCCGTGCGATGTTCTATGTCATGGTCATACCGACAACCATGCCTGGGGCCTTTTTCTGGAAGAATCCGTTGTTCCAGGATCATGCCCGTGAAGCCGGCCTGGCCGAGATGCAACAGGTTGGTGTGCAGGTCGAGACGCACTAGGCGGATCAATTCTGACAGGCCGCCGGCATGCCCGATAAACCAGGTGCTGATATACAACATGAACTGGAAAGGGCGATATTCCTGAGCCTGTACAATTCCGGGAAACAGCGTTTCCTGCGCCTGCTCAGCATTGCCCTGATAGCAGGCAAGCATGGTCTGCGGGGCCTGTTATATGTGTGGCCATTGACGCTGTTGATATTTGTTGACCTGCCGGGCTATTGGGCCTGGCTCAAGCTGATATTGGTCACGCTCGCACTGGCGGCGTGGCTGCGCTTTGTTTATCGTTCGGTCAAGGAGGATTATAGTCGCTTTGTCCAGGACAGAATCCTGCAGCCGTCGAAACTGTTCAGGGTATTGTAGAGGTGGATAGTTGATTGCGCCAGGCCAATCGTCTGCCGGCAATCCGCAGCTTCATTGTCCTGGCGGAGATTTCATCCGTGGGAAATTATTGACTATTAGCGTAACCATGAAGCAGTCAATTTTTTGCAGCTATCGTCCCAATTGCAATCGCCACTGCAGGTATAGCGTTCATCGCTGAGGTAGCAAGGGTCCTCTCCCTGTGCCTTCTGGATGGCCCAGATCAGCCTTTTTAGGGGGGAATTGTAATAGTGTTCGCTAATGCCAAGGCTTCGCGCCAGTTCAATGAGTTCTTCTCTTTTCATTCATCAATCCATTAAAGAGTATAGTTATAATATGAAGGTTATAGATATATTTTAGTATCGTCTATGTCAAGAAATACTTAAGTATAATGTGATACAGGTTACAAATTCATTACGGATAATAACCTTATTAGCTATACAACTATTAGCCTTTGCACGCCCTCAGTATACAGTTCCAGAATTGTTTGCTCTTCAGAGGAAAGGTGCCCGTGGCATCAGGACAGTGTCTTGTTTGCTGACAGGTAAGCATCAAGATAAAAATCAATAACGTTTCATCGAATCAATCCTGATCTGATCGGCTGCAATACCGCTATTGGCAAAGACCTCCTGCATATCGCTGAATAACCAGGCCGGGCCGTTGATATAGATATCGTAGTCCTGAAATTGATCATGTTCGCTGACAATGGCTCGCGCAGTGTTTTTCAATTCCTGTTTCAGGCGATTGATGTCGACGCTATGGTGATCCTGATAGCTGATCTTGATCGGGTTATAACTGAAATTATCCAGCGCATCTTCCCAGCTACGGCAATAGTTTTCCTGATAGTGAGAGCCGGATTCATCCATCAACCAGTACAGGAAAATGGGCTGGTTCTGTTCCAGTGCGATGGTGTGCTCTATCAGGCTTTTGATCGGTGCCATGCCGGTATCAAAAGCGACAAATAGAATAGGGTTTTGTGATGATTCGTTTAACAGGAAATCGCCATAGGGGCCGCTGACGTTAATTTTCTCGCGCGGCTTCAGGTCATTAAATACATATTCGGAAAATGCATCTCCCGGCACCTCGCGTACATGGAACTGCAGGTACATGCCATTGCAGGGACAACTGGCTATGGATTTGTTTCGTGGCGCCAGACCGTTGATCGACAAACAGACGTGCTGGCCGGCGAGGAACTGCAGGCTCTGGGTCCTTGGCGTTCGTAATTGAATAATGCGGACGTCATCTGTGACCGCTTCTATTTTGTGCACAAGAGTATCAATCGTTTGTTGTGGTATTGCGTCGGGTGTATCGGCCTCGGCAGCCTCGATCACCAGGTCGGTACGTGGCTTGGCCCGGCACAGCAGAATCGATTGGCGTGTCTTTTCGTGCTCCTTGAATACATGATCATGTGGCAGTATTTCGGACAATTCGCCTGCGATTAAACGCGCACTACATTTACCACAACTACCATTATTACAATTGTAATTGAAGGAAATGCCGTGACGCAGGGCCGAGTCCAGTAGTGTCTCTGTCGGTTCGGCCATAAAGCTACGGCCACTGGGCTGGATCGTTATGCTTACTGCCATACAGTTTTTCGCCTTGTGATTATTTTTTACTCTATAACTACAATGATAGACGAAATATCCTGGTGTGTTGGTGTAACAATATGAAGCATTAGCAACAGGGCATGTCTTGTTTTTGTGCATCTGGCAATAGTGTTGTACACCTGTGTACAGCAGGGTTATTGCTGGCGAGATAAAAAGCATTTTAACGCGATTTGTGTATAATAAAATCTGCGATTAAATCATGAATCAGTTATATGCCAGATAATGTAATTCTGACAACTTGCCCGTATTGTGGTGTTGGTTGTGGTGTGCGTGTGACCCTGGATGAGCAGGGCGGTGTTACAGTTGAAGGTGACCCGGATCACCCATCCAATTACGGGCGCTTGTGTTCCAAGGGCGCGGCGTTGGGCGATACCCTGGGTATGGAAGACAGACTGTTATATCCGGAGGTCATCGGTACTACAACGAGCTGGAGCGATGCATTGAATTTCGTCGCTGATCAGTTACAGTCCATTATCAAAACACATGGTGCCGACAGTGTTGCCTTTTATGTCTCCGGCCAATTACTGACTGAAGACTATTATGTCGCCAATAAACTGATGAAAGGATTTATCGGTAGCGCCAATATCGATACCAATTCACGCCTGTGCATGTCTTCTGTCGTCGCTGCACAAAAGCGTGCCTTCGGCAGTGATACCGTACCGGGCTGTTATGAAGATCTGGAACGTGCCAAGCTGGTCGTCATTACCGGTTCCAATATGGCCTGGTGTCATCCAGTGTTGTATCAGCGTATCGTCAAGGCCAAAAAAGACAATCCGGACTTGATGATTGTGGTCATCGACCCGCGCCGGACCTCGACAGCCGATATCGCGGATATGTTTTTACCCATCAAGCCGACCACGGATACGCTCCTGTTTAACGGGCTACTGGCCTATTTGTCGGCTAATGGTGAAAGCAACAGCCTGTTTATCAACCATTGCACCGAAGGTCTGGATGACGCCCTGGCCGCGGCCAGCGCAGCCGATATTGACGCTGTCGCGAACCAATGCGAGCTGGACAGTGCCGATGTCGAGGCTTTCTATCGCCTGTTTGCACGTACCGAACGGGTTGTTACGGTTTATTCCCAGGGTGTCAACCAACATTCAAGCGGTACCGACAAGGTTAATAGCATTATTAACTGCCATTTACTGACCGGCAGGATAGGGCGCCCGGGTATGGGGCCGTTTTCCCTGACCGGTCAGCCCAATGCAATGGGTGGCAGAGAGGTTGGAGGCCTCGCCAACCAGCTGGCGGCACATATGGAGATCGACAATGCCGAGCACAGACAGACAGTGCAGTCATACTGGCAATCACCCCGTATAGCGGATAAACAGGGTCTGAAGGCAGTAGAGTTGTTTAAAGCCATTAAGGAAGGGCATATCAAGGCGGTCTGGATCATGGGGACCAATCCGGCCGTCAGCATGCCGGATAGTCAGCAGGTACGGGAGGCCTTGTCGGCATGCGAACTGGTAATCTTATCGGACTGTGTCCGCCATACCGATACCAGCCAGTTTGCTCATGTATTATTGCCGGCGCAGGCCTGGGGTGAAAAGGATGGCACCGTCACCAGCTCGGAGCGGCGTATTTCACGTCAACGCGCAATATTACCGATAGCGGGCGAATCCAGACCTGACTGGTGGATAGTATCCGAGGTCGCAAAGCGTATGGGTTATACGGATGCCTTTGCCTATAGTGAAGCCGCCGATGTGTTTACCGAGTTTGCTCGCTTGTCCGGTTATCAGAATAATGGTCAGCGTGACTTCGATATCAGTGCATACGCGGACCTGGACTACACACAATATGATGACCTGACGCCGAGGCAATGGCCGATCACGGCCGCGCAACCACAAGGTCAGGCGCGCATGTATGCCGACGGCCGCTTTTATAACCCGAATGGCAAGGCAAAATTTATCGGCGTTACGCCGCGACCGGCCGCGATCACGACCGATCTGGAATATCCGTTGGTACTTAATAGCGGGCGGGTACGCGACCACTGGCATACATTGACGCGCACCGGGCGTTCAGCGCGCTTGTCGGCGCATATCAGTGAACCGTATGTCGAGGTTCATGCCGAGGATGCAGAGGAATACGGCTTGACAACAAATGGACTGGCGCGGGCAGTTAGCCGTTGGGGTGAAGTGATCGTACGTGTCAATGTTTCGGATCATCAACGCCGGGGTTCTGTGTTTATTCCGATGCACTGGAACGACCAGTTTGCCAGTCGTGCCTGTGTTGATAGTCTGATCAATGATGCTACCGACCCACTGTCCGGGCAGCCCGAGTTCAAACATACGCCGGTAAGAATCGAGCCATATGAGCCCGAATGGCATGGCTTTGTCATGTCACGCCGACGTCTGTCTCTCGACAATGCCAGTTACTGGGCCAGTGCAAAGGGTCATGGATACTGGAAATACGAGATCGCCGGCACCGAACTCCCTCAGGACTGGGCACGTTGTGCGCGCAGCCTGTTGTGTTCGGCCGAACAGGATGTCGGCTGGGTCGAGTATTTCGATAATGCGCTGAAGCGCTATCGTGCCGCCCGAATTGTCAATGACCGCCTTGAGAGTTGCCTATTTATCGGGCCCGATATCAACCTGCCACCAAGAGACTACCTCGCGGATATTTTCCGCAAGGATTTACTGAACGACAAGGATCGCACCAGTCTGCTCACCGGCAAACCGCCAGCAGATGTCGAAGACCGTGGCAGGGTCGTTTGTGCCTGTTTTAATGTGGGTTTGAATCAGATAACCAGGGCGATTACGGAGCAGCATCTGGAAACGGCAGAGGAGATCGGTAAATGCCTGAAGGCGGGTACTAACTGTGGCTCATGCGTGCCCGAGCTGAAAGAGATCCTGAAGGATATCTAGCCCATGTGGGTGTGATATGGGCAGGTGGTTAAGATATGCTCACCTGACCATCATAATCAGCAGGATCACAAAGCCGACTACTGCCGCCAATGCAATAATGGCCGTTTGCCAGTCCTTCTTGCTGCCTTTCGGCCCGTGTTTCATCCAGTGATTGGCGGCCGGCCACAGGCGCCACAGCATAAAGCCCAGAATGGCCGCTGAAGCGATTTTCATCCACATATCCATGCAATTTTTCCTCGGACAATAAAAAAGCAAGCCACGGTAAACCGTGGCTTGCTTCCGGGTCAGTACTTAGTCGTCACCACCGGTAAAAACGCTCAGCAGATGCAGCAAGTGAACAAACAGATTATGGATGTTCAGATACAGGCCGACCGTTGCACGTATATAGTTGGTTTCACCGCCATTGATGATACGACTGGTATCAAACAGGATCAGGCCACTCATCAGCAGGATAACACCACCGGAAACAGCCAGCGACAGCGCGGGGATCGACAGGAAGATATTCAGTAATGCTGCACCGAATACGACCATCAGACCCACAAACAGGAAACCACCCATGAAGCTGAAGTCTTTCTTAGTCGTCAAAGCATAACCAGACAGCCCCAGGAAGATCACACCGGTACCACCCAGTGCCGTCATAACGATGTTGCTACCACCGGGAATAGCCAGGTAATAGGCCAGCATTGGTCCGATACTCAAGCCCATCAGGCCAGTAAAGGCGAATACGACTGCGATACCCGCGGCCGAGTTCTCGAACTTCGGTAATACAAACCAGACCAGCACAATCGCTGCGATCATAGAAACGAGTGCCATACCCTGCGAGATACCCACAGCCATAGACACAGCCGCACTGAAGATCAGTGACATCGACAGCAGAATATAGGTATTACGCAAGACTTTGTTGGTAGCAAGTGCAGATTCGCGACCTGTTACTACTTGTCCGTAATTATCCATTTTTAACCCTCTTTTATTTAACAAATTTGCTCCAAATCGGATACCTATAAACTAAGGGTTAAATCTTCATAATTCAAGCCCTTATTTTAAATTTTGCTACTGGTATTTAGAAAATTTTCTGGTATCCTATGCGCTTCGTTTTCAGCGGATTCACCCATTGAAAACGGGTATTTAAATAGTAGACACAGGCAACAGAAAATAGTTGCATTGCCCAATCTAACTATTTGAAATTAAAGTAAATAAATATATGGAGGGCTGGCAGAGCGGTTGAATGCACTGGTCTTGAAAACCAGCGTGGGTTTGTAGCCCACCGTGAGTTCGAATCTCACGCCCTCCGCCATAAAGCAAAGGCCTTCCTAAATGGAAGGCCTTTTTTATGGTGGGTGAGATTCGGACTCACGGTATATTAAGCCAGTTCGATTAATCGCCAGGACGGCGATTAACACAGCACGATAGTGCTGCCCGCAGGGCGAGGGCCAGGAAGGCCCGAGTGAATCTCACGTTTTTCACCTTACATTCATGTATTACGTCTACTACTTCTTTACTCCCATTGTAAAATCTTTAGGCCTTTAAGGGGTCAGAGCCCTTTAAATCCTCCGCCATATATTAAAAGACCATCCTCAGGATGGCCTTTTTTATAATGAGGGAGGCCGTTCCCGCACGTCCTCGGCAACTGCTCCATGCGTTGCTCTACCTCCTGCATCCATGCAGTCGTGTGCTTCACGGCATAAGCACATCCGTGTGCAAAAGGGCCAGGTTGAGCCGAGTGTATCTCATGCTATTCATCTTTGTTTTACATATCATTCATGGTAACTAATTTTCTGTATATATCGTGAAGAAGAATGATTAAGTAATCGTATTATCTTATTGATTTAATTCTTTAATAGTGCCATGTTTATAAAATAATAGTCAGGATATAGGTAGAATTCTGCCTATATCGTAAAACATAGAATTCTGTATATATCACTGTTATACGTAAAAGAAAAATGGAACTAGAAAAATATTTGGATAAGGTTACGGACGAAAAATCATTTCTTGATTTTGTCCGTGTTTTACAAGCAGATAAAGAAGATGAAAACCGAAAAGAAAAAGAAAATCCTAGCAACCCATATAGTCATGGTTGGAATGGCTGGGAAAATTCAACCATAGAAGGTTTTTTGGAGTCTGCGGTAGCTCGGGCGGAGGATTCTAATTTTGGTAAAAATTTGGAACCCAGCTCAAATCAATGGAAAATATTTGCTCTTTTTCTCTATAGCGGGAAAATCTATGAGTAGTAGCAACAAAACGTATAACAAGCGGGTCAAGTTCGCTCCCTGCGGTCGCTGGGACCGCCAAAAAGCGGCGGCCCCTTACCCTTATCGTTAGCTGTCAAATAGGATCATTCATGGAATACTTAGAGAGTGTTACACCACACATCCCTTCTAAAAACATGAAGGAGAGTATTAGTTTTATGGTCGAGGCTTTTGGCTTTGAGTCAATAAACTATAGTGAACTCTATTCTGAATTGCTTTCAGGTAATCAAATGCTAGGGATAATCCAAGCTCAGGGGGAACCGAATCAACAGAGTATTTATCTGCGTGTAAAGGATGTTGATGCTTTGTGGTCAAAAATCAAAAGCAAGTTAGAGAAGGTGAAGCCCAAAGCGCCATTTAACCAAGAGTATGGTATGCGAGAAATTCACGTTGTAATTCCAGGAACAAATACTTTGCTATTTATCGGTTCACCTATAAATTCATAAGATTATAATGCTTGATGACAAAATCAGCTAACAATGCAAATAAACTCGGACGCAATACTCGCTGGCGCTCGCATTGCTCCGGTTATTTGCGGCGTTAGGGCTACAAGAGAAAGATATGAAACTAATATTAATTATAGTAAGTCTACTTACATCAATATCAGCAATTGCAGACTGTATAACCATTAAGGGAAATACATATT
>CAMYJD010000044.1 GCA_947258655.1 uncultured Gammaproteobacteria bacterium | reverse complement strand
CTGGCCTTCTTCGACGGTCTGGTTACCGATCGGATCCAGCACCGGCGGCAGGTTGCCACCGGCTGCGGTCAGGCGCAGCCAGTTCAGGTTCAGGCCACCGCTATCGAGCATGACGCGCATGACCTGCACCCCGGCGCTCAGTGTCACCGGCATACTGTAGGTCTGCCAGTTCTGGAAGCCGCCACTATTGGGCAGCAGGACCGGACCCGTGATATCGACACCATCCATGTCGATGTGCAACTGACGGTTATCCTTCGGCGTTGCGAAGCGTAGATCGAGCTGGTGCACACCGGGGGCGGCGACATCGACCGTGAACTCGACCCATTCGCCAGTGCGGTTGGCGCCGGTATAGAAGCCCTCCGTTGCACTGTTGTAGATATCGACATCATCCGAACGGTGATCTGGCCCGGGATCGGGGCCGGGCTACCGTGGTATGGCAACTGGATGCCGGCCGGCGGGTTGACCGTGACTAGCACGATCTCGAAGTCGGACAGGCCGGAGCCGTTGTTGTCCGCGACCATGATGCCGACGGGATAGATGCCGGCCGAGCCTGTGCCCGGGGTCCAGTTGAACACGCCGGTGCCATCGCCGTTGTCGGTAAAGCTCGAGCCTGACGGTATCGAGACCGAGTAATCCAGCTCCGTGGCCGGACCGTCATCGGTGGCGCTGACCGGGAAGCTCAGCAACTGGCCTTCCTCGATGCTTTTTGGACCAATCGGATTCAGCACCGGCGGTTGGTTGCCGCCGACCGCCGGGGTCAGCTTGACCCAGTTCAGGTTCATGCCGGAGTTATCGACCATGATGCGCATGATCTGTTGTCCGGCGCTCAGGCCGACCGGTACGGTCAGGGTCTGCCAGTTTTGCCAGCCACTGGTCGGCGGCAGCATGATCGGACCGCTGACGTTGATGCCATTGAACTCGACATGCACCTGACGGCCGCTCTTCGGGGTCGCATAGCGCAGGTCCAGGTTGTAGACACCGCCCGCGGCGACATTGACCGTGAACTCGAGCCATTCGCCGCCCTTGTTGGCGCCGACATAGTTGCCTTCGCTGGCCGTGTTATAGATATCGACATCATCGCTGCGGTACAGGCCGCCACTATTACCGCTGGTGCTGTCGTTGTAGGCAATGCCCTGGCCACCGACGTCATAGTCTTCCATTTCAACCTGGCCCGGGATCGGCCACGGTATACCGCCGAACGGGGTCTGCCCGCCAGCCGGCGGATTGACCGTGATCGCCACGAGTTCATCGTCACTGAGACCCAGGCCATCGTTGTCCGTGACCGTGAAGGTCACGTTATAGGTGCTGGCCGAGCCGGCGCCCGGGGTCCATTCGAACAGACCCGTGCCATCGCCGTTGTCGATAAAGCTCGCACCGGACGGCAATGGCGCGGCGTCGAAGTCCAGTTCGGTCAATGGGCCGTCATCGCTTGCGCTGACCGGCAGGCTCAGCAGTTGCCCTTCCTCGACCGTCTGCGGGCCGATCGTCGCCAGTAGCGGCGCGTCATTCGGGATCACCGTGATCGTCGCCGTGGCCGGGAGTGAGTCGAGACCGTCGTTGTCGGTGGCGATATACGTGAACAGGGTATCGCCGCTGAACGGGGGATCGGGGACGAAGAACAGCTCACGCTGATTCGTGCTCGCGGCATACGGGGTTGCCGGCGCGGCCAGTGTGGTCAGGCCGCTGTCGGTATACAGTGTGCCGTTGGCCGGCAGGCTGTTGAGGGTGAAGGTGCTGATACTGCCGTCGGTATCACTACCGCTCAGGGTTACCGTGATCGAGGCCACGCCCTGGTTGCCGCTCGGGTTGATGTCGGCGGCGGTGGGGGGTTGACCAAAATTCTTGACCCATAGTTCGGCACCATTCGACGCATCTCTCGCCTGAAAAAACATTCGCTTGCCAGCGATTGTAAAATAACGGGGGTATGAACCTGCTGTACCTGGATTGATGTCCTGTGCCAACACGGTACCGGCTGTCGTACCATCGCTCTTCCATAACTCGGCCTCATTACCGGTGCCAGCTGCACTAAAATAAAGTGTACCGTCAACGTTGATGAAAAATAAAGGATTGCCAGAACTGCTACCAGTCTTGATATCCTTGACCATCACGGTACCGGCTTCAGTCCCATCGCTCGTCCACAGCTCCGCACCATGGACACCATCATACCCCCTGAAGAACAGGGTACCATTGACAACGGTCAGGTTCGATGGCGAGCCAGAACCACTGCCTGGATCCATATCCTTAACCATGACCGTACCGGCATCGGTGCCGTCGCTCTTCCACAGTTCATACCCGTTGATGCCGTCAAAGCCACTAAAAAACAATGTATTGTTATAAATAGTCAGGTATTGAAAATAGAAATGACCTGTCGGCACGGTATCCTTGACCATGACCGTACCGGCTGCGGTGCCGTCACTCTTCCATAATTCATTGCCATTGCTGCCATCATTGGCGTTAAAGAACAGCGTACCATTGACATTGGTTATCTCGGTAGTACCGGACCCGCTGCTACCGGGATTGATATCCTTTACCATGACGGTACCGGCATCGGTGCCGTCGCTCATCCACAGCTCACGTCCACTGCTGCCATCATCGGCGCTAAAAAATAATGTGTTATTTACATTGATCAGGGCGAACGGGACCGAACCGCTGGTTCCAGATCTGATATCCTTGACCTGTACCGTACCGGTCTCGGTGCCATCGCTCTTCCATATCTCAAGGCCGTTCGGACCAAATGCGCGAAAATACAATGTGCCATTGATAAGCGTGAAAAATTCCGGGCTCGAATCGCCACTGCCAGGTCGAATATCCTTAACCATCACAGTACCGGCTGCGCTGCCATCGCTCTTCCATAATTCATAACCGCTAGTGCCATTAGTGGCGCGAAAAAACAACGTGCCATGTACATTGATCAGGTTATCTGCGCCGGTACTCGTAAAGATAAAAGAATCACCAGCACCGGGATTGATATCCTTGACCAGCACCGTACCCGCGTCGCTGCCATCGCTCTTCCATAATTCTCTACCGCTGACACCATCGGTAGCAGTAAAATACGCCGTATTGCCAATACTGGCAATAAAACCGGGAATTGGATGACCCGGGAGCGAGTCATCTGGACCGGGAAAGATGTCCTTGACCAGAGTAGCCGGGGCCGCCTGCACCGACAACGGCATGATCGCAAGCAGACATAACAGCAATGCCTGTAACCAGCCAACGGCGCGGCACAACGATTGAAATAATGAAGCTGATTGATGTGTATGTTTTACAGGAATAAGCGCTTGAGTGTTCATCGTTTCTCCCCCCAGGCTGGCACGCTACTACAGGCCTGCGCCTGACTCCATATATGCATCAGTCCCAGACATCAATAGAACCGATTCGGGACACCGTGTATCGTTATAATATTTACTACTTGTAAAAAAGTATAAACAGGATTGTTAAAATAACATTGACATAAATCAACAAAGGCAACATTAACAGGACGGACACGAATGCTGTTGCCGGTTTAGTGAATGCTGATCGATGATGGTGTAACTATTTGAATGAAGGTGATTTCTGGCGCTGCGCTGTTGCACGCTTTATATAAAGCGTGAATCGATACAAGGCGGTTTAACATAGAACGGTAGGTTAGTATTTATTAATGTTTTTTTAATTATGCATAAACAAGTATATGTATTCCGTAATTGTTCGATTCCTATTATCAGATGGCCGCTGCGATTAGTAAATTATCTTATTTAAGGTGTGAGCCGTTGGCATGCAATGAAACCACGTTTGAATCGACAGGTGTTCTTCAGGCATGGTTTTACTGGCACATCGCGATGTTGGTGGCACCTCTGTGCACTGTTTCTAGGATTTGCGATGTATTGAAGATATACGTTCGACAGTCAGTCCAGTAACGACTGATATAACGCCCGATCATCCTCACTGAAACAGCAGGCAATAATTTCATCGAACTGCGACTCAAATCGTCGCATCGCGTTGATCGCGATTTCGGCAGCCTGCTGTTTCGGAAAACCATAGACCCCGGTACTGATGGCCGGGAAGGCGATGGTGCGCACCTCGTGCTGCTTGGCCAGTTCGAACGCGGTCTGATAGCAGGATGCCAGTAATTCGGCCTCATGTTGTTGTCCGTCCTGCCATACTGGCCCGACCGTATGGATCACCCATGTTGCCGGCAGATCGAATCCGGGCGTAATCTTGGCCTGCCCGGTCTCGCAGCCGTTAAGTGGCCTGCATGCGGCCAGTAACCGGAGCCCGGCGGCGTGATGGATCGCGCCGTCCACGCCACCACCGCCGAGCAGGCTGTTGTTGGCGGCATTGACGATGGCGTCGACATGCAATGTCGTGATATCGGCCTGGGTGACGGTGATCATTGCGGGGCTATGTGGTGATGTGGGCGTGGATCTATTTGACGACGCGCAGATCCGGTTTGCCCGGCTTGTCCGGTGGATTATCCTCGGGTGGAGGCTCATCGCCACGGTCGGCCTCGCCGAATACCATGCCTTCACCGGATTCCATCGCATAGATACTGAGGACCGCGTTAATCGGGACCCTGACAATCATCGACACTCCGGAAAAGCGTGCGCTGAAGAAGATCTCCTCATTGCTGAGGTCGAGGTCCTGCACCGCGCGCGGCGCTATATTGAGCACGATCTTGCCATCATGGATGTGTTGCTGCGGCACCTGCACGCCTTCAACGGTCGTATCAACCAGGATATACGGCGTCAGACCGTTATCGTTGATCCACTCATTCAGTGCCCGAAGCAGGTAAGGTCGACTCGACGTCATGATTCCGTTCCCTGTGTATGTATATTGCAGCGTTAACCGATCACGGGGTGACCGGCATGTTCATATAACTAGGAAAGTTCTACTTAATTTGTCATTGCGAGGATGCCTTGACCCGAAGGGGTTCTATGGGCCAGACGACGAAGCAATCCAAAGTGCCATTCATAATCGAATATATAAACGGCATGTAAGCATATGGTTCTATTTAAAAGATTGCCGCGCTGCGCTCGCAATGACATAAAATTTCGAATTAATCCGAACTTCCCTAGAGCTTCATTTCCTTTTCCTGCTCGGTCAGACTCGTCTGAAATGACTCGCGCTCAAACACGCGCTCGGCATATTCATGGATGGCCTTGGCCTGGGCTGGTAACTCTATCCCGTACTGCTCCAGACGCCATAACATCGGCGCTATGGCACAGTCGACCAGGGTAAAGTCATCACTGAGGAAATAAGGTTTGAATGAAAATACGTCGGCACTGGCGGCGAGGCTGTCGCTGAGAATCTTGCGTGCCTTGGCCATGCGCTTACTGTCGCCCGATTCCAGTTCATCGACCTGGCTGTACCAGTCGGCATCGATGCGATGCATGGCCAGGCGGGTTTTCGCACGTGAAACAGGGTCGACTGGCATCAGCGGCGGATGCGGAAAGCGCTCATCCAGGTATTCGACAATGACCTGGGAATTATACAGGACCAGTTCCCTGTCAACGAGTGTTGGCACAGAATGATAGGGATTGATATCGAGCAGGTCTTCGGGCAGGCTTCCCGCCTCTACACTACAGGTTTCAAAGGTAATCCCTTTCTCGCCAAGCACTATCCTTGCACGGTGGCAGTATGGGTCAAGCGGGGATGAAAACAGGGTCATTACAGAACGTCTATTGGCAACCAAAGCCATACGGTCACTCCAGGATCCAAGCAAAGATGGGCATTATACAGTATATGAGAAAAAAAATGTGGTGAAATCCCGGCCGATTACCGGGATTTCACCCAAGAAGTGAAGCTCTGGCCTAATGAACGTCTTTCCAGAACTCTTTCTTCATCAGATAGGCTGGAATCAGCAGGATGATCAGGAACAGGATAACCTTGACACCCAGGCTGTAGCGTACCAGCTTGGCCGGCTCACCGGTATAATCGAGGTAATTAACCAGATCCAGCACGGCCTGATCATACTTGGCCGCGGACATCGTACCCTCGGTCAGGGGTTCAAAGCGGTCAAAGACTTCTACTTCGCTACCGTGGGCATCCTTCTCGGTCTTGAATACTGCCTTCTTCATACCTTCCATGCCTTCGAAAACATGCGGCATACCGACGTCTGCAAAGGCCAGATTATTCACGCCAAATGGACGTGAACTATCCGCATAGAAGGTCTTCATATAGGTATACAACCAGTTCTTGCCGCGTGAGCGCGCCACCAGTGACAAATCCGGAGGCGGGGTACCGAACCATGTCTTGGCGTCATCGGCCGGCATGGCGATATCCATGTAATCACCGATCTTGCCGTCACTGAAGACCAGGTTCTTCATTACCAGTTCGGCATCCAGACCCAGGTCCGTGGCCATACGTTCATAGGACATGAACTTGGTCGAATGACAACCCATGCAATAGTTAACAAACAGTTTGACACCGCGTTGTAATGATTGCTTGTTATGCAGATCCGTGTTGGCCTTGTAGCAGTCGATCTTGCCACAATTCTTGCCACCGGCTGCCTGCACCCATGCAGGTGAAACCAGAATTAAAAATGCAATTATTATCTTTCTCATTTGTCTGTCACCCTTTCCGGAACCGGCTTGGTCTTGTCAATCGATGTATACCAAGGCATCAAGATGAAAAATGCGAAATACAGGATACTGAAGATCTGCGACAGGGTCAGGTAAATACCCCCCGCCGGCTGTGTACCCAGCCATCCCAGTACCAGGAAGCTGATGACAAACACGGTCAGTGCGAACTTGTAGATGCCACCACGATAGCGGATGGAACGTACCGGACTACGGTCCAGCCACGGCACCAGGAACAGGAATACGATTGCGAGTCCCATCGCCGCAACCCCCGGGAACTGCGAGTTCAGGATCGGCGGCACCGCGCGCAGGATCGCGTAGAACGGTGTGAAATACCATAATGGCACAATATGCTCCGGTGTCTTGAGCGGATCGGCCGGGATAAAGTTATCCTTTTCCAGGAACCAGCCCCATAAGTCCGGGATAAAGAACAATACCATCGCGAAAAAGATCAGGAACACGATCACACCGACGATATCCTTGACGGTATAGTATGGATGGAACGGGATACCGTCCTTTGGAATGCCGTTGGCGTCCTTGTTTTTCTTGATATCAACGCCATCCGGATTATTCGAACCCACTTCATGCAGGGCAATGATATGCGCGACAACCAGCATCAGCAGGATCAACGGCACGGCAATGACATGGAAGGCAAAGAAGCGGTTTAGCGTTGCATCGGCAACGACGAAGTCACCGCGAATCCACTCGGCAATCGGTTCACCCAATCCAAATGGTATGGTCCCGAACAGGGAGATGATGACCTGCGCACCCCAGTAGGACATCTGCCCCCAGGGCAGCAGGTAACCCATGAAGGCCTCTGCCATCAGGGCTACATAGATCAGCATACCGAAGATCCAGATCAGTTCACGTGGCTGCTTGTATGAACCGTACATCAAGCCGCGGAACATGTGCAGGTAAACCACAACAAAGAACGCCGAAGCACCGGTCGAATGTAAATAACGAACCAACCAGCCCCACTCGACATCACGCATGATGTACTCAACAGAGGCGAAGGCCATTTCGGCATCCGGCTTGTAGTTCATGGTCAGGAAGATTCCGGTGACAATCTGCAGCACCAGTACCAGCAGTGCCAGTGAACCAAAGAAATACCAGAAGTTGAAGTTCTTGGGCGCATAATATTCAGACAAATGCTCTTTCCACATCTTCGTCGCCGGAAAGCGCGCATCGACCCAACCCATTAATGCTTGCATCTTACTCATTATGCGGCTCCTTCTTGATCAACACCTATCAGGATCACATTGTCTGTCAGGTATTTGTGTGGTGGAACAACCAGGTTGGTCGGTGCCGGTACGCCGGCGTAGACACGCCCGGAGAGGTCGAACGTGGAACCATGACAGGGACAATAGAACCCGCCCTTCCAGTCTGCTCCCCTACCGGAAGCAGCACCCATTTCAGGCTTGAACGTCGGCGAACAACCCAGGTGCGTACACAGGCCAACCATGACCATGTATTCCGGATTGATCGCACGTGCTTCACCCTTGATATAGGCAGGCTGTTGCGGAACTGTCGATTGTGGATCGGCCATCTTGTCATTCAGGGCCACCAGGTCAGCCATATTCTGATCTGTACGTCGCACAATCCAGACCGGCTTTTTACGCCATTCAACGGTCATTTTCTTGCCCGGCTCCAGTTTACTGATATCCACCTCTACAGGTGCACCTGCTGCACGCGCTTTCGCACTGGGTGTCATATAAGTAACAAAAGGAACAATAGCCGCAGCTACTCCGGCCCCACCTACGACTGCGGTTGTCGCTGTCAGAAAGCGGCGTTTTCCGAGATCCACACCTTCTTTGCTCATGAAAATTCTCCAGAAACCAAAATATTACATTCTCAGTAATAGGCAGATATGCAAGCCTCGCGGACAGGCCATACCTATATAAAAGCGGCGTGATTCTATCAGAATATTCTTATGCATTACAGCCATTGGGCGCAGAAAATGGCCGAACATTTTTTTGGGCGGGTATAAATAAAATCAGGGATGCAAACAATAATCCTTAATAAACATGGAATTAGACTGGATTCTGTAAATCCTTGAAGGTGAATTCCAGACCGAAATGCCTGGATAGGTGTTGCCCCAGTGCCATGACCCCATATCGTTCGCTGGCATGATGACCGACGGCGAAATAATCGATACCTGATTCGCGTGCGGCATGATACGTATGCTCCGAGACCTCGCCGCTAATAAAGGCATCGAGGCCCAGTGCCGCGGCCTCGTCGATATATCCCTGCGCAGCCCCCGTGCACCAGCCGATGCGCCGGATGGGTCTGTCGTGGCCCTGAATATACAAGGGCTTGCGCTGTAATGCCGCCTGCAGCCGCTCATTCAGGGCCGACGCACTCTGTGGCTCAGGCAAGTGACCATAACTGGCAATATCAATGTTGCCGCGCCTGGCAAAACCGCCATCGGTTTGAAAGCCCATCAGGCGGCCAAACTGCGCATTATTACCATATTCGGCATGCGCATCGAGTGGCAGATGGTAGGCCAGCAGGGATATCCCGGCTTCGATCAGACGACGGATACGCTGATATTTGATACCCGTGATGCACGGGTCCTCGCCTTTCCAGAAATAGCCGTGATGCACGAGAATGGCATCCGCCCTCGCCGCTATTGCCGCATCGATGAGGTCGCGGCTTGCGGTGACACCACCGAGTATGAGCTGTACCTCTTCCTTGCCCTGGACCTGCAGGCCATTCGGGCAATAGTCACTGAACTGCGCTATTTCGAGTAATGCGTTGGTATAGTCAACAATGGTGCTTACACTGGCCATATTATCCTCATTGCATGCCGGCGTTGTGTGCATGATAATATGTAATCCTATACCAACTTATGATGATGTTGTGAAACAATTTACCAAATTCGCCTTATTTCTGTTTCAGTTTGTCGCTATCGGGCTTGCAGCTGCGTTCATAATCCTCATCCTGAAGCCGGACCTGCTGAATAACATCCGCCCCAAGGTTGAAATCCGCCAGCATACGCCCACTGAAGCCGAACACGCAGTCACACATACCAACTACACTGCGCCCTTTTCGTATGCAACGGCGGTAAAGCAGGCCGCGCCATCGGTTGTCAATATTTATACCGCCAAGGTCGTCGAGCGCAAGCCATCGGCCGAAGACCTGTTTCGCTATTATTTCAATGGCACAGCCCCGGAAAGTTCACGCGTGGAAACCAGCCTTGGCTCCGGTGTCATCATGACATCCCAGGGCCATATCATTACCAACAACCATGTCATATCGGGCGCCACGGAGATCCAGGTATTATTGAATGATGGTCGTAATGCAAGCGCAAAGGTCGTCGGCACCGACCCGGAAACCGATCTGGCCATCCTCAAAACCGATCTCGACAAACCGCCGGTTATCACCATCGGCGGCTCGGATAGCCTGCAAGTGGGCGATGTTGTGCTCGCTATTGGCAATCCTTACGGTGTGGGCCAGACCGTTACCCAGGGAATTATCAGCGCCACCGGGCGTAAACGCCTGGGGCTGAACACCTTCGAAAATTTTATCCAGACCGATGCCGCAATTAACCCCGGCAATTCAGGCGGCGCATTGATCAATCCACGCGGCGAACTGATCGGGATCAATTCCGCCATTTTCAGCAAGAGCGGCGGCTCGCAGGGCATTGGCTTTGCCATACCGGTCAATCTGGCACGCAGGGTCATGACCGAAATCATCGAAAAAGGGCATGTCGTGCGTGGCTGGCTCGGTGTACGCCTGCGCGACCTGCCTGCCGAGATTGCCCAGAGCCTGAATCTGTCCACGGCCGGCGGTGTCATTATTACCGGGCTGTTTGAGGACGGCCCCGCACTGAGCTCCGGTCTGCAGGCAGGCGACATCCTGTTACGCGTCAACGACCAACCCATCTTCGATGTGCGCAGTCTGCTTGACGCGGTTGCGATACAACAGCCGGGCACCACTGTCACCCTGGACGGACAGCGCGAAGAGCGTAAATTCTCTGTAGAAGTGGAAGTGGCGCAGCGTCCGGCGGTCACTTATCGGAATTTACGCCGCTAGATAAAAGCGCACAGCGGTGCCACTTTATCCCCCTCCTTCAAGGACGATTCCATGGAAGGAATCGGTACGAGCCCAGGGATGGGCGAAGGTAGAACAATGCAGGAGCAATTGTCGAGAACGACGCCCGGAGCCAAAGTCGAGGGGGCCAGGGGGTGGTGATATAATGCTTTACGTATCCAAACAGGATTTGGTATTTGATCCCCACCCTGTACAAACCGGTAACATCGTTTACAAATTATACCGGGCACATGGTTCACACGAGTTAAAGTCCCAGTCAGCACAGCAACCCCGCTCGGCCTGTATACCTAACTTCCCAAAAACTCCCCAACCACCTCAACAAACCTGTCATTTTCTTCCGGCTTACCTACCGTCACCCGCAGACAGCCCTGCAACAGTCCCCCGGCATTGGCCAGATTCTTGATCAGGACCCCGCCCGACTTGAGTGCCTCGAACAACGCAGTGGCACGGCCGTCAGCGACACGAAAGAGGATGAAGTTGGCCTGACTGGGAAATACGGTCAATCCGTTCATCGCTGTCATGTGCTGATATAAACGCGCTCGCTCGTGCCTGAGCAACGTGGTCTGCTCGTCGAGCACATCCTTATGGTGCAATGCGAACTCGGCACTGACCTGGGTCAAGACATTAATATTATAGGGTAAACGTATCTTGTCGAATTCCTGCAGGCAATCTGCTGGCCCCGCCAGATAGCCCAGACGCAGACCAGCCAGACCCATCTTCGATACCGTGCGCATCACTAGCAGATTCGGATAGCGCCCGAGACTGGACATGAAGCTGTCATCGGCAAACGCGGCATAGGCCTCGTCGATGACGACCAGACCCGGTGCCAGCTCAATGATTTCCTCTATCTGTGCACGCTCAAACAAATTCCCGGTCGGATTATTCGGGTAGGCCAGAAAAATAAGCGCCGGTCGGTGTTTGGCAATGGCCGCCTTCATCGCTGCCATATCGAGACTGAAATCATCCGCATTAAGCGGCACACCGACATACTGCATACCGACGAATCGGGCGATCATGTTATACATGACAAAACCGGGTTCAGGTGCAAGTATGACGCGTTCGGGTGTGGCGACAGCCATCGCAATGATCTGAATAATCTCATCAGAGCCGTTGCCAAGCATCACGGCCATCTCTGTTGGGATATCGAAGGCCGAACGTATCTGCTGCTGCAATGAGCGACTGCCAGGATCAGGATAGCGGTTCAGGGCCGTTTGTTTCAACAGCCCCTGCCATTCATCGACCATTGATTGTGGCCAGGTGTAGGGATTTTCCATGGCATCCAGTTTTATCATGTTACCCGGATCAGGTACATGGTAAGCGGACAGCGCCTGTATTTCGGGGCGTATCCATTGTTCGATGAGTTTGCTGGTCATGATTAAAGGCAACAGATGGATTCGTTATATACCCCCTCCTTCAAGGAGGGGAAGTGATAGGACTATTAATCCTTATTAATCCGGTATTCGGCCGAGCGTGCATGCGCAGTCAGGCCTTCACCACGCGCCAGCACCGATGCTGTTTTACCGAGTTCGGAAGCGCCTGCGGCCGAACACATAATCAGGCTACTGCGTTTCTGGAAGTCATAGACCCCCAATGGCGAAGAGAAACGCGCGGTACGCGAGGTCGGCAATACATGATTGGGCCCGGCGCAATAGTCACCGAGTGCCTCGGCCGTATAGCGGCCCATGAAAATGGCACCGGCATGGCGAATGCGTGCCGCCATCGACTGTGGATCCTCGACCGATAATTCCAGATGCTCGGGGGCTATGTAATTGACGATATCGACGGCTTCGTCCATATCTTTTACCTGTATCAGAGCACCGCGTCCTGTCAACGAGGTATTGATCATCGCTGCACGTTCCATATCCGGCATCAGGCGTTCGATACTGGCTTCGAGTCGGTCGATAAAATCCGCATCGGGGCACACCAGTATCGACTGCGCATCCTCATCATGCTCTGCCTGCGAAAACAGGTCCACCGCAATCCAGTCCGGGTCGGTGTTGCCATCACAGACCACCAGGATTTCCGATGGCCCGGCAATCATGTCGATACCGACCGTGCCGTAGACCATGCGCTTGGCCGTAGCCACATAGATATTGCCCGGACCAACGATTTTGTCCACCTGCGGAATCGTTTCAGTACCGTAGGCCAACGCGGCCACGGCCTGCGCACCGCCAATGGCAAACACACGGTCGACACCGGCAATCGCGGCCGCAGCGAACACCAGTTCATTGACCTCGGCATCCGGCGTCGGTACGACCATAATCAACTCGCCGACACCGGCCACCTTGGCAGGAATGGCATTCATCAATACCGACGATGGATAGGCCGCCTTGCCGCCGGGTACATACAGGCCCACGCGGTCCAGTGCTGTGACCTGCTGGCCGAGCAGCGTGCCATCGTCTTCGGTATACGACCATGACTCCATCTTCTGATGTTCGGCATAGGCACGAATGCGTGCTGCTGCCAGCTCCAGTGCTTCACGTTCTGCTGTCGGAATGGCCGCCAGGGCCGACTGCAGGCGCTGTGGCGGAATTTCCAGTTCCTCCATCGAAGCTGTCTGCATACGATCGAAGCGGTTAGTGAATTCGACTACTGCGGCATCGCCACGCTGACGTACCGCCGACAATATTTCCATAACCGTCGCCAGCACGGCATCATCCGAGACGGATTCCCATGCCAGCAAATCCTTCAGGGTTTCATGAAAGCCGGTATCCGACGAATTCAAGCGTTTAATAGAAGACATAATGACAGGACCTGTTAAGTGTCTTTACGGTTTTTTTCCACGGCTTCCTGCATCAGATCAATAAAACGTCTGATACGCGCGTGTTTCATTTTCATTGCCGCCTTGTTTACAACCAGGCGTGAACTGATATCGGCAATATGCTCCAGCGGCATCAAGCCGTTGGCCTTCAGCGTATTGCCGGTGTCAACAACATCAACGATACGATCTGCAAGGCCCACCAGTGGCGCCAGCTCCATGGAACCATAGAGCTTGATCATTTCGACCTGCTTGCCCTGTTCGGCATAATAGCGCTTGGTACAGTTGACAAACTTGGTCGCAATGCGCAGTCGCCCATGCTCCGCCGGTTCGCCTTCTGGCCCGGCCACCATCAACTTGCAGCGCGCAATTTCCAGGTCGAGCGGTTCATACAGTCCTTCTCCACCGTGCTCCATCAGCACATCCTTGCCGGCAATACCTACCTCTGCCGCACCGTATTGCACATAGGTGGGTACGTCTGTGGCGCGAATAATGACCAGCTTGACGTCTGCCTGATTGGTATCCAGGATCAGCTTGCGGCTGGTTTCAGGGTCATCAACAGGTTCGATGCCGGCATGCGCCAGCAACGGTATCGTTTCCTTGAATATCCGCCCCTTCGACAAGGCAATGGTAAAAATATCTTTCATACTTAATTCTACTATGATGCTGGTAACGTTTCTCAGGATGGTACACGACGGATACTTGCGCCCAACTGCTGCAGCTTCTCCTCGATCCGGTCATAACCACGGTCAATATGGTAAATCCTGTCTATGACCGTGTCACCCTCGGCAATCAGGCTGGCGATGACCAGACAGGCCGATGCACGCAAATCCGTGGCCATGACCGGGGCCGCCGTCAATTTGTCTACACCCTTGACGATCGCGGTATTGCCTTCAACACGAATATTGGCCCCCATACGCTGCAACTCCTGTACATGCATGAAACGGTTCTCGAACACGGCCTCGCGAATGGTGGCCGTCCCGGTTGATACCGCATTCAGAACCGTAAACTGTGCCTGCATATCGGTCGGAAAAGCCGGATACGGGGCCGTATGGATATCAACCGCGCCGGGTTTTTCCCCATGCATATCGAGTTCTATCCAATCCTCGCCGATAGTAATGTCGGCGCCGGATTCACGCAATTTGTCGATGACGGAGTCGAGCAGGTCCGGATTGGTATCGCGTACCTTGATATGTCCACCACTGACCGCAGCTGCGACCAGAAATGTACCGGTCTCGATACGATCGGGCAACACATCATAATGGGCGCCCTTTAGACTATCGACACCCTCGATCGTGATCTTGTCGGTACCTGCACCCGAGACTTTTGCACCCATACAGTTTAGGCAATTGGCCAGATCAACGACCTCGGGTTCACGGGCCGCATTCTCGATCACCGTCGTGCCCTTGGCCAGGGTTGCAGCCATCATGATATTTTCGGTGCCGGTGACCGTCACCAGGTCCATAACGATGTTTGCCCCGCTCAGGCGGCTGGCCTGGGCGTGGATATAGCCATTTTCGACCTTGATGTCGGCCCCGAGTTTACGCAAGCCGTCGATATGCAGGTTAACCGGGCGTGATCCGATGGCACAGCCTCCAGGCAGTGAGACCTCGGCGCGGCCAAAGCGGGCCAGTAGTGGGCCCAGTACCAGTATCGATGCACGCATGGTCCGCACCAGTTCATAGGGTGCATGAAATTTGTTGATAGTGCCGGCATTGATTTCGATTGCCATCTGCTCATCCAGGGTCAGATCGACGCCCATGCGGCCCAGCAATTCCATCGTCGTTGTAACATCCTGCAGATGCGGGACATTGCCGACGCGCATGACACCATCGGCCAGCAACGTGGCCGCCAGAATAGGTAGCGTCGCATTCTTTGCTCCGGAGATGCGTACATCACCGTTGAGGCAAGTGCCACCGCTGATAATTAGCTTATCCATATTTTATGTCGTGAACTTCTTTATTTATTATGAGCGTTATTGCTGCATTCAATCTTGCAGGACTTCCCATTCGGCAGGCGTATAGGTCTTCATGCCCAACGCATGTATCTCGCCGGTCTGCATGCGGTTACCGAGGGTATCGAATACCATACGATGTTGTGCGAGCATGTTCTTGCCTTCAAAATCCTTGCAAACAACGACGCCTTCAAAATGCGAGCCGTCATCACCCTCGATCATGGCATTACAGCCGGGCAGGCCGGTTTCGATCAGTTGTTTAATATCTTCTTTAGTAATCATTATGTTGCAAACCATTCAGCTTAAAAAAAACACCGGTCACGATGCTTGCGGCGACAGATGCCGCGCGACAGAAATACCGGAGTGGCAATGATATAGAAATTCGCCTGAAAACGGGAGGATTTCCGCATATTTTTTAGCAAAAACCGGCGATTTTAATCGAAATTATGCTGTCGAACGCGAAAGAGGCAAAATACTGTCCAGTCCGCTGACCCTGACGATCGCCAGCATCTGCTCGGGGATATCGACAAACTGCAGCGATTTGCCCTGCTGTCGGGCCAGGCGCAGCCATTCAAGCAACATCGCCACCCCGGCGCTGTCGGCGCGTGATACCTTATCGAGCCGGATGACCAGTTCAGTATCTTGCTGCAACAGGGTTGCGATCTGCCCACTCAAATCGGGCACCGACTGAAAACTGAGCTCGCCACTGAGCTCGTACTGTTGCATGCTGTTTTGTTTCAGGACTGCATTCATAGACCGACTGCCGCCTTATCTTCGTTCACTGTTTTCGGCTTCCTGAATCAGGAATTTTCCGACCATGCGTTCGAGCACGAATGCAGACTGGGTCTCGTCGATAGTGTCGCCATCAGCGTAGAATTCTTCCGAGCCCCCTGGTTCCAGGCTGATATATTGCTCACCCAGCAGACCGGCGGTATAGATACTCGCGGCACTGTCATCCGGTATGCGCTTGTGTTGACTATTGATTCGCAAGTTGACGATGGCCTCCAGCTGCTCGTCATCGTAGTTGATACTTTCTACCCTGCCGATCCGCACGCCACCGATACGCACCGGCGAACGTTCTTTCAAACCACCGATATTATCGAAACGCGCCTGCAGTCTGTAGGTATCCGTTTCGGCAAAGGCGGTAATATTGCTGACCTTCATTGCGAGCATGAAAAATGCTGCCATACCCAGGGCAATAAAGATTCCCACCAGTATTTCCACTGTTCTGCTTGTTTGCATGCTACTGATCTCCAAACATGATTGCAGTCAACACAAAATCCAGGCCCAACACAGCAAAGGCCGTGTGTACTACCGTCCTCGTCGTCGCCCGACTGACACCTTCCGTCGTTGGCACCGCGTCATAACCCTCGAATACTGCAATCCACGATGCCGCCATGCCAAACACAATACTCTTGATAACACCATTGAGCACATCCTCATCCAGCATCACCTTGTCCTGCATCTGCGACCAGAACGCGCCATCGTCGACACCCAACATACCAACGCCAACCATATAACTACCGAGGATGCCGACTGCACTGAACATCGCCGCCAGTAACGGCATCGAAATCACGCCCGCCATATAACGCGGCACGACCACACGCTTGAGTGGATCGACTGCCATCATCTCCATGACCGAGAGCTGATCGGTCGCCTTCATCAGGCCGATCTCGGCAGTCAGCGCGGAACCGGCACGGCCGGAAAACAGTAACGCGGTCAGCACCGGACCGAGTTCGCGCACAAGCGACAATGCCACCACCGGCCCTAACGAATCCTCGGTACCGAAATCCACGAGTGTGTTATACATCTGCAGACCCAACACCATGCCGACAGTAAGGCCGGATATGACAATAATCGCCAGCGATAACACACCGACCGAATACAGTTCATGAATCAGCAGGCGTGGATGCCGGAACAGAACAGGAATACTGACCAGGATCTGTAACATAAACAAGGTCGCGTGACCGAGGCGCTGAAACACGCGCAAGCCGGCTTGACCAATGTTTTGCAGCCAGTCGAGCATCAATCCAGACCCTGTAACAGATCCTGGGCATAGGACGGTGCCGGATAGTGAAAGGGTACCGGACCGTCCGGCAAGGCATTCATAAACTGTCTGACCCAGCCGGAATCTGACTGCTTGAGCTGATCCGGACCGCCCTCACCGACAACATAGCCATCCGAGATCATATACAACCTGTCTGAAATTGCACAAACCTCCTGCACATCATGGGAGACAATAATACTGGTCATTCCGAGGCTGTCATTCAGCAGTCGGATCAACTGCATGATGACTCCCACCGTAATCGGATCCTGTCCTGTAAATGGCTCGTCATACATCATGATCATCGGATCCAGGGCAATGGCCCTGGCCAGTGCCACGCGCCGCGCCATGCCACCGGACAGTTCCGCCGGCATCAGTCTGCGTGCGCCACGCAGGCCTACAGCCTGCAGCTTCATCAACACCAGCGCGCGGATCAGCGACTCGGATAAATTAGTGTGTTCGCGTAACGGGAAGGCCACGTTCTCGAATACCGACAGATGGGTAAACAACGCCCCGCTCTGGAACAACATACCCATACGCTTGCGCAGTTGATACAGGTCAGTATTATTGAGCGCATGTACGTTCTGATCCGCTATTGTAACGCCCCCCTGAGATGGGCGTAATTGACCGCCGATCAGACGCAGCAGGGTTGTCTTGCCACATCCACTGGGGCCCATGATCGTGGTGATCTTGCCACGCGGGATGTCGATATTGATCCCTTTCAGAATTTTTCTCGTTCCGCGCGCATAATGCAGATCATTGATACGCACCAACATCGCATCCTGCTGCCGTGCTACTCTGGTATCCGACATAAATAACCTTGATAACCTTTATGTATTACCCCCCGTTGGCAGCAATTATAAAGGTTAAAAGATCAGTATGCGAACATTATCTGCATCCATCACGGCGCTCGAGATTGCATGGACGTGTCTCATCCATCCTGTACCGATGGATATACCCAATCAGGGTACAGAGCGGGCGGCTTTCTGCATCACTTCATCAACATCTGAACGCCAACGTGAAACCATGGCCAGGTACTCGCGATCGCGTGTCACCTTGCTGAACATAGCAAAGGGCATGGCCTGCATATAGATTCTTTCATTGTCTTCATAGACTGTTATCGAAAGCGGCATAAACACCGAAAATTTCGGATAACGCTGCTGAATGATATCGAAGTCCAGCGGCTTACCGAAAAAAATGATCCGATAGCGATCGATAGTATATCCAGCCTTTCCCAGGCCTTTGTCCAAGGTCTGGATCCTGGTGATCTTATATCCCTTGTTAGCCAATTCCTGCTGGACTTTCATCATCGTATCGGGAAAATCATTGCGCGACATAACCACATCTGACAAATTGCAGGCAAATAACAGTGTCGCTATCAACGACACAGACAGGCCATGGATCTGGCAACGGTAATTCATAATGTTGCTTCCTCCAGGACACTGCTCAATGCCGATGAGATCTGATCACAGAGACTATTCAGCCTGTGATTACCAAGCCCTTTCACCAGAGCCGGATTCAGATAATGTATACTCACCTTGCCATCCCGTTCAATCAATGTGAGTCGGCATGGCAGCATAAAGCCGATGCGCTTGTCGATCTGAATTGCCTTGTAGGCTACCGCAAAATTGCAGAAATACACTATGCGGAAGCGCGGATCATCGTTTCCATCGACACCATCCTTGAGTGTCTGTTCGCGCAGAAAGCGAAAATTGTTATTCAGTAATGACTGCTTTATATTGCCAATGGTTTTGCCCATGTCATAGGGCGAATCCACAGAAATCAGCATTGGTGATTTGCCTGTAGTGGCAATAGCGCTGGCCAGCAAGGCGAAACTTGCGAGCACAACAATAGCACAGGAATAAATCCTTCTATAACTCATAATTCCTCCTTCCTTAGAGATTTAGCGATAAGTGACAATACGACGGTGTAAATCCATAAGGCTGCCCGTTGCAGGTAAACCATTATTCATATCCGTCGCCAGCGTGCTGTATGATACATCACATTCTCAAATAATCTAGCCACTATTTTCAGTCAACATCACGACGCCAGTTAGAGTCATGCAACCATGAAAATACCGAACTAACCAATAAGCAGACATGTTAGTTATGCTTAATCAATCTATCGATATCAGGCCAACATTAACACAGCCATTATCATTACCCTTTAACGCGATGGTCGATTGATACTTGAGGAATTAAGACTGGATAGCGATATTAAATATTCGCTCAAACAAAATCGACATGCGAATGGAACCAGGATACATGCTGATATAAAACAGCTGAGCGTTATTGCAGTTTATGACGCAACAAGGAAGTAAATTGTTGCCTATCGCAAGCATGATTGCCGCCCGTTGTGCCTACACTCGCGTAAAAAATAACACTTCACACTTGTAATTTGTGCAGGATGCCTTGATATAATAAGGCCTGTTTTATGAATGAGCGCCGATCATGCACAGCTTTGATACAACCATTGATTCCTTTACCGCCGATGTACTGAATGCTTCAAATGAAGCGCTCGTTATGGTCGACTTCTGGGCACCCTGGTGCGGCCCGTGCAAGAGCCTGCTGCCGGTGCTGGAAAAGCTCGCGCACGAATACCAGGGG
>CAMYJD010000043.1 GCA_947258655.1 uncultured Gammaproteobacteria bacterium | reverse complement strand
TTATAACGATGCTCACTGTCTTCGCTTACATTCATGCCACATACAGGATCAGTCGACATATTTATTGTTCCTTACATAATTGTAATCGGCGCTGCAAGAACAAAGGAGACGAGATTTTCCATTCTCGCGATTCAGTTATCAACATTTGAAATATTTGCGCAGTTCCGTTTCGTCTACCTGACTACGAAATATAACTTCACCATCAACTACCAGGTTAGGCGAGTGCCTGATAGTCAGCTTCTGACATAATTCAGGCTCGTCTTCTGCGTATTTCACCTTGTGAGCAATACCCAGATCATCAAGCTCTTTTGAAAAGTTACTGCAATGACTACATCCTCTGGTTGCAATTATCATTACGTCCACAATAATTCCCCTTTCTACATTTCTAGTTAAAATAATTAATCTACATGGCTATTTATCAGTGTCTGCATCGCTGGAAATACTCTCGATCAAATAGCAGACAGAGTTTCCATTCGGCATGCCATCAGGCATTTTTTCCCATTGTTGCAATGCGTTCTCCATTCTATGCTGCAAAGACAGCAGTTGATCCAGGCGACATCGATTTTCCTTTATCCGCTGTTGCAGTATTTCTCTCACCCTGGGACAGGGTGACTGTTTGTTGTCTGCGTCATGCATGATTTCCTTGATTTCATTCAAGGTATAACCAAGATTTTTGGCCTGCTGAATAAAGCGAAGCCAGTTAATCTCACGTGTGTGATACAGACGGTAAGCGTTACCAGGATCTCGCTCTGGTCTCAACAGTCCCAGACGGGTGTAGTACCTGACGGCGTGCTGGGTAGTATCACTTTTTCTAGCCAGCTCAGTTACTGTTAACATCTTGTGAATATCCAGATTTTCTATACTCTTGTTCACTGTTGTAGCCTCTAATGCAGTTACATTTCAATCGAAATAGAACTTCATGACTGACAGTATAGGACCTGTGCGTTAGGCATAGGTCAAGGTTATAAAGCAAGACGGAATCGAGTTATCGTGATTAGTACCTGATTGTTTTATCGTCATGTTTTGTCACCTTGAAACATAAACGTCGATCATTAGATTTCTCTAATAAAGAAGCGATTACAAGCATCACACACAAACGTGATACTCTGATATCAAGAGATTTTTCAGACTCGAATACGAAGTGTAGTCAGGTATATCGGATTATCGGCAGGTGGTGGATGGGTATGATGATAGAGTTTACGATTTGGCTGCTTGACAGCGAACTCGTGATAGTCATTGAAAGTCAGCAGAACATTGTCTGCATAATCATATTCTGCAAGTATCGCATTAGTAACCGGTGCTGCCAGGTCATCAAGGTTTTCAATCGCAATTCTGCAGTCTTGTTCAGATGAATGATGTGAAGCCTGTGTAGTATCGTGGCCCGATGCATGGTCGTGATGGCTGCTGTGTTGCGCATCATGATGGGATTCTGCGAAGATGGAATCACAACAGGGCTGCAGAATAACAATCGCCCAGGCCACCAGCCACATGGCCAGTACCGCGGAAGCATATTGTTTCATGTATGATGTCATGCAGCAGGTGATCTTAAGCTAATTTGACCTGAATTATGATGCTAATTTAATAACAATTGCAAGTGATTTAGATCAAGTCCGGGCATGTTATTGACTCGAATTGTTTCCCGATTTTCAGAGACCTAGTAAATCGAGGATGATCAGGCATTGATCCTTGATTCCTGATCATCATGCACGGGGCTGGTGGAAAGATGTATACAATTTAGTATGTTATCCGGCATCCTTAGCTGCCCTGTAATCGACGTGACAATCCGGAGATTTCACTAAACCATGAAATTTTCATGGAAATATGGGTTCAGGCAGGAATTTTAGCACTAATCCCGACAGCAATAGTATTATTAAAATATCCAATAGATTAAAGTGCTCCCTACAAGAACACCCACCAATCCGATACACGTGCAGGGCGTGTACATACCTGGCTCTATAATTCTATTCATCATTGCTATATCGTCGTGAATGAGTGACGCAGGTAAACAGCATACAATTATGCTCTAAAATACAATTCAACATCTCAAGCACTAACCTTATAGTAAGACACAGGCTGATCTGATAGTGAAATTAATCAGACGCCATTAAAGATAGAACTTTTATGTAAATTCGCAGTCGTATAATTAAGCTGAACATTTTTATTTTATACGACTGAATGTCTACCATAATACATAAATTTACCGCCTGCCTGTTAAGCGCATTGGTTTTGCTTTTACCGGTACAGCATGTATCGGCAAATATCATCGATTTTTCTGTAAACACAGACACGATCGCCTATCTGTCTTCTACAACTCATTCCGCGCATATGGCGCAACAGAACATGAATTGTAGCCATTGTGATACGAATCAATGCGAGGCCAGCTACTATTGTTCAGCTGCAAGCTGTAGTATCGCAACTATAACTTCCATAGCGACTGTCTTAATAAACGATCACGGAACAGATGTGTTTCCACCTTCGAGTGTTATCCACCCGTCTATTATACTTTCTATTCTGTACCGCCCTCCCAGGGTTTGACATAAAGACACTCAACGACTAATTCTCTGCTATTGTTAGTAGAGAATCTGTCAGATTAGTTGCTCAACTATTACTTGATCGATTTCATAGAGGAACATGAACATGTCCAGAATATTCCTGCCCCCTTCCTACGGGGTATCATTATCACGTCGTCGATTTGTCACAGGACTGGCTGCGGGCGGAGCCATGTTGGGACTGGGACTCACTCCCCTGCAGGGCAACGCGGCTTCGTATCAACATCGTCTGGGACCACAGGTCCTGCGTGGCAAGCGTTTTGACCTTGCCTATAATCCGACGCGTGTCAACTTTACCGGCAAGGAGCGTTTCGCCACAGCCATTAACGGTTCTGTACCTGCGCCGGTATTACGCTGGCGAGAAGGCGACACGGTTACACTGAACCTGACCAATAATCTCGCTGAAGATACATCAATTCACTGGCATGGCCTCATCCTGCCCTACCAGATGGACGGTGTACCGGGCATCAGTTATGCGGGAGTCAAACCGGGCGAGACCTTTACCTATCAATTCCCGATAATACAAAGCGGCACCTACTGGTACCACAGCCACTCAGGGTTTCAGGAACAGACCGGCGCCTATGGTGCGATTATCATCGATCCAAAGGAACCGGAACCGTTCAGCTATGATCGCGACTATGTCGTTATGTTGTCGGACTGGAGTGATGAGGACCCAAATAATATCTATGCCAAGCTGAAGAAAATGTCACACTATTATAACTTCCGCGAACGTACAGTACCTCAACAACTGGCTGAGATGCGTGAAAAAGGCTTGTCCAGGTATATGGATGAACGTGAAATGTGGAACATAATGCGCATGTCAGAAACTGATATCTCCGATGTAACGGGTTATACCTATACATTTCTGATGAATGGCGTAACGCCCGCCGATGGCTGGCTGGGTCTGTTCAAGCGCGGCGAGCGAATCCGCCTCAGATTTATCAACGGCGCGGCGATGACGTTCTTCGATGTGCGTATTCCGGGCCTGAAAATGACCGTGGTTGCTGCGGATGGTCAGTATATTGAGCCCGTCAGCGTCGATGAGTTCAGGATTGGCGTGGCTGAAACCTATGATGTACTTGTCGAGCCCAAGGACGACCGCGCCTATGCCGTGTTTGCCCAGGCCATAGACCGTAGTGGTTACGCGCGTGGCACACTGACACCTGATCCCGCCATGACCATCGATGTACCAGCGATGGACCCGGCACCTATCCTGACCCATGGCGACATGGGCATGGCACACGGTGGTGGAGACATGGCCGGCATGGACCATTCCGCACATGGTATGGCACAACCTGCAACACCGACAAAGGCCATGCCGAAGATGGATCATTCCGCACACGACATGAGCAAGCCGACAATGCCTGAGCGTGATATGCAGGGCATGAGTGCGGCCGAACATGCCCAACATACAGGCATAACAGCTACAAGCATGATGGGTTCCGGCAAGGCCGGATATGGCAGTAAGCGCGAAATTCAACATGCGCGCACGGAATATGGCCCGCATGTCGATATGCGTGCAGAGAATGCCCTGTACCGTCTCGATGATCCGGGGGTTGGACTCAGAAATAATGGCCGCAGGGTACTGACCTACGCCGATCTGCGCCGATTGGGGCCAACCGATGATCCCAGGGAACCCGGCCGTGAAATCGATCTGCATCTGACTGGTAATATGGGCCGTTATATGTGGTCGATTAACGGTATCAAGTATGCCGATGCCGAACCCCTGCGCTTCAGCTACGGCGAGCGTGTTCGCATCAATTTTATCAATGATACGATGATGAACCATCCCATGCACCTGCATGGTATGTGGAGTGATCTGGAGACCGGCGATGGCAAGCACATACCACGCAAACATACGGTCATTGTACAGCCTGGCGCCAGAATAAGTTACCTGGTCAATGCCGATGCCTTGGGTGAATGGGCCTACCATTGTCATCTGATCTATCATATGCCGGGTATGTTCAGAAAGGTGATCGTCAGTAAAGGAGGTGCATCATGAGTTTACGCCTGTTTCTGATCAGTCTGTTATTTGCACCTGTTATGGCGTTAGCTGCGTCCAAGGATGATCCCCTGCTGAGTATGCTGATGGTTGAACAACTTGAAACCAGAAGCACAGATGGCCCGGACCCGTTTGTATTCGATGGACAACTATGGATTGGCAAGGACCTGAATAAACTCTGGATCAAGGCCGAGCTCGAGCGTGTCGACAGCGAAACCGAGGAAGCCGAGCTACAAGCCCTCTATAGCAGGGCCATTGCACGATTCTGGGACCTGCAGGTCGGATGGCGACGCGATTTCCGACCCAAACCCGAGCGCGATTGGCTGGCGGTCGGGGTACAGGGTCTGGCTCCCTACTACTTTGAAGTGGATGCCGCGCTGTTCGTTGGTGAAGGTGGACGCACGGCCGCAAGGATCGAGGGAGAGTATGAGTTCATGTTCACGCAGAAACTGGTATTATCACCGGAACTCGAGATCAACCTGTATGGAAAGGATGATCCCGCTTTAGGTGTAGGTTCCGGCTTGTCGGACATTGAACTGGGACTTCGGCTGCGCTATGAAATCCGGCGTGAATTTGCTCCGTATATCGGCATCAACTGGAACCGCAAGTTTGGACAGACCGCGGATTATGCCAGGGCTGCCGGTGAAGATGTGGAGGATACACAAATCGTGGCTGGTATTCGCTTCTGGTTCTAGCACCACCAATAATCCATGGTATGAATTCAGGGTCGGCTGTTGCCGGCCCTGTTGTATTTTAATATTTGCAGGATAATCCCGCTTGACCCAGACACATTACATAATTTCATGCACGAGGTGTCAGCTACCAGAATGCAGTGTCAGATCTTAATTTTTTACAGTTGACGTATGATATATCTGGCTGGGCAGGTACAGGGACAGCAAACTGGCAGCAAGTACAAAGGCCGACGACCACAACAGGCAGCCAACCAGTCCCTGGTTCTGGTAAATCCACCCGGACAGCACGGTACCTGTCAGACGTCCCGCGGCATTGGCCATATAATAAAAACCGACATTCTGCGATACCTTGTCACGATCGGACCAGGCCACAATCAAATACGAATGCACGGCCGAATTGATTGCGAAAACTACTCCGAAAATAAAAAGACCGGCTATCAATGCAACATGTGGTTGCACATCAAAATACAGCGCTGCAGCGATCAGGGCAGGTATAAAGGACAGTATAAATGCCCATAACATGGCGGTACCTCCGCCCGGTCCCGATCCATGATGACTGTGGCGAACCAGTCTCGGTGCACTAGCCTGGACAATACCGTAACCGATAATCCACAGTGCCAGAAATCCTCCAACCTGCATAAAACTCCATTGAAAAACGGAATACAGATAAACCGGTAACGCAACGACAAACCATACGTCCCGGGAACCGAACAGGAAGAAGCGCGCGGCAGACAACCAGTTAATGGCCGCTGTCTTGGAAAAGACACTGGCGAAACCGGGCTTTTCTGCTGATTTACCCAGGCCCGCTGGTAATAAAACTATCGATACAAGTAATACCAGTAGCAGTGAACCTGCCAGTACGCCCAATGCGGCCTTGAATCCTAAGGCTTGTAACAGCACTGCACCGACAAAGAATCCAGCACCTTTTAATGCGTTCTTGGAGCCGGTCAAAACTGCAATCCATTTAAACAGGCGCGAATCGCTATCCTGCTCCGGCAACAGTGTTTTGACACTGGCCTTGGCCGACATCTTGTTCAGGTCCTTGGCGATACCCGATAAAGCCTGTGCCAGCATAACATAGGCAACCGTCAGCCAGGCCTCAGGAACCATTAGCATCGCCAGGGCAAAGACCTGTAGTCCCATGCCGATATGCATGGTCAGGTTCAGGCCGATACGCGCTCCAAGCCAGCCGCCGACAAGATTGGTGACAATACCGAAGAACTCGTAAAACAGAAACAACATCGCCACTTCGAAGGGTGAATAGCCGAGCTGATGGAAAAACAGCACGACTAACATTCGGATTGCACCATCGGTAATGGTGAAAGCCCAATAGCCGCCCGTGACGATGAGATAATTGCGCAGGTTGTTGTCCATTACAGGCTTGTTGCAACCTTGCAGGCCAGCTCCATCATTCTATTCACATAACCCCATTCATTGTCATACCAGGCGTAGACCTTGACCTGGGTATCATCAATAATCATCGTCGATAACGCATCAACTATCGATGAGCGCGGGTCATTGACATAGTCAACCGACACCAATGGGCGCTCTTCATAGCCAAGAATACCCTGCAATTCCTGTTCAGAGGCCTGTTTGAAATAACTATTGATTTCGTCCGCGCTGACCTTACGTGAGGCCTCGAAGACGAAATCCGTCAGCGAGGCATTCAATAATGGAACACGCACGGCATGGCCATTGAGTTTACCGGCCAGTTCAGGAAATATTTTCGTGATGGCCTTGGCCGAGCCGGTCGTGGTCGGGATCAGGGACTGATTGCAGGCACGTGCACGGCGCAGGTCCTTATGTCCCTTGTCGACGATGGTCTGGGTATTGGTGATATCATGGATCGTGGTCATACAACCGTGCACGATACCGACCTTTTCATGCATGACCTTGACCACTGGTGCCAGACAATTTGTCGTACAGGATGCGGCGGTCAACAAATGATGTTCCTGGGGAATATACTGGTCATCGTTAATGCCATAGACGATATTCAGTGCACCTTCCGTTGGCGCTGCGACGATGACTTTCTTGACACCCTGATCAAAGTAGGCATCTAATAATTCAGGTGTTTTGTGATGTTTGCCGGTGGCTTCAATGACAATATCGCATTCGGACCAGTCAGTATCTTTTATGCTATCAACCGAGAAGTGGTCAATAATTTTATCATCTATCAGAATTTCGTCACCCTGACTGGCGACATCATGATGCCAGGTACCATGCACCGAATCGAATTTGAGCAGGTGCGCCGTACCCGTCGCATCTGTTCCGGTATCATTAAGCTTGATGATCGAGATTTCCTGTTTGTCCCAACCAGCCCGAAAACCAAGACGCCCCATGCGACCCATTCCATTGATTCCGACGCGAACAGACATATTTAATTCCTTGCTTGATATATATAGAACGTAAGACAGATGGCCTTTTTATCAGGCACAACAATTGGACCCGGGGCGATTTGGCATATTCTTTAACATTTTCATATCCCGTTTATATGGATCTGCCATACAGGTACTTGCAGATGCAACGCTAAGCACGTCATATGCCCATTCCGGCAAGGCATCATGTAGGCGATAATATATCCACTGCCCTTCACGCCTGTCCTGAACGATACCGGCCTGGCGCAAATGGGCCAGGTGACGGGATACCTTCGGCTGTGATAAACCAAGTGCATGAATCAATTCACATACACATAATTCCCCCTCTGTCAGCATAAGCATCAGACAACGCAGGCGTGTTTCATCACTCAGTTGTTTGAAAAAATCAGTTTCGGACATACTGTAAATATATGCTTTTCCATATATATGGTCAAGCATATATTTATGATACTGATTTTGAACCGGGAACTGTACGCTGCCCCATTAACATGTCAGTCATTAATTGAAATGGATTAAAAGTACACAGAAAGGAATTAAGGTACTGTTATTATTTAAATTATTCACAAAACCTGTAGATAAACACACTCAAGAACAATAAAAACATACCGATATATTGAATCATAAATCATATTGTTGGTATTATATGGCTGATGCATATTTGGCGAAAAATCATTTCCGGGCACAAGACAGTTAGCTGGTTACTGCTGGTTGCTCTGCTTGGGCTAATGACGTTACCCACGCATATGCACTTGCATCATAATGAACAATCATCATCAATATCCCACGATCATGCTATCGACCTGCATGTCATTTATGAACAGATTGATCAGGGCCACCATGACGAGGCGGCTGTCATTGATACCATTACTGATTTCCTGATCAAACATTTAAATGATAGTCCTTTAGTAGCGTTTATACTTGTGCTTTTTGTCCTGACTGCAATTGCTGTCAGATTAATTATCAGGCACAGGTTAGTTAATCATATTCATTTTCGTTATTTTTATTACCAATTCGCTCCCCCGCTCAGAGCCCCTCCTCTCCTTTAACCTTCAGATTGTCTGCAATCTAATTATTCAGCATACGTCGCTGTGCAAATCCATGCGCGTATCCAGAATTTATATATAACTTTTTGGGCTATTTCATGCCTGGAGATAAAGATAATGCGTTTTTGGTTAACTATAGGATTGTTGCTTGTTTGGATGCCAGCAGCATATGCAATCGAGGTACAAAGGGCTGGACCAGTCACATTCGCTCAAATCATCATTAAAATACTGGAAAACAACCCTGTGTTAAAAGCGAATGATTATGAAGCACAGGCCGCTGCTGCAAGAATCAGGCATGCAAGGCAGTCAACGCCAGTAAAACTGAATGTTGAAATGGAAAATTTAGTCGGATCCGGCAGATATAATGGTTTTGATTCGGTTGAAACGACAATGAGCCTGGTAAAGGTGCTTGAATCTGGCAACAAACCGGTCCTGCGAGGACGAATAGCCGAACAGAAAGCCAGTCTCTTAGGCTCTGAACAGGATGTCAAACGACTGGATTTACTGTCCAGGGCAACCAGACGCTTTATTCATGTGGCAGTAGATCAGGAGCGTCTGGAAATCGCCACCAACAAGGTAGACCTGATCAAGCGAACTATGGAAATCGTTGCTAAGCGGATCAACGCTGGTAGAAGCCCTGTTGCGGAAAAACATCGGGCGGCAATAGAGCTGGCGCGCGCAGAAATAGAACTTGAACACGCTGAACATGAACTGGTTACTTCGCGTCTGAAACTGGCAACAATGTGGGGCGCTACGACGAGCGATGGCCTATCTGTTGAAGCACCATTATTCGAATTGGCTAAGATCGATTCATTTGAGAACCTGCAGACATTATTACAACAAAACCCGGATCTTGTCCGCTTTGCAACCAGGCAACGTCTGGCCGAGGCACGCCTCAATTTGTCGAAAAGCCGAAAACGTCCAGACCTGGAGTTGGCTGGCGGCATTCGTTATCTCAGCGGGACCGATGACGCTGCCTTCGTATTGTCTGCCAGTATACCGTTGGGATCACAATCACGGGCGATACCCGGTATTGAAGAGGCGAATTTGATGGCATTACGTGAGCCTGAGTTATACGAACAGCGACGACTCGCATTATATGGACGTTTATTCGAAATCTATCAGGAACTGCTGCATGCGCAGACCGCATTTGACACTCTGCAACAAAGGATCATCCCTCAAGCTGAACGTCTCCTGCGCGATTATGAAAAAGGCTATCAGGCAGGTCGATACTCGTTACTGGAATTAACCGTAGCACAACAAACATTGCTCGATGCGCGTCTGGAAGTCGTCATCGCCGCTGAAAATTATCATCGAAACCGCATCGAAATAGAGCGTCTGACCGGCGCGCAAATGAATACAGGAATAAACCCATGAGCAAAACAAACAACCGTAATTCACTGTTTATGGTACTCATCATCATACTGGCGACATCAATGTCTGCGTGGTGGTTATTGAATACTCCAGCTGATAGACAGACCATGGAACATGATCCTCATGGTCATGCTGCCGAGGAAGAAGAAATCGCCAAGGGACCTCATGGCGGTCGTTTGTTGAGCAGTGATGATTTTTCGATAGAAATCACGATATTTGAAACGGGCTTACCGCCTGAATTTCATGTGTACCCTTACAAGGCTGCCAGCCCGGTCTCACCAGAGACAGTCAATTTAAACATCGAACTTGCCCGCATTGATGGCCAGGTAGATAAATTCAGCTTTAGCGCACAGGACGATTACCTGCGTGGCAAGGGTGTGGTGACTGAACCGCATTCATTTGATGTGACTGTCAATGCCACTTATCAGGGAAAGAGCTATCAATGGAAATACGATAATCACGAGGGCCGCACGCAGATTGCTACTACAATGGCAACTGAAACCGGCATCCGGACTGAAAAAGCGGGTCCTCAGATAATTAGCGAATCACTGATGTTAACCGGTCGTGTCCAGACCGACCCTAATCGTCTGTCTCATGTTCGTGCACGTTATCCAGGTATGGTTAAAAGCGTAAAGCGAAATCTGGGAGATACGGTACGTGCCGGTGATGTTCTGGCCACTGTACAAAGTAATGAAAGCCTGCAAACTTATGCTGTCAAGGCTCCAATCAGCGGTATGATCGTACAGCGAGATATCCAGATTGGTGAAGCGACGGGCGTTGAACCTCTGTTTATTATTACCGATCTGTCACAGGTATGGGCCGAATTTGATGTTTTTGGCCGCGACCTGGGTCGTATTAAAACCGGACAAACGATCAGTATCGAGACCCTCGATTACCAGCGGGTAACCGGAAAAATTGACTGGATCTCGCCACTGGCTGCGCATTCCAGTCAGAGTGTACGTGCACGCGTGATCCTGGCCAATCCGGACGGCCGTTTTCGTTCAGGCCAGTTCGTACGTGGCCAGGTGACGATAGCACAACATAAGGTTCCGCTGGCCGTGCGCCTGTCAGCCATACAGCGATTTCGTGATTTCCAGGTCGTGTTCGCGCGCTTTGATGAGACCTATGAAGTGCGTATGCTGGAACTGGGACGTCAAGACCGGGAATGGATCGAGGTACTGGGTGGTTTAAAGCCGGGTAGCGAATATGTTACCCAAAACAGTTACCTGATCAAGGCAGATATTGAGAAATCCGGCGCCAGTCACGACCACTGAGGAAATATGTCATGTTAAACCAATTAATTGCCAATTCCCTCGCACATCGCTGGCTGGTGCTGGTAGCCGTTATCGGCGTTTCTGCATTGGGACTGTATAACTATCAAAAATTACCTATTGATGCTGTACCTGATATCACCAATGTGCAGGTACAAATCAATACCGAAGCCCCTGGTTATTCACCGCTCGAATCTGAGCAACGGATTACTTTCCCGGTAGAAACAGCAATGGCCGGCATACCCCACCTAGACTATACACGTTCCATCTCACGTTATGGGCTGTCGCAGGTCACCGTTGTATTCAAGGATGCAACGGATATCTATCTGGCCAGACAGTTAGTCAATGAACGACTGGCTGAAGTAAAGGAACGTCTGCCCGATGGTATCGAATCCTCCATGGGACCTATCGCCACGGGATTGGGTGAAATATTCATGTACACAGTAACGGGCGAAGAAGGGACTCAATATGATCCTATGGAATTGCGCACAGTACAGGACTGGATAGTACGCCCACAACTGCGGCAGACTCCGGGTGTGGTAGAAGTCAATACTATCGGAGGTTATACCAGACAGTTTCATGTACTGCCGGACCCGGATAAATTGCTGGCATACCATTTGAGTCTACAGGATGTGATGGCTGCATTGGCGCGCAATAACATCAATACCGGCGCCGGTTATATAGAGCGCTTTGGAGGACAATACCTGATTCGTTCGCCGGGTCAGCTGCTGACCCTGGAGGATATTCGCGCCATCACCGTTGCCAAACGAGAAGGTGTACCGATACAGCTTGGCTCAATAGCCGATGTCACCCTGGGAAGTGAGTTACGGACCGGCGCGGCAACCCAGAATGGTCGGGAAGTCGTGCTCGGCACTGTATTCATGTTAATGGGAGAGAACAGTCGACATGTTGCGCGTGCCGCTGGCGAACGCCTGGAAAGTATAAAGGCATCCCTGCCAGAAGGTGTACAGTTGAATCCACTGTATGACAGGACAACGCTGGTAGACAAGACCATTGCAACCGTACAAAAGAACCTCGCCGAAGGCGCCCTCCTCGTAATTGTCGTGTTATTCCTGTTACTGGGTAACTGGCGCGCGGCCCTGGTAACGGCGGCAGTTATACCCGTTGCCATGTTAATGACGATAAGCGGTATGGTCGAATCCGGGGTATCCGGTAACCTGATGAGTCTGGGTGCGCTGGATTTTGGACTTATCGTGGATGGAGCCGTTATCATTGTCGAGAATTGCTTGCGGCACCTGGCCGCCTATCAACGCATGCATGGTAGTGTGCCCGGCCTTGCAGAGCGATTGCGCCTGGTACGTGAGGCAACAATCGAGGTCATACAGCCCAGTGTATTCGGGGTCATTATCATCCTGATTGTCTATGTGCCCATATTTGCCCTCAGTGGTGTGGAGGGCAAGATGTTCCATCCGATGGCATTTACTGTCGTCACTGCCCTGCTCTCGGCCTTGATACTTTCAGTAACCGCTGTGCCTGCAGCCGTTGCCATATTCGTACGCGGCAAGGTGTCGGAAAAGGAAAATTTATTAATGTCATGGCTACGCCGTGCTTATGAACCTGTTCTGCGTACTGTCATGGCCCATCAATGGCCGGTCGTGGCCATTGCCATAGCGCTCATTGTCCTGTCCGGGATCCAGGCAACGCGTATGGGAACGGAATTTGTACCCAATCTTGATGAAGGTGACATAGCCCTGCATGCCTTGCGCATACCGGGAACCAGTCTGTCTCAGGCTGTTGAAATGCAGTCAACACTGGAAGCGAGGCTGAGCCAGTTTGCGGAAGTCTCCCATATATTCACCAAAATTGGCACCGCAGAAGTGGCGACCGATCCAATGCCGCCCAATGTGGCAGACACCTTTGTCATGATCAAACCACGCAAGCAATGGCCTGATCCACGCAAGGAAAAGGCAGATCTGATCGCAGAAATGGAGGCGGTTGCCAATACTATCCCCGGTAATCGCTATGAATTCACCCAGCCTATTCAAATGCGTTTCAATGAGCTTATCTCCGGAGTACGTTCAGATCTGGCCGTCAAGGTCTATGGCGATGACCTCGATACATTGATTGACGTGGCAGAGAAAATAGAAACCGTTGTCGCTGGTGTACAAGGTGCTGCTGATGTGAGAGTAGAACAGGTGACCGGGCTACCGATACTGACCGTGATTCCTGATCGAGATCGTCTGGCCTACTACGGCATGGATATAAGCAGTGTTCAGGAGACACTACGTATGGCGATTGGTGGACAGACGGCAGGCCAGATCTTTGAAGGTGATCGCCGTTTTGACCTGGTTATCCGTCTACCTGAACATGTACGAACCAATATTGATGCATTGGGACAATTACCCATACAATTGCCTGCAATCCAGCAACGTGAGGTAGTCGGAGATGCAGATAATCTAGGCACAGTACAAAACCCGCCACAAACCATACCGTTAAAAGAGGTCGCGAAAATAGAATTCACCACAGGACCTAACCAGATCAGCCGTGAAAATGGCAAGCGCCGTATTGTTGTGACGGCCAATGTCCGCGGTCGTGATCTGGGTAGCTTTGTCACTGATGTACAACGTGCCGTTAGCAGCGATGTTGACGTACCATCCGGCTATTGGTTGAGTTATGGTGGTACTTTTGAGCAGCTAATATCGGCTTCAAAACGGCTGTCTATCGTTGTCCCATTGACTTTATTAATTATCTTTGGGTTGTTGTTTATGGCATTTAATTCTGCCAGGGATGCCGCTCTTGTATTTACGGGTGTGCCACTGGCGCTGACTGGTGGAGTCGCCGCCCTGGCAATGCGTGACCTACCCTTGTCCATTTCCGCAGCAGTTGGCTTCATTGCCTTGTCCGGTGTTGCGGTACTGAACGGCGTCGTCATGCTGTCCTTTATCAAGGCGCTATTGACAAAAGGGATGGAACTGGAAAAGGCGATTATGGAAGGCGCATTGACCCGCCTACGTCCAGTGTTGATGACGGCACTGGTTGCCAGCCTGGGTTTCGTCCCAATGGCACTGAATGTCGGAACCGGAGCAGAAGTGCAAAGACCGCTGGCTACCGTTGTCATTGGCGGAATCATATCGTCAACAGTGCTAACACTGATAGTTTTACCGGTTCTATACAGACTGGCATATAAAAAACCTGATATATAACATATGAAAGTATCAATTAACTTATTTCTGATCTATTCTGCAGCAAACACTGCAATGGCGAGGTTCATATGCGTGTGAGCTGAATTTTTTCGAAAAATGATGTCATTACCAAGCTGGGAATGAGGGTTGCGTGAACCCCGTTGCGTGGACAGGCTCACGTTACCTGATTTCCTAATCGGGATAGTGGTAGCAGCAATCGTCATCAGAGGCGGACTATCCATTATTCAGGAAACCCAACTATCATTACAATGTGAATGTAAATATCTGAAGCTACGGCCACAATATGCACGCTCATCATCACACTCACGACACAACAAATAAAAGTGACAGGAACCTTGTCTTTGCGGTTGCAGTCAATGTACTTCTGACCATAGCGCAGATTATTGGCGGACTGCTGTCAGGCAGCCTATCACTGATCGCTGATGCGATACATAATCTAAGCGATGCCGCCTCCCTGGGTATAGCCTTGTTTGCCCGAATTATAGCCAGGCGACCTCCCGATGCATTTAAAACCTTCGGTTACAAGCGTGCAGAAATAATAGCCGCATTGATAAATCTGACCACGCTTGTCCTGATTGGTGTTTATCTGATCTATGAAGCACTATGGCGATTACTGGAGCCCGAAGAAATAACTGGCTGGATTGTTATCGTCGTTGCTGCGGTCGCACTACTGGTGGACATTGTTACTGCGGCACTGACTCATGCTATGGCAAGGCACAGTATGAACATCAGGGCCGCCTTCCTGCATAATGTGGCCGATGCGATGTCATCGGTTGGCGTCATTATTGCCGGTACATGCATTCTGCTATTTGACTGGATATGGATCGACGCGATTATTACCCTCTTGATCGCTGCTTATATTTTATATCAGGGGTTTTCAGAATTGCCGAAAACCATACACATTCTGATGGATGGTACGCCAGCGCATTTATCTGTTTCTGACGTCATTGCAGCGCTCGAGAATATCGATGGTGTCAGCAATGTACATCATGTCCATATACGCCAACTGGATGAGCATAGCAATGCATTGGAAGCACATATTGTCACCGACCTGAGCACAGAAGAAAACGAGGTTATTAAAACAATCATACGTTCACTGTTACATGATAAATTCAAGATTGAACATTCTACACTTGAGTTTGAGCATCCCAATGGCTCATGCATGGATGCACATCATCAATGTCGCTGAGTTGCATCAGGTTTTTTACCCATGCTCATTTTCTTCCTGCAGATTTGCATCCTTATTATTCAGTTTTTCAACCACTTTCGGTACCAGCGCCATAATCGTCCAGCCGGGCAGCGGATTCGGCTGTTCGCCAGCAACAAATGGATAGATACGTCCTTTTGGATTGATGGCGAATAGTGGAACTGATCTGCCGTAGTATTTTTTATTGTAATCGCTCATTGCAAACTTTTCGGTAATGTTGGTACTGCGTATTTCTGCACCATTTAGCATCATCTCCGCTAATCTGGTGTAATTGACATCCACATCAAAGAGGATTTCTGTTCCTTTCGGCATCGTGAATTTTCTTTTCTCAGTCGTGTCCTGTTCAGAGGCCGGATTCAGTACGAACAGGCTACCGCCACCAAACTCGCCACGATAGCGCAATGTTGACAATGCATTGAGCTCGGATCGCGGTGACAGCGCCAGTAACTGGCCAATACCAACCAGGTCCAGATGACGATCGGCATGTTCCGATACCGGGTTTCCGTAATAGGTGTTCAGGCCATCCATCGATGCGGCGCGAATGTATTCCCAACTGGAATCCACCACGGTTGTACGATAGTCCTTGTCATTGAGTGCGCGTGCCACTGCCCGTGCGAACGGATTGGCACCAATGATAAGAAAGCCCTTTGCTTCCGGTTCAGCAACCCCGAGCCAGCGCGCGATAGGTCTTGAAGTTGCGCTCTGCAGTACCACCGTACCGATAATCACCATGAAGGTCAGCGGTACCAGTAATGCTGCCTGTTCATATCCATGTTGCTGTAATTTCAGCGCAAATAAAGCGGCCACGGCTGCTGCAACGATACCCCTGGGGGCGATCCAGCTTAATAACGCCCGTTCCTGCCATGGTAATGACGAACCCCAGGTTGCGGTCAAAACCTTGGCCGGTCGGGCAATAAACTGGATAACCACAAACACGATCAGCCCCTGCAATCCGAGCTCTGCGAATTGTGAAAATTCGGTACGTGCGGCAAGAATGATGAACAGTCCCGAGATCAGTAAAACACTGAGACTCTCCTTGAAGTCGAGAATATTTTCAACAGGGACACGCTTCATGTTCGCCAGTAACATACCCATGACAGTAACAGCCAACAGGCCGGACTCCTCCTGACCATGATTGGACAACGTGAATATGCCGAATACCAGGGTTAATGCCGCAACATTATGCAGATACTCCGGTAACCAATGATTACGTAGAATAACACCGAGAACATAACCACCCACGGCACCTGTTAACAGACCAATCATCAAGGTCTTGCCAAAGATCAGTAATGTATGGCCCAGCGCCCCGCCACCTGCACCAGAAATGATAAATTCAAATACCAGTACCGCGAGAATGGCGCCGATTGGATCAATAACGATACCTTCCCAGCGTAATATATTGGCTATTCGCGCAGTGGGACGTACTGTACGTAACATCGGCACAATAACCGTCGGACCGGTAACAACAACCAGGGCGCCAAACAGAAAGGAAAGTTCCCATGAGAAACCAAGCACCCAATGGGTCGTCAGGCCGATTATGAACCAGCTGACCAGTACACCGACCGTTACCAGACGACGGACAATGGTCGTCAGGCCACGGATTTCGTCCATTTTCAGAGTCAGGCTGCCCTCAAACAGGATTACGGCGACCGCCAGCGAAACCATCGGGAATAGCAGATCAGCAAAAATCCTGTCCGGTTGCAGCCAGCCCGTTAATGGTCCCGCGACGATGCCTGCTAATAGTAGAAACAGGATGGCCGGTAGCTTGACCCACCATGCAATCCATTGGCATGCAATCGACAACAGGCCGATACCCGTTAGCGTAATTAATATTTCTTCATACATATATGGGTTAAATACTTACCAGAAGCAGGGCCAATTGGAATATAATTAAATGTGGTACATGATATAAACAATGAAGAGATTATAGAAGCACTTTAACAGCGCAGCGTTATGAACACACCATTAAAAAATATAGCCACTAATGTCATTACCGGCTTTCTCGGTGTAGGTAAAACCACGGCCATCATCAATCTGTTGCAGAACAAACCCAAGCACGAACGCTGGTCTGTACTGGTCAATGAGGCCGGCAAAATCGGTGTGGATGGCATGGTCATGCAGCAATCGGGGATTGCGGTCAAGCAGGTACCGGGTGGGTGCATGTGCTGTGCAGCCGGATTACCGATGCAGGTTGCGATCAACCAGTTATTGATCGAGACGCGTCCACAGCGACTCCTGATCGAGCCCAGCGGTATGGGGCATCCACGTAATATCCTGAAAACCCTGGCCGCCAGGGAATATGAAGGTGTGCTCGATCTGCGTGCCTGTATTGCCCTGATTGATCCCCGTTATCTGTCCGACCAACGCTATCTGGACAGTGAGCTGTTTCGCGATCAGATAGCTATTGCTGACGTACTGATCGCTAACAAGACCGATCAATGCAGCGAAGCGGACAAGGCACAATTTGATGCATACCTGACGTCCCTAGCGGACACCAAACAGGCCACGGCCTGGGTAACACAAGGCGAAATCAATCAGACATGGCTTGACCTGCCACACAAACCCATTGATAACAACAGCTTTGTACCAGTGCAGGAATCCACCTCAATGTTCACAACCAATACTATAGACATTGAACCTTCTGCCTGCTTCAATCAGGAATGCCTGCTAGGATTCATCGATAGTCTGCAGGTGGAACGCGTAAAAGCAGTTATAAGAACAGATCAGGGAGTGATTTTTATCAACAGCGTCAAAGGTCAGACCAGTATAGAATCAATAGAACATAAAGGTAATTTCCTGCTGGAAATTATCAGCACTGATGAATTGGATAATAATCGCCTGCAAGCACAACTCTCTGCGTGTCAGCTATAAAAACAACCTGGTAGGTACAACATTCCATATTTATTGAGGTTGTTTGTTACACTACCGGGTAGCGCTGTGCATTCCAGTCCGTCATACCCTGCCTGACCACATGCACATCAGCAAAACCGTGTTCTGCCAAAATCAGTGCCGCCTTTGCCGACATGCGGTCTGTCCTGCAGATAGTGACAATGGTGCGTTCGAGGTAATCATCCAGTTCATGCATGCGTTGCTTCAGTTCATTCAACGGGATATTGCTCGCACCCTTGATATGATGCTGTTCGCCGTTGAAATCCTCTGCGCTTCTGACATCCAGCACCAGCACATCTTCTCCAGCATCAAGCTTGTTCTTCAGATCTGTCACATTAATCTTCGGCCCCTCACGCAGGCTACCGATAATACGTGGTAAAAATGAAATAACGGCCAATAATGCCAGTGCTAGCATGGATTTCTGTATCAAATCTTCACCACCGGTAGCCGCTTCCTTACCAATATAACCCAGGTAGGTATAGGCGATGGCACCAGGTAACATACATATATACGTTGTAATACTATAGTGCAGAAACTTTATTTTCGTCAGACCCAATGCATAATTCAGCAAATTGAACGGGAACAGCGGCACCAGACGGACAAAGGCGACAAAGCGCCAACCTTCATTTTCAACACCGATGATCAGTTGTTTGATGCGGCCTGCAGTTTTGTTGGCGACCCAGTCAGAGGCCAGATAGCGGGCGACCACAAAGGCGAGCATTGCGCCGATCGTTGCCGCGGTCAGGTTATAGAACGTTCCCATGACCGGGCCAAACAGCGCACCACCAAGCAAGGTCAATACCGATCCGGGCAGAAACAAGACCGTGCCAAATATATAGATGAGCATGAATAATAATGGCGCAGCCACACCGGCAGCCTCAAGCCATGATTGCAAAGCATCTGCATCAAGATGTTCACGGTAGATGACAACCAGCGCTATTGCTGTTATCAACAGCAGAAACAGTACCAGTTTGATTAAATTTGATTTCATATCATTTCCTCGCGCTTTATTTATCCTTGGATTCCGTCTCATTCCACACGCGACGATTGATAACATAGCCGCTCATCTTGCCAATAAATGGCAGAATCAGCATGGCCGGTAGCCACGAGGTCTGTTTGGGATCACGGAATTTATGGATGCCGATTGTCATGCCTTCATGCCCTCCACGCGGCTGGTCAATATAGGTACCGAACAGGCGGTCCCACCAGGGCAAGTTAAAGCCGAAATTACTATTGGCCTCATCGTCCTCAACTGAATGATGGACCCGATGCATGTCCGGGGTTACGACAACCCAGCGCAGTATACGATCCAGCGCAAGTGGAATCCTGACATTACTGTGGTTAAACATGGC
>CAMYJD010000042.1 GCA_947258655.1 uncultured Gammaproteobacteria bacterium | reverse complement strand
CGCTACGCTACGGCAAAAAAATGCCAGGAAGGCATTTTTCACAGCGCGATAGCGCTGCCCGAAGGGCGAGTCCCAGGAAGGGGCGAGTGAATCCCTCCCTCTCCGTCACACAGTTTAGTCTCGCTACCCAGTCTCTGTGCGGTGGCTAGAAATATCTAATATATTAGTAACTTACCCAATTAATCCTGTCCATAGTAGCCTGCCTATACGGATTCAAAGAATAAAAAATTGACGAACTTGGGCTTTTGTCTCTAACTGGATTTGGGAAGTCTGCTTGAAGCGGACTTGGTTATAATTCTCAGTGACTTACGTTGAGACTAGAAAGTCCGGTAAAAAGGGAGACAGTCTCTGCGCCCATTTTTCGCGATTTTCATAAGAAATAAGTTCGTGTTATTAGAGGGTGCAGATCTAAACCGGCTACACTCTGGAGCAGCTATTCAGAGTATTGGGCTAAGAGTCAGAGAACTGCCATTAAAAGTCATTCAGCCCTGGTGAAATCCGGCAAAAGCAGACACTCAACAGTGTTATGACTGAGACCCTATGTAATTTGTTATTGGATGACAAGAAACGCTCACGCAAGGCATTTGAATCCATCGGTAAGCACTACACACCCTATCCGTGGGTGTATATGGACAGCAAGCCTGCTGCGGTATATTTACGTTACCGTGCACATGCGGGAGCGGGGGCGGCATAGCGGTATGTAGATAAGCTGGTATGTTGGTTTGATAGTCGGGTGCCGCTCACGACATCTGAACAGGCGAACTCTCCTGCAATGATACAGCAGTGTTGAATAGTCCGGAACGCTTGCGGTTGGCGAGAAACTGTACAAACTCCAGAGCGGGCAATGGACGGCTGATCAGATAGCCCTGAGCGATGTCACAGTTTTGATCATGCAGAAAATGTAGTTGTTCGAGTGTTTCGACACCTTCGGCAACGACCGTCAAATTCAATGTATGGGCCATGGCGATGATCGCAGATATAATGGCTGCATCATTCTGATCAGTGGTGATGTCGCGTACAAAACTACGATCGATTTTGAGAATATCGATGGGCAGATTACGCAAGTAGCTGAATGAAGAATAACCCACGCCAAAATCGTCCATCGATATTTGCACGCCCAGCGCCTTGATATCTTCGAGCATGTTGGCGGCCAGCTCATGAGCATCCATGATGCTGGTTTCAGTCAGTTCTATCTCCAGGTTATTGGCAGGGCAGTTGTTTTGTTCGATACATTTACTGATGACCTCAACAACGTTTTGTTTGTTTAATTGTACAGTTGAAATATTGATCGACATGGTAACATCGATACCCTCCTGTCCCCACTGACTCATTTGTCGAGTGGCTTCGTCCATTATCCACTCTCCCATTGGTACGATCAGGCCGGAATCCTCGGCCACCGGGATAAACTTGTTCGGCGGTACCAGGCCATGTACCGGATGTTGCCAACGTATCAAAGCTTCAACACCCTTGATTTCTCCACTGATGATGTCAATCTTGGGTTGGTAATAGAGGACAAATTCCTTATTGCTAATGGCCTTGCGTAACTCATTTTCCATGGTCATTCGTTCGACGGCTGCCATGTTCATTGATTCATTGAAGTACTGGTAATTGTTACGCCCCAGCTTCTTGGCGTGATACATGGCGATATCGGCATTCTTGATCAGTGATTGGACCTCATTGCCATCATCGGGGTACATGCTGATGCCTATACTGCAACTGACAAAGAAATCATTTTTATTAATGTTGAAGGGTACGGCGAGTTTATCGAGGATGCGCTGGGACACCTTGGCCGCATCACTCGGGTCCTTGATATGGGGCAACAAAATTAGGAACTCGTCACCACCGACCCGTGCCAGGGTTTCATGCGGTGCGTCACCATGGATGAGGGGTTTTTGTCTTAGCAGTTGATCTTCCTTGCGCATACAGTCGGTCAATCGTGTCGACAAGTCCTTCAGCAACTGATCACCGGCCTGATGGCCCATGGAGTCATTGACTTTTTTGAAGTTGTCCAGATCCAGGAACAATAATACCAGTCCTTCCTGCTGGCGTTGTGCGTGCGCCAGTGTGCGTTGCAGGTATTCCTGAAACATGCGGCGATTGGGCAGGCCGGTCAGTGCATCATGATAGGCCAGGTAGTTGATCTGTTCCTGAGACACCTGCAGGTTCCTGCCCATTTCCTCGAAGGAGTGCGCCAGTTCACCAAGCTCGTCACGACTGCGTATACCTGTATCGGTATCAAAGCGTCCTGACCCGATTTCAAGTGCAGTTTTGCCTAGTTGATGGATAGGCCTGATCAGAATACGATTAATAGCATAAAAGATCAGTACTGCGGCGAACAGTATAGTGAAGATGGTGATCGTGGCGACCAGTCTGCGCAGGGCGAGGCCATCGGCGAGGACATCGGTTTCGGGTAATACAGCGAATAATTGCAAACCGGGATGCAAGGTCGTACCCAGTACGTATGCCTGCTGATTATTATACTCCAGCTTCACGATCTGCTTGTGCTGCATGGTCTGCTGTAATTGTGTATAGGCGGTCTGACTAAAGTTATTGATGGTTTTTCCTAGTGGTGTAATGAATGGCCGCCCAGTGCTGTCCGTGATAAACAGATAGCCATTTTGTCCAATTGTATGTCTGCCCAGTTGTGCCTGCAGGAAATCGAGGCTGGCACTGATTACCAGGTAACCGCGTAGTGAAGGTGGTGTGCCTATCGGCTCAAAGCTTTCATCGCGAATAACAATTTTTTTGCCGACATACAGTACCGGTTGATTGTTGTCCGGGTTGCGGGTATAGCGTGTCTGGACGTTATCATCGATTGTCTGCAATTGTTGAAAGAATTCCTCATCAGACTCCATCTCGGTCTTGTTTGGCAGGCGTGTGAGCGTTGAGCGCGTGTCTTCATAGCCGTCCGGTAGCAATATACGCAGTTCGTAGTAGTCTGGATAGGCCCTTTGGTAACTGGCGAACAGTCGCATCAATGGTGGTTGCATCAGGCTGAATCGATTGCCTTCATCCTGGGTGAGGATGTATTTTTTTACCATGTCGGATCCGGAAAACAGGGCAATATTGGAGCGTGCCGTGTCCAGGTGGGTCATGGTGCTGCGGCTGATCTGCTCGAGTAATGTTGTCATCTGCCCGAGACTGGTTTCCTGCGAATGGTCCCTGAGTTTTACATAGGCGGTCCAGCCGAGCCAGGTCATGGGTAATACCACGATCGGTATTACCAACAGCAGGATTTTTAATTGCAGTTTCAAGGCGCCAGTCTGACCGCTTTGTTATTCGCCAACAATATGTGGCAGTATGTTGTTATAACTGCGCTGTGTCCGCGGTGGGAGTTCACGAAAGAATTCGCCGTGATCAAGCAAGGACTTGTCCGGATAGATGACCGGGTCGTCCAGAAAATCTTGCGGCAGGTGTTTCTCTGCGGCCTTGTTAGGCGAAGCATAATAGACAAACTCTGCCATTTGCGCGGCGACTTTCGGCTCGTTTATAAAGTTGAGAAAGTCCATGGCCAGTTTTTTGTTTTTTGAGGCCTTGCTGACGACGAAATAGTCTACCCACAGTATCGTGCCCTCTTCGGGGACGACATAGGTAATGTTCTCGTCATGTTCAGCCAGGACCAGCGCGTCACCACTATATGTATACGCAGCCAGGGCCGTGCCTTTGACCAATGCCGAATCTTCAGTCAGGGCGACATAGGAGTAGTCTTTGACAAAAGGCTTTTGAGCCAATAACAAATCCTTGGCCTGTTCCAACGCCTTACGATCAGTAGTATTGGTGGATTTGCCCATGCTCTTTAGCGCCGGCATCATCAGATCGCGTGCATCCTTGACCAGTACGATTTTGCCCTTGAGTTCTGCTGCAGGCTTCAGAATCTGTTTCCAACTGATGATAGGCGTCTTGACCAGGTCCTTGCGGTAGGCAATACCGGAGGTGCCCCAGAAATATGGTAGTGCATATTCATTGGCCTGTGGGAACGCGTTAAGCCAGCGAGGATCGATGTTTTTTCTGTGAGGTACCTGTTGATCATTGATCGGTTCAAGCCAGCCGCGTTTTACATAGGATTTTATTGCGCGGCCATTACTGCAGATGATATCAAAACCCTGTCCATCGGCGGTTACGAGCGTATCGTCACGCAGTTCATCCGATTCGAAATAGACAAATTTGATCCTGGCCTTATGTTGTGTTTCGAATTGTTTGACCAGTTCCGGGTCCATGTATTCGGACCAGGTCAGGATGACCAGTTCATTTGTTTGTGCGGCTTGGGCAATACTGGTTACAGAGAATAGAAGAGCAACAAAAAACTTGAAAAAATTATGGAATATTGTATGGAAATAGTTAGACATAATTTAATTCACCTCTGCTTGTAATTAGCGACCGTTGTCTCATTTTTTGAAGTATATCTTATACCTGCTGTGGCAGTAGGGTGGACATCCAATCTGCCTGGCAGTAGGGTGGACATCCAATCTGCCTGGCAGTAGGGTGGACATCCAATCTGCCGGTATGGGACTAACTGTATTAATGATATGATTATTAGCCACACATGAACGAACAGCGTTGTGCCTGTCTCCTGTACCTGCCTCGATCCCAGGTTCACATAACGACACCATCTATTAGAATTACATCGCATTTTTGCTTATTTGCAATGCTTGTTCGCTTAAGAAACGGCAAATCACGCCGGTAAAAATATGTTGCAGCCAAGTGCTGACTCGACAGGGGTTTAGTTGGACTGGGGGTGAGTATTGGCAGATATATGGATGAAAAAGAAGGATCTTAAGGAAGATACTCGGTGATTTGGGGAAGATTTTAGCGTGATTCAACCGCCATGGATGTAGTGGTTATGTGCGTTTATACTTCCTAAACGTGCATTAGTTGCGATCTAAGAATGGTTAGGAATGAATGCCTCGGGCGCAGCCTGTCCCTTAAACGACAGGTTTTTCACTATCAACGCCAGTAAAAAGTGCACTTGAATCTATTCCTCGGCGCTCATGGAATCAGTATTGGCGGAAGTTCACCACCTGGGAAAACATCTTACTTATGAGGCTGGCAAAATCATATGGGGAGCCAGACCTGGCTAACACACGAATGAATAGTCATTTTACTCATATATCCACCATTAATATTAGCCTGGAACTCCCATTGCCCATGGAAGGGCTGGTGTCGCGTAGCACACGGAAGTGCGAGAGCGACCATTGCCCATGGAAGGGCTGGTGTCGCGTAGCACACGGAAGTGCGAGAGCGACCCCGGTTACATTAAGCCGGTTCGCACTTAGAATCCCTTCGGGCTTCATCAAGTATACCTACGCTACGCTACGGCAAAAAAATGCCAGGAAGGCATTTTTCACAGCGCGATAGTGCCGCCCAGCAGTTGGGTATCCTGGAAAATCGCTAATACCGTTTTCGATCACTTAGCCAATAAAAACGATACGGCGGTATCACCAGTTGATCCTTAAACAGGCTTGGTGACGCTCCTGAGTACAGGTCCTGCAACTCTCCGTATTCGAAGTAGCCGCGATTACTCAGATCACTGAGTGTGAGTGATTGTGGTGAACCGTCAAAGTTTGCTACGACCAGTACATTGTCGCTGAGCTGGGAGGGGTTTGTGCGCATAAATACAAATAAGTGGGGGTTATCCGTATCCAGTAATTCACGGTTATTAAAGTCTGCAAATGCCGGGATACTTTTACGCACTGCGATCATCTTCTTTAGACCATCGAATATTTGCTGTTCTGGACTACCATGTTGATGACGCAGCTCGGCCTTGTCCCAGTCTATATCAGGCCGGTGCATCCAGCGATTATCATGTTTCTTGCTCTCGTCATCCAGATAGGTATAGCTGTTAAGTGTGCCGATTTCATCGCCATAGTAGAGCAGCGGGATACCACCCAGGGACATGATCATACCATGCATCAAAAGAATGATATCGATACTATGCTGAATATCTGTCTGGTCTTCATTTTCAAGTGCTGTTTCAAGCCCCACGAGTGAGGCCAGAGAGCCGGATATGCGCGCATCACCCGTCTTTTCATTGCGTGCGAAAGGTTGACCACGGGCATGCGAATTATCAAAAACGCCAGTAAAATAATCAACCAGAAACTTTCTGTGTGCCTGGGGTTTATAGCCGGCAAGATGGATGTCGGTGTCATCGAAACCCAGGCCTATATCATCGTGACAGCGTGCATAGTTAAGCCAGGTGGCACGGTCCAGTTTGTTGGGCAGGTTGAGGATTCCTTGGTTGAGTAGTTTGGCATTCTTGGTCGCCACAGCATCCCAGAGTAGAGCCATAAAGGTAGCGTTGTAGGCAATTTCACATTCCTTGGCAATAATCGCATCTTCTCCAAAATATTTGCTTATCTCCACAGGTGCGACGATGGCTTCGGCAATAAATAGTACACCAGGCGCGGTCACCTGGCAGCAGTCTTTCATCAGCTGCAGGATGAGATGTGCCTCGCGTTCATTCTGGCAGGTGGTACCGATTTTCTTCCAAAGAAAGGCTACTGCATCCAGTCGCACAATATCCGCGCCCTGGTTGGCCCAGAACAGGATGATGTTCAACATCTCAATAAAAACCGCAGGATTGCTGTAATTCAGGTCCCATTGGTAATTATTGAATACCGTCATTACCCACTTTTCCATTGTTTCGTCGTAGGTGAAATTGCCAGGCGAGGTCTCGGGGAAAATCTCTGGCATGGTTTCCTCGAACATATCCGGGATGTCACGGTTATCGAAAATATAGAAGTAGTTCTGATATTTTTTATCCCCCTCCCTTGCCATTCTTGCCCATCCATGTTCTTCAGACGTATGGTTAACTACAACATCCAGTGTCAGCAGCATGTTACGTCGACGCATGTCTTTGGCCAATGACTGCAGGTCCGGCAAGGTGCCGATTCTTTTATCCACGTTGCAGAAATTACTAACTGCATAACCACCATCACTAGCTCCTGGTGGGCATTCAAGAATGGGCATCACATGAATCATATTGACGCCCAGTTCCTGCAAGTAGCTGAGTCTTTGCTGAAGTCCTTGCAGATTGCCTGCAAAGCCATCTGTATATAGTGCCATGCCAACCCATTCCTGACTTAGAAACCAGTTGTGGTCGTGTTCACGTACGCTATCGAGTTGCTTGAGTCCTGGATCGCGCCAGATGTATTGGGTAGCCATTGTCTCTACAAGGCGTACCATCTGAGTCTCGAAATCATCTCGTGAGCCATACAAAAGGTGAAACAATGAATAGATAGCATAAAAATTGGCACCCAGACGGGTATAGAAATGACGCAAATCGCGTTGACGAATCTCTGGCTTGAGTTTGTCAAGGATTCTGTTTAGTAGTGAATGTGAAACCTGTTCATACATAGTGTTGTCGCTTTAATAGACTTCGAGTCTCCAGCTCTCGATAAACGCGCGGTAGAAAGCCGGATCGCTCACTGTGGCACCGCGATTGTTCACCAGCCCGGATGCAAAGTGCTGCGCCCGTTCCAATGTTATGTCTAACGGCCAGGTGTTGGTCAGACCGAGGATCATTACCGCTGCAAAGGCATCACCCGCACCTACTGTATCGACCACTGTAATGTTTTCCTTTGGCTGAATTGTTAAATACTCATCATCGGCTGTAAAGAGTTCGGCGCCTGCCGAGCCATGGGTGATCAGTAGCCCTTTTAGTTTATGATTTTTGAGGAATTGTTTAGCTTTCGCAGTGCTTTGATTGTTGGAAGTATCGAGCAGATTCAATTCTTCGCTATTGAGTTTGACCCAGTCAGCCCCCTGGATCATTTCCTGTATCTGGGTCCTCTGCCACCAGGGCGAGCGCAGGTTTACATCAATAAAAACGATGTCCGGTTGGCTCGACTTGATCGATGCGACCGTCTGGCGCGACGTTTTTTCGCGCAAGGCCAGGCTGCCATGGTATAACAAGCGGCAATGTAAATCCTTGGGTGCTACCTCGATCGCGTCGTAGGCGCATTGTGCGGCTATGTCATACACAGGCTCATCATCGACAAAACTGACATTTACCCTGCCGGTAGGGCGCTCCGGGTCAACCTGCAGGTTGTCAGTCTGCATGCCCCAATTGCGCATAGCATCTTTCACGGTATTAGCTTCAGGATCAGAGCCAACCCGACTGATAAAGCAGGGAGCCTGGCCAAAGGCCTGCAGATGCCAGGCAACATTGAACGGGGCGCCACCGAGTACCCTTTTGCCATCCGGGAAATGATCAAACAGTACTTCGCCAAATATGCATAAACAATCGTGTGTCATGAACGTATACTCCGCTGTTCAACGAAATCCATCCAATCTAATGTTTCAGGGAAATAATGAGCGATACCTTCCAGCATGCCTGCTGCATAATTACCATTCATGCCCATAAAGTTACCAGATGCTATATACAGCTGCTCGCCGTAACCGTTGCTAACAGCGAGTTGGCGTGCCAGTTGCTTTACATCCGCTTGACTATTTGCCACCAGTACAGACGAAATGGGGCTGGCCATTACCTCGATATCATTGCCACTATCTCCGCAAAAGACAGTGTTACTGAGGTCGAACTTCTGTTCTTTCATCAGTGCTTCAACTGCGTGAAACTTGGTTGCCCGTTCCGGTAATATATCCAGTAAGCCAATGCCATTCGGTTCATCAACACTCCAGATCAGACTGGCGCGTACATTTGCCCGGGACAAGCGTTCACGTATCAATGCAGACAGCCCGCTCTGGTCCGGTTGCAGCGGGATATAATAGCTGAGCTTGTATCTGTTCTGTTTTGTACTTTCCTGTAAGCGTAATTCCTGCAAGCCTGACAATAATTCCTTCAAATCTGCATGGCTTTTATTTCCCCAGTCACTCGCGATTTCCTCTTCCCATGCGCTCTGCCGTTGCCAGTCTTGTTCAGTGCCTACGTGGTAAATCGTGGTGCCAACATCACCGACGACAAAGTCCGGTAACGGCAGGTTGTAATTTGATATGGCTTTTTCTATCAAAGCTCGATGGCGCCCGCTGACATAGGTGAGGGTGACTTCGGGGCGATTTACCAGGGTCGTGAAATGTTTGCGTGCCCCTTTCGATTCGGATTGTGGTCCATTGGGTATCAATGTGCGGTCGAGGTCGGTGCAGATGAGTAATCTATCAATCAAGACTTCGGAACCTCGCAGGAGTTAAAAAAATCATAATGCTTGATAGCCTCAAGGATGCCTGCAGCGTGGGACTTTCCGGCGAAATAAATGCTTTCCTGATCAATTAATTGAGACAGTTCCTCATCGTGTCGATTGCCTACCACAACAGCCAGTGTATTACCGCGCATCATATCTTCATCTGCTCCTGATCCACCCGCCACCAGGATATGCTCGAGTGGGATGTCGAGTCGCTGTGCGACATAACGTAAGGCCTGGCCCTTGGAGGCGCGTGACGGCACAATATCGATGAACTGGCCAAAAGAAAAGAGTACATTTGCAGTGATTTCTTTCTTGCGCATAAGCGCGATGATATCGTCCACAGCAGGAGCCTGCTGTGCGTCATAGAAATAGGAAACCTTGAAGCGGCTCAGGTCTGTCTTTGGCTGAAGTTTCAGTCCAGGCAGTTCAGCCAATACTCTCTTTACACGATCAGGGTTCCAGTCATGATCAATATGATCGGACCAGTAGGCGTCCTCAGTCAGTGACTGACCATAATGTATTCGCGTTCCCAGGCTGCTGATGAGTATATCAGGTATCGGGATTTTATACCTTTTAATCAATGCCAAAGCAGTATCCAGACGACGGCCAGTCACTATTCCAAAAGTCACGCATCTGCGATTTTGACGCATGACATCAGAAAAGTTCTCTAACGCTGCTTGATTACCGATCAGATTCTGGTCCAGGTCAGTGAACAGGGCGCGGTCACGGTAGCGTATTGCACGTGGCGCAGGACGTTCATGCGGGAAAGGTTCGTAACTACCGAGCTGATTAGTGACTTTATCCAGGTAACTTTCGGCATGGGCCTGCCATGTATAGTTTTTGCGTACCCCTTTCAGACCATTGCTTGAGGCCTTTGACCATGCATCCGCATTTGTCAGTAGTTTGAGTAATGCGTTGGTGATTGCTATTTTATCCAGTGGGTCAACCAACTCTCCATTGTGACAGTTTGCTAAAATGTCCACCGGACCACCATTTTCAGTTGCCACTACCGGCAATCCGCTGGCGGCAGCTTCGAGGATAGTAAGGCCGAAGGGTTCGGTCAGTGCGGGATTAATAAATACACCACCACCCGCTGCTGCCAGACGGTATATTTGTGGTACCTCGTCTGGCTTATGGTTCTTGGGTACCACCACTTTGCCGTACAGATCGTAGTAGTCTATCAACAGCAGAATGTTGGTTAATACAGATTGGGCACCGGTATCCATATCACGAATATCATCGCGATTGCCAGCAACAATCAACAGGTTTGCCGCCTCCTGTAACTGTTTGGACTCGCCAAAAACTTCTACCAGAGTCAGGATATTCTTGCGTTCATCCGGTCGGGAAAGAGAGAGGATGACAGGCTTTTGCGGTACATTGAGGAATCGATCTAATTCATCAGAAAAAGGGATATTTTCATTATTGTACGGAGGATGAAACTTTTGCAGATCTGTGCCGGGCGGTATCACCTCCATACGACTGGGATCATAGTAATTATAGAGGCCATATTGTTCATCGATCTCGTTTTCTGTACTGGCGATGACCATGTCTGCATTGGCCAACACCTCTTCCTCAGCATCGATACGTCGCTCGATGTTATAGGAGCTTTCAATCTCTTGCCGTGACAGGCCATGGGCCAGTAGTCGCTTGCGCTTATCTCTTCCCAGCGAATGGCCGGTATGGATCAGAGGCACGCCTAACAGGTTTGTAAGCCTTACCCCCACATAACCGGCATCTGCATAATGGGTATGCACGATATCCGGCATGCGTGGCTGCTCATTGAGCCAGTTAAGCAGGTTGTCCATGAAGCTATCAAGGTGATCCCATAGTTGTTCTTTAGCAATGTACTCATCCGGACCGGCATCTATGCGGACAATACGCGCCTTGGGGGACAAGGTCTCGACAGGTTTGGCATAGTCTTCACTGACAGTTGGATCCATAATCCTTCGGGTAACGAGATCCACATGCTCGATATCGTCAAGTTCGGCAAGACTGCGGGCCAAATCCAATACATACTTGGTCTGTCCTCCGGTGTCGGCATTACGGCCAAGCTCCAAATCATGGCCTCGAATCAGGCCGTGAATACTGATCAATACTATGTATCGTTTATTTTGTGTATCCATGTGCGCGTGATAAACGTTAAAAATTACGTCTCATAGTGTATATATAATGCCATGGATAGATAATTTATGCCTCACTCATTTGAATATTGTGGTCAACCAGAGGCGACTTGATGTAGTTGACTGGATTTTTTCAGCATTCAGTATGTTTAGGCTCATGTGTTGAGATTCATTCAAAGTTAAATTGCGGAAAAAAGCGGGTTGGCACGATGGCATACTACTGGTAATACATCTAAAAGATCGAATGGATAATTATACCGTAAGTAATTTGTGCAATAATACCGTATATGCTGATAAAAAACAGCACAACTGAAATGTATCAGAATAAAGTTCTTTTGGTTAGTTGATACAGCTCGGTTATATTATTGCTTAATGGATTGTATCTTGATCTTTAAGATTGTAAAACTGTATGAAATATCTCGCTATTGAGAAAAATCAGGCAATGATTTTACAAGCCTGCCTCATGAGAAGATTTGATGACAAGTCGATATTCAAAATGAATGCGATCATTCCGGAGGTAACTGTGTTGAAAATGCAAAAAGAGTGTTTTTTACATGTAATCTTTTTCATCAGTGTTATGTTGCTTGTATCGTCTGCCAATGCGGCTCCCAGCGACTATCATGACAATCTTGCTTTGAAGGAAGCGCGCCTGAGCAAGAGTATTAATGAACTGAAGGGAAAGGTATTGAAATGGAAAAAAAAATACCGGGCGCTGAATAAAGAGGTCAATAATGCAGAGAATGTCGTTTTGCATGTTGATTTAAGGAGGCCGTGGATTCCGCTGGTAAAAACTATCGAGAGGTATGAACTGGAAGATGTTGTAGACCAGGCTGTCACATTAACGTGGTGGGAAAAGTTCAAGCGTGGCAGTTGGTATGATTTGCAGCAATTTGATGAATGGAAAAAGCGGCAGAAAACCACTCTGATGAGAGATTATTTGCAGAATCACGACAGGTTCAAAAGGATGGCCAATGCTGCACTGGATAAATATAAAAGGAGGATCGTTCATATCAATGAAGCGATCAGGAACCTGGAAAGAGAGCATGCACGGGTAAGCAGGGAGCTGAGTGGAGCGACAGTTTCCCAAAACCTCATTGATAACTGGGATGGTCTATGGCAGTGCACAGGGCCCAATTCAATGCGCCTTGATATAGGGGGTAAATGCAGTACAAAGCCCGCTACAAATATGAGCGCACAGCACTTCAGGGTTAAACATGGCCCTACAGCCAATGAAGACTATTTTGTCGACAAGTGTGAAAATACGCAAGCCAGCGGCAGGTATCTGTATAAAGACAGAAATCCGCAAACCGGTCCACCTCTTCCAAATGCAGATAATAAGGTGCCTCCGGGTCGTAAAGGCCAGCGCGGACATTGGCCGGGAAGCTGGTCAATCACTATGCTATCAACAGACAAACTGACCTTGATACGAAATGACAGGGCTGGTAGCTGGAAAGGGGAATACACGTGTGAGCGTATGCCACGCCGATGATCGTGGTTCCATTGGCATCTGACGAGCAGAAAACTCTATACAAAGATATGAACAGGGCTGCATTGAAGTAATTGCCCTATGTCTGCTATCATTCGCCGCTCATCTATGGTGGCTTTTGTCGGTCCCCTCGCGACGATAAGCTGTGAACCCCGCCAGGCCCGGAAGGGAGCAACGGTAACAGTGGATTCGGGCGCCGGGGTGTGGCTGGCATTAGCCGCCTCCAATTTCTCCATTTGACAAGCTAACATGCTGCGACCGTCCTCGCTCGCTGGAAGGCTCACCTGCAATTTTTAAGTCGTTGTTAAATAATAAAAAAAACATAAATATTATATTCTCAAATGCTATATAATTGCTGCATGTAATATAGATCTTCTGCCACACCGGCAGTTGAGTTGCTAATTTGAGAATCGAGTATGAGTTATCAGGTTCTGGCGCGGAAATGGCGGCCTAAGAATTTCTCCGAAATGGTCGGGCAGGAGCATGTCCTGCGCGCGTTAATCAATGCCCTGGACAATGATCGACTGCATCATGCCTTTTTATTTACCGGTACCCGCGGTGTCGGCAAGACCACGATCGGGCGCATTCTGGCCAAGTCGCTCAATTGTGAAGAAGGCATCAGCTCGACGCCCTGTGGTGTGTGCAGTGCCTGTCAGGAGATCAATGACGGGCGTTTTATCGACCTGATCGAGGTGGATGCGGCATCCAGGACCAAGGTTGAGGACACACGCGAGTTACTCGAGAATGTGCAGTATGCTCCAACACGTGGTCGTTACAAGGTTTACCTGATCGACGAGGTGCACATGCTGTCGAACCACAGTTTCAATGCACTGTTGAAGACACTTGAGGAGCCGCCACCACACGTCAAGTTCCTACTGGCTACTACTGATCCGCAAAAGTTACCCGTGACGATCCTGTCGCGCTGTCTGCAGTTCAATCTGAAACGCCTGCCGGTGAAGGCCATTGCCGAACATATGGAATATATTCTCGGCCAGGAGAACATCAAGTTCGAGACGAAGGCCGTGTATGCGATTGCGACTGCCGCCGATGGCAGTATGCGCGACGCGCTCAGTCTGCTGGATCAGGCCATTGCCCATGGCGGCGGTGGTCTGGATGCCAGCGAGGTACATGATATGCTCGGCACGATCGAACAGCATCATGTTGAACATCTGTTGCAGGCCGTCATTGCCGGCGATGCGGCGCGGGTCATCGATGAAGTCGGGCAGGTCGCCGAAAAATCGCCCGATTACCAGGCGATTCTGGCCGACCTGATCTCGTTGTTACACCGGACAGCCGTCGCGCAGATGGTGCCGAGCGCGATTGACGATACACTGGGTGACAGTGAGACAATCATGGCGCTGGCACAATCGATGCCGGCAGAAGACATCCAGTTGTATTACCAGATTGCGCTGATCGGCAAGCGCGACCTGGCCCTGGCGCCGGATATGCGTTCCGGACTGGAAATGGTCCTGCTGCGCATGTTGGCCTTCCGGCCTTACGAGGTCACCGCCATGCCTAGTGCACCGGCGAGCAGCAAGCCCGTGCAACAGCCTGGCGCACAGGCAGTGGAAACGGCAGCGCGTGTTTCGGAACCGGCACCGACGGTAGAAAAACCTGCCAGCGCCAATGCCGCTACCTCCGAGTGGGGACAGATAGTAGAAGCACTGGGACTGAAAGCGGTCGCACGCGAATTGGCGACACACAGTGTCTTTGAAGGGCGTGATGGCATGACTGTCAGGCTCAGCCTTGATCCTGCGTATGAGCAGATCTGTACAAGCAGTGCCAGACAGCGGTTGGAGCAGGCCTTGGCAGCCTATTATGACGAAGCCGTCAATGTCGATATCAAACTGGGCAAGTCAGATAAGGAGACACCGGCCGCACAAAAACAGCGTAAGCTACAGGAGAAGCAGGCCTCGGCAGAAGATGCGATTAGAAGTGATCCATTCGTGCAGGAATTACAGGATGTTTTCAATGCTGATCTGGACGCGGCTGTCATTCAACCTAGCGACTAGATGCAAGTCTGTCGTATATACATACGTAATGAATAATTTTTAAATTCGAGGTTAATAGCTATGAAAGGTGGTTTAGGTGATTTAATGAAACAGGCGCAAAAGATCCAGGAGGATATGCAAAAAGCGCAGGGCGAACTGGCCAATATGGAAGTCAATGGCCAATCCGGTGGCGGTATGGTCACGGTGACAATGAATGGCAAGCACGAAGTCAGTCGTGTCAAGATCGATGACAGCCTGTTGCAGGAAGACCGTGATATGCTCGAGGACATGATTGCCGCAGCTGTCAATGACGCGGTCCACAAGGTTGGTGAAGCGACCCAGGAAAAAATGTCCGGTATGACCGCAGGTATCCCGCTACCACCGGGATTCAAGATGCCATTCTAGATCCACTGAATTCATGTCCTTATCACCACTGATCGATCGGCTGATCGAGTCTTTGCAGATTCTACCCGGAGTGGGGCCCAAAAGTGCGCAAAGGATGGCGTTTTACCTGCTCGAAAGGAACAGGGATGGCGCCCTGGGCCTGTCCACCGTGTTGCAGGAAGCCGTGGAAAAAATCGGCCATTGCAGTCAGTGTCGAACACTGACCGAGCACGAGCGCTGTGCAGTCTGCGCCAATCCGGCCCGGGATGAATCCATGCTCTGTATAGTGGAAAATCCCTCCGATGTGATGCTGGTCAACAAGGCCACCGGTTATAAAGGCCTGTTTTTTGTGTTGATGGGGCACCTGTCGCCACTGGACGGCATCGGCCCGGAGGAACTGGGGCTCGAGCAACTGGCCAGGAGGCTGGACAGCGGTGTTGTCGAGGAGCTGATTCTGGCCACCAATCCGACCGTGGAAGGTGAGGCAACGGCCCATTATATCAGTGAGATGGCCAGAAAAAGGGGTATTCGTGCCACCCGCCTGGCGCATGGTGTACCGCTCGGGGGGGAACTGGAATACGTCGACGGCGGCACGCTGTCACAGGCCTTCAGCGACCGCCGAGACCTGTGAGAACGCCCGGAAATCCCGGGCGGGGCCCGATTTTCGGCTAAATTGGGCTGTTTTCCCCTGATATGCTAAAATGAATACGTTAAATTGTCATTCTGTGTCCACTAAACCGGTAGGCTCATGGAAATAGCTGCATATCCAGTTCCTTATTTTGTACCCGGACAACCGCAAAATGCGGAGGTCAGGCCGGCCCGTGGCACGGATTCAGGCCTGCCATCACGCCAGGGCCATAGCAATACACCGGAAGAAAGGGTATTACAGGGTGAAGTACTCAATAATACCCGCACGCGTGCGGATGCCGAATCCACTTCATCCCGTTATACCTTTGAACAACAGAGCCGCAGGGCTCGGCCCGACCTGTCCGGACTGGACGCCAGTAGTCGCCAGGCCATCGAGTCCTACCTTGATCACGATGAACTCCTCAGTCAGTTGCGCACCAGTCGTTCCCTGATTGATGAGTATGTTTAGCCATTACTGAAATATCCTCTCCCGGGTCCGGCGCATGTGATTGAAAATCGCGGTTGTGCTTGCTAATGTATTTCTGAAACAAGTGATAGTGCCGAATAACAATAAGTGAGGGGTATAACATGACGGATTGTCTGTTCTGTAAAATGGTCAGTGCTGAGATAAAGGCGGATGTCGTATACGAGAACGACAATGTGCTGGCGTTTCAGGATATCAATCCACAGGCCCCGGTCCATTTTCTCGTCGTTCCCAAACGCCATATCAGTACGATTAATGATTTAACCGATGCAGACACCGAACTGGTCGGGCAATTATTCCTGGCGGCAAAAGAAGTGGCTACAAAACTGGGTGTTGCCGAAGAGGGTTATCGAACGGTCATGAACTGTAATGCGCTGGCCGGGCAATCGGTCTTTCATATCCATTTGCATGTTCTTGCCGGGCGTCCGATGCTTTGGCCACCGGGGTGACAAGATGAAAACTCATACAAGAAATCATGTCATCATAACAACAGCTCTTACAATGCCAAATTCATTACAGAACTTATAAGCCAGGAGTCAACTGCGCTCATGCCTGTTCAATCTCATCGAGCATATCCTGGTAACTCTGCAGGCGTCGGGCCGATATCTTGCCTTCACTAACAGCCTGTTTAATCGCGCAGTCCGGTTCATTGATGTGACGACAATTGTGGAAGCGACATTGGCCCTGGTATTGCCTGAATTCCACAAAACCGGATGCGATTTCCTCTTCGCTGATATGCCAGATCGCAAAATCCCTGACCCCGGGTGAATCGATGATGTCACCGCCGCAGGGCAGGTGGTATAGCGTCGATGATGAAGTCGTATGCTTGCCATGATTCGCCTGGCTGAGTGCGCCAATACGCAGATCCAGGTCGGGTAATATCTGGTTGATCAATGAGGATTTACCGACACCGGACTGTCCGACCAGTATACTGGTGCGCTCCTTTAACAGGGTGCGTAATTGATCAAGGCCCTGTGTGCTTTTAACACTGCAGAACAGGAGATCGTAGCCCAGTTGCTTGTAAACAAGCATGCGCGACTCGATATCAGCCAGGCCGGTTTGATCGAGCAGGTCGCTCTTGTTAATCACAAGAATACCTTTCAGGCCAAGCGTTTCCAATATGATCAGGTATCGATCCAGCAGGTGTTCGCTCAGTTCGGGTTCGGGAGCAGCAACGATAATGATCTGGTCGATATTGGCTGCAAAGGGTTTGGGCTTGCGCTGAAAGTCGGGCCGTGCCAGTACACTTTTACGTTCCCTGACAGCGAGTATCACGCCTTCGTGTTCTTCAGGCTTGCGTTGATAGACGACCCTGTCACCGCAGACAATACCACCCAGGTTCTGTCTGATTTTACAGTTAATAAGCGAACCATCCTGTTCTTCGACAATGGCCTGCTTGCCATGATGCTGGATAACGATACCATCGAATTGCAGTGAATGGGTAGCGTCGGCAGAGGTCCCTGCCTCGCTGCCTTTGCGGGTTCTTTCCTGTTGTGCCCGAATGCGCTGTTTTTGCTGTTTGCTGAGCTTTCGTTGCGCCATAGGTCAGAAATTACAATAACAACTGCTCAATTCTAGCCGCACAGATAAAGTCATTTTCAGAAAGTCCGCCAATGGAATGGGTACTGTAGCGTACCAGGCAATGCTTATAGCCGATTTCCAGGTCAGGATGATGGTCCTGTTGATGCGCGATCCAGGCCAGGGCGTTGACGAAGGCCATGGTTTGATGAAAATTATCGAACTGGAAGTCAAAGCTCATGTTTTGATAATTACTGTCAAATAACCAATTCTGGTTCAATTCGGCCAACAGGGCATTGGCTTGATCTGAGCTCAATGGTGCTTCATTGATGACAGGGCTGCAATTTCTATCGGCCAGTTTCATCGCGTTCAACTCGCAGTCTGCGCTTGCTCTTTCAGGTGTCTGATACGCACCGGTGCCGGAGGATGTGAATCATAGAAATTTGAATAGACCGGGTCCGGTGTCAGCGTGCTGGCATTTTCCTCATACATTTTCACCAGCGCCGTGATCAGTAAATGGGCATTACGTTGTTGCGACGCATACGCATCGGCCTCGAATTCATGCTTGCGAGATAACTTGGACATCACAGGCGTCAGGAAAAAACCGACTACAGGTGCTAGCAGCATAAACAATGTCAGCGCCATATAGGTGGAGGCATTGCTGGCACCCAGGCCGGTATAAAACCAGTTTTGCTGTATCAACCAGCCGAGGATGGCCAGGCTGATCAGGCTGATTGCACCCATGCTGATTAGACGTTTGCGAATGTGATGCATGCGGAAGTGACCGAGTTCATGTGCCAGTACCGCCTCGATTTCATTGGCTTCGAGTTGTTCCATCAGCGTGTCATAAAACACAATCTGTTTCTTGTTGCCAATGCCGCTGAAGTAGGCATTACCATGGGCGGAGCGTCGTGACCCGTCCATGACGAATATGCCATTACTCTTGAAGCCGCACTGACTTAACAATTTTTCGATGCCGTCTTTCAGATCGCCGCCTTCCAGTGGCTTGAACTTGTTGAATAAGGGGGCAATGAAGGCCGGGTATGCCCACATCATAAACAGGCTGAAACCAAACCATACGGCCCACACATATAACCACCAGAGTGGCCCCGACACCTGCATAATCCACAATATCAGCCACAACATGGGCACAGCGATCGCAAGGGTCAACAGCATGCCCTTGAGCAGATCGGTAATAAAGACTGCGGGAGTCGTTTTATTAAAGCCGAAGCGCTGTTCAATAACGAAGGTACGATAGGCAGAGAAGGGCAGATCGAGGACGGAACTGATTAGCATGACGGCGACCATGAAGCCTACGCCGGTCAAGATCGGGTCCCAACCGAGGCTGCGCCAGGCCTGATCCAGCAGTTCCAGCCCGCCGCCAAGTGTCCAGATCAACAGCAGAATAGCACCGGCAATGGCTTCAAAACGGCCGAAGCGTACCCGCGTGATGGTGTAATCCGCAGCCTTCTGATGGGCATCCAGGGGTATCTGATCCTGGAACTCGTCGGGGACACTGGCACGGTTTTTATGTACATGGCGAACCTGGCGTGCAGCAAGCCATAACTGGGTGGCCAGTGAAAGTACTAGCATAATAATAAAAAAGTTACTTAATGCATTCATAGTTGTCATTCATTGCAGATAATTCTGCTAACATGGCTGAAAAAATAATCTGTTATGGTAATGTAACTGATATAGTATCGTCATACATAGAACAATATTATCAAAAATTCAATAATATAACCGTACTTAGGATGTCATTATGACACAAGATCCAAATAACCTGATCTGGATAGACCTGGAAATGACCGGTCTGGATACACAGAATGACGCGATTATCGAGATTGCTACCATTGTAACCGATGCACAATTGAATATCCTCGCTGAGGGTCCGATGCTGGCCATTCATCAGGAAGACGAAGTGCTGAATGCCATGGATGAGTGGAATACTCGTCAGCACGGCAATTCCGGACTGGTGGAGCGTGTGCGTAAGAGCAGCATCAGTGAACTGGATGCAGAGCGCCAGACAATCGATTTTCTCGAACCCTATGTGCCGGCCGGAAAATCACCAATGTGTGGTAACAGCATTTGCCAGGACAGGCGCTTTCTGGCGCGCTGCATGCCGGATCTGGAAGAATATTTTCATTACCGTAACCTCGATGTCAGTACAATCAAGGAACTGGCTGCGCGTTGGTGTCCGGATATCATGAATGGACTGAAAAAAGAAGGTACGCATCTGGCCCTGGATGATATCCGCGATTCGATCGCGGAACTGAAATATTACCGCGAGCATTTTTTTAAATAAAAATCGAGTTCTAATACCGCGAACATTCCGTGGATGAATGAAATTATTTATTCATTACGAAGGGTTTCTATAATAGTGCACAGAAGTGCCATGTGCAACCCGGACATAATTTACAAAATAAACCGGGCACATGGTTTACACATTTTATCTTTTATTATGCCAGCCTTTAACAGGTATAAGCTTTTTA
>CAMYJD010000041.1 GCA_947258655.1 uncultured Gammaproteobacteria bacterium | reverse complement strand
CAGTAAAAAGCTTATACCTGTTAAAGGCTGGCATAATAAAAGATAAAATGTGTAAACCATGTGCCCGGTTTATTTTGTAAATTATGTCCGGGTTGCACACAAGGCCATCAAGATAGTGACCTCCTATCTGCCGGAACAACAATACGAGATCCTGTCAGCCTTTGGTGGTGCTGATGGCATCGAGCTGGCCAGGGCCGAGAAACCCGATCTGATCGTGCTTGATCTGATGATGCCAGAGGTCAGCGGTTTCGATGTGCTGACCGCACTCAAGCAGGATTCTGAAACCCGCAATATCCCGGTCATTATATTGACGGCCAAGATTTTGAGCCAGAAGGAACGCCAGCGCCTGCAACATCAGGTTGCGTCGATTGCCGAAAAGGGTAATGCCAGCCGCGAGCTGCTCACTGGCGAGATCGAACGCATCCTGTTGAGGTACCGGAAACCATGACCACAATAGCCATTGTTGAAGACAATCCCTCTAACCTGAAATTGATCGACGGTGTGTTGCAACGTGCAGGCTACCAGACACTGATAGCAGAAGATGCCGATGTCGGCATCCCGATGATCCGCGAACAACTGCCGGACCTGGTATTGATGGATATCCATTTACCCGGGACAGATGGCCTGCAGGCAACCCGCCTGTTGAAGAAAGACGATAGAACCCGTCATATCCCGATCATTGCCGTGACTGCTCGTGCCATGGACGGTGATCGCGAAACGATATTGGCGACCGGTTGTGATGCCTATACGTCCAAGCCGATTCGCTACAAGGAGCTATTACTCCAGATCGATAAAATTCTCAATGGAGTAAACGATGTCTAATGATGCCCGCATACTGGTCGTCGATGATGAGCCGCGCAATGTCAAGTTGCTGTCTGCCCATCTCAGTAGCGACGGTTTCGAACCAATGGGTGCCTTTAACGGGACCGAGGCTCTGCAACTGGCCACGAGCGAAAATCCGGATGTCATTCTGCTGGATATCATGATGCCCGATATGGACGGCTTCGAGGTAACCCGTCGTCTGAAGGCGGACTCGATGACACGGCACATACCGGTGGTACTAGTGACCTCTCTCGACGGTAGTGGAAACCGCGTCAAGGGTCTCGATGCCGGGGCCGACGAATTTCTGACCAAACCTGTAAACCGCGCCGAGTTGCTGGTACGGGTACGCGCCCTGCAGCGTATGAAACAGATGCAGGATGAATTGCAAAATCGCAAGAAGATTGTCAGCAAGATAGTGGATGAACCCCACTTTGATAGCAAAAATCAGGCATCAATACTGCTTGTCGAGGACGACGAGCGTCTATGTAAACAGCTCAGCGATATATTAGGTGCTGCCGATTACCACACGGTCAGGGCAGACAGCGCAACGATGGCGAAAGAGGTGTTGACACATCATTTGCCTGACCTGATTTTACTGGATCGACTGCTACCTGATCGTGATGGCCTGAGTCTGCTGGATGAGTGGAAAGCGGATGACCAGCTAAAAGCGTTGCCGGTGATTGTCATTACTGCTGTCAATGACCTCGAGCGTAAGATCGAAGGCATCGAACACGGTGCCGACGACTATCTGATTAAGCCGATCGAAAACAACGAATTACTGGCGCGCGTGCGCGCTGGTCTGCGGCGCTCTTCGACACAACGCCGCTTACTGCAGGATATCGAGCATCTCAAACATAATACCGTTACCGACCGACTTACCGGTGTACGTAACCGCCAATACCTGGATGCCGACCTCGAACACCGCTTTGCCCAGTCTCATCGTGATCTGCAGCGTATGTTCAGCGCAATAATGCTGGATATTGACCATTTCAAACAGATTAACGATCAATTCGGCCATATGATAGGCGATACAGTATTGCGCCGCGTTGCGCAACTGTTACAGGAAACGGCACGTACCGCGGATATTGTCACGCGTTTTGGTGGTGAGGAATTCTGCATTGTGTTGCCGGAAACAGAACTGGATACCGCGCAGGGCGTTGCCGAGCGTCTTCGCCGAGTCATAGATGAACACGCGTTCAGTGGTGTCGGTGACGGACATATCACCGTCAGTCTCGGAGTTGCGACATTCTCTACTTCTGACAACATTGTAACCGACCTGCTGGCCCGCGCAGATGCGGCCCTGTACAAGGCAAAAGAAGGTGGCCGTAACCAGGTCTGTCTGACAAGCACTGCGGACAGCGGCGAAAGCGGAAGCAACAGTATATGATTGTTCTGCAACCCGATATGTTGCCAGGATGCCGTTATTGCATGAGATACGAGAGAATGTGATATGGATGTGTCAGTACTGGCGGGTAGTTACCATACAGGGCTGGTCGCATGCTCCATCCTGATCGCAATGATTGCTTCCTATACCGCGCTGGAACTGGCGCGCCAGGTTACTGACAGTGCCGGCATGGCGCGTCGCTTGTGGTTGACTGGCGGTGCGATGACCATGGGTCTGGGCATATGGGCTATGCATTTCATCGGTATGCTGGCATTCCGCCTGCCAGTGGCGGTCGCATACGAGCCGATACTTACACTGCTGTCGTTATTGATTGCTATATTCGCTTCCGCACTTGCATTGCAGTTGGTCAGTCGCCATGCCCTGAATAATCTACAATGGATCGCTGGTGGCGTGATCATGGGTGGGGGCATTGCTGCGATGCACTATACCGGTATGATGGCAATGCGCATGGCTGCGAGCATGCGCTATGATCCGCTATTATTTGTTATCTCCATTATCGTCGCTGTTGTCGTCTCACTGGTGGCCTTGCAACTGGCCTTTCGCCTGCGCGCAACGCATGGGATACGCGCATGGTGGTTGAAGCTGGGCAGTGCCGTGGTCATGGGCATGGCCATAGCCGGCATGCACTACACAGGAATGGCGGCAACGATTTTCGAGGCGCAGGCCGGCATCGTGACTAACATGTCAACTGTTATTGATCCGCTCAAGCTGGCTGTGTCTGTGATTATCGGCAGTTTTATTCTGCTGGTTACTACGCTGTCGATTATCATATTGAACAAGAATGTCATCGCCCGGCTGCTGGCCAGTGATACCCTCATCGGCCGTTACTGGTTATTGGTAGGCGCAGCACTGTACATCGTGTTGTTCTTGCTGTTTGAGGCGGTCTTGCATGCCTACGTCTTCGAGCAGAAAGTTTCCCATGGTCAGGGAATGTTCTCTCATTTAATGACGGATGATCCGAATGAGCTGTGGATGCGGGCTGCGGTCATACTAACAGCCGCTGTGCTTGCCGTAATCGGTCATCGTATATTCTCACACGCAAGAACATTGAATCGCGAAGTAGTTGCAGTACGTGATCACCTCGAGGATATGGTCGCCGTTAGAACTGCTGCGCACGAAGAAAGCGAGCAACGGGTACGTGCCATCCTCGAGAAATTGCAGGATCCCTTTGTGGCTACGAACAGTAAGGGTCGTATCATGGACTGGAACCGTGCAGCCGAGGCCTTGTTTGGCTGGGAGCGGATGGAGATGATTGGTCGCCCGATTGCGGAAATGCTGTTTCCCGGTTGTGATCCTGACCAACAAATGCTGCCAGGGCCTGGTTTTGACCAGAGCACTATAGAAACGGGCGGACATACCCTCGAACTCACCGCTACCTGTAGTGATAGGCAGGAAGTGCCAGTCGAAGTCAGTGTCTCGCCACTACACCTGGCATCGGGTATGGTCTACAATATCCTGATACGCGATATAAGTGAGCGTAAGGAACATGAGCAGTCCCTGCTCAGAGCCAAGGAGATCGCGGAACAGGCCAATCGCATGAAGAGTGAATTTCTGGCCAATATGTCACACGAGTTACGTACACCGCTGAATGCCATTATCGGCTTTACGGAAGTGCTGAAAGACCGACTGGTGGGAGAACTGAATTCGGAACAACATGATTATATCAGCGAGGTGTTTGACAGTTCCCATCACCTGCTGGCGTTGATCAACGATATCCTAGATCTGTCCAAGGTCGAGGCCGGCAAGATGGAACTTGAATTGTCTCAAGTCGACGTCGGCTATTTACTGCGTAACTCGCTGACCATCATCAAGGAAAAAGCCCACGCTCACGCTATCAAGCTGGAACTGGAACTGGTCGATGAGCTTGAGGAGATTGAGCTGGATGAGCGCAAGTTCAAGCAGATTATCTACAATCTGCTTTCCAATGCGGTCAAGTTTACGCCGGATGGTGGTCGTATCGGCCTGGTCGCGCAACGCAAGGAAGAGTGGCTCGATGTTGTTGTCTGGGATAGCGGCATCGGTATCAATGCCCATGATCAAATACGACTGTTCCAGCCGTTTGTGCAGGCGGATGGCAGTATAGCACGGAAATATCAGGGTACCGGCCTGGGACTATCACTGGCCAGGCGTTTTGCCAATCTGCATGGCGGTGATATCCGTCTCGAAAGTGCGCCGGGTGAAGGTAGCCGCTTCACAGTCAGAGTGCCTTATAAACAAGTTCAGGAATGTACGGAAGCGACACATATTTCAACAACCCGGCAACAGGAAGCAGATCAAGGCAATCTACAGGCGCCAATGCTCCTGGTCATTGAAGACAATGATCAGGCAGCTGCGTCAATGATGGCGCAATTAAGAAATGCAGGCTACCGCACGCTCTGGGCACGTTCCGGTGAAGAAGGCCTGGAACTGCTGCAACAGGTACGTCCAGATTCGATACTGCTGGATATCATGTTACCGGATATGGATGGCTGGCAGGTATTACAGCAACTCAAAGCCGATTCCGAGTTTGCTGATATTCCGGTTGTGGTCGTTTCCATCGTCGCCGATGCTGGTAAAGGCATGACATTGGGTGCGCTGGAGACACTGGAAAAGCCGGTGAACCGTGAACACCTGCTGAAAGTAGTGGAGCGTGCAACACACACGCAGGACAATACAAGGCATGCCCGTGTACTGGTCGTGGATGATGATCCCCAGGCGTTGGAACTGATGCGGGTACAACTCGAAGATCATGGCTATAGGGTCAATTGTACCGGCAGTGGCGCGGATGCCATCGGTCAGTTACAGAGTGATCCGCCTGATCTGCTCATTCTCGATCTGATGATGCCGGAGGTCACAGGTTTCGACGTATTGACGATCATGCACCACCATGAAGAAGTGGCGCATATTCCAGTCATTATTCTGTCGGCGAAGAACCTGACCGAGGCAGAACGCGAGTTTCTGCAACGACACACACAACAGATTATTGGCAAGACGGATTTTGACACCAATGATTTTCTGGGAATGGTTCATGCGAGTCTCCAACGTGCCGGGTGATGGCGACCGGCGAGGCGAATCGAGCATATAGAAAAGTAATAGTATAGGGAAAAAGATGGCGAAACAACAGCGTATCCTGGCAGTTGATGATGACGAGCGTAATCTCAAACTAATGCATGCGATGGTCACCCGTGAAGGCTATGATTGCAAGTGTGTCGAAGACGGTGCTGCCGCACTTGTTGCTGCGCAGGAATATAATCCGGACCTGATGCTGGTGGATGTGATGATGCCGCAAATGGATGGGTTCGAGCTGACCCGTCGGATCAAGAGCAATGACAAAACCCGAAATATCCCGATCATTCTGGTTACGGCACTGGCTGACCGTGACTCACGCCTGAAAGGGCTCGAGGCCGGTGCTGAGGAATTCGTCAATAAACCCGTCGATGCGATGGAACTGTCGATTCGCTTGCGCAACCTGTTGCGTTTGAAAGAATACAGCGATTTTCTTGTGCATCATAATGAATTGCTCGAGGTGCAGGTGCGTGCGCGTACGGATGCATTATGGAAGACGCGTCTGGAGGTCGTGCGCAGCCTGGGCCGGGCAGCCGAATTTCGCGACAATGAAACCGGCATGCATATCGTGCGTATGAGTAAATACAGTCAATTGATGGCCGAGGCAGTAGGTCTTGGCTATGAGCGCGCCGAATTGATTCTGCACGCCAGTCCGATGCACGATATTGGCAAGGTAGGCATACCCGATCCTATTTTGCTCAAGCCAGGCAAGCTGAACGCAGAAGAGTGGGAGATCATGAAAACGCACACGACCATTGGTTATAATATTCTCAGTGCCGAATACAGCAGTGAGTTGATGGAAACGGCAAAGATGATTGCCGTATCTCACCACGAAAAATGGGATGGCAGCGGTTACCCCTATGGACTAAAGGGGAAAGATATTCCGATCGAAGCAAGGATTGTTGCGCTGGCAGACGTATTCGATGCCCTTACCAGTGAACGACCCTACAAGAAGGCCTGGAGCGTCGAAGATGCGATGTGCGAAATGAACAAGCAACGTGATCGCCATTTTGATTCCGGCCTGGTCGATGTCTTCGAGGAAATACTGCCGGATGTGCTCAGTGTGCGTGAATTGCACGCAGATGAACGTGTCGCATAGTACTGTATATTGATATTTGCATTCGTGCAGCATTATCGTTGAATATGTATGCGGCGATATCATTGGCATAAATCTGGTTTATGCGGGGGCTGTGACAATCAGGCATGTACCGAAGACCATATTTATGTGCCTGGCATGTGCCTGTAATCAAGTGTGTCAGGGAACGGTAAAGTCAATATTTCAAGCGTTTTCTTCCTTCACAACTTATGTCATTATTTACTGAAGAATTATTATCGTTAACCGATACAATGCTTGCGAACCATTGTGCAAATAAACCTGTTATCTACGTTGGAATCCATACAGGTATGTGCGTAATTTCTGTAAGTCCGGCACAGATAACATTCTGGCGTGTTATCGGTAACATTGCATAGGCAGTATGTTTTTTTTTGCTCAGTGAATTGGTCAAGCAGTCCAATTGTCATTTGAAATGGAGAGTGATTTGAATTTCAGTAGTCGTGTAGGCACAAAAAAGATACGACATATTTATCCTGTTTCCATACTTAGTATGGTCCTGGGAGTTCTGGTATCCCTGTTACTCTTTTTTCTTGTCTGGCAGATCGAAGAGGATGAGGTTCTGTTGGAGCTGCAGACCGTGGCAGACGAGCGCAGTGCTGCACTGGCCGTGGAAGCCGAATCACTCGTGGATATTATGCGTGGTGTTTCCGGCTTGTATGCTGCATCGACACATGTTGATACAGCGGAATTTTCTACTTATCTTACCACGGCATTCCCACACCAGACCGAGATCCGTTCGGCGGTGTGGATCGAATATGTTAAACAGGACGGATTGCAACAGTTTTATCAGAAGGCAGCCGGCGATGGTTATCAGGATTTGCGCCTGCGCGAACTCGATGCTGACGCAACACTGATCCATGCTTCACCCCGGGCTTCCAATTATGTGGTTTACCATACCTTCAATCGAGATCAGCAAGCATGGTTCCCGCGCGGGCTTAATCTGATTTCACTGCCTGCCTACGAAAAAATTCTGCAACAGGCTATCGAAAGAAAAAGTCTGGTATCGATGCGGGAGCTGAACAGTATCAGGCGTAACAACGGCAAATCAATCGAATTGTTTATGCCTGTTTATCGCCAACGCCAGGCGAGTTCAGCGGCAACGAACGACAGTAAACAGTTGCTTGGCTTCTTCGGCATGCTGATCGATGTTGCCGACAGTGTCGAGTCGGCCTATCGTCGTTATGTGCCCAAGACCGGGGGCCTGGATGTTTATATTGTCGATATCGATCCACGCCGCGATCAGGAATTATTGTATTTTCATGCGTCACGTGCGCGCTCCGAGGCGGTTGAATCGCTGCCACTGCAACAACTGCAACAGGGTAGACATGTCAGTACTGATGTCCGTTTTGCCGATTCCCGCTGGCGTGTGATACTAAGGCCGATACCGGGTCATTATACAGTCGGACAGGCATTAGAGCCCTGGATCGCACTCGCGGGTGGCTTGTTGTTCTCATTGCTCGTAAGTGGCTATATCAATAACATGAAACATCGCCGTGTCACCGTCGAACACCAGGTGCGTGAGCAGACCCATCAACTGGATGATAGTCGTAAACAGAACCGTGCGATACTGGATACTGTCGTGGACGGTATTATCACCATCGATGCGCACGGCACTGTGCAAACCATGAATCCGGCCGCGGAAACGATCTTCGGATATACGGCTGCCGAGGTGAGCGGGCGCAATGTCAACATGTTGATGCCGGAGCCCTATAGTCATGAACATGACGGTTACTTGCAAAACTATTTGCGCACGGGCGAGCGTAAGGTCATCGGTATCGGACGCGAGGTGGAAGGGCGGCGCAAGGACGGCAGCGTGTTCCCGATGGAACTGGCCGTCAGTAAAATGAAGTTCCAGGGCGAGACGATGTTTACCGGTATCGTGCGCGATATCACCGAGCGCAAGCAGGGCGAGCAGGCCCTGCGTGACAGCGAGACCGAGGCACGCAAGCTGGCGATGGTGGCCGCGCATACCGATAACGCCGTGGTCATCACCGATGCCGATGGTTATATCGAATGGGTCAATAAGGGATTTGTGCGTATCACCGGCTATTCATTCGATGAGGTGAAAGGCAAAACACCTGGCAGTATCCTGCAAGGCCCTGACACCGATAACGCAACAGTGAAGTTGATGCATGAGCATCTGCAGCGCGGCGAGGGATTTGAAATCGAAATCATCAATTACACCAAGGCCGGTTCGCCGTACTGGGTCCAGATCGGCGTACGTCCGATTATCGATGCAAGCGGGCACTTGATAAATTTTATCGCCATCGAGAGTGACATCAGTGAACGTAAAAATGCCGAGCGTGCCTTGCAGGATTATGCATCACGCCTGGCGGTAATACAGAACACGATGGTGGATGGGGTTATCACCTTCGATATGAAGGGTATTATCGATTCCGTCAACAGTGCTGCGATCGAACTATTCGGGTACACGGAGGCAGAATTTATCGGTCTGTCCTTTGCACAGCTGTTAACTCCCACTGAAAGTTCGAAATATATGAGTAAGTTGCAGACTTACCTGGGCACAGGTGAAAAGACCATTCTCGGACAGAGGACAGAAACCACAGGTCAACGCAAGGACGGAGTAGAGATGCCGCTGGAGTTTGCCGTCAACGAAATGTGGGTCGGCGACGAGCGTTACTTCCTGGCCAATGTACATGATATCAGTGAACGCAAGCGCCTCGATCGTATGAAGAGCGAGTTTATTTCCACTGTCAGTCACGAACTGCGCACACCTTTGACATCGATACGTGGTGCGCTTGGTCTGGTGCTTGGCAAGGCCGCCGGACAAATCCCGGACAAGATGCGGAACATGCTGGAGATGGCCAGTCGAAACAGTGAACGCCTGACCATACTGATAAACGATATCCTCGATCTTGAAAAGATCGAGTCCGGTCGTATGGAGTTCGAGTTTACTGTCGTCGATCTGGTGGCCTTGACCAGGCGCGCCCTCGAGGACAATCAGGGTTATGCCGACAATCATCATGTCAGACTGTCGTTGTCGACGACCTTGCCAGAGGCAACGGTTCGCGGCGATGAGCACAGGCTGCTGCAGGTATTCGCCAATCTGATATCGAATGCCGTGAAATATTCGCCCGAGGACGGCGAAGTCGAAATTTCAATGACTGAGCGCAATGGCAACTACCGTGTCTCGGTGCAAGACCATGGCGCAGGTATCCCCGCTGAATTCCGTGCGCGTATATTCCAGCGTTTTGCCCAAGCCGATAGTTCGGATACACGTGAGAAAGGCGGTACCGGACTGGGCTTGAGTATCAGTAAGGCCATTGTCGAGTACCATGAAGGCCGGATTGACTACGAGTCGGAAATGGGTAAGGGTACGGTGTTCTATTTTGATTTGCCGGCCTTACAGCAGCGTGTTATGGTCGCTGAAAGCGCTGCTACGGGCGCTGAGCCCAGGGTTTTGATATGTGAGGATAATGCCGATGTGGCCACGATCCTGCACGAGATGCTGAAAAGCGGTGGTTTGCACGGTGATATCGCCAACTCGGTAACGGCTGCACGGGAAATGCTGAAAAATCATGCTTACCGCCTGTTGCTGCTGGATCTGCATCTGCCCGATATGGATGGCCTGAAGTTTCTGCAGGAATTACGTGCCTCACCGGTCACAGCGGATCTGCCGGTCATTGTCGTGTCCGGACGTGCCGAGGAAGGGCGTATGGCCTTCAAGGGTGATGCGGTAACGGTTGTTGACTGGCTGCAAAAGCCGATCGATCAGGAGCGCCTCGAACGCGCCCTGCACGAGGCGTTGAGCAACAATTCTCGCGCACGCATCCTGCATGTGGAGGATGATCCCGATATTGTCCAGGTAACCAAGGCCCTGTTCGAGGATCTGGCCGACCTTAGCCATGTTCCGAGTCTGGGTGAGGCCCGTCAGCTACTGGAAAACGAGGATTTTGACCTGGTCATCCTCGACCTGGGACTTGCGGACGGCTCCGGTGTTGAATTACTGTCAGAATTGAAAGGCCGCTGTCCGGTAGTCATATTCTCGGCGCAGGTGGCGAGCAAGGAAATCAGCGCCCAGGTCAGCGCTGCATTGACCAAATCCATGACCACTAATAAACAACTACTGGCTACCATCAAGAATATTCTGGGAGTATAGACAGGATGAGTGAAATGTTGACTGTATTGTATGCCGAAGACGAGGCGGACATTCGTGCCGTTGCCGAATTAGCTCTCGAGGATGAAGGCTTCGAACTGATAGCATGTGCCTCGGGACAGGAGGCCCTGGACAGGGCGGCAACACTGGCACCAGACCTGATCCTGCTTGATGTAATGATGCCCGGCATGGATGGACCAACGACAATGCGTGCATTGCGTGCATTGCCGCATCTGGCCGACACGCCAGTCATTTTCATGACCGCCAAGGTACAGCCGAACGAGGTGGCCATGTATAGCTCACTGGGAGCGCTCGGTGTAATCAGTAAGCCCTTTGATCCGATGGGTCTGGCAGAAGAAATCCGCACCCTTATGGAGCGCGTAAATGACGGCTAGAAAGAAGAGCATTGCTGCCAAATTACAGGCTTTACAGCAACGTTTCATTACTGAACTGCCGGCACGACTCGATGACATCGATCAGGCCTGGCAGGCATGTCAGCAAACGGAAAGCAGTGATTTGTTGCATCGTCTGGTACACAGTCTGGCAGGTTCAGCAGGTACCTTTGGCTGCACGCGCCTGGGCGAACGCTCGCGTGAACTGGAATTATTGATCCAGCAAAGATACGTATCAGCCGATGCTTCTGTGACAGATATGACAATCGAGCAGCGTGTGCACGAATTGCGTGATATTGCAGTACAAGGACCTGATAACCCCGTTCGAGAAGTACATAAAGAAACAGTAATAGCGCCCCCTGCCACTAATAAACAGGCCCTGATCTACCTGTTGGAGGACGATGCGCACCTGGCAACAGAAACGGCCGAACAACTCAAGCATTTTGACTATCGGGTGGTGACATTCAACGATGTTGATGCCCTGCAAACGGTAGTAGCCCAACAGGTCCCGGATGTGTTGCTCGCCGATATCCATTTGCCCGAGGGTGCGGACGCGGGACCACGCGTTGCTGCCAAACTGCGCAAGGGTGCTGCACAGGATATTCCCGTTATCTTTATCTCGGGTCACGATGACTGGCAGGACCGCCTCAACGCAGTACGTGCCGGCGGCCAGGCTTATCTGTCTAAACCGGTTAATTTTAGTCTGCTACTCGACGAGCTGGATTCGGTATTGGGGAAGGAGCAGGTGTCTCCATACCGCATCCTGATTGTTGATGATACGCCATTACTGGCAGAGCATTATGCAGATGTTTTGCAGGATGCAGGCATGCAAACCGAGATTCTCAATGATCCGGTTAAAATACTCGATGTGATGCCGGTATTTCATCCGGACCTCGTGCTGATGGATATCTACATGCCAGATTGCACCGGTGTGGAAGCCGCCCAGGTGATCCGTCAGCATCCAGCCTACACCAATTTGCCGATCGTCTACCTGTCTACCGAAAAGGGGCTGGACCAGCAGCTCGCTGCATTACGCGTGGGTGGGGATGACTTTCTGCAAAAGCCTATCGGTGATGCACATCTGGTTGCCGCAGTACTTTTTCGTGCACGCCGCTTTCGTGAACTGACGGCATTGATGAACAGGGACAGTCTGACAGGATTGCTCAACCATATTAATCTGAAACAGGCGCTGGAGCGCGAAATTGCCCAGGCGCAGCGACGCCATTCATCGTTAAGCTTTGTAATGCTAGACATCGATCAATTCAAATCCGTGAACGACTCGTATGGACACCCTGTCGGTGACCGGGTCATCAAGAGTCTGGCCCGCTTGCTTGGACAGCGCCTACGCAAGGGTGATATTGCAGCGCGATATGGTGGCGAAGAGTTCGCCCTGGTACTTCCGGATACAGAGGCCGATGCAGCGCGCCGGTTGATCGATGACCTGCGCCAGCAGTTTGCCCAAATCAGCTTTGCCCATGACAGTGGTGATTTTAACTCGACCTTTAGCGCCGGTATCGCCAGCTTTCCTGCACATGTGGAGATGAACGACCTGATCGCGGCGGCCGATAGTGCGTTGTATCAGGCCAAACACAGTGGACGTAATCGGGTGCAGCTGGATAGTGATGATTAAAAGCAGGTGCTGTAAAGTGTTTTAGTATGTTCGAGGATTGACTAGTCATCGGCGACAGGCAAATTCAACTCGAACCAGAATCGGGAGCCCCCGCCAGGATTGTCATCTACATCGATGCGTCCTCCCATCAGTTCTACCAGGCGTCTGGAAATGGTCAGACCCAGACCAGCGCCGTTCATGCCACGGTCAAGGCCATCGTCCTGTTGAGACAGAGATTCAAAGATGCGTGATTTATCCGTTACACCTATGCCGGTGTCGATAACATTGAAGCGGGTTAGGATTTCAGCGTTTGCGTTTTCGCTATATTCAAGCATCAGTTCAACATTGCCCGCACGCGTGAAACGTATGGCGTTATCCAGTAAACGGTTCAATACAGTCTGTATACGGGCAGCATCACCCATGACGACGGGTGGCAACTTGTCGGGGATGCTGCAGGTAAACTGCAGACCTTTTTTTTTCTGTGCGTGTGGCTTGTATGCCGCTGCTGCATGATGGACAAGTCTGACCAGGTCGATAGGGCCTGATGTCAGTTGAATATCGCCTGTGTCCGATTGGGCGATTTCGAGGATATCATTGATCATCGAAAGCAGGTTATGGCCTGCCGCATAGACATCGTTGGCCTGTTCAATATGTCCGGCAGACAAGTGCTGGTTCGTTTTCCACAAATCGGCGTAGCCCATGATGATATTCAATGGCGTACGCAGTTCGTGACTCATATTGGCGAGGAAACGGCTCTTGGCCTCGCTGGCCGCATCGCTGCGTAGCCTGGCGGCGTCAAGTTTACGATTGGTTTGCTGTAATTCCCGTGTCCTGTCAAGGACACGGCGTTCCAGTTCCCTGTTGGTTTGTTCGAGAATGTCTCGTGCCTGGCGTTGCAGCGTGACATCGCGAAAGGCGATGACGATACCATCCCGTTCACCATGGTCATGCTTGATCGCGCCTATGCTAATGTCAACGTCAATCGCCGTACCCTGCTGTGGCTGCAGTTGTGCGCTTAGAGTATTCTTGTGTGCGGAATCAGCGGATTCATCTGCCAGGCTCGTTATCAGGGTTGTGAGTTTTAATGGCTGCTCGTCACTCAGTTTCAGGACTTCGTGCAGATCCCGCTTTGTTGCTGCAATATTGGACCAGCCGGTGATCTGTTCGGCGGCAGCATTGATATAACGTATGCTGTTATCATTATCGATAGTGATGACGGCATCGGCTATCGAGGTCAGTACGGCCTGGGACCAGTTGCGGCTTTCCCGCAAACGCCGGTCGGCATCGGCTTTAAACAAGGCCATGCCGATGGTTGTGCGTAATTCGCGCTCGTCGAAGGGTTTAACCAGGTAACCGTAGGCCTCGGTGGCCTGGGCACGCTCCAGCTTCTCCTTGTCGGTATACGCGGTCAGATAGATAACCGGGATGTTGTATTGCTCCTTGATTTTCTGTGCTACGTCAATGCCGTCAATATCACCTGCGAGGACAATATCCATCAGCACCAGGTCAGGACGACTCCCCTGCAACAGCGTCAATACATCCTCCCCATGTGCGATCATGGCGCTCACCTTGTAACCCATTTCAGATATACAGGCCTTCAGATCTTCAGCAACCAGCGCCTCGTCTTCGACGATCAGGATGCTATTATTTTTCATGGTGTTGCCTCATATTGTTGTCTGAGCCGCTAATTTGCTGAAATTCCTGGTTTGTTACAGAATTGTGTGGAAAGCTCAGGCTGACACTGGTTCCATTGGTCGATTCGAATTGAATTTCCCCATTCAACTGACGTGTCAGTGCGTGGATAATCACCAGTCCCAGTGTCGTCGGCTCACTGGTGATTTTGTCGGTTTCGATTCCGCGGCCATAGTCACGAACTACAATTTGTGGTCTCGCGCTGTCAGTATCGGTGATGCGGATTTCAATTAGCTGTTTCTGTTGTCCTGGCAGGTAAGCATGCCGAATTGCATTGGTCATTAGTTCGTTGCAGATCAGTGCGCAGGGCAGGGCCACGTCGACAGTAAGAACGAGTGGCTCGCCACTGACCTGTATTCTGGGTTTCACGTCAGGCGTGGTATATAGCCTTTCCAGGCGTTCACCGAGATAACGCAAATAATCGAGAAAATCTACAGCGTCAAAGTCGGTTGTGCTATACAGACGTTCGTGTATCAGCGCCATGGAACGTATGCGTTCACGACTATCCTGCAGTGCCAATTTCGGATTCTTGCGATCGGCGTAGCGTGCTTGCAGGCTCAGCAGACTGGAGATAACCTGCATATTGTTCTTGACGCGGTGGTTGAGCTCGCGCAATACGGTATTCTTTTCGGACAGGGTGGAAAGAATGCGTGCCTCTGCGGCCTTGCGATCGTTGATATCCTCGATCACGGAAATAAAATATTCAGGTTGCTTGTCAGAATTCCGTACCAGCGCGACTGTCAGCTGGATCCATGTAATATCACCATCCTTGCGTATATAGCGTTTCTCCAAACTGTAATGTTTGCGCTTGTCTGCCAAAAGTTCTGCCACCAGAGTGAGGTCAGTTTGCAGGTCATCGGGGTAGGTTATCCTCTGAAAGTTGGTTTTGAGAAGTTCCGGCCGGCTGTAGCCAAAGATGTCGCACAGACGGTCGTTGACACGCAACCATTGTCCATCGAGTGCAACATGGGCAACACCTACTGCGGCCTGTTCAAACGTGGCGCGGAAGCGGGTTTCGCTCTTGCGCAGGGCCTGCTCGGTGAGCTTGCGTTCTGTAATATCCTGTACTGTGCCGATCATGCGCAGGGGTTCTCCGTACTCGTCAAAGCGTACCTGGCCCTGTTCGTGCACGAAGCGGGTGGAACCATCGGGAAGCTGGATACGGTGATCAATCGAATAGGGTTGCATCTCGTTCAGCGATTTGTCGATCGCCGTCTGTACGAGTTCATGGTCATCGGGGTGTACGCGTCTGATAAATCCCTCATGGCTCGCCTCAAAGGACTCTGGATGCATTCCGAAGATGCGGTAGATTTCGTCGGACCAGAGCAGGGAATCCTTCTTGATATCCCATATCCAGCTACCCATATGCCCGATTGCCTGTGCTTCGGCCAGTTCCGCTTCCTTCTTGCGCAATTCAGCATCGGCGAGCTTTAACTCGGTGATATCGTGCATGGAAACGACGGCACCCAGTTTGTTGCCATGCAAGTCGCGCAACTCACAACCACTGGCCTGCAGGCTGCGTTTGCTGTCGTCTTTTGGCGCGATCACCATTTCCAACTGATGGACACGTTCTCCTTTCAATGCACGGAACAGTGGAATATCTTCCCTTGTCATCGGCGTGACACCGTCTGCCAAATAAAGGTCATAATGTTCAGCCCAGTTTTCAGCGGGTATCTCCTCCTGCGGGAGTCCATGAAATTCGCGGGTTGCATTGTTAAAGAAAGTGAGTACGCCTTGCTCGTTGCAGGCGACAATGCCATCCTCGATGCTGTCGAGAACGGCATTAATAAATATCTTGTCTTTGATTAACACATCTTGTGCGTGCTTACGTTCGGTAACGTCCTGCCCTATCACCAGTAATTCCTGGAGCTTAGCGTCATCATCCAGCAGGACATTGTCATACCACTCGATCTGCAGCTCGGTGCCGTTGCGGATAACGATCGGATTAATATTGCCACGTATTCTTTCGCCTTCCACAGACGTCCTGAACAGCTTGCGGATTCGATCCTGGTCGCGTTGCGGCAGAAATGTGGAAAACCATTCCTTGCCACGTATTTCATCCAGCTTGTAGCCAGTCATTTGTTCAAAGCGTTTATTGACGTGAATTATTTTTCCCGAGGGATCGAGTAACAGGATCAGGACAGGGGCGGTATCGAGGAGCTTGTTTGCATAATCACGTTCTCTGGTCAATCTCTTCTCGGCGAGTTTTTGCGAGCTGATGTCACGAATGATGCCGGTGTACATAGTTTGTCCACCGATCTCCATCCTGGTCACGGTGATATTGACCGGTAATATGGAGCCATCCTTGCATTGTGCCTGCAATTCACGGCCAATCCCGAAAATGCGAGGTATACTGTCCTCTGCATGGCGCTGCAGATAGTCATCGTGCTGATTACGATAAGGTTCGGGTATCAGAACCTTGATGTTTTGCCCTAGCAGTTCCTGCGCCGAGTAGGCAAACAGGTGTTCCGTGGCGGGATTGACCGACTCGATGATGCCCTGTTGATTGATAATGATAATCGCATCTGCTGCTGTATCCAGCAGTGTGCGCAGACGTAATTCGCTCTGTGCAAGTTCGGATACGGATTTGCGGTGTTCTCTGCGCAGTTGTGCTTCCCTGAGTTCACGTTCTATGGCAGGGGGCAGCCGGGTCATATTGTCCTTGAGGATAAAATCGTGCGCACCGGCTCTCATTATCTTCACAGCCGTTTCCTCGCCGATAATGCCGGATAGCAATATGAACGGCATATCGGGATCTTTCTCGTGCACGATTCGCAGTGCGTCCAGACCATTAAAGGATGGCAGGTTGTAGTCCGACAGCACCAGGTCCCATGAGTCCTCCAGGGCTGTGCGCAGGCCGTGCGTATCCTCAACCCGGCGAGTGTCGACGATGTAGCCGGTCTGTTTCAGTAGTGCCAGTACCAGCATCATGTCATCCTCACTGTCCTCAATGAAAAGCACGCGCAAGGGTATTGGCTGACGAGGACTAGCGTTCATGGGCAATCCTGCAAACGTGGGTGAGCCCGCCGGGATCGCCAATGATGATATCTATATAGATACTGGCGCCCCGCTGGGTCTCGGTTGTATGTGACACTATTCATGGTGGCAGATAATGCATGTACCATGCCCGATCTATGTATTTGAAAAATATAGAAAAAATTATCAACCCATGCAATATGAAACTGCAATTTGCAGATCACTGCATATTGCAGTAGATTGAATGCTATGTTGAGTCAGGAACTGTATGCATCCAGCAGTCAACCTCGCGTGCTGATCGTAGAGGATGATCGCCTCATTGGCGAGGCATTTCGTATGCTGTTGCAGGACGAGGGCTTCAGTGCCACGCACGTAGTGAGCGGTAACGAGGCACTGCTTGCGTTACAGCACTCACCTCCACAGGTCATGCTGCTGGATCTGCTGTTACCTGACATGCACGGGCAGGCATTGCTTGAGCAAATCCAGCAACAGAATATCCCGGTTACTGTTGTCGTTGTGACCAGCGAGACCAGCGCGACCAGTGCTGTCGATGCCATGCATGCCGGGGCTTTTGACTATCTGGTAAAACCGGTAGATGAAAATCGTCTGGTTACGACCATGTGCAATGCGCTCGAGCGTCAGGTAATGCAGCAGCGCCTGGAACAGTTCCACCTGCTTCAACCGCTCGATCAATTCCAGGGCTTTATTGGTAAATCGCTGGCGATGCAAGCCGTTTACCGCATGATTGAAAGTGCTGCGGCCAGTCAGGCGAGTGTGTTTGTCAGTGGTGAGAGTGGTACCGGTAAGGAACTATGCGCCGATGCCATTCATCAGCTTAGCAGCCGGCACGCGAGGCCAATGGTGTCGATCAATTGTGCAGCCATTCCACGCGAACTGCTGGAAAGCGAATTGTTTGGTCATACGAAAGGCGCTTTTACCGGTGCCACCAGTGAGCGCAAGGGGGCGGCAGCCGCTGCCAATGGCGGTACGCTGTTTTTTGACGAGATCTGCGATATGGACCTCGATCTGCAGGCCAAATTGCTACGATTTATCCAGAGCAAGCACTTTCGCCGTGTGGGTAGTGACCGCGATGAGATAACCGATGTGCGTTTCATTTGCGCCACTAACCGTGATCCAATGACCGAGATTCGGGCCGGACGTTTCCGTGAAGACCTGTACTATCGCCTGCATGTACTGCCAATAGCATTGCCGCCACTAAGACAGCGTGGTAATGATATTGTCATGCTGGCACAACATTTCCTGCGCAGATATGCACAAGAGGAAAACAAGCGCTTTAATGGATTTTCGGCCGATGCTGAACGCGCCCTGTTGACGTATCCATGGCCGGGTAATGTGCGCGAGCTGCAAAATTTACTGCATAAACTGGTGGTGATGCAGGATGGCGGAGTCATCGATGCCGAGCAGATACAGCTACCGCCGGTTGACATTAATATGTTTTCAGGCGATGAAGGTACAGATGTTCAGCAACAGGATAGCGGCGCCAAACCTGAAGGGCATGATATTGCGAGCGGGACAATCCGGCCATTGTGGCTGGAGGAGAAGGAGATTATTGAGCGCGCGATTGCGTTATGTGACGGCAATGTCATCGACGCGGCAAAGCAGCTCGGTATCAGTGATTCCACGATCTATCGCAAGCGTGCCAAATGGTCTAAACAGGAATCGTCCGGTTAATTTAGTCATTGCAAGGACAAAGTGCCATTCATTTGAAATATCAATGAGCGCTAGAGTAACGACGAAGTAATCTCTAACTACGTAATTTTATATAGAAGATTGCCACGCTACGCCGCTCTCACACATCCATGTGCCTCGCGTCATAATGCCTTCCTGGCCAAAGCTCGCAATGACCCAGGATTTTGGATTAATCAGAGGCGCCTTAATCTTCATCACGAGTTGCGGCTTCTGGATCCCAGCCTTTGATTTTGGCTTGCGCAATGGCTTCGTCATAGATGCGTTTATGCCGCTCTCGTAAATCTTCCGGTAAGCCGCTCACCATGCAGCCGTATTTATCCCATTCGGTATTGACCTGCTGGTGTATTGCATCAATACGGGATATTTCCCATCCTTCACAGGTCTCCGTTTCGGGTAAAATGTCAAATACCCAGGCATCGCGTATTATTTTTCCGATCATCGTCATACCGCCGTTTATATCGTTCTCTAGTCCGGGGTAGGTTTTAGGCAAATTGGATCGTTTCATCAGTTCTGTTTTTCCTACAGGCTTTATCAATGTGTGGTGTTACTTTGTTATCGCGTTAAATTTGTGTTGTAACTGCTTGAGCGACACAGTGATAGTGTCATTTATAAGTGGATGATTCAAGCAATAAGGCAGCGAGACTTGCTGGCAAATATTATCAGGCCCGCTTCAAGCCGGGATATGTTTGTGTTGCGGGCAAATAAAGCTCTCATCTAGTTGGAATCGATACCCAGTTTCTTAAGTTTGCGCCACAACGAGACCCGGTCGATACCAAGCATCTTGGCAGCCTGGGTGCGGTTGCCGTCGGCCATTTTCAATACATGCAGGATGTGTTCGGCTTCCTGTTCTTCGAGTGTCGTTGGCGTGGCAGCCATTTCGGGTTTGAACACACGCACAGTCAGTGCACCGAGGCTTTGCGGCAGATGTTCGATGTCCAGCGTGTTGCTCTGGGTTAAGGCCACGCCACGTTCGATGAAATTGGACAGTTCGCGGATATTGCCGGGATAATCATACTCGACCAGTCGCTGCATCGCTTCGGTGCTGATTTCCTGTACGTCGCGGTCCATCATGGTAGAAAATTTTCGCAACAGATAATAAGCCAGCAATGGGATGTCTTCACGTCGTTCGCGCAATGGCGGCAGATGCAGGGTGGCGACATTGAGACGGAAGTACAGGTCATTACGCATTTGCCCATCATCCACGGCAGCCTTCAGGTCGCGGTTACTGGCGGCGACCACGCGCACATTGATATTGATAGGTTGGGTTGAACCGACCCGCATAAGCTCACGTTCCTGTAATACGCGTAGCAGTTTGACCTGCATCAGCAAGGGCATTTCGGCGACTTCATCGAGGAACAGTGTGCCACCCTCGGCGGCTTCGAACAGGCCGATCTTGGTTGCGTTGGCGCCCGTGAATGCGCCTTTCTCATGACCGAATAACTCGCTGGCGGCAATCTCTTCATGCAATGCGCCACAATTGAAGGCGACGAACGGCCCGTCTGCACGCTGGCTGTTTTGATGGATAAAGCGTGCCAACAGTTCCTTACCCGTGCCGGACTCGCCCTGGATGACCACGCTGCAGTCCGATATGGCAATCTGGCGAGCGGTCTCCAGCAGGCGTTGCATTCCCAGGTCCTGGGTAATGATGGAGCTGTGATGTGACAGTTGTTCAATATGTTGTTTGAGTTGTTTGTTTTCACGCTTGATACGCCGCAGCTCCAGTGCCGAACGCACGACCTCGCGCGCCTCATCGAGACGGAAGGGTTTGGAAATATAGTGATAAGCACCGGCCTTCATGGCATCGACCGCTGAATCGAGCGAGGCATGACCGGTAATCACGATCACTGGAACATCGGGTGTGGTCTCACGGACGTGGCGCAATACATCCATGCCGTCAATGCCAGGCATGCGCAGATCGGTGAGTACCAGGTCGAATTCGGTGTTCTGCATGGCCGCAAGCCCGCTTTCGCCGTCCTTGCAGGCGCTGACTTCATAGCCCTCGCGTTCGAATACATGGGTCAGGTTCGAAAGCGCGATGGCCTCGTCGTCGATGAGCAGGACATGTGGCGTTTTTTCATTCATGATGCCTCCTGTTCCGGTAGATGCTGCTGCTCCATTGGTAGCCAGATCGAGAAGCGGGTGCCGCCGCCGTCGCGGTTTTCCACTGCGATACAACCGCCATGTTCACTAATGATTTCTTCGACCAGGTATAGACCCAGACCGGTGCCTTCGCCGCCTGACTGGGTGGTGAAGAACGGGTCGAAGACCTTGGCCAGATGGTCCGGTGAAATGCCTGGTCCATCGTCGTCGATATGGATTAATATAACCTGTGCGCTCTGGCTGATCTCGATGGTATCGCCGGCGAGATGATCGGTATTGGCAGGTCTGGACGCTTCCCAGGTCGTTTCTCTGCCGATAATCCAGATATTAGTGGCGCCGGCATCGTTGGCATTCTTGATCAGGTTGATAAAAACTTGCTGCATACGTTCGCGGTCCACGCGCAGCATGCCTTCGTCGATATCTTCGATGTGCAGCAGCAGCGTCGGCGGCAGTTGTCGATGAATGAGCAATACAGCTAACTGTACCAGGCGCGGGGCACTGATGATCTCCAGTTCATGTGTAGGTTGGCGTACGCTATCGAGCAAGCGTCTGACAATACGTCGTGCGCGTTCACATTCGCCATCGACATGCGATAGCCATTGCCGGCGCAGGTCCTCTCTGGTCGTATCATCCTCCAGCAGTAACTGCACCGAGGTTGAAATATTGGACAGCGGGTTATTGAGTTCATGGGCCACGCCGGACACCAGCACACCGAGCGCAGCGGCTTTTTCGTGGTGGCGCAACTGGTTCTGTTGCTCGCGCAGGCGTTCAAGCATGGCATTGAAATGATGCACAAAGGACTGAATTTCCTTGTCCTGGGATGTCAGTGTCAGGGTTTTTTCATTGCCCTCTGCGAGTTCGTCGAGTTGTTTTTCCAGCAGCGCCAATGGGCGCACGATACGGCGCACCATAAACATTGCACTGGCAAGACCGATCAGGATCACGGTGAAAGACGCAGCCATCAATGTCCATACGGCCACGCGTGTCGTCTGTGCGTGGATGGCGCGCTGGCGCTGATTGAAATCCTGTGTCAGCTTCGACAGTTCATGGCCGAGCGCGCGGATCGCCTGTTGTTTGCTGTTGCGTGTGGCATCGGTCAGCGCGGCATATTGTTTCAGTTGTGTGCTGTATTGCTGCAGCACAGCATCAATCCGGCGTAACTCCGCTGCACTGGCGATCTCGGTAAAAACACGTTGCCCGTCGCTAAGGATTTTCTGTGCCGCGTCGACTTGCCGTTGCAATTGTTGCATATCGTTGATGTCGTGATAGAGGAACAGGTTCTTCTCGTGGCGGCGGATCTCCTGGCTGGCTTGATAAAAGGTATTGACCGATTCACCTTCGACGATCTGGGTTTGCAGGTAATGCAGGTCGGCGATCACTACCGCGACAAACACCAGCAGGGCGATTATCGATAGCCCATAGGACGTCAGGATCTTGTTACGCAGGCTCGTCATAACTATATGTATATCTTATGTAATTATAATAATATTTTTTGGGTGTTTCATAATACAACACTGTTACAGCATGCGAACAGCGTTTTTTAGTGAACTGTTACATGTTGAAACAACGGGAAGCGGGCCCATAATCATAAGTTATTGATTGTAAAAGATTAGCATTTTGGCACGGGTTTTGCTCTATAGCTGGGTAGATATAAACTTCTGGAGTCTATGATGAAAAAATTAACCAAGACAGTTAAAAAGATGCTGGATGCCATGGCCTATGCCGATGCCGGTGAGCATATGACATTGCGTGACAAGTCCAGAATACTGGGCAAGGCACCAGACGCAATCACCGATACGCCCGTTACTGCCGGCCGCGCAAAGGCTGCTGCGGCAAGCAACATGCGCCGGATTGCGTTGTATCTGGGCAGTGAATTACCGCCTGAGGTCATGGATTATGTCATCCAGACCTGTGTGCGCCTAAAACACGAACTGACTGTACTGAACTTCGGATCCGAAAAAGCCGGTATGGCCCTGTTGCAGCCTCATGAGCAAGCGCTGCAAGCAGCCGGAATCGACATGCAACTGGTGACCCTGAAGGGTGAACCGCTGCCTGGCCTGAGTCGTTACCTGCGTGGCCACTCGGAGATTGCCTTTCTGGCCTGTAAGGATTCCGGTTACCTTGATCAAGATTCAGACAGCATAAGCGTCGCCTGACAGCACAACCGGGATACTGTTATAATAAAGCACGCAGGCCTGAATGGCCCGGATGCGTGCCTTAATCCTATGGCGCTAGATTGAGATAAAGAATTTGCAGTGCTGACAAAACTGTTCCCTTTTCTGCGATGGTTCCCGCCTACGGGTGAAAACCTGCGCGCTGACGTGATCGCCGGTGTGACGATTGCGATGATCCTGGTTCCGCAGAGTATGGCCTATGCTTCACTGGCGGGCCTGCCTGTTGTGTATGGTCTGTATGCCTCTTTCCTGCCGGTGATCGTGGCCTCGTTGTGGGGCGCATCACGTTTCTTGCATACCGGACCGGTGGCCATGTTGTCGCTAATGTCGGCGGCCGCGATCGAGCCATTGGCCAGTCGCGGCAGTGAAGAATTCATCCAGCTTTCGCTGGTGTTGGCATTGCTCGTCGGTGTACTACGTCTAGCGCTGGGCCTGTTTAGAATGGGCGTGCTGATAAATTTTGCCTCACATCCGGTCATCCTCGGTTTCACCAATGCTGCAGCGCTGATCATCGGCCTGTCGCTACTCAACGGTTTTCTCGGTGTGCCGATGCCACGCTCCGACAGCTTCCTTGTCGATCTCTGGCAAGTAGTGGAGCAAGTGCCGTTGATGCATGGCCCGACATTACTGTTTGGTTTGCTGACCTTGGCCGCCCTCTATTGGTTACGCGCAAAGTTTCCCAAACTTCCCGGGGTGTTGATCGTCGTCATTCTGGGTACGTTGATCAGTGCCGGGATGGGTTTCGAAAAAATCCGCACCGTCGCACCACAACAGATTGCCGATACCACGGTGCGTACACAGTTTGAAAAAATGATGAATGACGAGGCCAGGCTGCGCAACATCAAGACAGAACGGCAGACGATCAATGAACAACTGCAACAGATTGCAGCCAACAGTGATCGTGCCTACAAGCTGCAAACGGAATTATTGCGCCTGCAGGGCGAAGAAAATACGCTCAAACACAGTCTGTACCGACAACGAGTCGAGACCCATCGGCTAGCGCTGATCCCGGAGGTGCAGACCGATGGGCAGTTGCTTTACAATAATGCCACGAGCACCGGTCCGTTCGTCACCTTTTGGCGCTGGTCAGGATACAGCGGCGACCAGTTCAAGCTCGCCGGTGGTGGCGCAGTGGTCAGCAACATACCCAGCGGCGTGCCTGGTTTTAGTGTGCCGCAGATTGACCTGGGTATTTTTTCGGACCTGTTCGCCGTCGCCTTCATTATGGCGATGATCGGCTTCATGGAGGCGACATCGATTTCGCGTGCATTGGCCGCCAAGACTCGCGAAAAGCTCGACCCCAATCAGGAACTGATTGGCCAGGGCCTGGCCAATATTGTCGGCAGTTTTTTTCAGTCCTATGTTGTCAGTGGTTCATTCTCGCGTTCGGCCGTTGCTGCCCGGGTCGGCGCAAAAACCGGATTCTATGCCATCATCAGTGCGCTCGGTGTGTTGTTGGTGATGTTGTTTTTGACCGATTATCTCTACCACTTGCCAAAGGCCGTGCTCGCTGCCATTGTCATGAGCGCTGTGTTTGGTTTGATCGATTTCAAATCCATGGTGCATGCGTGGAATGTACGCCGGGCCGATGGCATCGTCGGTTGGGTGACATTTATCACTACCCTGATGATGGCGCCAGCGTTGGCCGATGGTGTGCTCGTCGGTGTGACGCTGACTATATTGCTGTTTTTGACCGGTACGATGAAACCACGCAGCGAAGTACTGGGTCGTACGGCCACTGGTTCACTGGCCGGCGCGGCCGCTCATGATCTCGCGCCGATCAGTGAAAACTATGTAGTCATGCGTTTCGACGATTCACTGGTGTTTATCAGCGCCGCGCATTTCGAACAGGCCGTGCTCAAATCTCTGAGTGAATTTCCACACGCGCGTGCAATCCTGGTCATTGGTCAGGGTATCAATCGAATCGACGCCACCGGTGAGGAAAAATTGCGTGCATTGACACGTGACCTGCAGGCTGCAGATATTACCTTGATGCTTTCCAGTCTGAAGCGACAGGTACGCGAAGCACTGGAACGTGCCGGTCTCGAACAGGTGATCGGGCCGGAAAACATTTTCTCCAGCAAGGAGACTGCGCTACGAGTCCTGGAGCAACGCTATCCTGATCGCCGCATGAATCCTACATCCTAGACACTAAGTATTAGTGCTGCCATTAGGGTCTGACTACAAATTCTGCTATTTTCAATTGATCGTAGCCTGTACTAATTGCAGATTGCGCTGTATGAATCAATCAGAAAGGGTTTGATCATCCTTGCGCAGGCGTTCGCGGTATTTTTCCTTTGCCAGTTCCTGCATGTCTTCGGTAATGTCTCTTTCATCGACAATCTCACGTCCCAGTATGGTTTCAATTGCGTCTTCGAGCGTGACGATGCCGGAGCTCTGTCCGAACTCATCTTCAACCAGGAGCAAGTGAGCGCGATGCTTGATAAACAGGTCAAGTAACTGTTGTACGGGTAGCTTTTCTGACACACGGTAGATTTTCTTGGCGTAGTCACTAACAGGCTTGTCACCATTGCCGCTGCGCTCTGCTTCAAACAGATCATACTTGATCACTTTACCGGTAATATGTTCGGGGGTGTCCTGATAGATGGGCATGCGGGTAAATTCACGCGTCCTCGGATCATTCAGTGCATCCGTCACGCTTGTCGATTGCTCGAACATATGCACTACAGTACGCGGGGTGAGGATTTGTTCGGTACGTACCTCACGTAGACGTAAAATGTTCTCCAGGTATACATTTTCATGCTGAAACAGGATGCCGTCTTTATGACCCAGTGAAGCGAGTGCGATGATTTCCTCGCGCGTGATTTCAGTGCCCTTGTTTTTGCTGAACAGTTTGGTAAGTCGCGTAGAAACCCATACCAGTGGGTAAACCAGTTTTACCAGCCACTTGATCATAAAAGCTGCCGGTACGGCAAGTTTCTGCCAGTGGCTTGCGCCGAGTGTTTTAGGAATGATCTCGGAAAAATATAAAATCGCCAATGTCAGTAATACGGCGATCAGGGTTTCCCATTTTTCACCATAAATGACAAGCGCTTGTGAGCCGACACCGGCGGCACCCATCGTGTGAGCAAAGGTATTGAGGATCAGAATGCTCGACAGCGATTCGTCCATCTGTTTTTTTACCGAGGACAGTAGCTTGCCGGCATGCGGTTTTGTGATCAGGGTTTTTTCAACATAACCGGGAGTGATCGATAGTAGGACCGCTTCAAGAATGGAGCACATAAATGAGACGCCGATAGCGATGGCCAGGTAAAAAAGCAGTAGTGTCATGGTGAATTATCTAGTTGATTCGATTTGAACATTGAATTTAACAAGTATGAGGCATTAGCACAATGGTAGTAGTGTAATGCATTGTTTTTAGTGATGATTAGTTGGCGCTTGTTATGTTCTTAGCGCGTAAAAAGCCTGTAGGTATCCTGACTGCGCAATAGTAGACGAAGGCGATTAGCAGAATGTTTTACGCCAAACGCGTCAGTAGGTGATTTGTAGCAGGTCTAGCCGTTGGCAGCTTTGGCATTAGGCGTGTCATCCCCATCCAAATCATCATGGGCGGTTGAATTTGCAGCGGCATTTAAGCGCGCCGTCAAGACTTCCAGGGCTGTTTCCTTATCAGAGAAGAATGAGTCGTGCCCCAGGTCTTCGCATATGCCACTTTTTTGCAAAATTTTCCTGACTTGGTGTTTCAGGCTGCTGAATACCAGGGTGACGCCGACATCGTCCAGCCTTTTTGCGACCTCGCGAATCTTTTCTTCGCCGGATGCATCGATTTCATTGATGCCGCTACCGACAATCAGAATGAACTCGGCTTGCGGGAATTCAGTATGTGCCTCAAGGATCATGTCTTCAAAATAAGCGACAGTTACAAAAGTTAATGAGCCATCAAAGCGTACCGGTACAAAGTGTTCGCTAATGGGTGCAAGACGGTGTGCGCGGATTCCGCCCAGTGTACCATCTGCCTTGCGGCTGATGATTTCCGAGCGCGGTTTCATTGTTTGAATTAAAAAGTGAAGTATCGTTAAAGCGATCCCAAGCAAGATGCCATTAGCAATGGATGGTGCCATTAACAAGGTAGCAACAAAGGTTGTAATGCCGATGATTCCACCAACACGGTCGATCTTCCAGGCGTGTATCAACGGCTTGATTCTAATCAGGCTGAAGACAGCCATCATGACGATGACCGCTAGAACAGCTTGCGGCAGGTGATATAAATAAGGCGTGAAAAATAATAAGACAGATACCACGGCAAGGGCGCTGATAATAGCAAACAGACCGGTTTTGGCGCCGGTTCGCGCAGCCACTGCGGAGCGAGAGAATGAGCCGCTGACTGTATAAGAGCCGAAGAAGCTGCCGGCGATATTGGCCAGGCCTTGGCCAATAAGTTCTTTACCGGTATTGACACGTTCACCAGTTGAAGTGGCAATTGCCTTGGATATTGATGTTGCTTCCATAAAACCAATCAAGGCCATGACTAATGCTGCCGGGAATAATGCAAGCAATAAATCCCAATGAATCACTGGTACATGAAAGCTGGGTAAGCCCTGTGGAATATTGCCGACCACGGCACCGCCTGCAGAAAGTGTTACTTTTTCATTGTTGATATGGTTAATGCGCCAGGTTTTATAATCATTTTTGGTATCCACGGCCGTGTTATCAGCGCGATTCAGCACCATTTTCCCATTCGCATTCTTGCTGCTATGCAGTGTGATGCTGTGTAAATCCACTTTGAGCAGGTTGCTGGTCTGTTTCAGTTGTGCAAGTTCGTATTCATTAACGCCGACCTGTGCAAGCAGGTTTTTTGCTACTTTAATATTGTCGATGCCACCTGCTTGCTCAAGTTTTTGTGCCTGTTGGCTGTAATTGGCAACCTGTTCGGTGAGTTCGGCAATTCTACTTTGTGTATTGCTATAGGTGTTTATCTTTTGTACTACTTGTGCGTCGAGAATTTGCTGTGTGCTTATGGTCGACTTGTCTTCATAGCCGGCTATGGCGCTGATCAGTGTGGCGGCTACCACCGCTACCAGCACTCCAGGAATGGATGGCGAGACACGCCGCATGCCGGAAATCAGTAACCATGTGCCGGCAGCAAAGGCCAGTGTCCACCAATGTAGTTGGGGTATCTGCTCGATAACGCGCCATAAGTCAGCTAAGTAAGATTCAGAGCGTGGGAAAGGTACACCAATCACCTTGCTGAGTTGTGACAGACCAATGATCAGTGCGGCCGCGTTAGTGAAGCCGACAATCACCGGGCTGGACAGTAAATTGACAATCGCACCGAGACGAAACACGCCTAATGTGAGACGTAATACACCAACCATTAACGCCAACATCAGAGATAACTGGATAAAATCCGTGGTGCCCGGCGTGGCAAATGATATCAGTGCTGCCGCAGACATAAGGGATAGCATTGCAACAGGTCCGGTGTGTAACTGGTTGGACGAACCCCACAGCGAAGCGACAATAACCGGAATAAATGAAGCGTATAAACCATAAACTACTGGCAGCCCGGCCAGTTGGGCATAGGCCATACTCTGTGGTACCAGTATCAGGGCGACTGTCACACCAGCAACTAAATCAGCACGTAGTGTGCTCTTCGACATAGGGAACCAGCGCAGGAAAGGCAGCAAAATTTGCAGTAAATTCATAGTTAATACTTATTCTTGATGAAGCTCGATCCCAGGTGATGAAGGCCTATGGAATGATTGCCGATAGATAAAATTAAATTGCGGCGTAGTTTGCCTGCTACGTGATGCTATGACAAATAAAATGTACATATAGGACTCATTAATAAAAACAAATGAATATGGAAAAATCAGTATATTAGCGTAGATCAATGGGAAACGTCAGTTACTTTGATATCCAATATAAAAAAATAGCCGCGGCCATGCGAGGCGTTGCACATCTCAATTAGTCAATAACAATCAACAAACTGAATGGTTTGCCATTATATAGGTGAATGTTGCTTGTGTATGAAAAAAATCAATACTGAACTGAATAACTCAGGTATAGGGTTGTTTGTACAAGATTGCTTGAAGATGCGGATGAAATCGACGATACTCGCATCCTCCGCGTCAGCGGGCGGGGTTATGTGGGTGATGCGCAAAGCTGGGCCGGCGAGCAAGCATCAATTTGCGTCGGGGTGTGTATTTGAATATCACACCTTATATATTGGGCAAATCAAATTCGGGTCAATAATAGACGATTGTCTATCAAAACTCTTATTAATATTGATTTGCATAATAGTCTTGCTTTCCATAAGCTTTTCGCCCTGAATGTCAGATCTCGGGCAATGCGTTTGTTCGATTTTTTTGCAGTACTCAGTATCCTGTCCCGGCAAGTCAGGGGCGGGATGGAATTGTGACGAGCGTATCGGGAGTTTTTCCAGGTACCATTCGGTATAAAATTTCAATATAAACAGAAACGTGGCGGTTAAAGCGAAGAAGTATACAGAATGGTAGAACTCAGAACCTATGTCTATATAGACTCCTTGCAGCCGCAGCTCGCCGAGTATATGGCCTCTGTTTCCCAGGGTTTTCCACCCGTTCCTGGCGACGCCTGTTTGTGGGTCGAGGTATCCCCGGGCATGGCCGTGCATAAAGTCACCGACATCGCCCTGAAGGCAACCCAGGTCAAGTTGACCCAGCAGGTCGTCGAGCGCGCCTTTGGGTCGATGGTTATTCATCATCGTGACCAGAGTGATGTTATCGAGGCCGGCGAAGTTCTGTTGTCCAGCATTGGCGCACGCGTCGAAGACCGTGACCATTGCAATATCGAATGGCAGGAAATCATTTATGGTATGACCTCGGACCATGCCGTCCTGATCAATCGCCAGCACCGCGGTGGATCGATGATGTTGCCTGGGGAGAGTATGTTTATTCTCGAGACCCAACCGGCCGGTTATATTGTGTATGCCGCCAATCAGGCCGAAAAAGCCGCCAATATTACGCTGATTGACGTGCGTGCGGTCGGGGCATACGGTCGTTTGACCCTGTCCGGTCGCGAAGCCGATGTTGAAGAAGCTGCGGCTGCAGCGATCAGGGCGGTGGAAAATCCTTCAGGTACCTGACCATGCATAGACAGGAACTGCTGACATTATTATATCAACATCAGACCCGGTATATGGACGAGGCGGGTTATATCAGGCGAGCGCTCAATTATGTTGAGGCGCATAGTGACATTTTTTATCGAGAACTGTGGCCGGCCCATGTGACCGGTTCGGCATGGGTAGTCAACCCGGACCGTAGTAAGATTTTGATGATGCATCATAAGAAACACGACCAGTGGTTTCAGCCGGGCGGGCATGCCGACGGTGATGCCGATATCGTGCGTGTAGCATTACGTGAAACGGCGGAAGAGACCGGTATCGATCCATCTCATATCCATTTGCTTGGCTCGGATATTTTTGATGTGGATATCCATACGATACCGGCAATGCACGGCGATCCTCGCCACGAACACATCGATATCCGTTTTCTTGTCGAGATTGACGACCGTCTGCCGGTGCCTGGCAATGATGAGTCACACGATGTGATCTGGGTCAGCTTGATGCATGTGACAAGTTACAACAACAACCGCTCGACCTATCGGATGCTGGAAAAGACCCGGCAGTTGCGCAATATATATGCGCATAGCAGAACAGCATGAAAAACAATTTTGGAAAATCATGCGCTTAATTTTGATATTAATTATGAGGAATAAATATTTTTTGGTTTTTTATAGCAATTGTAGACGCAGCACTGTTAAAAAAATTAGTTTGTTGCGGTGATGATTTCAGAGTAAAAAAGTCAGGTTCATTAACAACTATTAATGCAGCAAATAATGGTGAAGTTTGAACAGCGATGGTGTATGCTCCGGTCACTCTGAATTATCAAGTTTTTGATTGCCAAATTTACCCATAGATAATTATTTATGTATTATTAATAAAATATTGATTGGAACATAGAGTGATTAGTGCCTATGCTTCAGCAATTATTTTTTACGCTACACACTGAAAAACTGTAATAACTAATTCTACGCGACGAAACAGGAGACGATTATGGCTGAAAAATCCTATAAAGCGGGTGTTAAGGAATACCGCGATAAATACTGGACTCCGGACTATGTGCCGCTCGATACCGATTTGCTTGCATGCTTCAAGTGTACGGGCCAGCCAGAAGTACCCCGTGAAGAAGTTGCGGCTGCGGTAGCTGCGGAAAGTTCAACAGGTACTTGGTCTACTGTATGGTCCGAGCTGTTGACTGACCTTGAGTTCTATAAGGGTCGCTCCTATCGCATCGAAGATGTGCCAGGTGACCCTGAGTCTTTCTATGCATTCATTGCTTACCCGATCGACCTGTTTGAAGAAGGTTCTGTCGTAAACGTTCTGACATCGCTGGTCGGTAACGTATTCGGATTCAAGGCGCTGAAGCATCTGCGTCTGGAAGACATTCGTTTCCCAATCGCGTATATCAAGACCTGTGGTGGACCGCCTGCCGGTATCCAGGTCGAGCGTGATCGCTTGAACAAATACGGTCGTCCAATGCTGGGTGCGACAATCAAGCCGAAACTGGGTCTGTCTGCCAAAAACTACGGTCGTGCAGTATACGAATGTTTGCGCGGCGGTCTGGACCTGACCAAGGATGACGAGAACGTTAACTCTCAGCCATTCATGCGCTGGCGTGACCGTTTCGAGTTCGTAGCTGAAGCGATTGACAAGGCACAACGCGAAACTGGTGAGCGTAAGGGTCATTACCTGAACGTAACGGCTTCTACTCCTGAAGAAATGTACAAGCGTGCTGAATTCGCTAAAGAAGTTGGCTGCCCGATCATCATGCATGACTTCCTGACCGGTGGTTTTACAGCGAATACAGGTCTGGCTAACTGGTGTCGTGACAATGGTATGTTGTTACATATTCACCGTGCGATGCATGCGGTTATCGACCGTCATCCGAAACACGGTATTCACTTCCGCGTACTGGCCAAGTGTCTGCGTCTGTCTGGCGGTGACCACCTGCATACCGGTACTGTTGTTGGTAAACTCGAAGGTGATCGTAACTCTACATTAGGTTTTGTAGATCAGCTGCGTGAATCTTTCGTACCGGAAGATCGTTCACGTGGTGTGTTCTTCGACCAGGACTGGGGCTCAATGCCAGGCGTATTCGCCGTTGCTTCCGGTGGTATCCACGTATGGCACATGCCGGCACTGGTTACTATCTTCGGTGATGATTCAGTACTGCAGTTCGGTGGTGGTACACAGGGTCACCCTTGGGGTAATGCTGCGGGTGCGGCTGCTAATCGTGTTGCACTGGAAGCCAGTGTCAAAGCGCGTAACGAAGGTCGTCAGATCGAGAAAGAAGCTCGTGACATTCTGACCGAAGCTGCACGTACCAGTCCTGAGCTGGCTATCGCGATGGAGACCTGGAAAGAAATCGTCTTCGAATTTGAAACTGTCGACAAACTGGACGTGGGTTAATCCCCGTCCTGTGGACAAACTTGAAATCGAATAAACATATACGAGGAAAAAGACATGCCAATGACGACTGATATGGGTAACTACGAAACTTCCCAAACACTCGAAACTTTCGGCTTCCTGCCAAAAATGGACGCAAGTGATATCCAGGCGCAGGTTGCATACATTATTGCCAACGGTTGGTCGCCTGCGATCGAGCATGAGCACCCAAGCAACTCGATGGACCATTATTGGACCATGTGGAAGCTGCCGTTTTTCGGCGAAACTGACATGGGTACCGTACTGGCCGAGCTTGAGGCTTGCCACCGTGCGTTCCCTGATCATCACGTACGTCTGCTGGGCTACGACAGCTACACCCAGTCACAGGGTTCATGTTTCGTAGTTTACGAAGGCCGTTAATAAGGACGAACATACTGTTGCCCGTCAACTGTGGCGGGCGTAGTAGAACAACAGTAATTGTTACAATTATGACGCAACGGGGTTAACGATGGCACAAGCACAGAGCACACGCGAGCTGGTAATGGCAAGACGCAAAGCCATGTCTACATCAGGCAAGGTTTCGTTACAGTCAAATACCGCTCAGAGAACTGCACAGGCAAGATCGGCTGCGGTATCGGCGCCTGTTACTGCGACAGCATCTTATGCGGCGCCTGCAAGCAAGTCGGCTTCCGTAGGCCGTGCTGCTTCCCTGGCTCGTCGTCTGGCGATGTCCAGTGGCGGCAAGAAGGGAATCCAGAGCAAGGATCGTATTCGTACGGCAGACGAGATCGGGAGCAGCACAGCTGCGGCAGCGGCTTCGGCGACGGCTGCACCTGAAAAGAAAGGCTGCGGTTGTGGCTGTGATGGTACACGCACCGAATGCAAAACCAGCATGAAAGCGGCAACGGCACCGACTGCAACAGCAGCTAGCATTAATCAGGCGAAGCAATCGATCAATCGCTCGGTTGGCCGCATTGCCTCACTGGCACGTCGTGAAGCGATGTCTAATCGTGGCAAAGCGGGTGTTGGCAAGAATGGTATGACCGCAGCTCAGACCGCACGTGCAGGTAATCCAAACCTGAATAGTCGTGATCTGTCTAAAGCACTGCGCGAACAACGCAGCAAGATGGGTAGTGCTGGTCAGAAGAAATCCGAACCCTGTGGTCGCCGTCGCCCAAAAACATCAGGTGACACTGGAGCAGCTCAGGACGCACCGTGGAAAGTCGGTGCCAGTGAAACTGCTGAAGGCCAGACGGTTACCGGAACCATGGTCGGTCGCAGCACCAGTGTCACCGGTGACGAGCCCAGCACATGTCGTGGTATTACCGGCACAGAATACCTCGGTGCAGATATCTTTCGTGATTTCTGTCAGGCCGATCCAAAGGCGACGCCACGCAAGGTGAATGTAACCTCGACTTCAGGCGGTAATCCGGTCAGTGGTACACGCGTTGGACGCAGTGCCAGTGTTACCGGTGATGAAGCGGGTACCTGTAAAAGGGTTACCGGCGACGAATACATCAGCGCTGAACAGTCACAGGGGTATTGTGGCGAATTGATGAGCAAGTCGCCCAGCAAGGTGACTGTTGCGCAAACGAACAAGGGTAAAGCGATGACCGGTAGCAATGTCGGTCGCTCGGAAAATGTAACGGGTGATGAGCCGGGTATGAGCCGTGCCCTTACCGGTACCCAGTATACCCAGGCTGAAGAGATTGGTGCCGCGCCGGCCAAAGTAGGCGTCAGTGCCACATTACGCGGTGGCAGTGTTACCGGTACGATGGTTGGTCGACGTGAGCGCATGACCGGCGATGAGCCGGGCAGTTGCCGAAACATCACCGGCGATGACTATGTCGGACAGGAACAGTACAGCGGTTTCTGCAACACGGCGCCATCACCGCAGGACCGCAAGGTTGGTGTTTCATCAACAGCTAAAGGTAAGGCGGTAACCGGCACCATGACCGACCGTGAAAACAAGGTCACGGGTAATGAGCCAGGTACTTGCAAGACTGTAACCGGTACACCTTATGCCAGCGAGGACGCGACGGTAAATTTTTGCCAGGCTGAAGACGCAGCGATGGCGAAAATGCGCACTAAACAATTACGTGCAACACCGGCTATGCCTATGACTGGTATCCAGCCTGGAGTCGGTGGCGTTATGACCGGCGCCACTAAGGGTGTTTGCGAACCGCTGACAGGTACGCCATATGTTGGTGCGGACCAGTATGCCGAAGCGTGCCCGGCAACGCCGGCCGATACGGCCAGCCCTGACTTTCCGCAGGCTATGGCAGGTCAGGTACCGTGGCAGCAGTTCAGCGTCGAGCAACCGTCTGGTGGTGCACAACAGGCCCTGGGTTCGACCGGTGTTACCGGCAACCAATATGAACAGGGTTCTATTACCGGGCCGTTTGGTATGGCTACTGGTAAGGTCACCGGTACCGAAGAAGCGCGTTTTGGCAATGGTCCGGTAGAAACACAGAGCCGACCGGTAGTTGCTGAAGAAGTCGAAGGACGTGTCAAGTCACGTATCACTGGCGAAGGTCAGGATGCCGGACTCAAGATTACTGGTGATGACTGGGAGCGAAACCAGTCTGTTACAGGAACAGAGGGACGTTCTGCGGTTCTGCGCAATCCAACCATACGTACAGGCATGGCAAATGCAATGAGGGTTGAGGAGAAGCGTAACGAAGAATTGCCAGTACCGAATAGCAAGGTTACCGGTGGCAGTGGCAACACTGAAAAAGGTTCGTTGATTACTTATTCGGGTGGCGCGCGCGGTTGATGCGTGAGCGATTCTTAGGGTTTTGGGCTCTAAGTGATTAAGTGGATGATTTGACATGTTGGGCTCACGTAAAAGTAAGAGTCATACTCCAGTCAGGGCAGCAGCCCCGTTGGGACGACCTGGTGCTAGAGGTGCTACACCTGGAAGTGGCACTGAGCTGAATGTTCGACGGTCAGTCATGGCCGCCTCACATCCGTTAACGAATGTGAGGGAAAATGACCGGCTGTTTGATTATGAGAACAGCGTTAAGGAAGCATTTGACGGCATCGTGCCCGTGCTGAAAGAGATTTCAGCATTGCAACATGAGGCAGATTTCGTCACTAAGGCGCAGCGTATCGCTGTTGCGCAACTGGGTTTTGAGTTGCCAACGATACTGCTGGAAGATGCCTGGGTAGATCAGCTGGACATGCGTAGTTTATTCGCATGGTCGCTGTTCGAAACATACCATCGTTTTAGCGATGACGTGTTTACCAGGGATCCGTTAGGGAACAACGATGAGGAAACCTTCCAGAAGTTACTGGAAGACTGTGGTTTTCACCTGATGGATGTATCGCCATGTGCGGATGGTCGCCTGGCACATGTCATCAGGTATGTGTTGAGGATGCCGTCGAAGGCAGTACGTCGCAGGTCTTATGCAGGTGCGATGTTCGATATAGACGATAGCCTTAATAAGTGGACACGCACCGAACTGGTACGTTTCCGCGAAGGTGTGCCGAACACCGCTGATGAGCCAACGCGCTATTTGAAAGCGGTCGTGTATCACCACAGCTCGGTGGATCCCGATCACCAGGGTTGTGCAGCACACGGTTCGGACACGGAAAAGGCAGCGGCCGGTGGTCTGTCGAAACTGAAAGATTTTCAGCAGGCGGTGCAGAACACATATTGTTGTGGCGCATCAATCGACTGTCTGCTAATCGGGATGGACACAGATACAGATGCCATACGCATTCATATGCCGGACGCGAATGGCGAGATTGATCTGAATAGTTATATCGATAGCATGGAAGTTTTCGATTCGACCGCACAAATGAGTGCGAGTCAGGCCGAACAATGGATTGCTGACCACATTCGCCAGAAAGGCGGTGCGGCACTGGCAGATGGCATGGCACGTTTCATGGCTTATCTGCTGAAGAACAACCTGTCACAG
>CAMYJD010000040.1:48798-50130 GCA_947258655.1 uncultured Gammaproteobacteria bacterium | reverse complement strand
CATTGCCGGCAACAGCCTGACGCTGAACGGCGGCTCGATGACCGATGCGGGCGGTAATGCAGCACTATTGGGCCACGCGGCCGTGGCCGACAACAGCAGTTTTACAGTCGACAACGAAGCGGCGACGGTCAGCAGTATTGCGATTACGTCATCCAGCGGTGGTGTCGGTGGTCTGCATAATGCCGGTGATGTGCTCAGTATCACCGTAACGATGAGTGATGCGACCACGGTCAGCGGCACGCCGCAATTGGGATTGAACATCGGCGGCAGCACGGTCATGGCCAGTTATGCCTCCGGCAGTGGCAGCAATGAACTGGTGTTTAGCTACACAATCCTGCCAAACCAGAACGATGTCAACGGTATCGGCATAGTCGGCAACAGCCTGACGTTGAACGGCGGTTCGATGACCGATGCGGCCGGTAACGCGGCGCTGTTGGGGCATGCGGCCGTGGCCGACAATAGCAGTTTCAGGGTCGATACCGAGTCAGCGCTGATCAGTAGTATTGCGATCACGTCGGCGACCGGTATTCAGGGCACGGTCCTCAATGCCGGTGATGTCGTTAGCATCACCGTGACAATGGATGATAACACTGCGGTCACTGGTACGCCGCAACTGGGCCTGAACATCGGTGGCAGCATTGTGCAGGCCGACTATACCTCCGGCAGTGGCAGCAACGAACTGGTGTTCATGTATACAATCCTGGCGAACCAGAACGACGTCAATGGTATCAGTATCCCGAGCAACAGCCTGTCACTGAATGGCGGCTCGATGACCGATGTGGCCGGCAATGCCGCGCTGCTGGGTCATGCGGCCGTAGCCAATAATCCCAATTATACAGTCGATAATGAAAGCCCGGTCGTAGACAGCATCGCGATCACATCGGCGACAGGCGATATCGGTGGCGTGCTCAATGATGGCGATGTGCTCAGCGTGACCGTGACAATGAATGAAGTGGTCAACGTCAGCGGCATGCCGCAACTGGGCCTGAACATTGGTGGCAGCACGGTGCAGGCCGGCTATGCCTCCGGCAGTGGCACCAATCAACTGGTATTTAGCTATACGATCCTGCCGAACCAGAATGACGTTAACGGTATCGGCATTGCCGGCAACAGCCTGGCGCTGAACGGCGGTACGATCACGGACGTTGAAGGCAATGCGGCGTTGCTGGGTCATGCCGCCGTGGCCGACAATAGCAGTTTCACGGTCGATAACGAAGCGGCGACGGTCAGCAGTATCGCGATCACATCGGCCAGCGGTGATATCGGTGGCGTACTCAATGATGGTGATGTGCTCAGCGTGACCGTGACGATGAGTGAGGCAACCACGGTCAG
>CAMYJD010000040.1:0-48793 GCA_947258655.1 uncultured Gammaproteobacteria bacterium | reverse complement strand
CATTGCCGGCAACAGCCTGACGCTGAACGGCGGCTCGATGACCGATGCGGGCGGTAATGCAGCACTATTGGGCCACGCGGCCGTGGCCGACAACAGCAGCTTTACAATCGACAACGAAACGCCCACGTTATCTTCGAGCAGTCCCGCGGATGATGCCACTGCCGTTGCCGTCGCTAGTAACATCGTGTTGACATTCAACGAGAACATGATGGCAGGCAGCGGTAATATCGTTATCAGCGATGGCAGTGACACGCGCACGATTCCGGTAGGGGGTGCTCAAGTCGATATCAGCGGCAATGTCGTTACGATCAATCCTACCAGCGATCTGAATCAGGGCAGTGTCTATTATGTGCAGATGGATGCCGGCGTGTTGCTCGATGCAGCGGGCAATCCGTATGCAGGCATCAGCAATACCACCACCCTGAACTTCACGACATTGACCGAGTCCATCGACCTCTCTGCCATTGACGCAGGAACGGGTGGTTTTGTTATTAACGGCCAGTCTGCCGAAGACCAGAGCGGCTATAGTGTCGCCAGTGCCGGCGACGTGAATGGGGATGGTCTCACTGACCTGATCATCGGAGCGCGGCTCAGCGATCCCGCCACAGGCACAGATGCCGGGCGTAGCTACGTGGTTTTCGGCAAGGCCAACACCACGGCCATCAACCTGTCGGCGATTGCGGCCGGTACAGGTGGCTTCGTTCTTAACGGCGAGACAGCGGGTGATGAAAACGGCACCAGTGTCTCCGCTGCCGGTGATATTAACGGCGACGGACTCGACGATCTGATCGTCGGCGCGGGCGAAGCCAATGGTGCTGCCGGGAACAGTTATGTCGTGTTCGGTACAAGCAGCAGCGCGGCCATCAACCTGTCAACGATAGCAGCCGGTACCGGGGGGTTCGTCATTAACGGCGAGTCGGCTGCCGACAGGAGCGGCTGGAGTGTCGATAGCGCCGGCGATGTCAATGGCGATGGTCTCGTCGACCTGATCGTCGGTGCCAGATCAAGCGATCCTGGCGGTGACAGCAATGCCGGACGCAGTTATGTCGTGTTTGGACAGACCGGGACCACGGCCGTTGAGCTGTCAGCGATAGCGGCAGGTACGGGTGGATTCGTCATCAATGGTGAGGGGGCAGGTGACTTCAGCGGCGCGGCCGTAGCCAATGCCGGGGATGTCAATGGCGACGGCCTTGCCGACCTGATTGTCGGTGCGCGCTTCGGTGACACCGATAGCGATACCGATGCCGGGCGTAGTTATGTCGTGTTCGGTACGACCAGCAGCTCGGCCATCGATCTATCGACGATAACAGCCGGAACAGGCGGATTTGTCATCAACGGTGAGACGGCGGGCGACGAAAGCGGCTGGAGTGTTGCTAGTGCCGGGGACGTCAATGGAGACGGCTTCGCCGATATGATCATCGGTGCCAGGTTCAGTGATCCCGGCGGTCGTACCGATGCCGGGCGCAGTTATGTCGTGTTCGGCAAGGCAGGCACGACGGCCGTTGACCTGTCGGCAGTCGCGGCCGGCACGGGCGGCTTTGTCATTAATGGCGAAACGGGAGGTGATCAAAACGGTTTTAATGTTGGCAGTGCTGGAGATATCAATGGCGATGGCCTCGCCGACCTGATCGTCGGTGCAAACCTCAGTGATCCCGCTACCGGTGCCGATGCCGGGCGCAGCTATATCGTATTTGGCAAGACCGGCACGTCAGGCATAGATCTGACTGACGTGGCCGCGGGCAGTGGCGGCTTCGTCATCAATGGTCAGGGTGCAAGTGACCAGAGCGGCTGGCAGGTAACAAGTGCCGGTGATGTCAATGGTGACGGCCTCGCTGACCTGCTTATTGGGGCGCGGCTAAGCGATCCAAGCGGAGCTACCGATGGCGGACGCAGCTATGTCATCTTCGGTTCGACAACCGGGGTATTCGCACAGAACACGGTCGATCAGCTCGGCACCAGTGGCGATAATACCCTGACTGGTGACACGGCTGCGGAGACCCTGGTCGGTGGTGCCGGTAATGACACGCTCATAGGTGGCGGCGGTGCCGATGTGCTCTATGGTGGCGCCGGCACAGATACGATCACGGTCAATGCCAGCAATGTCACTGCACTGAGTGCCAATTTTGGCAGCGGTGGCAACACCACCCAGCTCTCACGTGTCGACGGCGGTAGCGGTATCGACACGCTCAGCCTGGACGGTACTGGCATTGCGCTCGATTTGACTGCGATCAGCAACGTGGGTGGCAGTGCGCCAAGCAGTGCATCCCGCTTCGAATCGATCGAACGTATCGACCTGACCGGCACTGGTAACAACACGCTGACGATAGGCCTGACGGATGTGCTCGATATGGCCGGGATGAACAGCTTCAACAATGCCAATGGCTGGGCGGACGATACCTATGATCTGGCTGCCGGCGGAGCGGGTGGCGCCAATCCGGAGCAACGCCACCAGGTCGTTGTCGACGGTAATGCCGGGGATGTGGTCAATATCGACAGTGGCTGGGGTGCTTCGGCAGGTACAGTCATTAACAACATGATTACCTATAATGTCTATAATCAGGGTAATGCGCAGTTATTGATTGATATGTCGATTACGCAGAATGTCGTCTAGATCAAACAGCATTGTGAGTCTATGCGGAAACTGTTTGTTAAGCGTGCGTAATGCGGTTGGCACCAGCGACAAATAGAGACAGGTCGAGCAGTGCATTTGTGAGCACGCTATTGACTTTATGTTGTATTGTGCGACGACGAGTGAGTACCTGAAAACGAGAACAACAACATGAAAGAAGCCGTGCACAATAACGATATCGCCATGCTATGGCAACAGCTTCGTCAATCGCTCGCGCAAGTAGGGATCTGGTTTGAACTGGCGCGCAGTTATGCAGAACGTGGGCTGGCGTGGCAGGGGGGGTACGCGGCACGCCAGGCGCTGCGTCTTGATCCATCCCTGCTATCACAATTGCAGGACCTGGATCTGGGGCCCTGGCAAGATTCAAAATCCGGCGATGCCTTGCTCGGCGGGGCATCGTTAGCAGATGCTGCAGTGCTGGCGCAGCAATTTGCTGCATGGGTGGATCAATGCCGCGGTGACTGGTTGTCATGGTTGTATCTGGCACGCCTGCAGGAAATGACAGGTGTATCTGTCACAGCGTCGACGCAACAGTCATTACAACAGGCCCAGGCGCTCGAACCGGTCGCCGGTGAAACCCTGCACTGGATGGGAGTCTGGCGTCTGAATGCAGGTGATGAGCAGGGTGCCATAACTGCACTGTCTGGCCTGCTGGATATTCGTCCGGTACGCTATGGCTCGATGATGTTCCTGGGCGAGGCCCTGCTGCGCGCAGGCAATAACGTCGCCGCCGAGAAGGCCTTTGCACGTGCGTCGCTGTCCAACAATCCCGATTTTCTGTTGACCTTGTCAAACCGCGTGTTTGCCCATAATTACTGGCAGGAGGCGATCGAGGTTCTGCAAAAAGCCATCGAACTCAGGCCCGACGATGTGCCGATTCTGCTGGCGCAGGCGAAGATCTACTGGGAGGTATATGATCTGTCCAGGGCGCAGGAAATATGTAACAAGGTACTGGAACTGGAAGCGGACAACAAGGATGCCACTTACATGTTGGCGGCCCTGTCTGGCCGCTTCGGGGATGCCCGGGCTCATATGGAAGCCGTGCAGGCAGAATATGAGGCCTGTGGTAATCCACAATCACGCCTCGCTTCCAGCGTTGCCATGGTCTCCCTGTATTGTGATGACCTACCTACTGCCGAGGTAGCCGATTTGCATCGGCGTATGTGCGCACCGATCGAAGCGGCGATGTCACAGAAGACCGATTTCAGCAATTCGTGTACAACGAAGCGCCGTTTACGTGTCGGCTTTGTCACCGGTGATCTGCATCGACAGCATCCAGTCAATATTTTCATGTTACCGGTATTCCAGCATTACGCTCATGAGCGTCTGGAAATCTGCATATATCACACCGGTACGATGCACGATGAATACACCCGCAAGGCCAGGGACTGTGTCGACCACTGGATCGAGGCAGGAGAACTGGATGACACAGCGCTGCAGCAGACGATTGTTCGTGACAAGATCGATATTCTGATCGATCTGGCCGGGCATACCACAAGCCATCGTCTAGGAGTGTTTGCATTACGCGCTGCACCGGTGCAGGCCACTTTCCTGGGCTATCCGCATTCCACCGGCCTGTCCACGATCGACTGGCTGATTGGTGATCGTATCGTTAGTCCAGACGAACATGCGCATCTATTCAGTGAAGGGCTGGCGCAGTTACCGGATAGCGTGTTCTGCTGGGCGTCGGTAGATGATTATCCGTTGCCTGCTGCGCGTCCGCCTGACGCAGCGGTCGTGTTTGGCTCATTCAATAATGTTATGAAGCTCTCACCGAAGACGATTGCGGTGTGGGCACAGGTGCTACGCGCGGTACCAGATTCGCAATTACTCCTCAAGGCACCGTCATTACGTGATGAGGCGACACAGGCGCGCATCAAGGCCATGTTTGCCGAACAGGGAATTGCCTCCGAGCGTTTACAATTACGCGGGCCCTGCGGACTTGCCGCTATGATGCAGGAGTATGGCGACATCGATATCGCACTCGATCCGATGCCATACAATGGCGGTACCACGACCTTGCAGGCGTTATGGATGGGCGTGCCAGTGGTGGCCCTGGCGGGCGGAAATTTCGTCAGCCGTATGGGGGCGAGTTTCATGACGACGCTGGGTCAGCCGGACTGGGTTGCCGCCGATGAGGACGGGTACGTCGACGCTGCTGTACGTCTGGCCCGTGACCGTGTGGCGTTACGTAGCGGCCGCGCAGCACTTCGTGCGCAGATGATGGCTTCACCACTATGTGATATTCAAGCGTATGTGCAACATCTGCAAGACTTGTTCGGCAAGATGTGGGAGGTACATTGTGATGGTGACAACACGCGTATCATCCGTGTTGGCGGTGAAACCACAACAAGCTGCAGCGGGGAAACGGCCAAGGCTCAATGAATTGTAGATAAATGCTCGCTCTCGTTAGCGGGTATGGCGCTATGCGCTTACGTACCTGCCAGCGCTTTGTTGCGCAAATAGAGTTTATCTCTTTAATATTAATGAATACACCTGCATAGTCAGAATTTGTAGAAAATATCTCACCATTATGTATTACCGGAGATTTACAACGGAATTCATAATTCAGAATAACAGATTACATAAACAATCTTCGTTAAGGGATTTATTCTGTTATACATTATTATTTTAATAAGCAAACACAAGACAAAATAATAATATTAATCAATGCTAATTTACTTTTATGGGTTTTATCAAACCGCGCTTATCAGTTATCCAGGATATTGATTAATGCGCATTGAGCATGGAAAGTAAGCATTGTATGTATGTTTATTATTCCTGCGCAACATTTGTATGACAGGCATTTACTCTACGCTGTTTAGGCGCTAGTATTGTGATCACAATATTTATGGTGATTATTTTCAACTATAAAATATAAACAGGTCTGATCAGGCCTAAGTATAAATATAACGACCAAAGAGGATAACAGAGATGAGAACACCTCAAATCGCAAAGTTATTTGCAGTTTTGCTTTTGACAACCGGTTTCGCTGCCGGCTGTTCGACACAGCCTGAAAAGCCGTCTGCATCACCTGCTGCAATGAGTGCTATCAATGCTGCAAAAGCAGCCAATAAAAAGGCAAGCGCCGTTGGTTACGAATGGCGTGATACCGGCAAGCTGCTAAAGAAGGCAGAGACGTTGGCCAAAAAAGGCGAAAATGAGGATGCCATCAAGCTGGCAAACAAAGCCAAGTCTGAAGCGATGTTGGCGGTCAAGCAATACGAGCTTGAAAAGGGTATGGACCGTTCACTTAAGTAACGGTGTCATTGTACATACATCTATTGTTTGAGATGTATGCGCCAGAAAGCAGGCCACCTAATGGTGGCCTGCTTTTTTTGTAGTATTGCGTCTCGGTCGGACTGAGTGATGTTTTTTATATACGTTGCCTGTTACTGGCCCACGATGTTGAATTGATCCACTGCAGCATTTCATCCATTGGTAACGGCCGGCTGATAAAATAGCCCTGGCCGATATCACAGCCCATTTTCCTGAGTTCGGTCAGGATCTGTTTTGACTCTATTCCTTCGGCAACGACTTGCAAATCGAATGTATGGCCGAGGTCGATGACCGAGCGCACAATTTTTCTGTCATCTTCATTTTCGGTCATGTTCATGACAAAGGATTTATCAATCTTGATTTCATTGACTGGTAACTGTTTCAGATAGGCGAGCGAGGAATGGCCCGTGCCAAAGTCATCGATAGAGATAGCAACACCGATGCTATTGAGCTTGCTCAGGGTTTCCATACTTTTGTCCGGATCTCTCATCATTGCACTTTCGGTGACTTCGAGCATGAGACGGTTGGCCTCGACACCCCAGATTCGCAACGATTGCTGGATGATGTCGGCCAGGTCAGTTTCGTGTAACAGGGCTGCGGACAGGTTGATGGAAACACGATAGTCTTGCCACTGATCGAAGCAGGGTTTGCAATGGCGCAGGGTTGTATTGATCGTCCATATCGTCAATGGCGTGATCAGTCCACAATTTTCTGCCAGTGTTATAAACCTGTCCGGAGGTATCAGGCCGGTGTGCGGATGCTGCCATCTTACCAGTGCTTCTGCGCTGGTAAGATGTTGCTGCGGAATTGAAATTTGCGGTTGATAATGCATTAGCAGTTCGTCACCATCGATGGCATCTTTCAGTTCCTTTGTCAGGATATGATTTTGTCGGGTAATGGTATCGCTGTTCTGATTGTAAATGTGATATCCACTGCCTGCGGATTTCGCCTGATCGAGCGCCGCTTCCGTGTTTTGAAACAATGATTGGGCATCTTCGCCATGTTCCGGGAACAGGGCAATTCCCATTGAGGCGTTGATCAGAATCTGTTTGTCATTGATCCTGAAAGGTTCATCCAGCAGGGTCAGTATCTTGTTAGCTGCCAGCGTGGCATGACCGCTGTTCATGATAGCGCTGAGGATTAGTGCAAATTTACTATCACCAATCCGCGCTGCAGTGTCCATCGCCCTGAGCATGCCGCGAATGCGCTGCGAGAATTCTATTAATAATGTATCGCCAATGTCATAGCCAAAGGATGAATTGATTTTTTTCAGCTCATGAATGTTGATAATCAGGCAGGCAATCTTGCCGGAATCTGCAGAGAGGGAACAAACCTGTTTTTCAAGCTGGGCAAAAAAGCCTTTTCTGGATGAAAGCCTGGTCAGGTCATCAAGCATGGCGCGGACTCACAGTCCTATAAATAAAAGGCGTGTGGATCTATACCAAACGCCCCGGGTTCATGAGTGGCTACAATGTCAAGAGGATTGCCATCCTTGTCTAGTGTTTCTGTCACCAGGTCCACTATCGGAAAACTCTCATAGGCAACCTTGTGCGGGTCCAGGATCAACATGATTTTGGGGCGTAGACGCCTGACGCGGTTTTGCGACAGAATTACACCAACCTGGCCGGTGCTCAGTTCAACCAGGCTGCCTGTCGGGTAGATACCAAGGCATTGGATGAACTGTTCGATCAACTCCAGCTGGAAATCGATGTTTCCCCATTCATACATTTGTTTGATGGCCTCATGCGAGGATATGGCTCGTCTGTAGGAGCGATCACTGGTAATGGCGTCGTAGCAATCGACGATAGCGGCTATTCTGGCAAACACCGGTATAGCGGTCCCTTCCAGGCCTTCAGGGTAACCGTTGCCATCGTGTCGCTCATGGTGATATTTGGCGACCTCGATAGCGCGGGGGGAGATTCCTTTTATACCTTTGAGTATTTCCACGCCATATTCGACGTGTTTCCTGATCTGTTCGAATTCTTCATCGGTCAGGCGGCCCGGTTTATTAAGGATATTGGCGGGTAATTTCAGTTTTCCGATATCGAATAGCAATGTGCCGATGGCCAGGTCCTTCAGTTCATGTTTGCTCAGACCCAGATGTCGTCCCAGGGTTACCGCGAGTATCGAGACATCCATGGAATGATGATAGGTATAGGAATCTGAATCCTTGAGTCTGGTCAGCCACATAAAAGCATCCGGATTACGAGCTACGCTGTCAATCATGTTGTCGACGGTTTTCTTGGCCTTGTTCAGGTCGATCTTGTTGCCGGCTTTGACGTCGGAGATAATGCTGTCCATTGTTTGAGACAGGTCGGCATGATATTTCCTGGCAACGGTAATTTCCTCTTCCACTGACGTAGTGTCTTCGTAATGCACCTTTTTGCTTGGCAGAACGGTCATTGCTGCGGGAGAGGTTTCCTTCTCTGTTGTCACCAGGGTTTGTAACTTTAGCGGGGCAAGGTTTTCCTTTGTGGTATCCGTATATACATAACGGCAGTGTTTTTTTAATGCGGCGAGGTCTTCATCATCATGGATATAGAAACCCTGGAACATGAATGGTGTATCGACCCAGGCACGGTCCAGTCGCGATACATACATGCCTATTTGCAGGTCATTGACATCGGTTTTTTGTTCAATCACTGTATTGTACTCAAATGATCCGTAATCAGGTTTTTCCTGTTAATTTGTAATGTTTATCGGCACTATCGATAATATGTTTAGAGGCTTTTACATCAGGATCATCGGCCCGGTTCGCTACGCACCTATTGTCGAGGCCTATGGATTTGATCAGCCGGCACGGGATAATCCAAGCCTGTTTACTCTGATCTTGGTCAGACGAGGTTGCGGATGTAATTCTGGGGTGCATGCAGGCGCGTGTTGATATTACATTTATATGGCTTTACGAGCGCATCATGCGATCTGCGCATTCAAATAAAAACAGAGATATCAATAAGATAAATGTGATAGTGTGATATGTTTGCCTGGTGCAAAATGTGCGACGCTGGGTTCTGACCGGTTTTGACCTGTGTATTTTCGCTCCGCTATGGCAATGTGGTTGTTTGAGTATGATTATTATGAAATTTTAGACTTCTTGATTGGAAAATTTTACATAACGGGGTTATAATGTCTGGCGAAATAACCAAGATGTATAAAAAGTGGGCCGAAATGGCCCACTTTTAGTTTCAACGGCTGGGAAAATATGAGGCAAGTGCCGGAAAAGCTGCATTCGATTGTAGAAAATGTTGTGACCTCGCTCGGTTACGAGCTGGTCGGGATCGAGTATCTGAAACAGGATGGCGGCGGGCTGTTACGGGTTTATATTGATAAGGATCAGGGCATCATGCTGGATGACTGTCAGGCGGTAAGCCATCAGCTCAGTGGCGTGCTCGATGTAGAGGACCCGATTCCCGGAAACTATAATCTGGAAATTTCATCGCCAGGTATGGACAGGCCGTTATTCAAGGCCAGCGATTATCAGCGCTTTGCCGGAAATCGCGTCAAGGTCAGGCTGGCAAGGGCACAAGGCGGGCGCAAGAATTACAAAGGTGTACTGCAGGGCATAGAGGATGACGAGGTCATTCTGGAAATGGACGGGCAAGAGATTCGTTTGTCATTGGCAAATATTGAGCAATCGAGGCTGGTGCCGGAATACTAGCACCAGGGCAGATTGTAGGAACTGATGGAATGAATAAAGAGATATTACTAGTAGTAGACACAGTATCCAATGAGAAGGGTGTTGATAAAGAGATCATATTTCAGGCGATTGAGGCTGCGCTTGCCTCTGTTGCCAAAAAGAAACATGGCGGCGATATCGACACCAGGGTCTCCATTGACCGCAAGACAGGTGACTACAGCACATTCCGGCGCTGGGAGGTTATCGAGGATGATGCAGAGATGGAATTCCCGCAACGTCAGATGACCGAGAGTGCGGCGCAATATGATAACGCTGATCTGCAGCTCGGCAGTTTTTATGAAGAGGAAATGGAGTCCGTTGCCTTCGGTCGTATTGCCGCACAAACCGCCAAACAGGTTATTGTACAGAAGGTGCGCGAGGCCGAAAGAGAGCAGGTTGTCGACGCCTACAAGGACCGCGTGGGTGAACTTGTCAGTGGTATTGTCAAGCGTGTCGAACGTGGCAATGTTTATATTGACCTGGGTGGTAATGTCGAGGCGATGATCCCTCGCGAACATCTTATTCCGCGTGAGGCCTTACGATCGGGTGACCGTGTACGTGGTTACCTCTATGACGTGCGTTCGGAAATCCGCGGGCCACAATTATTTGTCACCCGAACCATGCCTGACTTTCTGGTTGAACTGTTCAAGCTGGAGGTACCTGAAGTTGGTCAGGGTCTGATTGAAATACTGGGCGCATCGCGTGATCCTGGTTTGCGGGCGAAAATCGCAGTCAAGTCGAACGATTCCCGAATTGACCCGATCGGTGCCTGTGTCGGCATGCGTGGATCACGCGTACAAACAGTTTCCAATGAGCTTTCCGGTGAGCGCGTGGATATTATTTTGTGGGACTCGAATCCGGCCCAGTTTGTGATTAATGCGATGTCACCTGCTGAAGTGGTCTCGATTGTTGTTGATGAAGAATCCAACAGTATGGATATCGCTGTCGGCGATGAGCAGCTGTCCCAGGCCATCGGTCGCGGTGGTCAGAATGTCAAGCTGGCCAGTGAATTGTCGAGCTGGACCCTGAATGTCATGAGTGAGAGTCAGGCCGAGGAGAAGATTGAGGGTGAGCAGGAAGAGGTTCAGAAGCTGTTTATGGACCAGCTTGATGTTGATGAGGAAATAGCAGTAATACTGGCCCAGGAAGGTTTTTCCTCTATTGACGAAGTGGCCTATGTTCCCGCCAGTGAATTACTCGAGATCGAGGAGTTTGATGAAGAGATGGTCGAGGAGCTCAGGGGGCGTGCGCGTGATGTGCTGCTGACCCGTGCAATTGTTGATGAGGAAAAAGTGGGTGATAATACTCCCGCACAGGAATTGCTGGATCTCGACGGTATGACAGAAGATCTGGCCTTTGCTCTGGCGAGCAAAAATATTACGACACTCGATGATCTGGCGGAATTGTCTACGGATGAACTGATCGAGATCAAGGACATGAGTGAAGAGGGCGCTGGCAAGCTGATTATGGCTGCACGTGCGCATTGGTTTGAAGAAGAAGAGCTGAATGGTTAATACCCGGAGAATATCTAGATGTCAGATGTAACAGTAAAGCAATTTGCTGAAGTCGTAGGCGTACCGGCAGACAGGCTGTTGACTCAATTGAGTGAGGCAGGGCTGGATTTCGCCGAAGAAAGCGACATGATTACTGATCAGCAAAAAATGCAATTGCTCGATCATCTACGTCTGAGTCACGGCAAGAGTGACAAGGATAAGAAAGAAGGTCCGCGCAAAATCACCTTGCGTCGAAAAACACAGAGTGAGCTGCGTGTTACCGGAAGTCATGGCAAGAGCAAAACAGTGAATGTGGAAGTACGCAAGAAGCGTACATATGTTAAGCGGGCTGATATTCTCGAGGAAGAACAACGCAAGAAGAAGGAAGAAGAGGATCGCCTGGCAGCAGAACAGGCGCTCATGCAGGCTGAAGAGGAAGCGCGCAAGAAGAAAGAGGAAGAGGTTTCGCGTCAGAAGGCTGAGGAGGAAGCCAAGCTTCAGGCTGAGGATGAGGCGCGCAAGAAAGCCGAAGCCGATGAGTTATTGCGCCAGGAAATGGAAAAGGCCAGGGAAGCTGCCATCAAAACCGAAGAGCCAGCTGCCAAGACGGAGAAAAAAGCCGAGAAAAAAGCCGAGAAAAAAGCCGAGAAAAAAGGCAAGCGCAGGGAAGACAAGTCAACCCGTTATGGGCGCGAGGAGTTGCATGTATCCGGTGGCAAGAGTGGCCGCAGAAAGAAAAAACAGAAGGGCAAGGGCGTTGCCGTCGTATCCACGCAGGAGCATGGCTTTGAAAAGCCCACGGCACCCGTTGTCCACGAGGTCAATATCCCTGAATCGATAACAGTGGCTGACCTGGCACAGAAGATGTCCATCAAGGCCGCCGAAGTGATCAAGGCCCTGATGAGTATGGGAAGTATGGTTACGATCAACCAGGTGCTGGACCAGGAAACGGCAACGGTCGTGGTTGAGGAAATGGGACATAAAGTCAAACTGATCAGTGACGATGCCATCGAGGAAGAATTAATCATGGTCGAGGAAACTGATGCGCCGTTGGAACAACGTGCGCCGGTTGTCACGATCATGGGTCATGTCGATCACGGTAAGACTTCACTGCTCGATTACATCAGGAGCAGTCGGGTAGCGTCAGGTGAGGCCGGTGGCATTACCCAGCATATCGGTGCCTACCATGTAGATACAGACAGGGGTATGATTACCTTCCTCGATACGCCCGGGCATGCGGCTTTTACCGCCATGCGTGCACGTGGTGCCAAATCGACCGATATTGTTATAATCGTCGTTGCAGCAGATGATGGTGTCATGCCGCAGACCAAAGAAGCAATTCAGCATGCCCGTGCAGCCGAAGTGCCGATCATTATTGCAGTCAACAAGATAGACAAGGCCGAGGCACAGCCGGATCGAGTCAAGCAGGAACTGGCTCAGGAAGAAGTGGTGCCGGAAGACTGGGGTGGTGACATCATGTTTGTTAATGTATCGGCGCATACCGGTGAGGGCATTGATGACCTTCTCGAGGCCATTCTGTTGCAATCGGAAGTGATGGAACTGAAGGCCCCTGTCAAGGCCAATGCCAGAGGGGTGGTCATCGAATCCCGACTCGACAAGGGGCGTGGATCTGTCGCCAGTATTCTGGTGCAGGCAGGAACCCTGAACAAGGGCGATATCCTGATTGCCGGTAGTGAATACGGACGCGTCAGGGCTATTCTGGATGAAAATGGTAAGTCTATTGAACAGGCAGGACCTTCCATACCGGTTGAGATTCTGGGGCTCTCGGGTACCCCCAATGCGGGTGACGAGGCTATCGTTGTCGCCGACGAGCGCAAGGCACGTGAAGTAGCCAGTCTCAGGTCAGGCAAAATCCGTGAGGCCAAGCTGGCTAGCCAGCAAAAGGCCAAGCTGGAAAATATGTTTTCACATATGGAGAGTGGTGAAACGAGTACCCTTAATGTGCTGGTTAAGGCCGACGTACAGGGATCGGTCGAGGCCATCAGCGCATCGCTGAACAAACTTTCCACGGATGAAGTAAAAGTGAATATCGTCGCTACCGGTGTTGGCGGAATAACCGAATCTGACGTGAATCTTGCTGTCGCATCGGGTGCAGTATTATTTGGCTTTAATGTCCGTGCGGACGCCTCTGCCAAGCGCATGATCGAGGAAGAGGAAGTAGACCTGCATTATTTCAGTGTCATTTATGACCTGATTGATGAAGTTAAAAGCGCCATGACCGGCATGCTGGCACCGGAGTTCAAGGAAGAGATTATCGGTCTGGCCGAGGTGCGCGATGTATTTCGTTCATCGGCACTGGGTGCCATCGCCGGTTGTCTTGTTGTCGAAGGTGTGGTCAGGCGCAGTAACCCGATTCGCGTTTTGCGTGATAATGTTGTTATTTACGAAGGTGAGCTGGAATCCTTGCGTCGTTTTAAGGATGATGCCACCGAAGTCAAATCGGGGGTTGAGTGCGGTATAGGCGTCAAGAACTATAATGATATCAAACCGGGAGACCAGATTGAGGTCTTCGAACGTGTGCAGGTCAAGCGCGAGCTGTAAGACCGCTGCGGTATTATTATTTATTGAATCATGCCAAAAGATTTCAGCCGCACACGCAGAATCGGTCTGCAAATCCAGCGTGATCTTGCCGATCTGATTCGTAGCCAGATCAAGGATCCGCGTATTGGCATGGTTTCTGTCAACGCCGTCAAGGTCTCCCGCGATCTCTCTCATGCGAAAGTCTATATTACTACCCTGGATGACAGTGCCCGTGAGGTAACGCTTGATATCCTGCAGAAGGCTGCCGGCTTCCTGCGCCATGAACTGGGGCAGATGATGTCTATCAGAAATATACCCCAATTACATTTCTTCTATGATGAATCTATTGAGCAGGGCTCACGCCTGGAAAGTCTGATCGAGGAAGCCGTTTCCTCTGACAGAAAAAAACATATTGATGAATAAATTTTGAGTGGAACAATTCTGATATGGCACGAAGACGTAAACGGGGCAGGCCTGTTAATGGCATTATCCTCCTCGATAAACCGCAAGGTCTGACCTCCAACAAGGCCCTGCAACGGGTCAAGGCAATATTTTTTGCACAAAAAGCGGGGCATACCGGCAGCCTGGATCCTCTGGCAACGGGGATGTTGCCGATCTGTTTCGGCGAGGCTACCAAGGTATCCAATTATCTGCTGGATGCTAACAAACGTTACCGTTTCACCTGTCAACTGGGTGTTGTGACCACTACCGGTGATGCCGAAGGTGAGGTTATCGAGCGCCATGATGTAGCGGAGCTGGATGAGCAGGCCATTGAGACAGTATTGGCGCAATTCAGGGGCACCATTGAACAGGTCCCGCCGATGTATTCGGCCCTGAAGCATAATGGTGAGCGTTTATATGACCTCGCCCGCCAGGGTATTGAAGTAGACCGAAAGTCGCGGACTGTGCAGATACATGAGTTGAAACTGATCGATTTCCATGACACCGAGATCGAGCTGGAGGCCTATTGTTCCAAAGGCACCTATATCCGTACCCTGTGTGAAGACATCGGTAAGAAAATAGGTTGTGGCGCCCATGTCAGCAAACTGAGAAGACTGGCCGTCGGTCCATTTCAGGATGCCGGCAGTATGGTGACCCTGGAACAGCTGGAAACCATGCTCGAGCAGGACCGTGAGCAATTGAATGACTTGTTGATGCCGATCGATTCGGCCCTGATGCATTGGCCCGACGTGCGGCTCAATGCCGACCTGTCCTACTATCTTCTCCAGGGCCAGGCCGTGCAGGTGCCACAGGCGCCGACGCAGGGCTGGGTGCGCCTGTACAATGCCGACCGCGACACCTTTCTGGGTGTGGGGCAGATATCGGATGATGGCAAAGTGGCTCCGAAGCGGCTGTTTCATACCTGAAGCATATAAATTACATTATAAGTATTAAATAACATATTGAATTTGTGTTAAATATCGTAAGTACCTGTTGCCGGTTTACAGGAGTGTATCCGGCTGGCATGGGGGCATGCGCGCATCCAGGTAAGCGGTCGTTAAAGCCAGTGCCCGGGTGGATTGCGGCTTGCCGATTGATGGCCAGCTAACTGCTTATCTTTTATGGAATATTATTGCAGTTTTGGCTTGTTACTTGCGTGCTGCAAAGGTAAAATACGCCGCTTGGTGTAAGTCGCTTTAAATGATCTATCAGGAGTAAGTTTGTATGTTAACCGTAGAAGAGAAATCCAGTATTGTTGAGGAATACCGCTTGTCGGGAACCGATACCGGTTCACCCGAGGTGCAGGTTGCGTTGCTGACAAGCAATATCAATAAACTGACCGGCCATTTCAATGCCCATAAACACGATCATCATTCCCGTCAGGGACTGTTGCGCATGATCAATCAGCGTCGTAAATTGCTCGATTACGTGAAAAAGAAGGATGTTGAACGTTACCAGAGTCTGATCAAGCGTCTGGGTCTGCGTCGATAATAAAACAATAACAATATCAAAGTACTTTACCTGCAAGTACCACGTAAGGAATAAGCTGTGACACCAATAAGAAAAGAATTTCAGTATGGTAAGCATACTGTAGTACTGGAAACTGGCGAGATAGCCCGACAGGCATCAGCGGCTGTTATGGTCAACATTGAAGACACCGTTGTCCTGGTAACGGTTGTCGGCGAAAAGGAGGCCCAGCCCGGGCGTGACTTTTTCCCGCTGACCGTCAATTATCAGGAAAAAACCTATGCTGCCGGTAAAATACCGGGTGGTTTTTTCCGCAGGGAAGGACGTCCGAGCGAAGCGGAAACACTTACATCACGATTGATAGATCGTCCGCTGCGCCCGTTGTTCCCGAAAGGCTTCACCAACGAAGTCCAGGTCATTTGCACGGTGATGTCCCTGAACAAGGAAATCGAAACCGAGGTCCCTTCACTGATCGGTGCCTCGGCCGCCCTGGCCATTTCTGGTCTGCCATTCAATGGACCACTCGGCGTTGCCCGCGTCGGTTATGCCAACGGTGAGTACATCCTCAATCCGACCATGACCGAAATGGAAACCTCGAACCTGGATCTGATGGTTGCCGGTACTGAACATGCGGTATTGATGGTTGAGTCGGAAGCAAAAGAACTTTCGGAAGAAATTATGCTGGGTTCAGTCCTGTTCGGACAGGAGCAGATGCAGACTGTCGTCAAGGCTGTGTCTGAGTTCGCAGCTGAAGTCGGCGTGACATCACTGGACTGGCAGGCACCGCAAGGTAATGAATCCCTGGAGCAGGCTGTCGCTGATGCCTGTGCTGCTGACCTTGAAGCCGCCTATCAGATTTCAGAAAAAATGGCCCGCTATGATCGTGTCGGCGAGATCAGAAATTCAGTCCTTGATAAACTGGTGTCAGATGCAGACGACTCGTCATCCGAAGCGGATGTCCTGGGTGCATTCGGCAAGCTCGAGAAAAAGATTGTTCGCGGCCGTATTATCGAAGGTAAGCCGAGGATCGATGGCCGTGATACCAAGACCGTGCGCCAGATCAGCGTCAGGACCGGTGTCTTACCACGTGCACATGGTTCGGCGTTGTTTACACGCGGTGAAACCCAGGCGCTGGTAGTCACGACGCTGGGTACAACGAAGGATGCACAGATCATCGATGATCTGACTGGCTCTGTACGTTCCAACTTTATGCTGCACTATAATTTTCCTCCTTACTGTGTTGGTGAGACGGGTATGGTCGGAAGTCCGAAGCGTCGTGAAATCGGCCATGGTCGCCTGGCCAAACGTGGTGTCCAGGCCGTCATGCCAGGCATTGATGAATTCCCATATGCGGTGCGTGTGGTGTCTGAAATCACCGAGTCCAATGGCTCCAGCTCGATGGCTTCCGTGTGTGGCACGAGCCTGTCATTAATGGACGCCGGTGTGCCGACCAAGGCCCCGGTTGCCGGTGTCGCCATGGGACTGATCAAGGAAGGCGAGCAGTTTGCCGTATTGACCGATATTCTCGGTGACGAGGATCATCTGGGTGATATGGACTTCAAGGTAGCCGGTACGCGCGAGGGTGTTAATGCGTTGCAGATGGATATCAAGATAGATGGTATTACCAAAGAGATCATGGAGCAGGCACTCGAGCAGGCCAAGGCCGGCAGATTGCATATTCTCGATGAAATGGGCAAGGCGATCTCGTCACACCGTGAGGAAATGTCGGCCTATGCACCGCGTATCATGACATTCAGCATCAATCCGGACAAGATTCGAGATGTTATCGGCAAGGGTGGCGCGACCATCCGCATGATCACCGAAGAAACCGGTGCTTCTATCGATATCACCGATGACGGTGTCGTCAAGGTCGCCTGTGTCGATCAGGCTGCAGGCGACGATGCGAAAAAACGCATTGAATTGATAACGGCCGATGTCGAGGTTGGTAAGGTCTATGAAGGCAAGGTAGCCAAGCTGATGGACTTTGGTGCCTTTGTCAATATCCTGCCCGGTAAGGACGGCCTGGTCCATATCTCACAGATTTCTGAAGAGCGTGTCGAGAAAGTCAGTGACAAGCTGTCCGAGGGAGATGTGATCCGCGTCAAGGTCCTTGAAGTCGACAAGCAGGGCCGTATTCGTCTGAGCATGAAAGCAGTCGATGCGTAAATCTGCGTAACAGACGACTGAAAAAAGGGGCCGCATGGCCCCTTTTTTTTACGCTAATATAATTGATCGCTGCACAAGCCGGGTGTTGCTGAAATATGATCCCGGACATATAGTATTGCCATATCAACACCGCGGGCGGACAGTTAAAGTGCAGATAAAATATGAACAGGTAAAGGCATTTATAACCAAGGATGGTTCGACTATACGTGAACTGGTGCACCCCGGACATAGCGGTAATAGGAACCTGAGTCTGGCCGAAGCGATTGTGCCGGCTGGGAGCAGTACCGCGTTGCACCTGCATCGAACAACGGAAGAGATTTACCATGTGACACAGGGCGAGGCGCAGATGACCCTGGGTATGAAAACGTTCACGATCAGTGCAGGGGACACGATTCTGATCCCACCATTGACTGCACATTGTCTACATAACGATCATGATACGGATTTGCATGTATTATGCGCCTGTTCGCCGGCCTATAGCGATGCGGATACTGAATTACTCGATTACTGAACAGATTAATAATGTCAGTGTGTTGACTGATATATGTCAGCAGGGAATGCCTTGTTGCAGATAACAGCACCATAGGCGGGCTTGGGCCCGCCTATGGTGCAGATTTGCCTGGACGTCAGGACTTCATTGATTGGCCCGGTTATCAACCAACTCGTGAACGACGTCGGGATCGGCGAGGGTTGATGTATCGCCGAGATTGTCGATATCATTCTCGGCGATCTTGCGCAGTATGCGTCGCATGATCTTGCCCGAGCGTGTTTTGGGTAAACCCGGTGCCCACTGGATGATATCCGGTCGGGCAATGGGCCCGATCTCGGAGCGCACCAGATCAAGCAGTTCTTTCTTCAGTTTCTCATCGGGTTCTATGCCAATGACAGGCGTGACGTAGGCGTATATCCCTTGACCCTTTATCTCGTGAGGGTAACCGACCACGGCCGCCTCAGCGACAGCCTCATGCAGTACCAGGGCACTTTCGACCTCGGCGGTGCCCATGCGGTGACCAGAAACATTGAGTACGTCGTCCATGCGCCCGGTAATCCAGTAGTAACCGTCGGCATCGCGTCTGGCGCCGTCACCACTGAAATAATAGCCGGGATAGGTCTTGAAATAGGTATCGATAAAACGCTGATGGTCGCCATACACAGAGCGCATTTGCCCTGGCCATGGGGTCGTTATGACCAGCGCCCCGCTGGCCTCACCATTACCCTCAATCAGTTTATTGGTATTTGTGTCGATAAGGCCCGGGGTGACACCGAAGAACGGGCGTGTCGCAGAGCCCGGTTTCAGAGCAGTGGCACCAGGCAACGGTGTCAGCATATGTCCGCCGGTCTCGGTCTGCCACCAGGTGTCGACAATAGGGCAGCGGCTGTCGCCAACGACCTTGTAATACCATTCCCAGGCCTCCGGATTAATCGGCTCACCGACAGAGCCTAGAATACGCAGGCTTTTTCTCGATGTCTGTTTGACCGGCTCATCACCTTCACGCATCAGCGCACGGATCGCCGTTGGTGCGGTATAGAACACGGTCACCTTGTGCTTGTCGACCGATTTCCAGAAGCGTGAGGCATCCGGATAGCTCGGTACTCCTTCAAAGAATACCGTGGTCAGGCCGTTGGCCAATGGCCCGTACAGCAGGTAGCTATGCCCGGTTACCCAGCCGACATCGGCCGTACACCAGAAGATGTCATCATCATGCAGATCGAATGTGTAGCGCGTGGTAATGGCCGCGTACAGCAGGTAACCACCCGTGGTATGCAGCACACCCTTGGGCTTGCCGGTCGATCCCGATGTATACAGGATAAACAACGGGTCCTCGGCATCCATTTGTTCGGGTGGACAATCGGTTGATGCATCCGTCATCATTTCGTGATACCAGACATCACGTCCCGCTTGCCAGTTAATGTCGGCGCCGGTATGTCTGACAGTCAGCACCGTATGTACATTGGGACATGAGTCCAGTGCCTTGTCGGTATTGATCTTGAGGGGAACTGTCTTGCCACCCCGCACCCCCTGATCAGCGGTGATGACCACCTGGCAATCGGAATCAAGAATACGGTCTTTTAGCGATTCCGGTGAGAAGCCACCGAATACAACGGAATGTACCGCTCCGATACGTGTACATGCAAGCATGGCATAACCGGCCTCCGGTATCATCGGCATGTAAATACAGACACGATCGCCTTTTTTGACGCCGCGGGATTTCAGCACATTGGCGAGTCTGCTGACGTGTTCGTGCAGTTCGCGGAAGGTGATCTTGCTGTCTGTATCGAGCTCATCGCCTTCCCAGATAATCGCAACCTTGTCGGCATGGTCGGGCAAATGGCGGTCAATACAATTGTAGCTGACATTCAGTTTGCCACCTTCGAACCATTTGATGTGCAGGTCACTGGCATCGAAACTCCAGTCCAGTGCGGTGTCCCAGGGTTTGTACCAGCTAAGAAATTTTTCTGCCTGTTCTGACCAGAAGCCTGCCGGGTCTTCTACAGACTGTTGGTACATCTGCAGGTATTTTTCCTCATTGATGTAGGCATGTTCGGCGAGCGCGGCCGGGATGTCATGGATCTTTTCTGACATGGTAACTCCTGATAATTGTTGCCATTTAGCGTATTGGATTATCTATCAATGCTGCCCGTATATTTAATCAAGCGGATATTACAGCATCGATACAGATTATTGCTTAACTCATTTTGCTTTATTGTGCGGGCTTGATCAATGTCCGCGGTCGTTTGTTATTTTTTCGCAAATAGTCGTTGCCACCAGCGTTTTCTGTTGCCGGGTGCGGGCAGGGCAGCGGGAAGGTCGGTCGGTGGAATTTTTGCCAGAATCCACCCGGGTAATGGCGGATTGTCGCTGAATCCGCAACTGACTCCGAGGTTGTTAGGGTCAAATATCTTAATAAATTCAGGATGTTGTCTGTCATCGACATAGACCACACCACAATAGTCCTCTTTATGTTCCGTGCGTAACAATTTGTCGATTTCACCGATAAATTGCTGCAGTTGCGTTGCATCGACTGTCTGTTCGGGAGGGGTTTCTCCGACGGCATATATATACCAGCCGCTGGTATCAGCGCTGAGTACGGTTTGCCATAGTTCATCGAGTTGCGGCCAGCGCAGGATGCCGCTGAAGCTGCCACGAAATGCCTGCAGAAACGGGTGGCTTGTGTCCATAGTAATTTACCGTATTTATGCCTTTATCATGCGTTGTCTGGCTACATGCTGCAATTGCCAATGTTCGCGGGCCCAGTCCCATATCTCGCCAACCGTTGCATGCCGCAATGATCGTGGTGGTTGCTGCTGCAGATAACATAACGCATGCACAAGTGCAGCGCCAGCAGAATCTGTATCAATGGCCGTTGCTCTGGTTTGTTTGCTCAGTTTTTCCCCTTGGCGATTAACGATAACCGGAATATGGGCATATTGCGGTGTCGTGTAGTCCAGTAGTTGTTGTAAAAAAATCTGCCTGGGAGTCGAGTCGAGCAGATCACTGCCACGTACGATTTCCGTTATGCCCTGGGCGGCATCATCGATGACAACGGCAAGTTGGTATGCGGTCTGTCCATCCGCACGCCTGACGACAAAATCACCAATATCCTGGTGCAGGTTCTGTTGGTAGTTTCCCTGTATTTTGTCAGCAAAAAATATCGAGGTATCTGTGACCATGAGGCGGATGGAGCGGGCTGACTTACCTCGTGCTATACCTGCACGGCATGTACCCGCATAGCGAACGCCAAATGCTGTCATGCTTCCTGTTGCATGGATATCCGTGCGGCTGCAGGCGCAGGAATAGATATGCCCCTGTACATTGAGTTGCTGCAGAATTTCTTCATAGAGCTCGCTGCGTTTGCTTTGATAACATATTTCGTCATCCCATTCGAAACCGAACTGCTCCAGGGTTCTGATGATGTTATCGGCGGCGCCCTTGATTTCACGCGGTGGGTCCAGGTCTTCTATCCGCAGCAACCATTTTCCCTGATGGCTTTTAGCTTGCAGATAACTGGCGACAGCGGCGACCAGGGAGCCCATGTGTAATGGACCGGTCGGTGAAGGAGCGAAGCGTCCGATATAAGACATATATCCAGTGCAGGTTTAAGAACTAGGTAAAATTGAAAACGGCAACCCGGTCGCATGGATTGACCCGCAGGGTTGCCGTATCAATAAGAGTGGAGTGGCAACAAGTTCTAGCCGCGTTGTTTTTCCCGAATCTCATCCAGCGTTTTGCAATCTATGCATTGTGTTGCGGTTGGACGTGCTTCCAGTCTGCGTACGCCTATCTCGATGCCGCATGATTCACAATAACCATATTCGCCTGTATCCAGTAGCGCAAATGATTCGTCGATTTTCTTGATCAGTTTGCGCTCACGGTCGCGGGTTCTCAATTCCAGGCTGAACTCTGATTCCTGTGTTGCACGATCATTGGGATCAGGGAAGTTTGCAGCTTCATCCTGCATATGATGTACCGTGCGGTCCACTTCCTGCATCAGTTCCATTTTCCACGCACGTAGCAGGTCCCTGAAATGCTGGACCTGTTCATCGTTCATATACTCTTCACCGGAGCGCATTTTATAGGTGACAAAGCCTTCGACCGGGGTAGCATGGGTGGAAGGTTTTTTAACCGCTGTAGCCAGTGTTCCCTTCGATTTGGTGGCCGGCTTTTTCTTGGCAGCGGCTGTTGTTACTGCTTTCGCTTTCGGCGTTTTGGATTTTTGTTTTTCCGCGACCTTTTTAACGGCGGCCGGCTTTTTAGCGGCAGCTTTTTTTGCCGGTGCTTTTTTCTTGGGCGCCGCTTTCTTTGTTGCAGCCTTCTTGGTCGCGGCCTTTTTCTTGGTCGGGGCTTTTTTAGCAGCAGCTTTCTTGGTCACGGCTTTCTTGGCCGGTGACTTTTTCTTGGCTGTGGCTTTTTTAGCAGTGGCTTTCTTGGCCGGTGCTTTTTTGCTTGCAACCTTCTTTTTCGGGGCCGCTTTCTTTACGGCCTTTTTCTTGGCAGTGGTTTTCTTTGCGGCTTTTTTAGAGCTTGACTTCTTTTTAGCTGTAGCCATTAACGACCTCACCCTTGAGTCCATGAAAATTAAGAAACATGCTTTATTACCAGAAAGCTGTCATACCTGCAAGGATTATGTCCGCAATTTTTCTAAAATAACATCTGAAGATATGTTAATATACATAAAAAACAGTTAGATACGTAAGCAGGGGGTGGTTGACTGGAAATTCATTGGTTTTTAAGGTGTTTTGACTTATTGCATACAGCTGTGGTGTGTATGGCAGCAAAATACTTTAACATTGCCCATATTTGAAACCGATTTTACGGAGTTTGTATACAGTATGTCTGAGTTAAAAGCACTGATATTTGATGTCGATGGTACGCTCGCCGATACCGAGAAAGACGGCCATCGCGTAGCTTTCAATCTTGCCTTCCAACAGGCGGATCTCGATTGGGACTGGTCGATAGAGCTTTATGGCAAATTGCTGAAGGTAACCGGTGGCAAGGAGCGCATACGTTATTATCTGGATGAGTTTAACCAGGCGTTTGAACGTCCTGATAATCTCGATCAATTTATTGCCAAGTTGCACAATAGTAAAACGGAGATTTATACAAGCCTGCTGGCCGAGGGTTCTATTCCGTTGCGCGATGGTGTGTTGCGTCTGATTCAGGAGGCCAGACAAGCGGGCTTGCGCCTGGCCATTGCCACGACGACTACACCCGCCAACGTTTCTGCCTTATTGGAGCACGCGATGGATGAGAATGCCGAAAGCTGGTTTGAAGTGATTGCTGCTGGCGATATCGTACCGGCAAAAAAACCGGCAGCGGATATCTACTTTTATGCGCTGGAGAAACTGGCGTTGAATGCTGATGAATGTCTGGCCTTTGAGGACTCACATAATGGCATACTTGCTTCAATGGGGGCCAGCCTGACGACCATTGTGACAGTCAATGAATACACCCGGGACCATGATTTCAACGATGCCGCGATAGTACTGGACCACATGGGTGAACCTGATAAACCCTTTAAGGTACTCAAGGGTCCACAAACAGATACGTCCTATCTTGATCTGGATTTGTTAAAGCAACTGCATCAGCAGGCACAGGCACTGGTTGAAGCAGTATAATTTATGACTGATTGCAGACATGCCCGGCATATGGGCAAGATCCAGCCCTTCCGGGTCATGGCACTGCTGGCAGAGGCGAAAAAGCTGGAGGCCAGTGGACGCTCTATTATTCACATGGAAGTGGGGGAGCCTGATTTCGTTACTCCGCAACCGATTGTCGAGGCCGGCATCCAGGCGTTAAAGGAGGGCAGGACGCATTATACGCCTGCTGCAGGTGATATGGCGCTCAGGCAGGCGATCAGTGAATACTACCGCCAACAGTACCATGTGGAAGTGGGTGCGGAACGTATTCTGATTACTCCGGGGGCATCCGGGGCCTTGCAGCTTGTATTGAGTGTATTGATAGATCCGGGCGACCAGGTGGTCATGGCCGACCCCGGTTATCCCTGTAATCGTAACTTTATCCATTTACTCGGTGGCGAGCCCGTTACTGTTGATGTGTCACCTGCGACGCATTTCCAGATCCAGGCACAGCAGTTGCCAGCGGTATGGTCAGAAAAATGTCGCGCGTTATTACTGGCTTCTCCAGCTAATCCGACAGGGACAATTATCGATAAAAAAGAAATGCAGGCAATGATCGACTTTGTCCATGGTCGCGATGCGGTAGTTATTGTTGACGAGATCTACCAGGGGCTGTGCTATGAGCGCGAAGCCTATAGTGCCCTGGAGCTGTCTGCTGACGCTTTTGTAATCAACAGCTTCTCGAAGTATTTTAGTATGACCGGCTGGCGTCTGGGTTGGATCGTTGCGCCAGAATGTTATGTTGCTGATCTGGACAAACTGGCACAGAACCTGTACCTGGCCGCATCGACACCGGCGCAGGTGGCGGCCATCAGTGCCTTTAATGCTGAAACAATGCAAATACTGCAACAGCGGGTAGATGTTTTCCGCCAGCGTCGTGATTATCTGCTCCCTGAACTGGAAAATCTCGGCTTCAAGGTGCCGGTTGTGCCGGAGGGTGCATTTTATATCTATGCCGATTGCAGTGAGCTGACCGATGATAGCCTGGACTTTTGTCAGCAAGCCCTGCATCAGGCAGGGGTCGCGATTACGCCGGGACTCGATTTTGGAGAAAACCGGGCGCAACATTATATACGCTTTGCGTACACGACCGATATCAGCCTGCTTGAGGAAGGTATCAGGCGGTTGCGTGAATTTATACAAGCCCGTCGGGATGCGTAGTTGCGGATAAATTACGCTACAAGTGCGGGGCATGCCCTGATCTGCGTGGATCGGCGCGTATCCTTTCCATGCCTGTAATAAGGCATGATAACAGTTAGCGACTTTTATAGAACCTGCTTATGCCATCAGGACGATTCACCTCCTGTCATTGCCTGTGGATGATCCAGACTGACATCAAAGCCCTTGCCTGATTCTCGAACTCTATATCAAGACAGGCCTGCTTGATTTGTTCGGATTCAAAATAGATATCAATGGCATTGTCTCTTTCTCCCTCGATGAGGTGCGGCACATTTGCCGGAAATCAGCTGTATGAATGAGGGCTGCTGTGATCTTTTGTGTCGGCCGGTGCCTACCTGTCTCCATGTAGCGCCAGTAAAGCTGCACCATATGCGGCCTCGTGATGTTCAGCCTGAATGACAGGTACCCCCAGATAGCGCTGCCGGATCAGGTTCCAGGCCGGGTTTTCCGCGCCACCACCAACGCTTATAACCCTGATCGGATAGGGCGCGCCCAGTTGTTTGAGCAGTCGATATGCGCGTACCTCGATCCTGCTGATCCCTTCGAGCAGACCCTGGAAGATGTGCGCACGTGATGGCCTGTCGTCAGGTATAGTATCTGGCATGCGCGGTGTCAGATTCGGATCGGCGACAGGAAAACGCTCGCCGCGCAGCGGTAGCGGGTAATAGTCAAGGCCGCTGTCATGTTCGGGGTCGAGTAATGGCGTCAGGTCTTTCATCTCGTCGACAGAAAAACACTGCAATAATGCAGCGCCGCCACTGTTTGATGCGCCCCCGGTCAGCCAGTGGCCAAAAATCCTGTGACTGTAGACGCCATGCTCGGTGGAATAGATAGGCGCATCGGCAATGATTTTCGTAACCAGTGTGGATCCTAGTGAAGTCACGGCCTCTGCGCTGCTGTTCGCTCCCGTTGCCAGAAAGGCAGCAGTGCTATCGGTTGTTCCGCTGACTATGCGGGTCTTTTCAGGCAGACCAAGCATAGCGGCTATTCCCTTGTCGATGACAGCGGTAGCGGTTCCCGGGGGATACACTTGAGGCAGTAGCGAACGTTTGATGCCAAGCACATCTATCCATGCCGGCCAGCCCTTATCAATGGGATCGAAGCCCAGTTTCAGGCAGTTATTTTCATCGCTGATGCCGAAATGGCCTGATAATTTTCCCATCAGCCAGTCAGCCTGATGTAGTGCATGGCTGGCATCGCTATGCCGTTGCAAAAGATGGATCAGTTTAGCCAGACTGGAGCCCGGACCATGGACAGCAGTGTTGGCCGGGGCGTGTTTTCGCACTCGCTCGGAGGCATCCTGACTGCGACTATCGTTATACATCAGCGCTGCGGACAGGGGCTGCCCCAGTCGGTCGCAGAGCAGCAGTGTCGATGATGTGCCATCGATACAGATGGCACGGACTGCATGGGTGGATATGTTGGTCAGCAGGCCTTGCAAGACCTGTAACAGTGTCTGCCACCAGATATCCGCATCCTGCTCACTGTAGCCGGGTTTGTCCGATCGCGGTAGCGGCATGACGAGCGCACATTCGCCAACGACTTCCCTGTTATCATCGATAGCAATGGCCCGGCAGCCAGACGTGCCCAGGTCAATGCCGATATACAGTCCCATTGGCCGGCTCAGGGTAGCCTGACTTCCTGTGCTGGAGACCAGTCGGGTGCACGGTGTTCCGCAACAACCGTGGTATAGATACCGCCACGAACATTGAATTCAGCCGTGATGCGCATGAAGCGTGGCTGACAGGCCGCACACAGATCGGCAAGGATTGAGTTCGTGACCGCCTCATGAAAGGCGCCTTCATCACGGAACGACCAGATGTACATTTTCAGGGCCTTTAACTCGATACAGCGTTTGTCCGGCACGTATTCCACATTAATTGTGGCAAAATCCGGCTGTCCCGTTTTCGGACACAGGCAGGTAAACTCAGGGATTTCGATCCTGATCGTATAGTCAGGGGCAAGTTTCGGATTTTCAAAGGTTTCTAGTTGCTTACTGGGTGCGCTACTCATTAAATTTCAGTTCCTGTGCAATTAAGTCTTAGTCTTGGAAAGAAAATACTTTACACTAAACACAAATCATTCGACACTATGCAACTTTTGCAATGTTACCCATTTATTAAAATCTGTATATAAAACTAATAAAGTCAATTATTTCATGCGTTTAGATAAAATTAAGATAGCCGGATTTAAATCCTTTGTCGATCCAACAACGGTTCATATCACCAGTAATCTGACCGGCGTGGTGGGCCCGAACGGTTGTGGCAAGTCCAATATCATCGATGCAGTACGCTGGGTCATGGGCGAGAGCTCGGCCAAGCATTTACGTGGTGAGTCCATGGCGGACGTTATATTCAATGGCTCGACCAGCAGAAAGCCGGTGGGCCAGGCGACGATAGAACTCGTTTTCGATAATGCCGATGGCTCCCTCGGAGGCCAGTATGCCTCGTTCAGCGAGATTTCGATCAAGCGTCAGGTGACCCGTGATGGCCTGTCGCAGTATTTCCTCAATGGCGCCAAGTGCCGTCGTCGCGATGTAACGGATATCTTTCTCGGTACCGGCCTCGGCCCCAGAAGCTATTCGATCATAGAGCAAGGTATGATCTCGCGCCTGATCGAGGCGAAACCGGAAGAGTTGCGCGTATTTTTCGAAGAGGCTGCCGGTATCTCCAAATACAAGGAGCGTCGTCGCGAGACAGAAAACCGGATCAAGCACACACGTGAAAATCTTGATCGCCTGAACGATTTACGTGAAGAGATAGATAAACAACTGCAACACCTTAATCGTCAGGCGAAGACCGCAGAAAAATACAAGACCTTCAAGGAGGAAGAACGCCAACGCAAGGCCGAATTACTGGCATTGCGATTACGCGACCTGGACAAGGATGCTGTCATCCAGCAAAAAGCCATTCATGAACGCGAGACTGCGCTCGAGGCAGCCAAGGCGGAACAGCAATCGATTGAAACAGCCATGGAGAAGGATCGCGAACAACATATTGATGCGACGGATGCATTTAACCAGGTACAAACCCGTTTCTATGGTCTCGGCAGTGATATAGCCAGAGACGAACAGGCCATCCAGCATGCACGTGAGATGCGCAGTAAACAGACTACCGATCTGGAACAACTGGACCACAACTGGAATGAAATCCGTCAGCATATAGACATGGATGAAAAACAGATTGCTGAACTGAGCAGTAGCCTGGAACAGATCAAACCGCAATTTGAAAATGCCAGGCTTGAGGCACAAAAGTACCAGGATTCCCTGACATCAGCCGACGAACTGATGCACCAGTGGCAACGCGACTGGGATGAGTTTAACCAGAAAGCATCCGTACCTTCAGAGCAGGCGCAGATACAACGTACACGTATCGAACATGTGGAAAAGCAGATAGTCCAGGCACAACAACGTATGCAACGTACACAGGCCCAGTTGGGTGAAGTCAATCTGGACCAGTTTAATACACAAATTTCCGGACTCGAGCTCAAGGAAAAAGATGCAGTACAGGCCATGGGTCTAAGTCAGCAGCAGCTGGAAAACACCAAGGAAGAGATTGTGCAGCTGCGTTCACGTACCCAGGAAGGCAGCCAGGAACTGAATGATCTACGCGGAAATATCCACAACCTGCAGGGACGTCTCAGTTCACTTGAAGCGCTACAGCAGGCGGCCCTGGGTCAGGCAGATAACAAGGTCATGGAATGGCTATCCGAGCACAATCTGCAAGATGCGCCAAGGCTGGTGCAGAAGCTGGAAGTGGAAGCGGGCTGGGAAACTGCAGTGGAGACCGTTATGGGTCTTAACCTGGAGGCGGTATGTATCGATGATTTCAACTCGATCGCCGATCTGATGGACAGACTGGACTCGGGTAGCGTTGCATTTTTCGATACCGACGCGGGTCAGACGTCGTCATCGTCTACACACCAGGCGTCCCGGCTTTCACAGTATGTGCGTTCTCCCTGGCCGCTGGATTCGCTGATGGCCGGTGTCTATGCGGTTGTCAGCCTGGATGAGGCCATGGCATTGCGCCCGCAGCTGCAGGACTTCGAGTCTGTTATTACCCGGGATGGCATCTGGCTGGGTTCGTCATGGGTGCGCCTGATCAGGGAACAGGATGAAAAGTCGGGCGTAATTGCCAGAGAGCAGGAGATCAAGACCTTGACTGCAGAGACGCAAAAGCTGCAGACGGAATATGATGACAAGCACTCTATACTTGAAAGTGAAAAAAGCCGTTTACGTGAGTTTGAGGAGTCGCGGGAACTGTTGCAACAGGAAGTCAATCAAGCCCATCGGGAACAGGCGCAGGCACAGTCACAATTGTCTGCAATGAAATCACGCCTGGAACAACTGACTTCACGCTATCAGAACCTGTTGACGGAAAAGTCTGAAATAGAACAACACCTGGATCATGACGGCGATACCCTGAAACAGGCAAGAAGCCTGCTGAATAACTCGCTCGCAAGTATCGAAGCTTTTTCACGTGATAGGGAAGCGCTGGTCACAAAACGCGAATCCCTGAAGGAACAACTGGATACCGCCAGACAGGAAGCCAGAAAATATCAGGATGAAGTCCACCAACTTGATTTGCAGCAGCAATCAATGACGGGCCAGCTCAACTCGACGGAACAAAATCTGTCACGCATGCGCTCTCAAATGCAGGTGCTCGATGAGCAGCGCAAGGAATTGAGCGCAACTCTCGAGGGTAGCCTTGAACCGATTACCGAAATGGAAAAACGGCTCGAGGTCTTGCTGAGTAACCGCGTCGAAGTGGAAGCAGAGCTGCAGCAGGCACGCAAGCAGCTTGAGGTTATTGATGCGTCGATGCGTGAACACGAGCAGGGTCGACATGCTGCTGAGCAAAAAATGCAGGATGTGCGCACTGAGCTGGAGAAGGCAAGGATGGTCTGGCAGGAATTCAATGTTCGCGCCACAACCCTGAAAGAACAGCTCGATCAAAGCGGCTACGAATTGAAGGACCTGCTGGAAACCCTTGAAGAGGATGCAACGGAAGCAGCCTGGCAGGAAATGGTGGAGACACTGGAGCGCAAGATTCAGCGTCTGGGCCCGATCAATCTGGCGGCTATCGATGAATTTGCCGAACAGAGCGAACGCAAGGAGTATCTCGACAGTCAGTATGTAGACATTACTTCAGCACTGGAAACGCTGGAGAACGCCATTCGTAAAATTGACAAGGAATCACGGACACGCTTCAAGGAAACTTATGACAAGGTCAATAATGGATTACAGAGACTGTTTCCGAGGGTGTTTGGCGGAGGTCATGCCTATCTCGAATTGACAGGCGAAGACCTGCTGGATTCAGGAGTCAGTGTCATGGCACGTCCTCCCGGCAAGCGCAACAGTTCTATTCATCTGTTGTCGGGTGGCGAGAAGGCACTGACTGCGGTGGCACTGGTATTTGCAATATTCGAACTTAATCCGGCTCCTTTCTGTATGCTCGATGAGGTGGACGCGCCGCTGGATGATGCCAATGTCGGACGCTTCTGCGAGTTGGTCAAGGAAATGTCAGAGACCGTACAGTTTATATTCATCACCCACAACAAGGTGACGATGGCCATGTCCAATCAGTTGTCGGGTGTGACCATGCATGAGCCGGGTGTCTCCAGAATGGTAGCAGTCGATGTCGATGAAGCAGTCAAGCTGGCAGCAATGTAACTGGTAGAACTTCAATGTATATTAGCCGATAACGGGATTATATAAACATGGATGCCTTTAGATGGGTGTTGTTAATAATCGGAGTTATTATCTTTTTGCTGATTTACTTTCTGAGCAAGAAAAGAAATCCGGTACCCGATACGCAAAATAACGAGAAAATCAGCCCGGTGCTGTCAACATCTGGTGAAGAGGATGTATCTGTCAATGACGATATGGCTGCAGCTGATGCGATGGCAGAGAATATGCACCTGTATCATACTAATGACCGCGATGGATTATCTACGCAAGCTGCAGCTGGCGGACAAGGGAGGGTAATCGCGGACACAGCGGATGAGAATACAGACGAAGAAAAAATAATTGTCCTGTACCTGGTTGAGCAACACGGTGGCATGTTATCTGGCGCAGATATCATCAGCTCTCTTGAACACGCCGGGCTGAGGTATGGAGATATGAAAATATTTCATTATTTCTCAGACCTAGACAGTAGTCAGTCGCCGCCGGTATTCAGTATTGCTAATCTGGTTGATCCCGGCTGGTTTGATCTGATCTCGATAGACAAGATCAAAACGCCTGGTCTGACCTTGTTTATGAGATTGCCAGGCCCCGTTAGCTCGGTGCGTGCATTTGATGAAATGCTGGATGTGATCAATAAACTGGAGCAGCTTATACCCATTACTCTCAAGGATAAGGCAAGAAACAAGGTATCAAAGCAAATGCTAATGCATATGAGAGAGGAAGTGGTTGAATTTGACAGAACAAAAAAATTGCAGCAGCACAAATAATGCCGGTAATTTTATTGCCTGGCTAAGGTGTAGTAGTAGTGAACAATTTTAACCCGATATGAAAATCCCCGAAAAAATAGTCAAACGCATCGAGTCCTTGCGTGAGCAATTGAATTATCACAATATTCTATATTATGTCTACGACACCCCTGAAATCACTGACAGTGAATATGATCGACTGCTGCGAGAATTGCAGGAACTGGAAAAAGAATACCCGCAAACGATCACACCTGATTCTCCGACCCAGCGAGTAGGATCGAGTCCGTTAAAATCATTCGGTGAAGTAAGCCATAAAATCCCGATGTTGTCGCTGGCTAACGCCATGAATGAAGAAGAATTGCGCGACTTTGACAGAAAGGTGAGAGAAAATCTGGATACTGATCTCGTCAATTACGCTGCCGAGCCGAAGATGGATGGGCTTGCTGTAAGTCTTGTATATGAAAAGGGTGTTCTTGTCAGAGGGGCAACCCGGGGTGATGGTTCTACCGGCGAAGACATTACCCAGAATGTTCGCACCATCAAGAGTGTCCCCTTGCATTTAATTGGTAAAAGAATACCCGATCTGTTAGAGGTCAGGGGCGAGGTTTTTATGCCGATAAAGGGATTTCAGGAACTTAATGACAGAGCGCTAAAGGAAGGATCCAAGACCTTTGCCAACCCAAGGAATGCGGCGGCGGGAAGCCTCAGACAACTTGATCCTGCTGTCACCGCGACCAGGCCACTGGATATGATTTGCTATGGTATTGGCGAAACCGCAAATGTACATTTACCCGCACTATACAGTGAAGTGATTGACTGGCTCGCTTCCCTGGGTCTGCGCGTATCGCCTGAAAGGACGGTCGTTGTCGGGGCCGAGCAATGTCTTGAGTACTACAAGGATTTGTCCGCACGTCGTGCTCGTTTGCCATATGAAATTGATGGTATTGTATTCAAGGTCAATGACCTCGCCCAGCAGGAAAAACTGGGTTTTGTATCGCGGGCGCCAAGATGGGCCATCGCGCATAAATTTCCAGCACAGGAGGAAATGACGATCCTGCGATCCGTAGATTTTCAGGTGGGCCGCACCGGTGCAATAACACCGGTCGCCAGACTTGAGCCGGTTTCCGTAGGTGGAGTTGTGGTCAGTAATGCCACGTTACATAACATGGATGAAATCAGGCGTCTCGATGTGCGTCCGGGTGATACGGTCATTGTGCGCAGGGCAGGCGATGTGATTCCGCAGATCGTCAGTGTCGTCCTGTCAAGGCGGTCAAAAGGAGCCAGGCAGGTCAAGGCACCAACAAAATGTCCGGTATGTCATTCTGAATTAATCAAGCCAGAGGGACAGACCGTGATTCGCTGTACCGGAGGACTTTTTTGTTCGGCGCAACGCAAGGAATTGCTGAAGCACTTTGCCTCGCGCAAGGCGATGGATATCGACGGTCTGGGTGACAAGCTGATCGACCAGTTGATCGATAAGGATATGGTGCACAGTCCCGCTGAACTGTACAGACTGGAAAAAGATCAGCTGGCATCACTGGATAGAATGGCTGAGAAATCTGCATCCAGGTTGATCGCCGCGCTGGAAACAAGCAAGAAGACGAACCTGGAACGGTTTATCTATGCGCTGGGTATACGTGAAGTCGGAGAGGCGACAGCGCGTGCACTGGTACAACATTTAAGTACCCTGGACGCCATTATGGATGCCGATGAGGAGGTGTTGACGGGGATACCAGATGTCGGGCCCGTGGTCGCCGCGAACATAACCGGGTTTTTCAGGCAGAAGCATAATCGGGATGTGGTTAGGGAATTGCTCGCCATGGGTGTATTCTGGGAGCAGGATCGGAGTGCCGAGAGTCACTCCGATCAATTGAGTGGCCAGAGTTTTGTTATTACCGGAACCTTGTCCGCGATGTCCAGAACTGAAGCCAGAGATGCATTGCTGCTGCATGGAGCCAAGGTCACGGGTAGTGTTTCCAGCAAAACGGATTATCTAGTGGCCGGTGAGAAATCGGGTTCCAAGCTGAGCAAGGCCGAGCAATTGGGTATCAGGATTCTTGATGAGTCGGCATTCTTACAGTTGCTGGATTCACTGAAATGAATATGCTGAGCAGGTATTCCTTGCTGTTAGTAATCCTGTTTCTATCAGGGTCTGTATGGGCTAATAAATGTCTGTATGTTTCATCCTATCATGAGGGTTATGAGTGGGATGATGGCATTCTGACGAGTATACGCGCGACCCTGGGTGATAAATGTACACTGGAAGTATTTTATCTGGACAGCAAACGCAATCCTGATGCAGCCTGGTCAAAATGGCAGGCCAGGGAGGCGCTCAAGCTAATCGAGAATAGCAAACCGAATATTATTATTGCTGCAGATGATAATGCATCGCGATATCTGGTGATGCCCTATCTGAAAAACAAGGAAATTCCCGTAGTGTTCTGCGGTATCAACTGGAGTATGGATGAGTATGGATACCCCTACAGGAATGCAACAGGCATGGTGGAAGTGGCGCCGGTCAAGGCGCTTATCAGGCAACTGAAGACTGTGAAACCAAAGATCAGGAGAGGCGTCTTTCTTTCGAGTGATGTGCTTTCCGAACATAAGGATTTTCGTCACTACAAAAGGGTTTTTGCGGATCACAAAATTGAGCTGGACTCGATATTTGTGGATAATTTCAGAGAATGGAGAAAAAAATACAGGGAAGCACAACGATACGATTTTATTTTTTTAGGTAATAATGCGGGAATCAATGACTGGTATACATCCGAGGCTGAGCGCATTGTCGACCAGTATGCACGCAAGATCAGTGTAACGACTTACAAATGGATGCTGCCCTATGTAGCTATGGCGTTTACCAAGTTGCCGGAAGAACAGGGGAACTGGGCTGCAAAGGTGGCTTTATCGATTCTCGATGGCGAAGATCCTGCACTGATACCCGTAGTTCATAATCGACGCTGGGATATGTGGTTAAATACGCGTATCATCAAGCGCCTGGATATAAAAATGCCGTATTTATTATACAAGCGTGCAAAACATTACTAGTTTATGTTCAAGAACAAAATTCATATACCGTTTAAAGATCTGGCACTTATTCTCGGAATTGCGCTATTTCTGCTCGTTGTTATAACAGGCCTGCTGTTATGGAAAGATTATCAGGCGGCGGAAATACAATTCCACCAGGAATCTAACCGACTGTATGATGACTTGTCAAAGAATCTCAGTGACATCAACGCTATCCTGAACGGCATGATGGCCTTGCATAATGCAGTCGATATTGTTGATGCAGAGCAATTTTCGCTTTATTCACATGAAATGCTGAATGTCTATCCTAATATTAACGCGATCAAATTGTTAACAAGGGTTGAACACGAATTCAGAAATGAATTCAGTGCGAAAATGCGCGAGGACGGTTATCCAACTTTTGATATTTACCAGGGAGACAGGAAAAAAGTGGGTGAATGGAAGACCGCCACGAGTAGAACAATATATTATCCTGTTACTGCAATTGAGCCACTCGAGCCCGGAAAAATCATTGAAATGGGTTTTGATCAATATTCCGTTCCGCTATTCCGTAAGGCCATTGATCATGCAATAAAGACCGGTGAAGCGGTGTCTGTAGTAGACACAGGTTCTGTCAACGCTATTAATAATTATATGGTATTCAAGCCGATCTATGCAGGGCGTGTATTGCCTCAGGATGAGTCAGAGAGAAAAGCGCAAAATCTTTACATGGTTTCGGTGGTTATACGCTCCACTGATTTGTTGTCTAACCACGGTATCATTCCTGATCTGGATATCGCTATTTATAATAATGATCATGTGAGCGGGGAGCATGACCAGCTGGTAAGCACTGTATCACCTGCAGCAAGGGTAGAAGGTCTGCTCCCGTTTGCTGAGTTTAGCTTCAATAGGCCCGTTATCAAGGGTGGACAGTCATTATTGCTGACTGTTACACAAGCGCTCGGTGCCAAGATTGTTAATCTCCGAATGGTGGCAATTATTGTTGTTGTCTGGGGTGCATTCGTTTCGTTGATTCTGTATATCGTCAATACACATCATGGGACACGCAAGGAAAGGCAGGAGTCATTGCATGCCTGGCAATGGGAGAAAGAACGCGCCGATGTCACCCTGCATTCACTGGCGGATGCTGTCATAACCACCAACCAGCAGGCGGTTGTTGAATATATGAATCCGGTTGCTGAACGCCTGACTGGATGGAAGATTGATGAAGCCAAGGGCAGAGGTGTTGAAGATGTATTCAGATTGATCAATGAAGCTGATGAGAAGAATCTTACCTGTCCTGTACACGAATGTATACGCCGAGGCGTCATGAAACAATCTGACCAAGATATTTCCCTGATACATCGAAATAATGAATACCTTTCGATCGACTATTCCATAGCGCCCATGTACGGTCAGAATAATATGGTCCTCGGCGCCGTTCTGGTATTTCAGGATGTGGGTTCATCGCGAATGTTGTCAAAACTCTTGTCATATCAGGCAGCACATGATGATCTCACCGGATTATACAATCGGCGCGAGTTTGAGCGACGTTTGTCCCGATCAATAGAGCGCGTTTTCAAATTCAATGAACATTATATTCTTTTCTATATGGATCTTGATCAGTTCAAGGTGGTCAATGATACCTGCGGACATATGGGCGGGGACCTTGTTTTGCGTCAGATCGCTGAGCTGGTGTCCAGTCTGATCAGGGAACGAGAGACCTTTGCGCGTCTGGGTGGTGATGAATTCGGTATTTTGCTCGAGGGATATACACTCGACGAGGCACTGGTTGTTGCCAATGAAATACTGGAAGCAATCCGTAAATACCGCTTCCACTGGTCAGGCAAGATTTTTGAAATTGGTGTCAGCATAGGGATCGTTGATATAGATTCTGGCATGCAATCTATCAGTAATATTATGGGCTATGCAGATGCAGCCTGTTATATGGCCAAAGAATTAAGTGGCAACAATATACAGGTCTATCAGATTGATGATGCCGACTACAAGCAGCGCAAGGACCAGATGAAATGGGTGCAGCGTATTACCCAGGCATTTGCAGACAGTCGCTTTATTCTGTACGCGCAACAAATAGTCTCATTGCAAGATGATGCAGATGAACATTTCGAGATATTGATGCGTATGCTTGATGATAATGGTGAAATTATTATTCCACAGGAATACATTATTGCAGCAGAACGTTATGGCAGTATGCAGGACATTGATCGATGGGTAATACGCAATGCTTTCATACTTATTAATAAATACGTGTCCGCAATGAAATACGACAGTAGCCTGCCCGTACGCAGCTTTGCAATCAATCTGTCTGGTCAATCATTGAGCAGTAGTAGTGCGATGGAATATGTGAAGCAACAGCTACAGGATTATCCAGATATTGTCAGGCATGTTGTGTTCGAGATTACCGAAACCGCAGCCATTTCCAATCTGGTTAGTGCACAGCGTTTTGTATCAGAGTTCAGGGGCATGGGGGTCAAGTTCTCACTTGATGATTTCGGTACGGGTGTCAGTTCGTTCAATTATCTGAAGAATCTGAATGTCGACTACCTAAAAATTGATGGTGGATTCGTGCGCGAAATGATGGTTGATCCGGTTGATTATGCGATGGTCAAGTCTATTGCACACATCGGTAATGTGATGGGTATTAAGACAATAGCTGAACATACGGAATCCATGGAAATATTTGAAAATCTGCGAGAGATCGGGGTGGACTATGCGCAGGGATTCTGCCTGCATGAGCCGGAAAGGCTCGATAAACTGGTCTGACGGAATGGTATGAATTTTTACAGATTCGTTATGTTAAGGACAATTGTCAACTGAGAGGTATGCTATCCAGGCAGGACTTTCTTGAATGGTTTTACACTAATGTTCTTAAATATACCATGTTCACTATAGGGATCTTTGTTGGCCCAGTCGGTAGCCTCTGTCAATGAATCAAACTCGGCTACTATCAGACTACCGGTAAAACCTGCTGCCGCCGGGTCGAGCGCATCTATTGCCGGGAATGGGCCGGCGACGAAAAGCCGGCCTTCATTCTGTAGCTGTCTGAGCCGTAGCAAATGCTGCTCCCGGACTTGCAGGCGTTTTTCAAGGCTGTCGGCTACGTCTTCAGCGATAATGGCATAAAGCATGTTTCACTCCTCGCTGGCGGATTTGTCTTCGACGATATGTCTGGACAGGTAAATTCCCTGGATAACGACAAAGACAAAGGTCAGGCCAAGTATTCCGTATACCTTGAAGCCTACCCAGGTTTCTTCATCATAATATTTGAATACGTAGATATTCAAAAATCCCATACTGATAAAAAACAGTGCCCAGCCTGTATTCAATCGAAGCCATATCTTGTCGGAGACCTCAATGGCTGAAGATAACATTCTTTCAGCAATCGTTTTATCGCCGACAAAGTGACTGCCCAGGAAGATCAGGCCGAATAGCCAGTTTACAATGGTAACTTTCCATTTAATAAACAGCGGATCCTGAAGCAGGATGGTGAGGCCGCCAAACAGAGTCACCAATACCACGGTGATGACATGCATTTTTTCGATTTTTTGATGTTTGAACCAGTTGTAGCCCACCTGGATAAGCGTGGCAACGATGACCGCAGCGGTAGCAACATAGATCGCGTTACCATCATCGTTATAGGATTTATGGATCTGGTAAGCAGCATAAAATGCGATAAGGGGGAAAAAATCAAATAAAAATTTCATAAGACCGCTGTATCTGTAGTTTTATTGTCCATCGTCTGGAGTATAATAGGCTCTATTCCGGCTGATATGTTCGTTTGCTGTATTCTATCATCATATCAAATATATTCAGCATCAATATTCAGGCCATTATGCTAAAAGCATGACGGGCTGTAGGTATTTGTTAATTGGTTTATGAACCAGGTAAATTTCAGTATGCAATATGATCTTCATAGTCATTCCACCGCTTCGGATGGCACATTGAGCCCCACAGCATTGCTGCACCGGGCCGCCCAGCAAGGAGTGGATGCTCTTGCGTTGACAGACCATGATACGACCGACGGCCTCAATGAGGCGCGCCAGGCCGCGCATACAAACGGTATCGAGTTGATCAGTGGTGTCGAGATTTCGGTGACCTGGGAAGGTGTCACTGTACACATCCTCGGGCTGGGCATCGATGACAGCAATGAACTGTTGCAAACGGGATTGAGTGGTCTGCGCGATTTCCGTGGCTGGCGCGCACAGGAGATCGCACGCAAACTCGAGAAGGCCGGCGTGGAAGAGGCCTATGCCGGGGCGAGAAAATATGCCACGGGTAAGCTGATCAGTCGTACCCATTTTGCCCGCTACCTGGTCGAATGTGGCAAGGCAAAAAATGTCGGCGATGTGTTCAAAAAGTTTCTTGTTCGTGGCAAGCCGGGCCATGTTGGCGGTCAGTGGGCCGGACTGGAAGAGGTCGTCACATGGATAAGGAACGCCTGTGGTTATGCCGTTATCGCACACCCGGCCCGTTACAAAATGAGTGCGACACGCTTACGCAAGCTGATGCAGGCATTCAAGGATGCCGGTGGCAGTGGTATCGAAGTCGTGTCCGGCAGTCACGGTCCAAATGATCGTCATAATATGGCCCAGTATGCCCGTCAGTTCGATTTATATGCCTCTACTGGCTCCGATTTTCATGGTCCCGAGAATCCCTGGATCGAACTGGGGCGACTGGATGGCCTGCCGTCGAACTGCAAGCCAATCTGGACTTTATGGGACTGAGTGGCAGGGTATGAGTCAGTTCTTTCAGGTGCACCCTGATAATCCCCAGTTACGCCTGATTCGCCGCGCGGTGGAAATGCTCAGGGATGGGGCTGTTATAGCCTACCCGACGGATTCGAGTTATGCCCTTGGATGTCTGATTGGTGACAAACAGGCCATGGATCGCATACGCACAATCAGGCAGGTGGATAACAGTCATAATTTCACCCTGGTCTGTCGTGATCTGTCTGAAATATCAACCTATGCCAAGCTTGATAATACCGCTTACAGGATGGTCAGGAAGCTGGCTCCCGGTCCTTATACGTTTATTTTCAAGGCCACTCATGAAGTGCCGAGAAGATTGCAGCATCCGAAGCGCAAAACAATCGGTATACGTGTACCAGCTAATGCTATTGTGCACGCATTGCTGGACGAGTTAGGCGAACCCGTTATGAGTTCAACCCTGATTCTGCCGGGTGATGAATTGCCAATGACCGAACCCTATGAAATGCGCGAGCGCCTGCAGCATGATGTGGATCTGGTTATCGATGGCGGTAACTGCGGATTCGAGCCAACCTCGGTGATCGATTTCCAGGAAGGCGTGCCGCAGGTTTTTCGTCACGGGCGTGGAGATGTTTCATTGATAGAATAGAGGGTCGCCGACATGAGTATAGTGCTTTTTATTCTTTATGTGGCAATAGCGGTGTGGGTCTACACGGGTTTGATACTGCGACAAATGAACAGGGATGTATTATCAGGTGCTAAAGCCACGCCGGCTATGGCGCGCGCGCGCAGGCGCTTTAGGCGGTTGTTGCTGGCATTCACCGTGGCATCCGTGTTGATTCTCATTACTCTCCTTATCACTATATTAAATTAGAAAAATAACAATAGCTTACAATATATTTTTAAAATAAATATTAAAAAATCCGGTTATAATTCTCTTCTATCACAAAGCCGCTTAAGGGTATAATGCCATATGGGTGAATTCAGTACGTTACAGAAAATATCGGTATGGGTGTTGCCAGTACTGTTTGCTATCACCGTTCACGAAGTGGCACATGGCTGGGTGGCCAGTCGCCTTGGTGACATGACCGCAAAAATGCAGGGTCGCTTAACGCTGAATCCTTTTAAACACATAGATCCCATCGGAACGGTGTTGATACCCGCGGTCACAATCCTGCTGGCCGGTTTTATTTTCGGTTACGCCAAGCCGGTACCGGTGACATATCAAAACCTTCGTCATCCCAAACGTGATATGGCCCTGGTAGCCGCTGCCGGACCGTTGTCCAATTTGCTGATGGCATCATTATGGGCATTGTGGATTAAGTTCGCGATTTTGCTATACGATAACTATCCCTCCGTGGCATTGTTCATGATTGCTACCGGGGTTGCCGGTATTTTCGTCAACCTGATCCTGATGGTACTGAATATGTTACCCTTGCCACCACTGGATGGAGGGCGCGTATTAACAGGGTTGTTGCCAATGCCATACTCGGCATCAGTAGCGCGTCTGGAGCCATATGGTTTTATGATCCTGATTGCGCTTTTGTTATTGGGTATTCTGGGCAAGATTATCTGGCCCGTGATTATTTTTTTTATGCTTGGGTTTGTGCATTTTGCGGGTCTATCCACCGACGACCTGTCAGTAATATTACATGCAATAGGGGCCCTGGGGTCCTGATAAAGGGGGAAACTTGAATTCTGTCGTTACACAACAACAACGTGTACTTTCGGGAATGCGTTCAACCGGCGCCTTGCATCTTGGGCACTATCATGGCGTGCTGAAAAACTGGATCCGCTTGCAACATGAGTATGAGTGTTTCTTTTTTGTCGCTGACTGGCATGCATTGACGACCCATTACGAAGATACCAGTAATATTGAAAATCATGTCTGGGAAATGCTTATTGATTGGCTGGCTGCAGGTGTCAATCCCAGTTCAGCCAGATTGTTTATCCAATCGCGCGTTCCCGAACATGCCGAGTTACACTTGTTGTTATCGATGGTGACACCCATCGGCTGGCTCGAGCGTGTACCGACCTACAAGGACCAGCAGGAAATGCTGAAAGAAAAAGATCTGGCCACCTATGGATTTCTTGGCTATCCATTATTGCAGAGTGCCGATATCCTGATGTACAAGGCGAGCCTGGTACCCGTCGGCGAGGATCAGGTCGCCCATGTCGAACTGACCCGTGAAGTGGCGAGGAGGTTTAACCATTTGTACGGTCGTGAAGCGGATTTTAAAAGCAAGGCCGAGGCCGCGATCAAAAAGATGGGTAAGAAAAACTCGAAACTGTATAACAGCCTGCGCACACGCTATCAGGAGAAGGGTGACCATGAGGCCCTCGAGACCGGCAGGGCATTATTGAACGGGCAGAAAAACCTGACTATCGGTGATCGCGAACGCTTATATGGCTATCTTGAAGGTAGTGGGCGGATGATATTACCTGAACCAGAGTCATTATTGACACCGGCATCACGCATGCCGGGTCTTGATGGCCAAAAAATGTCAAAATCATACGGCAATACCATCGCCCTGCGTGAGGATCCAGGCAGTATCGAGAAGAAACTCAGAACCATGCCGACCGATCCGGCCCGCGTGCGTCGTACCGATCCCGGAAATCCTGCCCAGTGCCCGGTTTGGCAATTACATGAGGTCTATTCTGATGATGATGTGCGCAACTGGGTGCAACAGGGTTGCACGACGGCCGCTATAGGCTGCGTGGATTGTAAGCAGCCGGTTATCGATGCTGTACTGGCCGAACTGGAGCCCATCAGGGAGCGGGCGCAGCAATTTATTGAGGATCCCAATGCATTGCGTGGTATCATTAACGAAGGATGTGAGGCCGCCCGTGATGTGGCTCGTGATACCCTTGAGGAAGTCAGAGAATCCATGGGATTATTATATAAAAACATATAGTTGCATTATATACGTAATAAATTACATTAATCAGGCAGCATAACACATAGCGATGACTAATAAACAAAAAGCCGAGCTCACCGTCATAGACGGATCGAAGCAGGAGGAAGCCGGGACAAGCACGGAAGCAGCGGCCGATAATGCCCCGCAACAAACCGAGATGCCTTTTGCAATTGTCCAGGGCGAGGCGGTCACGACCTTGCCGCAGGACCTTTATATCCCCCCCGATGCCCTGGAGGTATTTCTCGAGGCCTTTGAGGGGCCACTGGATCTGTTGTTATACCTGATCAGACGCCAGAACCTGGATATTGTCGATATTCCGATTGCAGAGATTACCCGGCAATACATGGAATACATTGATTTGATGAAGAGTATGCGCCTGGAGCTGGCAGCAGAATACCTTGTTATGGCGGCCATGCTGGCCGAGATCAAATCCAGAATACTGCTACCACGACCGGTAGAAGAGGATGCCGATGAATCTGACCCGCGCGCGGAGCTGGTCAGACGCTTGCAGGAGTATGAACGTTTCAAACAGGCCGCAGAAGACATTGACAGCTTACCGCGTATGGGCCGGGATTTACATCCGGTTAATGTCGAGGTCGTGGAGAGTAATGTCGTCAAGCTGGAGCCCGAAGTTGATCTGAAGGATCTATTGACTGCCTTCAAGGACGTGCTCCATCGTGCAGAAATGTTCAGTCATCATCACATTGAGATGGAACCCTTGTCAGTACGTGAACGCATGTCAAATGTATTAAGCTCGGTCAGCGCCGAGAGTTTTACCGAATTTACCCAATTGTTTGAAGTCAAGGAAGGCAGAATGGGTGTTGTGGTCACATTCCTGGCCATTCTGGAGCTGATCAAGGAGTCCTTGTTGGAACTGGTACAGGCCGAGCCCTTCAGCCCAATACATGTAAAGGCGGTTGCTGCGAGCGAGCAACATGCTGAGCACAGCGATGCAGAGTTAAAACAAGAGTGAATATTATGAGCAGGACCTTGAGCCGATGAGTGAAAAGTCATTAAAGAATATACTCGAAGCAGCCTTACTGGCGGCGGGTCGCCCATTGTCGGTAGACCAGTGTTTGTCGCTGTTTCTGGACAACGTACAACCGGGCCGGGATGAAATCCGTGCCGCCATGGATGAATTGTCGGAGGAATACAAGGACCGCGCAATCGAGATCAAAAAGGTTGCCAGTGGATACCGCATCCAGGTCAGGGAAGATTACTCGGAGTGGATGTCACGTTTATGGACGGAACGTCCGTCACGTTACTCACGTGCCTTGCTGGAGACGCTGGCCCTGATGGCCTATCGGCAACCGATAACAAGGGGCGAGATAGAAGATATCCGCGGTGTCAGTGTCAGCTCGAATATTATCAAGACCCTGCAGGAACGTGACTGGATCAAGGTCGTTGGCCACCGGGATGTACCCGGTAAACCGGCGATGTACGGCACTACCAGGGAGTTTCTTGATTATTTCAACCTGAAGTCACTGGATGATTTACCGACACTGGCCGAACTTCGTGATATTGATAGCATCAATGCAGAACTTGACCTGGAAATCCCGGGCATAGCCACACAAAATACTGATACAGAAAGTAGCAGTGAAAGCGAAACGGATAACGAAGATCCGGATCAGGGGCCAGCATTGGAGGACGAGTCCGGAGTTGTCGCAGAAGAAGCAGGGTCATCGATACAAAAAGAATCCGGTATTGAAGCCGAAGCCTGAATACCAATATGTCCGAGCGCATACAAAAGGTACTTTCCCGTCTCGGGGTGGGCTCAAGACGCCAGGTTGAAGCATGGATAAGTGAAGGCAAGATCCAGATAAACAAAAAGCCGGCTCAGCTCGGCGACCGTATCAGTCCCGCTGATAGGGTCTATGTCAATGGAAAACAGATTGACCTGTCCAGGCTTGATCAGGTCAGGCGCAGGGTCATCGCATACTATAAAAACGAGGGTGAAATCTGCAGCCGGGATGATCCCGAGCACAAGGATTCAGTGTTTGATCATTTGCCCAAAATCGCAAACGGACGCTGGATAGCAATCGGCAGGCTGGACCTGAATACCTGTGGCTTGATGCTATTCACGACAGATGGTGAACTGGCGAACCGGCTGATGCATCCTTCCTTCGAGATTGAGCGAGAATATGCGGTACGTGTACTGGGAGAGGTTGCCCCCGAAGCACTCGAAAATATGCTCAAAGGCGTTGAGTGTGAAGATGGACTGTTGAAATTCGACCGGATCAGGGATGCAGGGGGTAGCGGTGCCAATCACTGGTATCACGTTATCCTACACCAGGGGCGTTACCGCGAGGTGCGACGTTTATGGGAGTCACAGAACATCAGGGTCAGTCGCCTGAAACGTGTGCGCTACGGATCTATTGCACTGCCACGTTCGTTGCGACAGGGGAACTGGATCGAACTCGATCCGGCGCAGATCAAGGGATTGCTGGATATGACAGGTTTAAAGGCTGAGCCGCACAATCGTGACAAACAAAAACCTGTGTCGAGACATCCCGGGCACAGAAAAAAGAAATCACCGTATAAAAAAAGACCGCGGCAAACACGATCCTGAGGTATGCACCCCGGACAAGAATCCAAACTGCTCGACTTGTTGTTGCAGGCCTACGGGAGACAGACGTGGTGGCCTGCCGATACACCCTTCGAAGTCATGGTGGGCGCAATACTGACGCAAAACACTGCCTGGAGCAATGTCGAAAAGGCTATCGCAAATCTGCGCAAAAATAATCTGCTGAACGCGCATGGGCTGGTTGCAATACCACATCCAGACCTGGCCGGACTGATCCGACCATCCGGCTACTTTAATATCAAGGCCAAGCGCTTACAGTCATTTTGCCACTGGTATCTGCAACAGGGTGGTTATGAAGCGCTTTGCAGAACTGACACAAACATCCTGCGCAAGGCCTTGTTGAGCGTGCACGGCATTGGCCCGGAAACGGCCGATGATATGTTATTGTATGCCTTTCAACGTCCGGTATTTGTTATCGATACCTATACGCGTCGCCTGTTTGCGCGCGCAGGCCTTGCCGGTGGTGATGAGCCATACGAGGTGCTACGCCATCAAGTGGAACAGGTACTGCAGAACAATGTCGGTGATTTAAACGAGTTTCATGCCTTGATTGTACGCCATGCGAAGGAACATTGCCGCAAGCAGCCACTGTGTCCAAATTGCAGCGTGCGACGTTATTGCAATCATGTGCAACGGATCGATCAGAAATGAAACGAGTGTTAGAGACGATGGAGAAAGGTCAATGGATATACAGGCACTAACAGAAAAGATCGGCACTGAAGACAATCTGCGTTGCCGGCAACATGGAGACGGCCTGATCATGATCGATGTCGACAACGCACTGGCAACGGCCACCATCTGTCTGCAGGGAGCACAACTGATCGAGTGGACACCGGTCAATAATGATCCGGTGATCTGGTTATCCGATCATGCCAGCTACAGCACTGGCAAGGCCATTCGTGGCGGTGTGCCAGTGTGTTGGCCCTGGTTTGGCGATCATGCCGATAATCCTGCATTGCCTGCGCACGGCTTTGCCCGGGTGTTACCATGGACACTGGAATCGATTGATACACGTGACGATGGCGCCAGTTGTCTGCTATTCAGGCTTGAGGCCTGTCCACAGAGCAAAGCGCTGTGGCCACACGATTTCGAGCTGCGCTTATCAATTACTGTCGGTGCAACGCTGGATATGACACTGGAGAGTATCAACCGTGACAGTCATCCGGTGACCATCAGCGAGGCCTTGCATACCTATTTTCATGTCGGTGATGTACGAAATATCCAGATAGCCGGTCTCGATCAGGCGGCCTACCTGGACAAGCCGGATGGCTTCAGGGAAAAGAGACAGACGGGTAATATACAGATCAACGAGGAGGTAGACAGGGTATATATCGATACGCTAGCCGACTGCATTATCGAGGACCCGGACCTGCACAGAAAAATCGTCATCAGTAAATCCGGCAGTCAATCAACCGTGGTATGGAATCCATGGTCAGAAAAGTGCGTGGCCATGAGTGATATGGGCGAGCAGGCGTACCTGAGCATGTTGTGCATCGAAAGTGCCAATGCCGCAAATAACAGGATTGAATTGCAGTCGGGCGACAGTCATAGCCTGCAGGTCAGTTACCGGGTTATGGATCTATAGCGGGGTACATTGTCGTGCAATTTTCATTACAGGATTCAGAATACATAGAGCTCAACAACCTGTTGAAGGTGACCGGCCTGTGTGACAGTGGTGGCATGGCCAAGCAGTTGATTGCCGATGGTCAGGTCAGCGTCGATGGCCAGGTGGAGTTGCGCAAGCGTTGTAAAATCCGCAAGGGGCAGGTGGTCGAATACGCGGGCACCACGATTACTGTGTGCTAGGCCGATCCCGATCAGCTCATCATCATCATGAAGCCCGTGTTGTATTATATCCATGACCCGATGTGCAGCTGGTGCTGGGCATTCAGCCGTGTATATGCCGAACTGCGCACAGCACTTGCCGATAGGGTCACGCTGATTGAATTGCTCGGAGGCCTGGCGCCCGATACTGACCAGCCCATGCCAGAGGATATGCAGCAGTACTTGCAACAGACCTGGCACACCATTGAGCAACGTGTTCCAGGTGTCCATTTCAATTTTGATTTCTGGACGCAATGCCGGCCGCTGCGCTCGACCTATCCGGCCTGTCGTGCCGTCATTGCCGCGCGCCAGCAAGGACAGCACTACAGCGCCATGATGACCGAAGCGATACAGCGTGCTTATTATACCGAGGCTCGCAATCCGTCAGAACATCGGGTGCTGGTGCAGCTGGCTACAGAAATTGGCCTGGATGTAACACAATTTAGCGATGCTATTGCATCAACGACAACCCGGCAGCAATTGCAGGCAGAAATAGAGCAGAGCAGGGCGATGAATATCGATGGTTTTCCGTCCTTGTTAGTGGATGTGGAAGGGTCGCGCTGGAGGATACCTGTGGATTACAATAATGCCGCTCCGATGCTGGAGCTGATCAAGCAACTGCTGGAGGAGTAGGCAAATGGCGACGATGTTGTCCATCTATCTGAATGACGAGTTGATTGTGGAATATGATCGCAATCGGCGCTTACCCGGGCATCAGCGCCAGTTTCTCGATAATATGGACCGGGACATGGATAACGGCATCACCGTGGACGGCAACTTCATTGCCAGGCCTGATGCACAGCAGCGTATGCAGTATGTAGCGATGCGCCTGGTGCAGGGTACGGTATCCGCAACCAGCGCCTATCTATGCAACCGCCATGACAACTTGAAAGAGATACATGCGCAGGAAAAGGGTGAGCAGGCGAGTATCAGTTTTGTCTTCGACTGAATAATAGGTGCCAGAGAGCACTTATTTCTAATATTAGCGAATATTGTTCTCTGACCGCATTTTTCCTTTTTTGGTGCTAAAATGTGCGAAGCACAATATCGAGTACTCTGACTCCTTGATAAATGGTATTGAGTATAAACTTGGTCAGAGAGCAGTATTCTCTAATATTAACAGCAATATTTCTCTGACCTCATTTTTTTCTTAATTGTTAATCCCGGCAGATTCTACTCCTGCATTATCAGGATTATTAATGAAATTTAGGACGCCACTAGTTATCGTATTCACATATTTGCATACAACGATATCACCATACCCAGGTACATCAATATATATACCAGTATTTGATTCAGTAAATTGATTATCGAGAATAACCAAATCTAAAACCGGGCCATCCCCAGGAAGGGATATACATTTATCGACATGCGAGATTAGATTGTTTTTGATTAATCCGCCGTAGCTTTCAAAAAGGCCAATACCAACACTGACTTGATAAGGTTCGGTGTAATCAACATTGAGTATTTTATTATTTTCAATGACCGGGCTCCCATACCATGCGTAAACACCAAAACCTATTGAGTCATTTATTACGCAATTACGTAAGATATTTCTGTCTCCAGCCATCAAAACAGCTGTGGATCTACTTTTTATTGCTTTTATATTTTCGATAACATTCATTCTGGAATTCTGTGGATCAGGAGGATAGAAGAATGACGAGGCAAGATAAATTGCATTTTTGAATCCACGTATGATGCCATTCTTAATTAAAACATTTTCATTATCATAGGAATATATTCCTATGCTTTGAATGTTTACATCATCTGTAATGCCAGTTATAGTAAAATCCTGAAGATCCAACACGACATCGCTAGCATTGATTGTGATAGCATTACCTGATGTCATGTTCGTGCTTACGTTATTTGTTAGGGCATAATAACCTGGGCTTGATATTGTAAATGGAATTTTCTTGATAGGTTTGCATTTTGGTTTGCATTTATTTTGGCAGAACTTTATCAGGTATTTTTCTAATATATCTTTTATGGAATTCTCAGATCTTCCTATTAGGGATTTTTCTATATCTTTTTTGCTTTTTGACATGATTTGATACCTCCTGTTCTATGATGGCGATCCATAATTCACGCAAAATAAGCTATCTGATTATTGATAAATAAAATCATTATTCATCAATTATATATCGAACATCTATTTCAAATTATACAGATCGCCATATAAATTAATATGTGTTTGCTTGGGTTTGAATTCAACTATTAACTGCAACAATTATTATTAATTAGTTACAAGAAAATACCTCGTTAGGCGTTTTAAATCCAAGAGATTTTCTAGGTCTTC
>CAMYJD010000039.1:1989-35330 GCA_947258655.1 uncultured Gammaproteobacteria bacterium | reverse complement strand
GAGGGTTCAAATCCCTCCCGTTAAACATACTGGTTTTTTTCCTCGCTACTAGCTACTCGCAACTAGCTACTGCTTTTAATGGCGGAGAGGGAGGGATTCGAACCCTCGGTAGACTCGCGCCTACGGTTCCTTAGCAGGGAACTGGTTTCAGCCACTCACCCACCTCTCCAAATTGTTATAATACTACGTGTTCGCACGTTTATAGCTGACTGACTTATCATCAGTCGGGCGCTAGAATAGCAAAATGTGGCGCATAAAAAAATGCCCATGACCCTAAAAATAGAGTTTACATGGACATTTTTTTAATTGAGAAGGTTTTAAACAGTAAAAACAGAAAAATTACTCGTTGCCCGCAGCATCGGAGTCATTCTCCTTCTGGATTCTGTCATAGATTTCTTCACGGTGGACAGCCACTTCTTTGGGTGCGTTTACACCAATTCGAACCTGGTTGCCTTTAACACCTAATACTGTCACTGTTACTTCGTCACCGATCATGAGGGTTTCACCCACACGTCGCGTTAAAATTAACATTGCATGTCTCCTTGCTTTACTTCAATCACCAAATTACCACAGTGTAAACATATTATCCCGTTAGCCAATTGTATCGACCATACCCCAGGAAACTGTAGTGCCAGATTTTTATTTTTAATCCTAAATTTATATTATTGATATTGCTCGTTTTTTTATCCGCTACAATTATATACAAAAAAGGCTTTTATATATTGCCTAAGCTGCCGGCTTTTTATCCAGCTCAAATGCTTCATGCAATGCTCGAACGCCCAACTCGAGGTACTTTTCGTCGACTACGACGGAAATCTTTATTTCGGAAGTCGATATCATGCGTATATTGATACCTTCGTCCGCAAGTGCCTTGAACATCGTGCTGGCGATGCCTGCATGTGAGCGCATGCCGACGCCGACCAGGGAGATCTTGATGATTTTGTTGTCACCGCTGACTTCGCGCGCGCCCAGTTCCTGCGCTGTTTCATTGAGCACATATATAGCGCGGTCATAGTCGTTGCGGTGAACCGTGAAGGTAAAGTCGGTAGTGGCATCCTCGGCGATATTCTGGATAATCATATCGACTTCTATATTGGCATTGGCGATCGGGCCCAGTATTTTCGATGCCACACCGGGCTGGTCCGGCACACCGACAATGGTGAGCTTGGCTTCATCACGATTAAAGGCAATACCTGATATAACTGCCTGTTCCATTGCTTCTTCCTCTAATGTAATCAATGTGCCTTCGCCAGGTTCAAACGATGACAATACACGTAATGGCACATCGTACTTACCGGCGAACTCAACCGAGCGAATCTGTAATACCTTCGAACCCAAGCTGGCCATTTCCAGCATTTCCTCGAAGGTGATGCGCTCCAGCCTGCGTGCCTCGGGCACGAGCCTGGGATCGGTTGTATAGACCCCGTCCACATCAGTATAGATCTGACATTCATCGGCACTCAGAGCCGCGGCCAGGGCCACTGCGGTCGTATCCGAACCACCCCGGCCCAGTGTGGTGATATTACCGTGTTCATCGACGCCCTGAAATCCGGCGACAACGACGACCCGCCCCAGTTGCAGATCTTCACGCATGCGTGCGCCATCGATGTCCTTGATACGGGCCTTGTTATGCGCACTATCGGTCAGGATATGGACCTGGGAGCCGGTATAGGATCGTGCCGGGCAGCCGAGCTTCTCCAGAGCCATACTGAGCAGTGCAATTGTCACCTGCTCCCCTGTTGATAATAGTACATCCAGCTCACGGGGCGCCGGATTGTCGGATATTTGCGTGGCCAGATCCACAAGGCGATTGGTTTCGCCGCTCATCGCCGAGACAACGACGACGATGTCATTACCGGCGTCGCGTGCGGACTTTACTTTTTTGGCAACATTTTCAATACGTTCGACGCTACCGACCGATGTACCACCGTATTTTTGAACTAATAATGCCATTTTCGCCGGTTTCCAGCCACCAAAAAGCGGTGATTAAACACTAAAATGCGTTACAAATAAAGAATTTTGGCATTTTTTGCGCTATCCGGTTAATTCAGTATGGATAATTATGCGGATTTTGCCACTCTATCGGACATTTTCAGACTCGATGACATGCTCCTGGCAGCGTAACGGAGATGCGTCGATAGTTAACCAATTTGCTGTCCGACCCAGTCCGGCACATCGGCCAATGCCTTGTCCAGACCACTGGGATCATTGCCACCGGCCTGGGCCATATCCGGACGGCCACCGCCCTTGCCCCCGACCTGCTGGGCCACGGCATTGACCAGGTCGCCGGCCTTGATGCGCGCGGTCTGGTCCTTGGTTACGCCGGCAATCAGGCTGACCTTGTTGCCTTTGACTGTGGCCAGCACCACGGCTGCCGAACCGAGCTTGTTCTTGAGCTGGTCGACGGTATCACGTAGCGATTTGGGATCGGCGCCGTCCAGGCGAGCCGCCAGGACCTTGATGCCGTCGACGTCGACAGCGGATTCGCTCAATTCACTGCCGGCCGAGCTGGCCAGTTTGGACTTCAGCTGTTCGAGCTCTTTTTCGAGCTTGCGATTTTTGTCCAGCATCTGCTGAACCTTGTTACCGACATCCTCCTGCGCGCCCTTGAGCAGGTTGGCCACCTGACGCAGGTTCGCGTCTGTCTGCGCTACATATTCCAGTGCGGTCTGACCGGTCAAGGCCTCGACCCTGCGCACGCCGGAGGCAATACCGGTTTCGTTGATGATTTTGAACAAGCCGATATCACCGGCACGCTCGACATGTGTGCCACCACACAGCTCGGTGGAGAAATCACCGATGCGCAGCATGCGTACTTCATCGCCGTATTTTTCGCCGAACAGGGCCATGGCACCGGCGGCAACAGCACTGTCATAATCGGTCACGCGGGTTTCGACCGCAGTATTCAGGCGCACCTGTTCATTGACCATGATCTCTATGGTTTGCAATTGCTCGTTCGTGAGCGGCTCAAAATGCGAGAAGTCGAAGCGCAGACGTTCGGCATCGACCAGTGAGCCCTTCTGCGTAACATGTTCACCGAGTACGGTCCGAAGCGCAGCATGCAACAAGTGTGTGGCAGAATGGTTCAGCGCCGTGGCCTGACGCCTGGTCTTGTCGACATGAGCGTCGATCTTATCACCGACATGCAGCTCTCCCTGCTCGACCGTGCCGATATGCGTGAATACACCACTGGCCTGTTTCTGCGTATCCTGTACGCTGAACATAGCCTGCTCACCTTGAAGCCGGCCGCTGTCACCGACCTGACCACCGGACTCGGCATAGAACGGCGTCCTGTCCAGTACCACGAGGCCCTGCTCGCCGGCCCGCAGCACCTCGACCCGCTCACCATCCCTGATCAATGTCGTGATCTCGGCCTGGTCATCGACATGCTCATAACCGCTAAAGTCCGTCGTCCCCTGCAGTTCGACACCGACATTGTAATCCACACCGAAGGTGCTGGCCGAACGTGCCATTTCGCGCTGCTGTTCCATGGCCTGTTCATAGCCGTGCATGTCCAGGCTCAGGTTCCTTTCGCGGGCAATATCGGCGGTCAGGTCGACCGGGAAACCATAGGTGTCGTACAGCTTGAACACCGTGTCACCGGCAATAACGCTGCCCTGCATATCCTTGATGTCGGCCTCGAGTATTTTCATACCCTGCTCGAGGGTTTCGGCAAATTTTTCTTCTTCGATGCGCAATGTGCGTTTGACCTGCTCCTGTGCATTGACCAGTTCCGGATAGGCCGCGCCCATTTCCGTGACCAGGGCATCGACCAGTTTGTGGAAAAAGACCTGCTTCTGACCCAACTGGTAACCATGACGAATGGCACGGCGGATAATACGCCGCAATACATAACCACGCCCTTCATTAGAAGGCAACACGCCGTCGGTGATCAGAAAGGCACAGGCGCGAATATGATCGGCGATGACCTTGAGTGAGTTATCGTCCAGATCCTTGCAGCCGGTCGCCGCAGCAGCGGCCTTGATCAGGTTCTGGAACAGGTCGATGTCGTAATTGCTGTGACCACCCTGGAGGATGGCAGCGAGACGTTCCAGGCCCATGCCGGTATCAACCGAGGGTTTAGGCAATTCATGCATCGTGCCATCGGCATCACGGTTGTATTGCATAAACACCAGGTTCCAGATCTCGATGTAACGATCACCGTCTTCATCCGGGGTGCCGGGCGGGCCACCAAAGATTTCCTCGCCATGGTCGTAAAAGATTTCCGAGCACGGTCCACACGGGCCGGTGTCACCCATCGACCAGAAATTATCGCTCTCGTATTGTTTGCCGCCGGGCTTGTCGCCAATACGACTGAAACGTTTGGGGTCGACCTTGATCTCGTCGAGCCAGATTGCGGCGGCCTCATCGTCATCCTGATAGATCGTCACCCATAATTTTTCCGCCGGCAGATTGACAACCTCAGTCAAAAAGGTCCACGCATAGCGAATCGCCTCGCGCTTGAAATAATCGCCGAAACTGAAATTACCGAGCATTTCAAAAAAGGTATGATGGCGGGCCGTGTAGCCGACATTCTCGAGATCATTGTGTTTGCCGCCGGCGCGTACACAACGTTGCGATGAACAGGCGCGTGTATACGGGCGTTGTTCACGACCGATAAATACATCCTTGAACTGCACCATGCCGGCATTCGTGAACAACAGGGTCGGGTCATTGGCAGGCACCAGTGGGCTACTGGCAACAACCTGATGGCCCTGTTCGGCAAAATAGTCCAGGAACTGTTTTCGTATGTCTGCACTGCTGATCATTATTCCGTCTTTCCCGCTTTACTAATGTCGAATATAAAATAAATCATCAATTCTGAATGACATGTCATTGCGAGCGTAGCGTGGCAATCTGTTGAATAGAATCATGCAGATACAGATTGCATCGCTGCGACCACCATATGAATATCTAATGCATGGCTCATTGGCTCGCAATTACAAATCAACTTAATAAATCTTTCCTTAACCACGCTAATCTACCCGCCCCGCATGCGGGTTATCCATAATCTGCTCATCATATACCGCCAGCGGATTATTATCGCGCACAGCGGACGACTAGCGCCATGACCTAGGCATTCTACCTGTACATATCCAGAAACAGAAGTGAAAAACCTACAAAATCATCTATCTATACTACAGCTTGCTCTGCCCTGTTTGGCGCTCAGCAATACAATTCAGTCATATTCGCCATCATGCCCGAGGCAGGCGTCGATCTGCTCGCGGGTAAAGCCGCGGTAGTCCAGAAAGCGCGTCTGCCGGCTCCTTTCCTCCCAGCTATCCGCTACCTGGCCCTTGAACTTCTTGTCACGAACTGCAGCGGCGCGTTCAAACCAGTCGACATCAGACTGCTGCAAGCCAATATCAATCAGGCCATCATCGACACCCTTATCCTGCAGCTCGACGCGAATGCGTTTGGGACCATAACCCTTGCCGGCGCGAAAGCGGGTGTAATGCTCGGCGAAGCGTTCATCACTCTGGTAACCATTGGTCATTAACTGCTCCAGAACCTGGTCGATCAGCGCATCTGTGTAATCGCGCTGTCTGAGCTTCAGGCGGATTTCCTTGCGCGTATATTCACGTCGGCTCAACAGGCGCACCGAGATGTTCCAGGCCTCTTTCAGTTCCTCATCCATATCCTGTTTATATTTACCTTAATATAATAATGGTGTATATTTTTTTGTATTAATTAAATAAATAACTTACTTTAAACGTACGTTAACCACATATCCCATGCTGGCATGTCGACTATCTGCCAAACGGTGGATATTGCTGATGCAGTTAAAGCAATCATAATGAACGATACTGGCAGTCAGACCGACAATCAACAGCACGCAGGAATCAGTGCTGCAGATGCCGAGCTGATAATCAAGAATATGGAAGACACGTTGTATCGAGTCGATACAACGGGTTGCCTGAGCTATGTCAGCCCCGCCGCCGAACAGCTGACCGGTTACAGCATTGCAGAATTACTCGGCAAAAAGGTCACCGACCTGTACATGCACCCGGAAAAACGTAGTGAGTTCCTGCAGCTGCTGAGCCAATCCGGCGGCCACCTGAACAACTATGAGGTCGAGCTTAAACATAAGCAGGGTCATGGTATCTGGGTACTGATCAATGTCCGCAACACCTATGACAACGATGGCAATGTGGCCGGCATTGAAGGACTGATCCGTAATATCACCCGTTACAAGCAGGCCGAGCAGGCCCTGAATGAAGAACGTGAAAAGGCGCTGGTCACACTCCATTCGATAGCCGATGGCGTCATTACCACCGATATCGATGGCAGGATCGAATACATCAATCCGATGGCGCAGACCATTTGCGGCTGGTCACTCGAATCAGCCAGGGGCAGAAAAATTGAAACCGTTTTCAATCCAAGCACGGATGAGGGTGACGAAGACATAGAACACCCGGTTTATACCTGTCTGAGACGGGGTGAAAGCATCGATGTCCCGCTGATTCGCTCACTGACCTGCCGTGACAAACAGGAGTTTGCGATTCGTGAGTCCGTCTCCCCGATCAGCGACAGCCATGGTAACATCATCGGCGCGGTGCTGGTCATTCATGATATTACCCGTATACGCGATATGTCGCGGCAACTTTCTTACCAGGCTACGCACGATGCACACACCGGCCTGACCAATCGGCGCGAATTCGAAAGACGCCTGGCGCATGCCATTGAACAGTCTCAGCAGCAGGATATGGAGCATGTAGTCTGCTACCTCGACCTCGACCAGTTCAAGATTGTCAATGACACCTGTGGTCATATTGCTGGTGATGCCTTATTGAAACGCCTGGCCAGTACCTTGCATGCACAAGTCCGTGAGAACGATACCTTCGCCCGCCTCGGCGGTGATGAATTCGGTATCCTGATAGAAAACTGTCCGCTTGATCAGGGTACGCGAGTGGCCGAGAACATACTCAACACAGTCAATAGCTTCCGCTTCTCATGGAACAATAAACTGTTTGAAATCGGTGTCAGTATCGGCCTGGCATGCATCGACAATCATTCACAGGGGGTGACCGAGGTTTTAGGCATGGCCGACTCGGCCTGCTTCATCGCCAAGGATCAGGGTCGCAACCGTATCCATGTGTTCCAGACGGACGATGCCGCGCTCAACAAGCAACGCGAGGAAATGCACTGGTCATACAAGATCAAGCACGCGCTCGAACAAAACGAATTCACCCTCTATTGTCAGCCGCTCAGGTGTGTCAACTCGTCCTGCCCTGATTTTCCCCAATACACGGAAATTCTTATCCGCCTGCATCAGCACGACAAGATCATTCCACCGATGGCCTTTATCCCGGCTGCGGAGCGTTATAGCCTGATGCAACAAATCGATCGCTGGGTCGTGAAAAATTTCTTTGCCGCACTGCGAAAATGTCCCGGACCCGGCGATAACAGACAGATATTTGCAATCAATCTATCCGGCGCATCGATAAATAATAATGACTTCCTCGGTTTTGTAATCTCTGAACTGGAAAACAGTCACGCCAATCCCGAATGCATCTGTTTCGAGATCACCGAGACAGCCGCGATCTCCAATCTTGAATTTGCCAAACGCTTCATGCAAATCCTGAAAGGCATGGGTTGTTCGTTTGCCCTCGATGATTTTGGCAGCGGTCTCAGCTCATTCAATTACCTGAAACATCTGCCGGTCGACTTTCTCAAGATCGATGGCAGCTTCGTCCGCGAACTGGGAAATGACGTGGTTAGCCAGGCCATGGTCGAGTCGATCAACAAGGTCGGCCATATCATGGGCCTGAAGACCATAGCCGAATATGCCGAGAACCAGGCGCTTGTCGATATGCTCACGGAGATCGGTGTGGATTATGTGCAGGGCTTCGCTATTTCCAGACCGGGGCCGTGGAAACTTGACATGAAGGAAGATTAGCCTGTCCTCCCGTGCCGGGGAGAACAGGCATGCATGTCAGACTTCGACTTCCTCATCCTGCTCAGGCGTTGCCGTGCTCTGTGTACCCAACAGTTTCCCCCTGATCTTGCCCTCGATCTCATCGGCAATATCCGGATTGTCTTTCAGGAAGTTGCGCACATTGTCCTTGCCCTGGCCGATACGGTCACCGCTATAGCTGTACCAGGCGCCGGCCTTTTCAACAAAACCATGCTGTACACCCAGCGAGACCAGTTCGGCCTCGTGCGAGATACCTTCACCGTACAGGATCTCAAACTCGGCCTGCTTGAACGGCGGTGCGACCTTGTTCTTGACAACCTTGACGCGGGTTTCATTACCAAGGATCTCGTCACCCTTCTTGATCGCACCGGTCCGACGGATATCCAGGCGTACAGATGAGTAGAACTTCAGCGCGTTACCACCGGTTGTCGTTTCAGGATTACCGAACATGACGCCGATTTTCATACGGATCTGGTTGATGAAGATCACCAGGGTATTGGAACGCTTGATATTGGCGGTCAGTTTACGCAAGGCCTGTGACATCAGACGCGCCTGCAGGCCGACATGATGATCGCCCATGTCGCCCTCGATTTCCGCCTTCGGCGTCAGGGCCGCGACCGAATCAACGACGACGATGTCGACGGCGCCGGAGCGCACCAGCATATCGGTGATTTCCAGTGCCTGTTCGCCGGTATCCGGTTGCGACACGAGCAGGTCATCGACATTGACGCCGAGTTTCTCGGCATAGAGAGGATCGAGCGCATGCTCGGCATCGACGAATGCGGCCGTGCCGCCGATCTTTTGCGCCTCGGCAATCACCTGCAGGGTCAGCGTGGTTTTACCGGAGGACTCAGGACCATAGATCTCGACGACTCGGCCCTTGGGCAGGCCGCCCACACCGAGGGCAATATCCAGGCTCAGTGAGCCGGTGGAGATCGCCTCGATATCACGGCTGGCACCGGCGTCGCCCATGCGCATGACCGACCCCTTGCCGAATTGCTTCTCAATCTGGCCCAGCGCAGCACTCAGGGCCTTTTTCTTGTTTTCATCCATTGCTCTCTCCACAGTTTGATCGATATTTGATGTTGTCCGTCTTCCACTCAACGACGGTATGGAATAAACAATAGACTATACATTTTCATATGTCAATATTTTTTATCACCTAGATATTTTTTACCACCTATGTATATTTTATCATGCAACTCGTCTATAATGCTTTATTATTACTCAGGTTTTTTAACAGGAGCATTTTATGGCAACCGCCGACAAGACACCTGCAGACATAAAATGGAACACACGCCAGCGTTTTCAGTACATCGAACTGATGGCCTTTTATACCGGCGTGGTGACACGCAGCGATGTGGCGCGGACCTTCGGCATCTCGGATGCGGCCGCGACCAAGGACCTGAAGCTGTATGGGCAGATGGCCCCCGACAACCTGATCTACCGGCATAATGTATTCGGTTTTGTCCCTGCCCCGTCATTCGATGCAGTGTTCACGGACCTGTCGCCAGCTGCCGTGCTACCGCTGATTGCGGATAACCTGCCGAGCCCGGGCGGCCCGGCCGAACATACCCTCGTCTACGGTGTTGGCGTCGAGACCCTGCCATTGCCATCGCGCCTGCCGGACAAGCAGGTGCTGGCGCAGATTATCCAGGCGATCAGGAATCATAAAAAACTACTGGCCGGCTATCACTCCCTGTCCGACGACGATGATCAGCAGCAACGCATCATCGAGCCGCATTCGCTCGTTAATAACGGCCTGCGCTGGCATGTACGCGCATACAATGAACAAAGCTTCGACTTCCGTGATTTCGTGTTGTCGCGCTTTGTCTCTGCAAGTGTGCTCGAGGATGAGGCCGAGTCCAGCAAGCTCTATGACGATGACTGGATGGAGACCGTGACCCTGAAACTGGCGCCACATAGTGGCATGAGCGAACGCAAACAACGCAACCTGATGATTGACTACGGTGTCAGTGATGCGTTTATTGACGTAGAGGTCCGACGTGCGTTGCTCGGCTATGTATTACAGCGTCTTGCAGTCGATACAACAGCCGATCATTCACTGAACCCGAATGCCTATCAGTTGATCCTGGTCAATCGTGACGAGATAGAGCCGTATGCAGGGTGGGCGTTTTTATAGTTTTCGTTTAGGGATTAACCACGAAGGCACTAGATAACAGCGCACACAGGTGCCACCGAATCCCCCCTCCCGGAGGGAGGGGGAAACTGCGGCATCTCTATGCACTATTTCGAGAGGGGGAATATAAAGCCTATTTCTTCGCGCCAGGAAAGACTAATCCTCCACCGCAGCTCCATCCACCAACGGCCACGACTCCAATACATGATACTCTACCCCGCCTCCGCCTTGTGCAGGCCTGGATTCGACCAGACAGAAATCACGCACCGCCCAGGGGATATTGACCATGACATCCTGCGGTGCTTTTTTACGGTATTTACGCGCCAGGGTCAGGTGCGGTACATAGGGTCTGTGGTCGGGCGTATAGCCGCAATGTTGTAGCGCATTATTCAGGCGCTCCACCAGCACCTGTATTTCAGTGGGCACCAATGAACAACCCAGCCACAGGACCTGGGCACGGGAAAATGTACCGGCCCTGTCCAGGATCAAATCAAAGGCCTGTGTATGCACCGTGGCTGCAGCCTCACGATAGTCGACCAGCTTTGCTGTTTCGATGTTACCGATAAAGGCCAGGGTTAAATGCAGGTTGGCTACAGGCACTATCCGTTTATGGTTCTGCAATAACGGTTCTGCCTGGGTGGCGATGGCGCTGCGCACTGCGTCCGGCGGCCACAGTGCAAAGAAGATTCGGGTAAAATCAGTCATCAGCCGTGATGATATCGATGATTCCCTGCAATGCGGTTATAACGGCCTGCTCCCTGACCTGGTCGCGATCACCGGAGAACAGGGCCCGGTGTGTGCGCAGCTGTTCGCCACGGGCCCAGGCCAACCATACGGTACCGACCGGTTTTTCGGCACTGCCGCCTCCCGGACCGGCAATACCACTGATTGCAACCGAGACCTGGGCATGGCTGTGTTGCAGTGCGCCGCGGGCCATTTCGCGTACGGTCTGCTCGCTGACGGCACCGTACTGATCCAGCGTGGTGTTGGCTACACCCAGCATTTCATGCTTGGACTCATTCGTATAGGTCACGAAACCGCGCTCAAACCAGCGTGAGCTTCCCGGTATTGCCGTGGCAACACAGGCAACCCAGCCGCCGGTGCAGGATTCAGCCGTCACCATGACCGCATTTGCCTGTAGCAGGCATTGGCCGACATGTTCTGCCAACTGACGACATTCCTGTTCAGACATTTGACAATGGCTCCCAATACGATTCAGGACAACATTTCTGTGATCTTGCACCCGGCGCGGTACAGCTCCCCATTTTCGATATCCACGCGCAATACCTTAACCTTAGCATACAAAGGCGGCACAACGGCCTTTTCCGGCTTGACCTTGAGCTCCAGTTCATCCCCGTTGGCGAGAGGTGTCTGTGTGGTCAATAAGATCCCGGTCGCACTCAAGTCAGCAACTGTCCCTTCATGGTATTCGCCATTTCCTTTAATCCTGAATCGAGCACCGATCTCGACGCTCATACGCCTGAAATCCCGCTTGTCGGAAGAATCCACCATCATTAACAACCTCTAGATTTTGATTGATCTGTATTACTACCTTGATCTGCTATTTATTATCCTGATAAATGTATCAGACATCCCGTATTCCTGAAACTTTATCGGCAGCCCGCGCTGACTATTGATAGAAAATGAGAATCCGTTCCGGCTGATCATGACCGATAGACCTGCACCGATGATTTATATAAACTGACAGGCTTATGGCCGGAGCGACGAAAAACAGCAAAACACATACGCCGATGATGCAGCAATACCTGCGCATCAAGGCGCAACATCCTGATATTCTTTTATTTTACCGCATGGGGGATTTCTACGAGCTGTTCTATGATGACGCCCGCAAGGCGGCACAGATACTCGATATTACCCTCACCGCGCGCGGTCAGTCTGGCGGCGAACCGATCCCGATGGCCGGCATCCCCTATCATGCCGCCGATTCTTATTTGTCAAAGCTGGTCAAACGAGGTGAGTCCGTTGCCATTTGCGAACAGACCGGCGACCCGGCCACCAGCAAGGGACCGGTTGAGCGCGAGGTTGTGCGCATTATCACCCCGGGTACGATTACCGAAGAATCCCTGCTCGAAGAACGCCGCGATAACCTGTTATGCGCCGTGCACCAGTCTAATGAACAGTTCGGTATTGCCTCACTGGATATCACCAATGGCCGCTTCATTATCCTGCAGGTCAGCGGCGAAGAGGCCATGCTCAGTGAGTTGGAAAGGATCCAGCCGGCTGAGTTACTGGTCAATGAAGACAGTGCAGTCGCGTCATCGCTGCAGCATTTCAGGGGCTTTAAATACACGCCGCCGTGGAATTTTGAATTAAAGACTGCCACCCGCCTGCTCAGTGAACAATTCGGCACCCATGATTTATCCGGCTTTGGTTGTGAAGCCCTGCCCATCGCGTTGGGCGCTGCCGGCTGCCTGACCCATTACGCCAGCGAGACCCAACGCTCGAGTCTGCCACATATCAAGCGTCTCACGGTCGAGCAGCGTGAGCACTCGGTGATCCTCGATGCGGCCACGCGCCGGAACCTGGAACTGGACCGCAGCCTGTCAGACCAGCATGACTATACCCTCGCCGGCATCCTCGATCGCTGCACAACCAGCATGGGCAGTCGCCTGATGCGGCGCTGGATTAACCGCCCACTCAGGGACACGACTACATTGAACCGGCGCTATGACTGCATCGAGGAACTGTACCTGCAACAGAGCTATGCCGACATGCAGCAGATACTGAACGGCATGGGCGATATCGAACGTATCCTGACGCGCATTATCATGGGCAGCGCGCGTCCACGCGACCTGACCACGCTGCGTCATTCACTGGTCCAGTTGCCCGCATTACATGAAAGTCTGGCAGGACTGGACAATGAGCTGGCGCAAACATTGGCTGCTGGCATTGGCCAGCACCCGGACATTGTGGAGCTGTTGACGCGCGCCGTGATCGAACAACCACCTATGCTGATTCGTGACGGCGGCGTTATAGCCGCAGGCTTTGATGCGGAACTGGATGAACTGCGCGCACTGAGCCAGCACGCCGACCAGTTCCTGGTCGATCTCGAGGAGCATGAGAAAAAACGCACCGGCATCAACACCCTGAAGGTCAGTTACAACCGTGTGCACGGCTATTATATCGAGATCTCCAAGGCCCAGGCAGGCCATATCCCGGAAGATTATATTCGCCGGCAAACCCTGAAAAATGTCGAGCGTTATATCACCCCGGATCTGAAGGCCTTCGAAGACAAGGTCCTCAGTGCCCGGGAGAAGGCGCTGGTACGGGAAAAATACCTGTACGAGGAGCTGCTGCAGACCCTGGCCGAATCACATCAGCCGCTGTCGGCGTGCGCCAGTGCCCTGGCCGAACTCGATGTGCTGTGCAACCTGGCAGAGCGCGCACGAACACTGAATTATGTGCGCCCGACACTCAGTGACAGGCCCGGCCTTAATATACGCGGCGGCAGACACCCGGTCGTTGAGAAGGTATCCGAACAGGTATTTGTTGCCAATGATACGGTCCTGAATGAACGCCGCCAGATGCTGATGATTACCGGCCCGAACATGGGCGGCAAATCGACCTATATGCGCCAGTCCGCGCTGATCTGCCTGATGGCCTACATTGGCAGCTTTGTGCCGGCCGAGAGTGCCGAGATCGGCCTGATCGACCGTATCTTTACCCGTATCGGCGCCTCCGATGATCTTGCCAGCGGGCGTTCGACCTTCATGGTCGAGATGACCGAGACCGCCAATATTCTCAATAATGCCACTGCCAGCAGCCTTGTACTAATGGATGAGATCGGTCGTGGTACCAGTACCTATGATGGCCTGTCGCTGGCATGGGCCTGTGCCGAGTACCTGGCTAACAACATAGGCGCATTCACGCTGTTCGCGACACATTATTTCGAACTAACGGATCTCGAGGCCAGCCACAGCACAATCTGTAATGTCCATCTCGACGCTATCGAGCATGAGGAAAGCATCATATTCATGCATGCGGTCAAGGATGGTCCGGCGGATCGCAGCTACGGCCTGCATGTCGCCGCCCTCGCCGGCGTGCCGAGCGATGTAATCGGCTTTGCCCGGGAACGGCTGGCAGAACTGGAAAATGCCGACCATCAACACACCCGCCAAGAACCGGTGCAACAGTATTCATTATTCAATCAGCCAGCGCCTGATCCGCTCCGGGAACAACTCGATGCGATAGACCCTGACGAGCTGACGCCGAAACGGGCACTGGAACTGATTTATGCTCTGAAAAACACTACCAATCACTAATATCCATTAATTTCAAATAGTTAAATTCTTTTTTTTCTGTACAATTCTTACCGTTATTCTAAAGTTTTGGCTGATAAAAGCCGATGAACCCCCTGTAAAAGTTAAATTTTTGTTTCAGGCGATGCTGCCTGCCAGCACAAACGGGCATATCACCCGTCGGGCACGCCCCTGAAACAGGCACATTGCAAAGGGATAAGAACATGAAGTCATTGTTTGACAAGATCGGCGGCCTGGGTATCAAACAGAAAATGCTATTCGGCTTTGGGACGATGCTGATCATACTGGTACTGATTGCCGTACAGACCCTGTACAGCCTGCTCGGCATCAAGGACTCGGTCAGGGAAGTGGTCGAGGATCGACAGGTTTCGGTCATCAAGGCGATGAAACTGTCGCAGACGATCGAGAAAACCCTGTCCGGCCTGGGCCTGTATCTGCTTAGCAAGGAAACTGCCTATAAGGATAATTTCAACCAGGGTATTCTCGAAGCCGAGAAACTGATCAAGGAACTGAAAGGCCAGCATGCGATGAGCGCCAGCGCAGACAGTGCTGCCCTGCTGGGTAATATTGAAACCGACTTCAATGTTTTCCGTTCCTACCAGCAGACATTACTGGAACTGGCCATGGACAGTCAGAAGAACTATCCTAGCATGAGCAATTCGACCCAGCATATCAATCCGATCAGTCAGACTCTGCTGCAGAATCTCGAGGCCATGATCCAGTTCGAGGAAGATCGTTCAAAACGTACACATGGCATAAAACTGTTAAGCGCTCTGGAAAGCATGCGTTATGCCTGGGCACGCCAGATGAGCGGGATTCGTGCCTATCTGGGATTCCGCAACCCCACGTCACTGGATGAAATTAATAATTACAGGGAAAGCTTCTACAGCCAGTATGCAGCATTCAAACATGAATATCGCGATAACCTGACCCTGGAGCAGGAAGAAGCCATCGAAAACATCGATAGTAATCTCGCTGACTTTCCGCAGAAACTGGATGAGGTAATCAAATTCCATGGCAGTGATGAATGGCGCCAGGACGCCTTTCTGATCCGTAGCAAGCTCGGGCCTGTCCTAACACGTCTCAATAACAGCCTTATCCAATTAACACAGAAAGAGACCACGGATATCACCGCTATTAGCGCCGACCTCGTTGATAATGCGGACAACACGATTACATCCATCCTGCTCTATTCCACGCTTGCGATCGTCGGTGTCATCCTGCTGGCATACCTGCTACTCACGGGTATCATCAATCCGATGACCACGGCCGTCAGCAGCGGTATCGGCTCGATCAAGAAAGTCATGGAGAACTTCTCGTCCAACGATGCCAGCGACTTCGACGCTGATTTCTCGAAGAGCGATGATGCGATCAATAATGTCGAAAAGGCGCTAAGCGTCATGGGCAAGGCACTGGAAAACACCATCGTCCGTGAACAAAAGATCAACGAGGAATTGAAAACCCGCATAGAAATGATCCATGACGTGGTCAGGCGCGCTTCTGCCGGTGACCTGACCGGCCAGATTGTGGAGTTTTCCGGCAACGAGCCGATCGATGAACTGGCCAATGATATGCAAAAGATGGTCAACAGTCTCAGCGAGCTGGTATCCAAGGTGCAGCGTTCCGGCATCCAGGTCAATTCCAGTGCCACCGAGATCGCCGCAACCTCGAAACAGCAGGAAGCCACAGTCAGCGAACAGGCCGCCAGCACCAATCAGATCATGGCCACCGTCACCGAGATATCGGCAACCTCAAAGGAACTGCTGAATACGATGGAAGAGGTGACCGATGTTGCCGAGAGCACAGCCACATCGGCCGCACAGGGTCAGGAATCGATGGAGCGCATGGAAAATGCAATGCAGAAGATGCGTAAATCCACGGACAGCATAGCTGCCAAACTGGCCGTGTTGAACGATAAGGCCGCCAATATCAATACCGTTGTAACGACGATTAACAAGGTCGCCGACCAGACCAACCTGCTGTCACTGAATGCCGCCATCGAAGCGGAAAAGGCCGGCGAATACGGCAAGGGCTTTGCCGTAGTCGCCGCCGAGATCCGCCGCCTGGCTGACCAGACCGCCGTAGCTACCTGGGATATCGAACAAATGATCAAGGAAATGCAGTCTGCCGTATCCGCCGGGGTCATGGGTATGGATAAGTTCTCCGATGATGTCAGTCGCGGTGTCGATGAAATCGGCATGATCGGCGGACAACTGGGCAGTATCATTGATGAGGTACAGGCACTGACACCACGCTTCGAAACGGTCACCGAGGGTATGCAATCACAGGCACTGGGAGGATCGCAAATCAGCGACAGTATGGTGCAGTTAAATGAAACCGCACATCAGACGGCCGACTCGATCAAACAATCGAACCAGTCCATTCAACAGCTCAAGGACGCTGCCAACGGACTACAAAGCGCCGTTTCCATCTTCAAAGTACGAAAAAATGGCTGACAAATTATTCCTGCTGTTTAATCTGAACGATGAACGCTTTGCTGTCGGCACCGAGTCGATCAGCGAGATCATACCCCTGGTCACATTGACCAAGGTACCGAAGACCGCGCCCTATATTGCCGGGCTGCTTAACTATCGCGGTGAAACCATGCCTGTCATCGACACGGTCATGCTGCTGTATGATAAACCGCACCAACGCAAGATCTGCACACGTATCATTATACTAAGCAGCACAGACGAAGACTGCCTTAGCCACGTCGGACTTATTGTCGAGAGCGCCAACAGGACGGTCAAATATGATAGCGAACAGATCAGCGAACATCGCCTGACCCAACAGCACACGGCCTATCTTGGCAAGACCCTGAACGATGAGCAGGGTGAAATACAGCTGCTGGATATTGAAAAGCTGATACCTCAGGAAGCCGGCTGCCTGAAGTCTGCGGCAGGATATCCATGAGCACCGACGCAATCATCCACTTACTACACACAGAAACTGGCATAGACGCCAGTATCACGGGTGAGCGTTCCTACGTATACGCGATAAAAAATCGTATGCAAAGTCTCAACATCAGCGATCAGCGTGAATACCTCGAATTGCTGCATCAATCCGCCGATGAAATGGGACAGCTGGTCGATGATATCGTAGTGCCGGAGACATGGTTCTTCAGGGACCAGCACGCATTCGATGCACTAGTGACTGCACTGAACAGCTCCAGTCGCGTTAATCCGTTCCCCAGGAGGATATTGAGTGTGCCATCCTCCAGCGGTGAAGAGGCCTACTCGATTGCGATTAAATTATTTGAAAGTGGTTATACAGCAGAGATGTTCTCAATTGATGCAATCGATATCAGTCAGCGCAATATCAATGCGGCCAGACGCGGTTTGTACCGCCAACATTCTTTTCGCAATCACCTGCCCGATCATATCATGCAAAAATATTTCATTTCTGATCGCGACGGATACGAAGTCTGTGACAAGGTCAAACAGGCGGTCAACTTCAGTCGCGCCAGCCTGTTCGATTCAGAAGCACTGAACAGCAAGCAACAATACGATGCCATTTTTTGCAGGAATCTGCTCATTTATTTTAATTCCAGGCAAAAAAGTACAGCGATCGAAAAACTCGATGCTGCACTGAAGGACAAAGGCATATTACTGATCGGACACTCCGAGAGCGCGATAATACCGAGCGGGGCTTATACACCCTGCACTACAGTACGCTCATTCGGCTTTATCAAAACCGGTAGACAGGCGGCGACAAAGAAACCCGCCATCACAAAAAGAAACATCAAAACCGTTTCCGCCAATGCAGGAAAAATTACGCCACCCCGCAACAGGCCAACACAGGCCAGCAACAGGAAACGGGCGGAAGCTGAAACCGATACGCGCAGCACTACTAACAAGGCGCCGATCAACTCATCGCTCAGGCAGGCAAAACAGCTTGCGGACAGTGGCAGACTCGATGAAGCGCTGACATTGATATTGTCTGACGGCGATAGCATGCAATCAGCGCAGCGTTATACCCTGCTCGGCACCATCTACGGCGCGATGAATAATTCAATAGAGGCTGAAAGGTCCTTCAGAAAGGCCCTTTTTCTTGAACCGGATGATTATGATGCACTCGTTCAACTGGCCTTTTTGCTACAGAGCAAGGGCGACAGCAAAAATGCGCAACTACTCAACAAACGCGCCGCAAAATCCCGTAACCGCGACATGGACAAGGAACTGGCCACGTGAGTAATCACCACGAAAACATAACGGATTGCTGGAATAGTATTGGCGTGTGGCGTCAGGGCGATGAAGTATGCCCGCAACTGGCCTCGGTCATCCATTGCCGTAATTGCAGTTCCTATATCAATGCAGGGCTGAACCTGCTTGACAGGGAACTACCCGAACAATACAGCCAGGAAAATGCGCAGGTATACAAGACCGAAAAACATCATAAGAACGATACACAGACCTCGTGTCTGATCTTTCGTATCGGCCAGGAATGGTATGCGATCAAGACCGGCGCCTTGAGTGAAATAAACGAACTCACCGAAATACACAGCATTCCGCATAATCGTAACATGGCAGTGGATGGGTTGGTCAATATTCGTGGTGAGATGGAAATCTGTATATCGTTCGCGGCATTCACGAATGAACAGAAGTCTGCCGTAAGCAATAATAAATCACGTATTGTCATCATCAACCTTGCATCAGGTAAATATGCTTTTCAGGCAGATGAAGTGATGGGTATATTCAGAATCAACACACAGGACATAAAGCAGCCACCCACATCGATTGCCAAGGCTGACACTGCGCTAACCAGCGGTATTTTCGAATATAACGAAACACACGTGGGCCTGGTAGACGAGAGCTGTATGGACTCCATGCTTGCGGAGGCGATTGCATGAGTTCTACAGCACAAGATATCGACAATAACATGTATCAACTCTATGTCGGTGATGCCGGCATTCATACTCAGACCTTAGCAGGGATCCTGGATTCAGCCGCCGACAGCGAATTGACGGACGCCATGCTCAATGCTGCTACCAAGGCGGTACAGTCAATCAGCAGTGGTGCAAAATTATGCAATATCCCACGTATCCCGCAAGTGACCGATGGCATTGCCGCTACACTGCTGTTGCTCAGTAACAATAAAATCCATGCTGATACGCAAACCTACACTACACTCAGTAATGCGATCGCCATACTCGACGACTTGAACAAGACCGCTGCCGATGATGTAACACAGTGGTTCGAAGATAATGACGGCGATATCACCCAGATCCTTGCCGAGCTGACATCACTGGCAAACAAACAGCATTCGGAACCAGCCACTTCGTCAGTCATCGAACCCGATTCAACAAATCAGAAGCAAGCACAGCCTGCCAGGAAAAGCAGCAACATCGACACCACGATGCTGGACCTGTTCAAGGTTGAAGCCGAGGAACAGGCCCGAAATATCAATGAAAACCTGCTTGCACTTGAAAACGACCCTGGCAATAACAGCTTGCTCGAACCTCTAATGCGTGCCTCGCATTCGATTAAAGGCGCAGCACGTATGATCGGTTTCGAGGAAATTGTTGCCATTTCCCACCGCATGGAGGATTGTTTTGTCCATTCACAGAAAGGCAAGATCAATCTGGATAACGCCGCAATAGACCTGCTGTTGTATTGCAATGATTTCCTTGAAACGATTGCAATGATGCCCAATGAACAGTTATCGGCATGGCTGGAGACTAACCAGGAGGCATTTGATAGCAGCCTGACTATGCTTGAAGCGCTTGCCAATGGACAGGAAGTGGACATCAGTGCCCTCGCCAGTCTACAAAAGACTGATAACAGTATCAGTGATACGAACTCCGACGACATTATCGGTGACAGCATCGCAAAACCCGCCAGGCCAGCAGACAATACTACGCAGCAGGACAGTTCTGTACGCATACAATCTGAACGTCTGAACAGGATGCTGGCCGTATCCAATGAATTACTGGTTTCGCAACACTGGATACAGGGACATCACGGCTCGTTGCAACTGTTGAAAAAACGTCAGACAGAACTCGCAACGAGCATGGCAAAATTACGCCAGGGCCTTGAAGAGCTTGACCTGCCCGAGGAAATCTATACCACCTTGCTGGAAACAGAAAATCGTATCGATATTTGCAGACAATCCTTACATCAGAATATCAGTCAGGTCGATGAATATGACAGGAAATCATATGTATTATCATCGCGACTGAACCAGGAAGTGATTGCCAGCCGAATGCGCCCGTTCGCAGATGGCACACATGGATTCAAGAGGATGGTACGCGATGTGTCACAATCCCTGGGCAAGGAAGTAACACTGGAACTGGATGGACTGGACACACTCGTCGACAGCGATATCCTTGACAAGATTGAGGCACCGCTCACCCATCTGCTCCGTAATGCCATTGATCATGGCATAGAAACAACTAACACCCGCACACAAAAAGGTAAATCACCCCAAGGCCTGATTACTGTTTCCGCCTATCATAATGCCGGTAGACTCAACATCACGATCAAGGATGACGGCAAGGGCGTCGACCTGGAAAAACTAAAACATAAAATTATCGGCAAGGGCATGGTCAATCAACAGATGGCAGACAAGCTGTCCGAGTCTGAGCTACTTGAATTTCTATTCCTACCCGGCTTTTCGACCCGTGACAATGTTACCGAATTTTCCGGACGCGGTGTCGGTCTCGATGTCGTACATAGCGTCATCACCAGCATGCGCGGTCAGATAAGGAGCAGCAGCAAGCCGGATCAGGGTCTCAAGGTACAGTTACAACTACCACTGACTCTGTCGGTACTGCACAGCCTGCTAACCGATATCGGCGGTGAATATTATGCCTTTCCGCTGACAAGAATCCATGCCATTATCAAGACACATACAGACGCAATATTTACACTGGAAAACAAGCAACTGATAAAATATGCAGACCAGGATGTAAGCCTGATTAATGGCCGTCAGATTCTCGAATGTGCGCAATCAGAACTAACTAATAACGAGCTAATGGAGATCGTTATCCTCAGCGAACGCAGCGAATACTATGCAATCGTCGTGGACAAGATCGTCGCTGAAGCCAACCTGGCATTGCATCCTATAGATCCACGCCTGGGCAAAATCAAGGACATCAGTGCTGCAGCCATTGCCGATGACGGCAGACCCGTGCTTGTTATCGATATTGATGACCTGCTTATCAATATCCAGGAACTCATCGGCATTAACAAACTGGGTATCGTGGAGCGCAACAGCAATAAAAAAAGCAGCAAAAACCTAAAGAAAATCCTTGTGATTGACGATTCATTGACTGTCAGGGAAGTTGAGAGGAACCTGCTCGATTCCAGGGGCTACGATGTCAAGGTAGCCATCGATGGAGTCGACGGCTGGAACACGGTCAAACAACAGGCATTTGACCTGATTATCACGGATATCGATATGCCCAGAATGAATGGTATTGAATTGGTGACCATGTTGAAAAATGATGCACGCCTGAACACCATCCCGGTCATGATCGTGTCTTACAAGGACAATCCCGAAGACAGGCAAAAAGGTCTGGAGGCCGGCGCCGATTATTACCTGACCAAGGGCAGTTTTCACGATGAAGGCCTGATTACAGGCGTTATCGACCTGATAGGAGAACCCACAGAATGAACATTGCCATCGTTAACGATGTGCCGATGATTTGCACACTACTGACCAGGCTTATTCATGAACACAGCCCGCACCAGGTGATCTGGACTGCAGAAAATGGCGCAGTTGCGATTGACAAGGCCAGGCAGGATACACCCGATCTTATATTGATGGACCTGATCATGCCGATCATGGACGGGATAAGCGCCACTCGTGAAATCATGAGTTCTACACCCTGTGCCATTGTTGTCGTTACTGCCAGTGTTGATCAAAACGCGGATATGGTTTTTTCTGCAATGGCCCATGGTGCACTCGACGCCATATCGACCCCGAATATGTCTGCAAGCGCAAGCGATGAAGGTATCGCGCCATTACTGCAGAAACTAGCCGTCATCGACAGATTGATTTCCAACAAAAAACCGGCAAGCCGTCCGCCGCAAATACCTGCAGCACAAATCAGCCGGGAAGACGGTAATCACCCGTTGATATGCATAGGCGCCTCTACTGGTGGGCCCGGTGCGGTAGCCACTATTCTGGCTGATATGCCGGCAGATTTACCTGCCAGTATCGTTATTGTACAACACGTTGACGAAAACTTTACCCCCGGCCTTGCAGACTGGCTCGATGACCAATGCAGGCTTGACGTCAGTGTGGCAAGACAGGGAGACAAACCCGAGACAGGCAAGGTCTATATCGCCGGTGGTAACAAACATCTGCAATTGACTTCGCAATTGCAGTTCGCATACACCATCGACCCTGTTGAATATGCCTATCGACCCTCGATCGATATCTTTTTTAACAGTGTAAATCGATACTGGAGTGGAGCGACAACAGGCGTATTGCTAACCGGCATGGGGAGTGATGGCGCGCAAGGTCTGCTCGCGCTTAAAAACAGTAATAACCCCACTATTGCACAGGATGAAAGCAGCAGCGCCGTCTATGGCATGCCACAGGCGGCAGCGAAACTGGGTGCGGCCGCGATGATATTACCGATTGAAGGTATTGCTGCCGCGCTGATTAAATTGCTGTCGCAGCAACGAACGCTATCTGATGACAAGGCACAAAGGGTATAGGCAGACCAGGTGGTAGAAGAACACTTCAACTATGAAGATGATCCCCTGGATCAACAAACCATCAAGGTATTACTGGTCGATGATCAACCGATGGTGGCTGAAGGCATCAAGCGCATGCTCGCCGATGAAGCAGATATTGAACTGCATTATTGCCAGGATCCTGCCAGGGCCGTTACTGTTGCCAGCGACATGGAAGCCACTATCATCCTGCAGGACCTGGTTTTACCCGATATTGACGGCATGACCCTGGTACGTTTCTACCGCGGCAATGATGCCACCAAGGATATCCCTGTCATTGTGTTATCAAGCAAGGAAGATCCTGTCGTCAAACAGGATGCATTCCAGTACGGGGCCAATGATTACCTGGTCAAACTACCGGATAAAATAGAACTGATCGCACGCATCCGTTCGCACGCCAAGCACTATATGCTTCAACTGGAACGTAATGCGGCGTTTTTCGCGCTGCGCGAAATGCAACTACAACTGCAAAAAACCAACAGAGAACTGAAGCGACTGTCTTCGCTTGACGGCCTGACCGGCATCGCCAATCGCAGATTCTTCGACGAAACACTGGAAAAGGAATGGAAACGCGCGCTGCGTGAGCAGACGACCTTGAGCCTGATTCTGATCGATATCGATTATTTCAAGCCCTATAACGATTCCTATGGCCACCTCATGGGAGATGAGGCTTTATCATTAGTAGCAAAAACCCTTGACAAACACGCGATGCGCCCGGCTGACTTTCTGGCACGTTATGGTGGCGAGGAATTCGCACTGATCGCACCATTAACCGATGCCAAAGGGGCCAGACAATTAGCGCAAAACCTGCAAAACAGCATCAATGAACTGGGGCTGGAACACAAATCCTCACAGGTATCCAATAACGTTACTATCAGCCAGGGCATTGCAACATTGGTTCCCGACGCCGACAGGAAGCTTGAGGATATTATCAAGTTCGCTGACGAGGCCCTGTACGAGGCCAAGGCCAAGGGAAGAAACTGCTATACAGTCTATCGATCCTGACAGCTGCGACAAACGAGACTGTAGGCAGCACGGGATCGCCTCAATCGTATACAACGCACTCCAGCCCGCAATCCATTACAATACAGACCCACAAATATGACACCTCAGGGCATTCCAAAAACAGTAAAGAACGAGTAACATATTCATTTTTTCGTATGGGGCCAGGCATTAGATGACTTATGTAGTTACCGAAAATTGTATTCGCTGCAAATATACCGATTGTGTCGAGGTCTGCCCGGTAGACTGCTTTCATGAGGGTCCAAACTTTCTGACAATTGATCCTGAAGAATGTATTGATTGCAGTCTGTGTGAACCAGAGTGCCCCGCCGAAGCCATATTCGCCGAAGATGATTTACCGGAAGCTCAGATGCACTTTCTGGAATTGAACCGCGAACTGGCAGAGATATGGCCCGTTATCACCGAGCAAAAGGAATCTCCTGCAGATGCAGAGGAATGGGATGGCAAGCCGGACAAGTTGCAGTATCTGGAGCGCTGACGCTCACGGCCCTCCATGGCCTCCGCGTACATCGTGCCAAACATTCGAAAATTCAAAAAAACGGCAATAAGCACTTCCGTGTGCTCTCGCGGCATATCACACCCTTCGGCTGCTGTAGCACTTGTATAATGCGATAAATCCGGTGAGACGCCGCTCTCGCCCTTCGGGTACTCATTTTTTACTGGAATACGTACTGTGAGACGTCGCTACGCACTTCATCCTTCGCGGCATATCACACCCTTCGGCTGCTGTAGCACTTGTATAATGCGATAAATCCGGTGAGACGCCGCTCTCGCCCTTCCTTGGGCTTCGCGGCATAAGGCCATCCGTGGCCAAAAAAAAAGGCGGTCGTTTGCACGACCGCCTGTATCCTTCTAAGGAAATCCATATCCTCACAAGTCCTTTTGACATTTCCCTGGGTCACTCCCTCGCCACCCTGCTATGAAGTTATTCTGAACTTAATCAGAAATAATTCAAGCACTCATCTTGATTAGTAATAATTAACAATTTTCTAATATAGAAATTCTTTTAGCAATTTTATATATTATAATCAATGTATTATGATATATATTAGACTTGATTTAAATACGTGTAGGAATATTCCTACACGTATTTCAGAAGTATCCCTATCGTCATCAACGGCGTGGATATAAGCAAACGGCCGTATAGAACGATTACTATCGCCCGGACTTATTGCGATTCACGCGAACGCAGCAATTTCAGTAGCTCGGCAGGCGGAATATAGCTTTCAACCAACTCACCCGATGGCAGCACCAGTGCCGGCGTACCCCTTAATCCCATTTGTTGCACCAGTTTCATGTGCTCTGTTATCGGATTGTCACAGGATTTGGACTCGATTTTCCTGCCTGCCTTGGCATCGGTAAAGGCCTTTTTCCTGTCCTGATTGCACCACACGGATATCGCTGTCTTGTAACTTTCGGAACCCATACCGGCACGCGGATAAAACATGTAGCGGATGCCGATACCCAGCTTGTTATACTCCTTGATCTGGCTATGCATTTTCCGGCAATAGCCGCAATCGATATCGGTAAAAGCCGAAATTAGATATTGTGGTTTCGCGGGTGAAAAAATGATCATCTTGCCCTCACCCATACGTTCCAGCACGTCCCTTCTGGCCATCTGCATTCTGGGTTTGGTCAGATTGGCACCGTCCTTTAGATCGATGATATTGGCGGTGACAAGATAACGTGCATCCCGACTCAAATAATATACTCGGGGACCAACAATAACCTCATACAAACCACTGACAGGACTGTAGCTGACACTATCGGGCTTGATTTGCGGGAAGTACTGTTGAAGATTGCGGGTAAACTCAGCCTTATCAGCCTGCGGTAGCGCTTCTTCTGCCTGAGATAAAGGCGCTACAGACAAAAACCCTGCTATAAATATACTTGATAAAATTTTCATACAAACTCATTAGACCTGCAGTAATGCATAAGTTCAGGCTTTTGCCTGAAAAATATGAATGGTATAGCCATCTATCATACCATCTACGATACCCTGGCAGCCAGCACTCCGCGGCTGCATAGCTTTTCCATAAATGCTCTGGATTATCTGCCTTTGATTGAAGTAGTTGATATTATCATTCTTAACAGGGTTTTTACTTCCAAAGCCAACTCAGCCACGTGGGTGATGTTGTGCATGCAGATCTTTGAGGCGCTCGCGGGCCACATGTGTGTATATCTGCGTGGTGGACAGGTCAGAATGACCAAGCAACAGTTGTACAACCCTCAAATCGGCGCCATGGTTCAACAGGTGTGATGCAAAAGCGTGACGCAATGTATGCGGCGACAGATCGGTCGTGATGTGTGCGAGCCTGGCATAACGTTTCAGCAGGTACCAGAAGGCTTGTCTGGTCATTGCCGCGCCACGCCGGGTCGGAAACAGCGCATCACATGTACGGTCCTTTAACAGTGACTTGCGCGGCTCCTGCTGGTAGCGAATCAACCAGTCGAGGGCCTCCTCACCCAGCGGCACCAGGCGTTCCTTGTTACCTTTGCCACTCAGTCGCACCACGCCCTGCCTGGGATTCACCTGTTCCACTGTAAGGCCGACCAGTTCTGAGACACGTAGTCCGGTTGCATACAGGACTTCGAGCATCACCCTGTCCCTGAAGCCTTCGAGGCTATCAAGGTCGGGGGCTTGCAACAGGCTTTCCACTTCCTTTTCGGTCAGGGTTTTGGGCAAGGGTCGCCCCAGGCGCGGTGAATCGATTTGGGCGCTGGGATCGGTATCGATCAGTTTTTCACGTAGCAAATAGCGGTAAAAGCGCCGTATTGTTGAAAGCAGACGTGCCGTAGTTCTGGGACTATTGCCCTGCTTGACCCTGATGGAGAGATAATCCAGCAACACATCGCGACCGGCCTGCAACAGGCCGGAATGTGAATCACTAATCCACTCCGACAGTCCGGACAGATCACTAATATAGGAAGCAAGGGTGTTCTGGCTGAGACCATTCTCCATCCATAAACTATCGCAAAAGCGCTCTATCAATTCCCTGTCATGCAACGGGATACGGCTTAGTCTCGACCGCGCCATGTCTGTCTATCCTCACTATTTAGCACTATCACTCACTTGCAAACACCTTTCAGCACCATATCCGTAAAACTTATAACGCCCATTACCTTGTCGTTTTCAGTGACTGGCGCCCGTGACAGCTGAAAACGTTCAAACAGTCGTGCACAGTACTTGATATCCATGGCAGGATCGACGGTAATGACCGGCTTGGCCATTATTTCATACACATTGACTCGATCCGGCGACCTGTTTTGCGCCAGTACATGCCGGGCAATATCTGAAATTAGCAACATTCCATATTCATCGTCATTATGGCGCTTGTCGACGATCAGACATTTGGTCTCAACATGCTTCATGGTATTGAGCGCCTCAGATATGGTTGCCATACCATCGACCATATCGAATTTTTTCTTCATGACATCGCGCACGCGCACTATTTGGTGTTCACTCATATCTCCTCCTCGACAGCTTCGGACAACTTTTCAACCTGTTGTGCGACGCCGACGGCATCCTCAACATCTATTTGTATGGCTATCCCTGTTCCTGGATGTTGCTCGAATTTACCTACTTCATTTATTAATTCGAGAATTTTCCGACTAAGGTGTTCTTCTACCAGGAATAACACGACATCACGCTGGGTTTCCAGGCTCAAGCCAAAGAACGTCTTCGATTTTTTTAGCCCCTCGCCACGCGCATGATTAATCACGGTGGCTCCGGTTGCACCGCCCTCTCTGGCTGCATCCATGATCTTGTTAGTCCTGTCATCCTCGACAAAAGCGATTATTAACTTGAAGTGCATCATTCACCTCCATTATCTTGCGTGGCTGAATTATTGGACTTTCTGTGCGCTATCCATTCGCTAATCTGGGCATAGAACATTACTGACATGATAGGGAACAGGCTGGCAAATGCAATAAGACCGAATCCATCCAGGAGCGGATTTCTGCCCGGTATGGTCGAAGCGAGGCCGAGACCAAGGGCCGCCACCAGCGGGACCGTTACAGTTGATGTCGTTACCCCACCGGAGTCATAGGCCAGACCTATAATGATTCGCGGCGCAAAGAATGTCTGCACTATGACGATGATATAACCGGCAATAATATAGTAATGCAACGGTGTGCCCGAGATTATCCGGTATGCACCCAGCGCTATACCGGCGGCAACACCGATCGCCACCGCCACTCTCAGGCCACGCGCGTTAATACTGCCGCCGGACACGTTATTGGCCATGATTGCAACAGCTATCAATGAAGGTTCGGCAATGGTCGTTGAGAAGCCGATTGCGGCGGCAAATATATAAACCCAGGTATAATCACTCCACTGTAATACTTCACTGACCGAGTCCAGTCCCGCGCGGATGAATGCCGGATCGGTCAATTGCTGCGCCATCAGACGGCCCAGCGGAAACAATGCCTCTTCGAGACCCACGAGGAAGAAGGACAGACCCAGAATGACATACAGTATTCCAATAACCACCTTTTTCATATTCGGCAGTGGCCGTTTGATCACAAAAAACTGGAAACCGAAGATAATCAGTACAATAGGCAATACATCCTTGATTGTTGCGAGCGTTATAAAGAATATTTCGGCAACAAACGTCATTATATAATCATCCCGTAACCCATCACGAATATCATCGGTGTCAGCGATGCAAACGCAATCAGACCGAAACCGTCAATCATCGGATTTCTGCCACTGATACTGGAAGCCAGACCGACACCCAGGGCGGTGACAAGTGGCACCGTTATCGTTGATGTGGTCACACCCCCGGAGTCGTAGGCGATACCAATAATTTCATCGGGAGCAAATGCTGTCATGATGACCACGCCGATATATCCGGCTGTAATCAGGTAATGAATAGGCCAGCCCTTGAGGATCCTTATTACACCCACAAGGATGGCAAATCCGACCGAGATCGCCACGGTCAAGCGCAGACCGTAGGCATACTTCTTCCTGGCCGCTTCATCGGCCGCGATCATACCGCCATTAGCTGCAACTGTCGCTGCCTCATCGGCAACTGCAATCAATGCTGGTTCGGCTATCGTTGTACCAAAGCCCAGCAGAAAAGCGAATAGTAATAACCAAAACAGACTGCCTTTACGTGCAAAGGCATAGGCCATGGACTCACCAACTGGGAACAGGCCCATTTCGAGTCCGCGTATAAACAGGGTCATTCCTATCAATACAAACAGGAAACCTGTTATTATTGTTCCAAGATTCGGGAATGGTTGCTGCAAGACAAACAGCTGAAAGAAACTGACGACCAGAATGATTGGCAGCAAATCTCTGGAGCTGCTCATTAACGACAGTAGTAAACACTTTATTGTTTGTATCAAGGCAACCTAACCCTTGCTTACAATCAACACATTTACCCGTTTAGTCATTTTCCTGGACTCGCTCACTTCTCTTTATACCAGATGGATTGGTAAACCTGTCATTCAGCATTTGCACGTAGGAATCTGCCTCCTGCACTATTTCCTTTAGCCTTTTGCCTGCGCGCTGGCCCCAGCCTGCGGGTTGCCTGACAAATATACTGCGCCATGGGCGACAATTATTCACAAATGCACTTGTGAGCCTGGCCGCATCCTCTTCATTAGTAAACTTCTTCCGTATCCAGCGAATCACATGCCTGCATGCAATCTTGCGCGCCATAAAATGAAGGTATGCTAAAAATACCCCAATGATCACAGCGATAACTGCCAGCCAACCGATATTACCAATACTCTCAAGCCATGGAGGCGAGAAACGCAGGCCATCCCAATAATCCAGAGCTGTGGTTATTCCGACAAAGACCAATAACAGTAATGAATAGAAAACAGTATCCAACGTCAGGGTCCTGACGCGCCAGCGGCGTATACACTCGATGAGATCAGGGATCCATTTTCGCTCTATATCTTTAGCTGTCTGATCGAGGAGGGATACAATCCTATAGGCGCGTTCTACACTGACATTGGACATGCGCTCATGAATCATGGCCAGATCCCTGTCACGCTTATCTTCATAGCGTTTACGTAATTCTGCATTCTCTATCGGCACAGCGACATCAGGATTATAGATTGTGAAAAACTTGCCGGCAGTGAGGCCTTCCTGTGCCAATGCACGTTGCCAGGATGCGACCACGTCTTCTGGATTATCTTCCCCGGCCGCAGTATCGATCTGGTTTAGTATAAAAAGAAATTTTACAGCATCCTGACGTTCTATAGTCCTTGCAACCAGATGGCTAAGTGTTTCACGCATGGCCCCTGGCTCGGGATGACGTGCATCAAAAAACACCAGCACCAGATCGGATAGATTGATAATATGTTCGGTACTGCGAAGGATAGCCTGTCTTTGTGCATCGGCATCAAAACCTGGAGAATCGATCAGAATCCTTCCCCGAACCACTTCACTGGAACTGGTCTTTAGTTGCAAGTAGGAATCAATCCGCTGCCCTTCACCCGGCGCGACTTCATCCAGACTTTTACTGATCTGATAAAAGGGAAAACGCGGATCAGCATCGAGCGCAATACCAGGCAGCACCCTGCTGGTAGTATCCTCGCTATAACAAATAACTGTAAACTTGTCATCAACCGCCTGATTACCGGTCTGCTGAATCTGCTGCCCGAGGTAGTGATTTATAAATGTGGATTTGCCCGCCGAGAATGTGCCCAGTATTGATATCAACGGCCACCAGGATATCTGACTAGCGAAAGATTCTTCATGCTCAAGCAAACCGGTTGAATAACCAACCTTATCCAGCTTATGAAAACTTTTTACGACCGTAACAAGCAGTGGGTTTTCATTACCAAGATGGCGTTCCAATTCCTGCAGATGTTTGCTTATCCTGTTCGAGGCATACCACATAATGCATTCCAGTCTCAGTGTGAATTATCTAGATACTACCACGGCATGAAGGAATTCATAAAATTCATGGGTCTGGATACATTATTATTCAGGATAGACATGTCACGACGCATCTGGTTAACAGCAACTGTCATGATATGGACCGAACGATTCATATCGATGAAGTTTTTATTCAGGTGTTTCATTTCTGCCAATTGATTGTCGAACTGACTATCCATCGATGCAACTGATGCCGTCATTGCATCAACGTTCGTAGACATTGCAACTACACTACCAGTCATATTGTTGATGTTTTTAGATATACTTACCATGTTGCTGGATATTACTTTCATTTCATCGACAACCTTGTCCACATCCGTAGTCAAGCTGAAAATCAGGTAAAAACCATAGACCGCCAGAATAATAAAGGCGAACAGGGACGGATAGACAATGGCCTCCCAACGCTTGGCACTCGCAGCGAAGACCTCGTATATCTTTTCAAGACTACTGACAGAGGCGTCATCATCTAATAGTAAGTGACCCTCCTCCATCTTCTTCGAATCTTCAGCCGCTTTCTTTTCTGTCATGTGTGCACCAACCAGCTGTTATAATCGCATTTCAGTATATTTTAATATATTAGCGGCCATTAAGCCATCAGTGCATTCTGCAGACAGCGCTGGCATATGCATAAATATCAGAAATCACCTGCAGCACCCCGGTTCATGATATCTGTGATAATAGTTCTCACCTGCTCTGCCTCTTTCTTCAATGCCGCTGGCAATGGCTTACCGCCATGAATCATCAGATCCATATTCATGGTATATATCCACAGTTTCCCGGTCTTGTCTTCGATCAAACTGACACGACAGGGTAAATACGCAGAAAACGCATCATTATAATCCATCATCCTTGATGCGGTCAGTGCATCACAAAACATAAATATCTTAGCGTAACGATATGGCTTTCCACTCATCGAAGCCACTTGCTTGTAAAGAGGTAGCTCGCCTACATTCTTGATATTGTGTTCACTGGCAACCGATTTCATGACATCCTCGACATCTTCGGCCGTCATCCCGTCCTGTACCGCAGCACGCCAGATTGTCGCTTCGACCGCGCTCCCGGTCTCGGCCAGTTTATTGGCCAGTTCCAGGTAGACTGCACCGGCCTTCGGATCCAGATCTGCTGTCAACTTGACCAGGTCTGCATAACGGGTAATGACAACGATAGCAAGAATGATAATAGCCAGGCCAATTAGTGCCAGTACATTTCTGATAATAGACATATAGCTCTCCTGATTTAATAATTAAATCGAAGCCTGTTTGAATATAAAAACAATACCAATAAGCAGCGTCCACTCCAAAGTAGAAAACTGCATTAGTACATTATTGACGAGACCTTTGTGTTTGCAGACGCTTTTCCAGTTCCATGGCACGTTCATGCCGAAGTCCGCGTATTATCGACAACATGTTATTGGCCTTGTCACTGCGGCCCTTGTCCAACAAGCGTATTGCTGCTTGATAGAGACTTTCACCCGCTTTGTCCCACTCACCCTGTGCATAATAAACATTACCCAGTTCCCCATGACCATCTGGCGACTCTGGCATTAACTCTATCGCCTGCTGATAGTCCTCCACTGACTGCTGATACTGGCCTTGCCAATAGGCATGACGTGCCTTGTTGATGATCTGGTAATATTGTTGTTGTGGTGGTATTTCTGCTTGCTGCCCGGTCGCAGTTACAGGAGGCAAAGGTGGAGGTGGAGCTGACATTTGCGGCCTGTACGCAGGCGCATGTCCTTCAGCAATTTGTCTTTGGCCTGTGGAAGCTTCTGGCGCTAGCGTTTGAGTTTGTGTATTTTCAGAATCTTTGCTAACACCACTACTACCCGGAGCCGCCGGGTTCATCATTCCTGACATCGTTTGCGCCGGATTTTGCATCATGCCTGACATGGTTTTGAGTGGATCTTTCATCATCCCTGACGCCATTCTCGCCGGACCAGCCGCTTCCTCATTGACGGTGGCAGTTCCGGGTTGTTGTGGAGTCCTCGTCGCGACTGCACTGTCCTGCTCTGCCTTTGCGCTCTTGGCAGGCCCCACAGGACTGCCTTCATCAACCATAGACACACGGGGATCAGACTTATCTGTAGCAATCCCGGCTTCGTGTGGTGTTTTCTCGACAACAGGTTGCTGGTCAGGCTTTGCAACATCCGCCACATCCTGTTGCATACTCTCCACTTCGCTTGTTCGCGCTTGGGTCTTTGCTACTACCTTGTTGCTCGAACTGTTGACATCAATCGACTGCACAGCCTTAACAGATTGATCAGTCTTTGCTATTTCCTTAGGCTGTTCTGCCTGTTCTGCCTGTTCTACCTGTTCTACCTGTTCTACCTGTTCTACCTGTTCTACCTGTTCTACCTGTTCTACCTGTTCTACCTGTTCTACCTGTTCTACCTGTTCTA